>NZ_JBITCK010000005.1:23078-691965 GCF_044453135.1 Nocardia sp. NPDC051750 | reverse complement strand
GCTACGACAAACTCGCTGTCCGCTACCTGGCCACGGTCCGCGTCGCCGCGATCAACCTGTGGTTATCCGGCCACAGCTTATGAAACGCGGCCTAGCGATCTTGATGGAGTCGACATAGAACGGGTGCAGCGTGGGCTCGCCTCCGAGGACGGTGAGCTTGTCGCCGCCCATCTTCCGCCACACCGTGAGCGTGTCGATGATCTGCTGCGGGTTCATTTTCAGCGCCCGCTCGAGGCGTTCGCCCATGTAGCAGTGCTCGCAGCGAAGCTGGCATGCCTCGGTGATGTACAGGTAGACGTTGCGGTACCGGCCGTAGGCCACCCGGTCCACGCGGTCGGGTTCGGGCGCGGTAAAGCCCCGCGGCATGCGCGCGTGACCGTAGCTGTCGGTCTCGGCCTTCGGCATCGGCAGTGGAACGGTAGTCATGCGGTTCGTCTCCTGCTGATCAGCATCGGTTCAACGCGGTCGGCCATCGTGTCGGGTGTCGGGTTGGCGTCGAGGGTGGTGACGGGATATCCGGCGCTGATGAACGCCGCACGGATTGCGTCGGTAGCGCTCTGGTGGCGACGGCTTCGCGCGGCGAACAACGACGGCGCGTCTCCGCGCCTCGGGTGCAGTTGGCCCCCGCACCGACCACACGTCCACGCGCTTTGCGCAGCCGCGGTGGCGGGCAGGCGCGGATCGGCGATCGGGTCCTTCTCGCAGTGATAACAAACCCTCCGATTCTTTGCCCTGCTCCTACGGGTTCGCTCGTCGACGGCCAGCTCGAGCGGTTCGACCACGCACTGCGGGGCTACCGCGCCGACGCTGTCGATCAACATCGACACCTGTTCCGCTGTCCCTGGGAAGTTGTCCAGGAGAACGGTGTCGACGAGGTCGTCGGCACACACCTGCTCGAGGTAGTTGTGAATCGCCGGCCTGACGATGCTGTTGTCGATCCAGCCGACTCGGTTGGCCGCTGAGGCCGTTGCCGCAAGCGCTTCGGCGGGGACGTGCTCGCGCAGCCGGAAGACCCGACGGCGCGGATCGGCCTCGAGCGCGAGGGTGAGGGTTGTCTTACCGGCGGCGGGTGGCCCGAGGATGGGAACCACGATTGATAACGTCATTTTGCCCCTTTCCAGATTCGATTTCCGGACGAGACGACGATCGCGTGAGGGGGCCGGGAATGACTACACACGAATTGCATTCCGGGTATACGTCGGGCGCATATCCGCTGCGCCGCATGGTGATAACGTCGGCGGAAACAGTGTGGGGCGACGTTGTTGGAGTGGGGATGAAGACGCGGAAATTCGAAGACCGCTACTGCGTTCACTGCGGCGGACACCTCAGCCGCTACAACCCGGCAGCATGGTGCGGGGCCTGTACACCTTCGATCGCAGACGAGCCGCTGGATATGCCGGCGCACTTCTGGTGGAGCGAGCACATGCTCGCCGCGCTTTCCAGCTGGCACATGGGCAGGGTCATCTACGCATATCGCACCCACCCGATCCATGGAGGGCAACCGATCGCGCAGAAACGGGTGGCGTATTGGCTCGACCTCACCCAGGCGCAATTGTCTCGAATCGAAACAGGTCCCGCTCCCGAACTGCTGACCAAGCTGATCCGCTGGGCACAGGTGCTCCGTATCCCCGCTGAGCTGTTGTGGTTCAAAATGCCTGCCGGGTCTACGCTCGACGAAGTGAACCGCAACGATTTCCTGCGGGCCGCGGCAGCCGTGACGGCGACGGCTGCGGCATCGCCTCACAGCCTCCTCCAGATGCTCAACGACACCCGACTCACCGAAATACCGGCCCGTGTCGGGACGGCCGAGATCGAGCAGTTGCGCGCCGCCTCCGATCTGTTCGCCGGCTGGGACGCCCTCTACGGCGGCGGGCTCGTACGCGATGTGGTCGCCGCCCAGCTCCGCGTCGCCGTGTCCTACCTGCGGGCCGGTTGCGCTCCCAAGCATCGCAACGACCTGTATTCCGCCGTCGGCGCCCTCAGCCACACAGCAGGGTTCATGGCTTTCGACGCCTGCGCACACAGCGACGCCGCCGACATGTTCGACCTGGCGCTGAAATGCGCCGAAGAAGCCGACGCCTGGCAGTTGCGCGCGAAAATCCTCTCCTCGATGGCCCGCCACCGCATCTGGACCGGCAAACCGAAAGACGGACTACGCCTGACCCAGAAGGCATTCCTGTACTCCGACCGCCTTACCGCCACCGAGCGCGCGATGCTCTACACCACGCAGGCCCGCGCCCACGGCAAACTCGGAGACGTGCAAGCCGTCACCACCGCGGTAGGACGTGCCGACGACCAGTTCAGCCGCTCGCGGCCAGCCGAGGACCCGACCTGGATGAACTACTACGACACCGCCCAGCACGCAGGTGACACCGGACATGCGCTGTTCGATATAGCCGTCCTCGGGAAATTCGGCAGCGAAGCCCGCCGGCGTCTCGGAACCGCCGTAGCCGACCACACCTCAGATGCCGAACGCTCCCGTACGATCTCAATGATCAAACTCGCCTCCCTCACGATGTCCACGGGCGACCCGGACGAAGCAGCCGAGATCGGATCCATCGCGATCGCCCGCGCCGCGGGCCTGAAATCCATGCGCGCAGCCGAGGACGTCCACGAGCTGCGCTCATACGCTCGGCACGCGGGACGGGCTTTCGACCAGGTTCCCGCCGAGTGAACGGTCGCCCCCTCGACGAGATCGCCCGCGCCGCCTGCGAGGTCGTAGGGCTGGATCCGACCGGCCTCACCCCGATCAAAGTGGCGGAAAACGGCATCTACCGACTGCCGGCGCACCAGATCGTCGCTCGCATCGCCAAGCCCGGCCAGCGATCAGCCGCCGAACGCGAGCTGCGGATCGCCGAATGGCTGCGCGCCAGCAACGTGCCGGCAGTCGAACCAGCCGACATACCCACCACTTTCGTCATGGTCGACGGCCATCCCGTGACCTTCTGGGCAGAACTACCCGAACACCGCGGCGGTACCGTGACAGAAATCGCCGGCGCCCTGCGCGCACTCCACAAACTCGAAGCCCCACCCATCCTGACGCAAGTGGACCCGTTCGTCCGACTCGACCAGCGTATCGACGCCGCGCACACCCTGAGCGTCAACGACCGCGAATGGATGCGCCACCACCTCACTGAACTCCGCGACCGTTGGAAGCACCGCCCAGAAGGACTGGCGTGGGCCCCTATCCACGGGGACGCCTGGGAAGGCAATGTCGTCACGACGAACACCGGCACCACCCTGTTCCTCGACCTGGAACGCGCATCCGTCGGGCCACCCGAATGGGACCTGACCTCAACCGCGATCAAGCACAGTTCATTCGGCTGGATCGACCGCGATCTGAACGATGAGTTCGCCCGGGCCTATGGTTACGACGTCACCACCTGGGTGGGATTTACGCTGCTGCGAGACATTCGAGAGATGCGTATGACCTGTATGGCTGCCCAAGCTGCAGGTAATCAACCCGAACTCACCGAGCAGGCGCAACACAGACTGGATTGCCTCCGCGGACATCGTGGATCGCGGCCGTGGACAGGATGGGAAGCTATCCCGTAATGGCGTCAGCTATTCGTGTGTACGCGGTAGTCCGGGAGTCCCGGTGACGGGAAGCCGTACCCAGAGAATCCCCGATGCCGGTCGATACCACCCAACCGAATTCGCCACACTTCGGTCCCAACCCAGCTCGGTTGCCAACTCTCCCCGTGCCGATCTCGCTGGTCTCGCCCCCTCGTAGTTGTTAGTCCTATGACCAGACCTACCAACACCTGTCTGCCCGCCGATTTCCCACGAACACTAAACGCGCCCGCAGGGTGTGTTTAGTGTTCGTGGGATGAGGCGGGCAGGCAGGTGGGTAAAGCCGCTGTTCGCCGGGTGAAATAGGTACGGACAGATCCGTATGGACTGCTGTCCGCACGTCCCTGTCCGTACTCTTCCGCTACGCAGTCTGCAGGTTCGGGAGATGACCTTCCGTCGACATCTGGGGCGTTGCCGCGGATGCCAGACTCTCTTGCCTGCTCCGGTTTGTGGTGGCCTTCCGCCCTTGTGGCCGGCCTCAAACTTGGACCCCGTTTCTACGACCCCTCTTGTCTCGTCCCCCTGCAGCGATATGGAGGACAAGCCGCGACGGTGGGTCTTCGTCCTCGGGACAGCCTCGGGACCTTCCTGATAATTGCCGGGGCCAGCACCAGGGTGGCCGAGCGGTGGGGCGCTACATGCAGGAAGCGGGCGAGACGACCTGGAATCGGGCTCAACATGACTTCAGCGCTGGCCGGTGGAGCAAGCCGAGCCCCCGGCGGCAGATCTTGGAATCTGAAGGGAAGCGGTTCGTCAAATGGTCACGCTGGTACTAGATTTGCCAGCCATGAACTATGACCTCACCCGACTCGGCAGTAATCGGTTCGAGCACATGGTGCAGGCGCTCGCGCTAGGCCACATCGGCCCCGGAGTGGACGTTTTTGGGGCTGGCCCAGACGGTGGCCGTGAGGCAACCTTCAGGGGCAAAATTCATCTGGAGGGGAAGGGCGAGTGGGATGGTTACGGTGTAATTCAGGCGAAGTACAAGGAGCGTCTGTCTGCCACCGCAGCAGATCAAGCCTGGTTCTTCGACCAAGTCACCGCTGAGCTCGACGCATGGATCAATCCGAAGAAGAAGCGGTCTCTCCGAAAGCCTGAATACTTCATTATCGTTACAAACGTAACGCTCACTTCAGTAGCGGAGGCTGGAGGGCTGGACCGCCTGGAACGATTGTTTGCATATTACCGGGACCTCACCAAAGAGGAACCTTTAGGATCAGGTAACTTCCGAATGATTGGTATGCCTGATTTCAAAGACTACGCCGTGTGGCATGCCGATTACTTGTACCGTCTGCTCGATAACAACGGAGAGGTTCGACGCAGTTATGCGGATTTGGTGCTAACTGGTGATGTCATCTCCCGTCTGTACGAGCAAGTCAGCGCGAGCGACGAGCGTGTGGCGCACGCATGGATCGGGCATGTTACTCGCGCGCTCAAGGCCGATGCCTCAGTGGAGCTCGGGGAGTCTGGCGACCGAGCGAATTCCCCATTGGCGCTGGCTGAAGTCGCTGTTGATCTGCCGTCCTCCGGAGTCCGCAACCGGGCTACGGCTCTGGCACTGCAGTCACTTGTGGAACGGGGTGACCAGGTTTTATCACCTTCGCTGAAGCCTTCGGCGCGAGATCGCATTGTGGTACTTGGCGGGCCCGGGTCGGGCAAGTCGACCCTTTCAAGGTTGCTGTGCCAGCTATATCGAATTGCACTCGTGCAGGAGGAGGCAGCCGGCCGCGTTGCACTGCACGATGCGGACCGCGCAACTCAGATCAGGAAATCATTTGACGCAGCCAACCTACCCCACCCATCCCTGCATCGACTTCCGGTCCGCGTTGTGCTGAGCATTTTTGCCGACGCTATCAGCAGATCTAAAGATCTGACACTTTTGAAGCACATTGTCGAGTTGATAAATTCGCGTGGGTCGGAACCGATAAGCGTCCCAGAGGTCAAGCGTCTGCTATCCGCGTGGCCTCTGCTCTTGGTTCTAGACGGCATGGATGAGGTAGCGTCGGCTACAAATCGTGAAGAGGTATCCGCCCGGATAGCAGAATTCCTTACAGAAATGGCGATGATTAGAGCAGACGTTATGACGGTCTGTACATCACGGCCTATAGGGTTCGAGCACGACCCGGACATCTCCTACGAGGAGCTCCATCTGACTCCTTTGAAGCCAAGGGATGCGCTGAATTATGCCTCAAGGCTGCTGGCTTCTAGATTCATAGACGATCCTGACCGGCAAGAAACAACCCTTCAGCGACTAGAGGCAGCTTCAAAGAATGAAGATACCGCGCGCCTAATGACGTCGCCACTTCAGGTTACGATCTTGAGCCTCCTGCTCGAACAGCGTCGTCAGGCGCCTGCGAGTAGATATTCGCTTTTCAAGAGCTACTACGACGTTATCTATGCGCGTGAATCGAATAAGCCCGACGGAATAGGCGATGTACTTGAGGCTTACCGTCAGCAATTTGATCAGCTTCACGAGCGGTGCGGCCTCGTAATCCATGCTCGTGCCGAGCGGGCTGGCACTGCAGACTCGATACTTCCAACGGAAGATCTTGAACTAATCGCACGCGAAATTTTGGGATCCGAGGGGTATCGCGAATCGGACCTCAAGCCTCTGATTCAAAAGATCATGCATCTTGCGCGGCAGCGGCTGGTTCTCTTGGTGCCGAGAATGGACGGCCTCTCATTCGAACTTAGAAGCCTCACGGAATTCTTTGCAGCCCGGTGCCTGATGGGCGGAGAGGACGCCGCCGACAATCTTGAGATACTTGTCCCCTCTGTCCACTGGCGTCACACGTGGCTCCTAGCCGCCGGTTACATCTTTTCCGAGCGGCTCCAGTTAAGAGACGCGGTGCTGAGTCGACTCGTCGCCGTTGACCACAGCAACGCGGCAAGCCGGTTGGTAATGCCAGGGGCGGTTCTTGCTATGGACGCTCTGCAGGATGGGTTCGCCGCGAATACGCCAAGATTTCAACAGGAGCTAGTACTTGCCTCGCTTCGCTTGTTAACTGGTCCAATCGGGGCTCACATCACACGGCTTGCTGAGATCCTGGCTCCGCATATGGAACGTGACGGTGAAATCAGAGCGAAAGTCTGGCTTGAGGTAGAAGCCTTATTGTCCGATAATTCCTCTGGGGCGACGCGGGCGTTTCTCGATGGGCTCGGCGCTTCGGGCTCGGAGTCAATTGCAAACCGCGCAATCCATATGCTTGCAGATTTCTCTGAAAAAGGAAAAATTCCAACCAATACGAGTACTGCTGTGACGGTCGACTCGGTCATTGCTGAGCTTCGTGAAAAGCTTGGTGAACTCTTACCGCCTTCTCCTGCTGATCTCGACGATCAAGCGCTCTTCGAAGTTTTTCTTGATTGGAGCTTGGACGGAAGTGAGCGCGATGGAGGGGTTAAAGTCATCCGAGAAGGATTAGTCGAGCTTTGTCGCGATGATTTCACACTCAGATCGAAGGTCCGCGCTGCTCTAGCTAAGTCAATCGCTTTTGATGAGATTGGATATAGTTTGCCGAACGTGGCTGGCTATCTGACCCCAGAACCATTCTAGATAATTGTCAGGACGATTAATGTCGAATAAACAGAAGGTTCGTTTCGCATTCACCATCCGCGAAGGCGAGCATGCGGGATGGACTGCTGGATCTTGGAGACTGTGGGTCAGTAAAGAAGACACCTATATCGCAGCGGCTAATGTCGGCTCGATCTGGAAGGCATCCTTACATGGAGACACTGCATGGCGTATTGCCCAAACTAGCGAGAATGCCCAGTCGACAACGCCAATTATCGACCCGAAGATCGGGCGCAGTATGTGGGAGTTCGATCCTGTGCCATTCGAAGGGGGCAAACGGATGGCGTTCGTAGTTGCGCCGTTGCGATCGTCCTACCTGCCCGGTGCACTGGATCCTAGAGACAATCATATAGCTGCCCAAGATAGTTGGGACAAAATTACTATCGCCTACATCTGGATGACTGAGCCCGGCGTGAACCTTGAAGTCGATCGAATTGTAGGTGGCCCACTAACTTTGAGTAGCGGTCGTCAAGTGTGGTTATCTGCGGGCACGGAGCCGTGCAGTCAGTCCGAGGAGGCCGACATCGTCGGTTCCATGATCGAGCCACAGATGCCGGGGCGGCACGAGGTCAACGCTCCCGGTTTTCTGGTCCGCGGCTTGCGCCTTGGCTAGTTGGTCTGCGTCGGTTTGGAGGCCGGCTGCGGTGCTTGGTGTGATGTCTCACGACGTTGGTTCCACGGCGTCGAGGTCGAGGGCCAGCTGGTCGGGATCCTTGTGCGGGTGTGGGTTGCCGCGATTGTGGGGCTAGAGCCGGTGAGCCGGTAGCTGGAGCGTGGGACTCGGCTCCTGGGTATTCGGTGGCCGATGTCGGCGTGGGGCCGCTGGTGGTGGTTGTAGTTGTTGAGGAAGACGACCAGCGTGACGCGGCGTGCCTGTTCGGAGTTGTATTCGCGGATGTAGGCCCATTCCCGGGCCAGGGTGGCGCTGAATCACTCCAACTTCATGAACCGCCTGTAAGTGTTGGTGGTGGCTGCACCCGCCGCGACAGGTGCTTGCCCCTGGATGCTTCTGATGGAGAGCGCCGACCACGCCTGGCAGGGTGTCGCTGTGATCGCCTGTTCTTCCCACGGAGACTCTGTCCGAGCAACGCCATCGGCTGTGGGCCATTGAAACTCGTTGGGGCAGATATGTTCTGAATGAACACGATTTTCGGAATCGGTCCCTATCCTGGTTGATGGTGTTGAGTAATCGAGGCGGGAGGGCGCCGGGATGGACATCGACAGTGGATATCCGTGGCCGATGCAGGGGGCGCGGTGGACCGCGTACGACTATCGGATCATCATCGAGGGCTTGCAGCGTGGTCAGACGTGGGCCGAAATCGCGCGGGTGGTGGGCCGCACAGTGTCGGCGGTGCAGAACCGCGCCTCTATTCTGATCGAGAACGAGGACGGCGGGCGCCGGCGTAAGGCATGGCAACGGCTTCAAGACCGGATCGAGATCGAACCAGACCATGACTGGGAAACCATAGCCCGCCGCAAACACGCGGAGGCCGAGCTGCCGTACTGGGACGAGAACGCCGACGCTCACGTCCGCACCGTCTGGGCGGCAGCACCCACCGCGGTGTGGAGGGGGAGGGGCTGGTTACGACGAAGCCTGGAACCCGGTGTCGGTATGGCCGAGTTGTCTGCGGCACTCCGGATGAGTGATGCCGATATCAGCGACAGAATCGTAATCCTCGGGTTGAGCACCTCGTATGCAGAGATCGTCGACCGGCTCGGCTGCACTCCTGGGGGCTCACTCGAACAGCGCGCCAACCTCGCCCGCGCCGATGACCAGTCCTCGCAGTACGTGCTGGTAGCAGCTGGAGAGCTCGGCGATATCCTGCACGTCTCGCTGCACGCGGACCGGGAAGCCGCCGAATACGCCCGAGTCGTGGTGGAGTCGCGTTTCGGCCGACAGGGCCCAGTATCGACCCGCATCGTCCGGCGGGTCCCTGGCCGATTGTTCGACGAATACCCCAACGACGACCAACACAGCCGTTCCGCCGTCCACACAGCCAAAGACCTCGACATTCCCAGGGACACGGTGGTCGCCCCAGCGCAGGTGGTGGACCTCGACGAGGAGACCGAGCCGCCACCATCCTCAGCACCGTTCAATCCGTGGGACTGGGATATCGACTCCGCGACTGGGGCGCTGCCGGCGTACATGCGTCGACCTCCTCCCCGACGGAGCAAGTAGAAGGACTATCGGTTCGTGGATCGCTCTGACTTTCGCCGATACCACGGGCAGCCGACGCCTGGCTGTGGCCCCGCATGAAGGACGCAGCGGTGTGTCACCGGTAGGTGGCGGAAGATCGGGCCGGGTAGCTCGCCTTGCGGCAGCCCAGGTCAGCGTGATGAATCTGGGGCCGCACGTCGTGCGCAGCAACACACGACCATTCGTCTCGCGCTTCGCACGCATTTCGGAAAGTCGCGATTGACGTGCGAAATTGGGGCAGAACTAGAGCTGGGGGTCATGTGGCCAAAGACCAGTCCGGTCAGCCCGACATCCGATAATCCAGCGAGAACGAGCCCGCTCGGCGGCACCTCCACAACACCGGCTTCTGACAGATCCGGACGAATCTCCCACCACCCTTCTCGACGGTCTTGCCTCCCCGGTGCGATAGCGGGTAATACATCGACACCTGTGTACAGTGCAGGAAAGGGTGGTCGAAGCCAGATCCAGTGGCTTCGACCACCCTCTCCTTAAAAGCTGAATGGTCTCAGGCCCGTTTGTCCCGAATCTTGCGGCCCATTTGGGTGTCGGGATAAAGGATTGCTTCGGCAACCCGGCCGCCGGAATCCTTCACACCACCGGCGAAGCTGATGCCATCTTCTTTACCGGTGGCCTTGCCCGCGATCCCGTCCCAGTAGGTCGCCTTACGGTCCCACTTGATGTCGGCGAGCAGCTCGCGAAACTGGTGGGAGGTGATTTGGGCTCCATTGTCAGCCCAAGGCAGGGCCTGATGACCGGCCACCCCAAGCCCAGCGAGCACGGCAGGCGTCGAGACAGCGCTGCGGTCGGCGAAGTACGGAAAGAGGTCGTCAAGGACCGCCGTTAGCAGACCGACCACGGCATCCGCGGCTTCCTCCTCCGTAACCCCCGCAGGCAGGTCGCCTTCATCAACACTTGCCGAAGACTTCTGGATACCACTGCGCCCCAGCAAAGTAGTAACGACGAGAGCGCGCAATCCCGACAAGGTGATGACTTCGGGATCGGACTTCCCCAACTGACGTTTACGCGCCTGGACCAGGGTAGAGAACTGCACGCGTTTGCCCTCGTGAGTGACGAAGAGCTTCTCTGCGATACGGTGAGCGAGCTGGGTAGCGTAGTCGCGCTGATCCATGCTCATCGCCAGGTTCTTGGCCACCGGAACGCCTTTGACGTTCCGGTCATAGAAGATCTGCCGAGCATCTTCCACCGACAGGTTCCAATAGAGCTCGAACGGAATCCGTACATCCCGCAGCTTCTTGAAGGTCAACCCGAACTTTTCGGGCGCGTCGTTGACGTCGTGCAGCGCCGTAACCTGTGTCTCGCCGTCGATGGCGACCACCGGAGTGCCACTGGGAATCGTGATGTTGCATATTCCCGAACCCTTGACGAGCTCCTCGCCGACGAGCACTGCGTCTCCGTCGTCATCAGGGTCATCAGGGATCCACAACGTAACCGGAGGCGTCGACCAGCCGTCGCCGTACTCCCCGTTGATGCCCGCCGCGATGTACTGGGCGTACTCGGGAACGTTCTTGCCCTTCTGCGTCGACTTGATCATGCGCTGCACCAGGGCGCGGATCTCAGCGTGTCGGCGGGTCGCACCATCCTGGTACTTCATCGCGCGGGGATCCTCCTCACGCTTCGGTGAGTGCACCATTCCCAGCAGGGTCGGCAGACCGATCGTCCCCACCACTGCCGTTGGGCGGAAGGGCATAGCAGGCAGGGTGACACCTTCCACCACCGCCGTCGGCATGGACATCGTCATAGTTTCTCCGTTCATCCGCGGGTGCCGATCGACACCCGCGGATGCGAGATTAGCTTGAATCTCCGTTCCGCGGTAGCTGATTCATCATCTGCGGGGGATGCGCGGCGATCTACGAACGCATTTCGCCCTGTTGCGGTGAGATCAACAGGGCGAAGTGCGCTGTACTGTCGTGCACGAAGCCGGTGACGGCGACGCCGACGGTAGGTCAATCCATATTGAGTTCGGGTCACCCCCTCCACGCATCCAGGCTTGCGATCCCGCCGGAGCGGCTTGAACCCTCGGATCCGAGACGTACTGGGACCATATTGGGACCACATTGGGACCACACGCAGTCAGCGCTGGCGCACGGCCAGCACATTGAAAGCAGCAGCCATAGATTCGCGGTGTGCCTGACGTGCGCAAATGCCAGTAGATGTCAGCTGGGGTCAAGTGGTCGTAAATTCTCATCCTGTCAGCCCGACCCGGAGACCCCTGCTGACATGCGCGCCGCAGAGTCTTCCAGTGAGCAATGGGGGTTGGCGCTAACCTCCGCGCGGCCAGCCGGCGCCACGAGCAACCAATCCCAGATACGTCAGCGTTTCCGCAGGTCGATCTCTGTGGATAGCCGCTGTGTCCCCCTCCGGACACTTTTTTGCTGCATTTGTGCCCTAAAAACCGTGTCCGTGCACTGCCTGGACACCCATTTTCCCGTCACCGCCGTGACCTGCGGTTTCACCCCGGGCGGGGGTGAAAATTGTGACCAGTGACACACTGGCGCCGTTGTTTCCTTCGTACACGGGTGCGCCCCTGATCGGCGGCTCCGGCAGTCTGGCTGCGGGTCCTGCTCTGCCGATGGCGAATGTCGAGGAACCCGTGCGGTCGAGGGCCGTGCACAGCATCCGGCCCGTCGACACCAACGGACGTGTCGTCGACAAAGCCATTGTCGGAGCCCTCGACTGGCATCCCGGAGATCTGCTGTCGTGGCGGGTCACCGGGGGACTGGTTTTGATCACTCGCCCCGGCCGCGGCCGCCGCGGCATCACCAAGTACGGCCACCTCTCCCTGCCCGCCGCTGTCAGGCATTGCGCGGGCATCCGGATCCATGACCGTGTGCTGCTCGCTGCCGACCCCGACCAGGCACTGCTGGTCGTGTATCCCGCCGCGGTTCTCGACGACATCCTCGCTCGCCGCTTTGCCGAAGGAGCACCCGAATGACCACCGGAACCCAAGCCGATATCGCCGCGGTCCAGATGATGATGGAACGCTTCGGTCTCACCGCCGCCGACCTCGGCACCGCAGCGCCGGCCGAGACCGCGCGTCTCGCACCGACCTTCGCCGAGTTCATCCCCGCCGCGATCGACCGGATGCCCGCGGGCCGTACCCGTGAGCACTACTGCACGTACTGGAACAAGATCCTGATTCAACCCGGCTGGGGTGAGCGGCGACTCGACGAACCCACCCCCGCGGATCTGCAGGTGCTGTGTGAACAGATCCAGGCCGCCCGGGTGATCCGGCGTTCCGATCGCGGCGGCAGCGAAGTCGTCCGCCACGTCATCGACGCCCTGCGCAAGCTGTACAGGCACGCTGAAGACAGCCGACTCATCGACCCCCGCGACAACCCTGCCGCCCGCCTGACCAAACCCAAACGCACCCGCTCCAACCGCCGCGCCCTGCCGACCGACCTGCTGGCGCAACTCGTCGAAGTCGCCGCCACCACCGGCAACGACCCGGAGCTGGACAGCCTGATCCTGCGCCTGCACACCGAAACCGCCTGCCGCCGCGCCGGGGCGCTGGCCCTACGACCGCAGGATCTCGACCCGGTGCAATCGGTGATCCTCCTGCGGGAGAAAGGCGGAACGCAGTTGTGGCAACCGATCTCACCGACGCTCATGCAGGCCCTGTGCCGCCACGCCGAACAACGCGGTGCGCCCGCGTCCGGCCCACTGCTGCGCGCGCGGAACGGCACACCGATCACCCGCCGCCGCTACAACCACCTGTTCGAACGCCTCGGCAAACACCTGCCCTGGGTGCTCACCCACGGAATCTCCATCCACTGGCTACGCCACACCACCATCACCTGGGTCGAGCGCCACTACGGCACCGCCGTCGCCCGCGAATTCGCCCGCCACAGCCAAACAGGTGGGGGAGTCACCGGCATCTACACCACCGCCACCATCACCGAAGTCGCCACCGCCGTCGCACATCTCACCGGCGAACCTCACCCGCGCTGCTGGCGGGGCGTCTCGTCGACAGCTTCCACCGATCAGGCCGGAGCCAGTTCGTATTGAACGTCGGTTACGGGTCGATGATGACGTTGGGCCTGGTGGCGGCCACAAGCTCGGGCATCGCGTGGATCGGCATCGCCGGATGGATTGTCACCTTCGCAGCCGGGGCTGCCTTCGTCAGTACCAGCCAAGAGCACCTCACCGCGGCAATGGGCGACCGCCGCGCTCCCGCGGTCTCCTGGAACAACTCGGCGCTGTATGCCGGCACCGCGGCAGGCACCTTTCTACTCGGAATGACTGAACTGGGATCGGCATCCTTTACCGTTCTCGCTGCCTCGTTCAGCGCCCTCGCAGTACTCTTCAGCGCACTGGTGCTACTTCGCCGGCATCCCATCGCGGCGGAGTTCGAAAGCCATCCGAAATCGGCCACATAACAGGTCGTGGGTCTCGCAGCATCTCGGCGGCCAATGAGACGAGCAGGACATCGCCTTTCGCGATCCGGGCGCGCAACCCGGTGTCGAGGTCGAATCGTCAACCGCGAACCGGAACGGTATGTGCAGGATCGGATCGCGGCGCAGATCTCCTTCACCACCGCGTCCCACAGCTGAATTCCGGTGAATTGCGGGTCCAGTTGCCCTTGTTTTATGTTTCCTAGAGTCTCGAACCAGGGCAACTGCTTGACCTGCATATATTCGGTCATACTGATGATTTGCAAGCTGAGCGCGGATCGGGAAATCCGGTTGACCTGCGGAAATGCTGTCGCAGGTTTGTGCCCTCGGCAGGACACACAAAACATGGGCAACTGGGAAACGCCTGGTCATCGTGGGTGATTATCGAATCCAGGCATCGTGATCTGCCGGTACCCGGTCGTCCGTGGCTCCTATCTTCGTCGATACCTGTGCGGAGACATCGAAGACGGGAAGAGCAGACGACCTGGGAATTTACTCTGGTCGGCGGGTTGTCGGAACAGGGTCCGCGCCGACTTGACCGAAGGTGCGGGTTCGGGGTCGGTTCACGGGGAATGGATCAGATGGACTCGGCCTGGTCGTTGAGTTCGGCGATTGTCGCTCGGTTCACCATCGGTTCCGGTTCGGCGAGTTCGAGATGTTGCGGTACCTGTCCGAGCGGCTTCAAACCACGGGCAGCGATCACCGATCGCTCACCTTCGGCGGCCACATCACCGAAACCGGCGTCGACTACTACAGCCTGGCCGGCAACCGCGCCAGACGCAGCTGAAGCGAGGGCGAACGCGCAGGCTACTCGTTTGAACCGGCGTGTTCTCGATCTCTGCAGCTTCCCGGGAAGATGCGGTGATCTGCCGAGGCGATACCCGCAACGACGCGACCCGAAACCGCGCATGCTCGACCTTTCGATCAGGCTTCGGCTCGAGACTGTGCTCGGCGAAACCACGTAGGGTCGGGTAATGAGCATCGAGTGTTCGGCCGTGGTCGCGGCGCCTCGCTCCGAGGTGTTCGCGTGGTTCGCGCGTCCGGGGGCATTCGCGCGGCTCGCACCACCATGGCAGCCGGTGTCGTTGCTCGCCGAGGCCGATTCGCTCGCCGATGGGCGCGCGGTGCTCGGTTTGCCTGCGCGCTTGCGCTGGGTAGCCCGGCACGAAGCCGGTGAATACGACCCGCCGCACCGGTTTGTCGACGGGATCACCGCCGACGGTCCGGCCTCGGTGCCCGTGTCTGCTGTTTTGTCGTGGCGGCATACTCACGAATTCGAGGAGGTGGACCCCGCGCACACTCGGATCGTGGACCGAGTGCAGACGTGGGTGCCTGCCGCGATGCTGCGTCCGATGTTCGCCTACCGGTACCGGCAGCTCGAAGCCGACCTGGCAGCACATGCGCGCGCGGCCGATCACGGGCTAGGCGCGATCACGGTCGCGCTGACAGGTGCCTCCGGCTTGATCGGGTCGGCGTTGGCGGCCTTTCTCAGCTCGGGCGGGCATACCGTGATCCGCCTGGTGCGCGGCGAGCCACGTGAGCGCGGGGAGCGGCGCTGGGATCCGGCCGATCCCGCCGCTGATCTGCTCGACGGCGTGGACGCGGTTGTTCATTTGGCAGGGGCGCCGATCGCCGGCCGGTTCACCGAGGAGCACAAGAAAGCGGTCGCCGGCAGTCGGATCTCGCCGACACGGAAATTGGCCGAACTCAGTGCGAAGGCCGGCGTGGCGGTGTTTGTCAGCGCCTCGGCCATCGGCTACTACGGATACGACCGCGACGAGGAAACCCTCACAGAACAGTCATCGCGCGGCACCGGATTTCTGGCCGATGTCGTCGCCGACTGGGGGGGCGCGGCGGCTGCCGCTTCCGGCACCACTCGCGTGGTGTCGGTACGTACCGGGATCGTGCAATCGCCGCGAGGCGGGACCCTACGGTTGCTGCGCCCACTGTTCAGCGCTGGACTCGGTGGCCGCATCGGTTCCGGGCGTCAGTGGATGTCCTGGATAGGGATCGACGATCTCGTCGATGTTTATCACCGCACGTTGTGGGACGTTCAGTTGCAGGGTCCGATCAACGCGGTGGCACCGCGACCGGTGCGCAATATCGAGTACACGCATACATTGGGCCGCGTCCTGCGGCGGCCAACGGTCCTCGCCGTGCCAGAGTTGGGCCCTTCCGTGCTGCTCGGCCGTTCGGGTGCTCGCGAACTCGCTACCGCCAGTCAGCGAGTCGTGCCGGATCGACTCGGCCGTGCCGGCCACGAATTCCGCGACCCCGATCTGGAATCGGCGCTGCGCCACGTTCTCGGCCGCACCTCCGAGTCGTCACGGTTGCACGTCGAGGGCTGATCGTGGTTGCACATAGCGACCCACACGGACGGGCAAAGTCCCCCGATCGTCCGATGACCGACCCGCGGGACGGACACGAAGTTCGCCGAACGCCACCTCGACACCGCCGTATGCATCATTTCTGCATCTCTATTTCTGTCCCGGTCGTCTAACCACTGCCGGTGGTGTCCGTCATGACCCGCGTGGCGTTGTGATCCGGTCGACCGCCTCGCCGAGCTTGTCGAGGCGGTACGCGAACTCCGGCAAGATCGCCGAATCCCAGCCCGGTCCACCGACGAAGATTCGGGAACCGGCGACGTGACAAGCACGTACCGCAGAGGTCAGCGCGGTGGACTCCTGCTGTGACCAGAGCACGGCGTCAGGCCGCCGATCATTGCGGGTGAGTGCGGCCGCGACAGCGTCGGTGGGTACATCGGCACCGAGCATCAACGCGCCGACATTGCGCTCGGCGAGACCGGCGCGCAGGGCTTCCAGCGGTAGCGCGTGGGTTTCGCCGCTGGTGCACGCCAGCACGACCGCATGGTTGTCCGCCGGAACGGGTGCCGGTGTATGGCGATGCAGCGCAACGGTGATCGACCAGGACAGCAAGTGCTCCACGTCGATGCAGCTTTCGCCGCCGAGCTGGCGTGTGACGACGGCCGCGAAGGCAGGGCGACACAGGAGATCCCACGTATCGACGACTCCGTATGCCTGCAGGTGCGCGGTCAGCAGAGCGGAGGTGGTTCGCGTGTCGAGCGCGAACGCGGCGTTCAGTAGTGGCTCCCACTCTCCGAGCGCGGGGGTGGGCGATGTGGCGGTCACCGCGGCGGCTGCTCCGGCCGGACTCGCGCCCGCGCGGATAAGGCTGAGCATCTGCTCGAGTGCCGCGATATCGGATGCGGTGTAGAGACGGTGCCGGCCCGGCCGGTGCTGGGTCGGGCCGATAGCGTAGCGGCGATTCCAGCTGCGCAATGTCGCGGTCGGAATGCCGAGTCGGTCGGCTACCGCGCGGACCGTATATCCGGCCGCGTCGGAAAGGGGAGCTTGACCGGCGGGCATCAGCCCATTGTGCCCGGTCCGGACGCCGGTTCACCAAGCGCCCGGACCGCTGTGTGCTGTGGGCCGCCTTCTGGAGCGCAACGATGAAGACCCGTCCGAGGCCATGAGGCTCGGATACGGGCCGTCCTCCCTGGGCACGCGACCGATAAATTCCCATGAATCGATTACGCATCGTGTTCTGTTGACGTAGAGCCCCGAGCCAGGGAACCGAGATTCGAGAAGTACCGGGTGTTCTCACATACAAGTTCTGCCTTCGACGAGTCGCGCCGCCGATGGGGACAGCGATTGGCTGCGTTCGGGGTGGCCTCGGCCGCTGTCGTGGTTTCTGTCGCGACCTCCGGCGGAGCGGGCGCGACGCCCGGCCGTGTTTCCGTTACCGGGCCGGCCCCGGTGGAGAAATTGGAGCTGACCCGCTATCTGGGGACCTGGCATCAACACCGGCCGTGGCGCGAGAACATCAACCACGCCACATACCCGGCACCGATTATCGAGTGCGCAGGTATGTGGCGGTGGCCGGCGGGGTGCGTTAGCTGGTGGGAGGCGTCAGGACGCCGTCGATCAGGTAAACGGTGGCGTTCGCGGTTTCGACACCGCCGCAGAGCACTGTCGCCTCGTTGACGGTGATCTGGTCGCCGGTTCCTGTCACCGTCACCTCGGAGCCCTCGACTGTCTGGTGTGTGCCGGCGACCGCATCGGGTGACATACGACCCGGTACGACGTGGTAGGTGAGAATGCTGGTCAGCATGTCCGAGTCCGTTTTCAGCGTTTCGAGCGTGGCGGGATCGAGCGCGGCGAAAGCATCGTCCACCGGCGCGAAAACGGTGAACTCGCCGCTGTTGAGCGTGTCGACGAGGTTCACCTGCGGATTGAGCTGACCGGATACCGCGGAGGTGAGTGTGGTCAGCAGGGGATTGTTCGCGGCCGCTGTCGCCACGGGTTCCTGCGCCATCGAATCGATCGAGCCGGGCCCACTCGGTACCTGCTCGGCGTACGCTGCGCACCCGGCGCCGACCGGCCCGGCCATGGCACCGTCATCCTGCGTCGGCATCGTGGGCGAGGACGTGGTCATAGCGGGTGGAGACTCGCCGTTGCCTGATTCGTCGGTGTCGGTACACGCCGAGCCGGCGATAGCCATCGCCGACAGTACTGCGATCAGCGCCGCGGAGTGCTTTCGGATTCTCATGTCGTGCCTTCCTGTCAAGAACGGAGCCTGTACGTGCCGACGGCTCGTGGTCTGGTGGGTGTGCAGGAATGCGGCCAGAAACTCGCGACTGCTTTCCGTCATGGATCTCGAAACAAATTCTCGTGATGCGTCGATTCTGCATCATTTAGCGCGTAGTGTGAACCCTTACAGGCGGAAATTTCAGACGGCCGACAACACTCCAAAAGTGGGGCACGGCCAGGGACAAGCTCGGACAATGGAGGAGATCGTCATGTTTCGATTCACTGCTGCCCGCTCGCTCGGTCTGCTGGTGGGCGTAGGGACCGCGTCAGTGTTTGCGCTGGTCGCCGGACCGACGGCGAATGCCGCGCCGATTGCGTCGTGTCCGGCGCCCGGAGCCGCATCCGTGCAGACCGACACCGGTGGCGCGTCCTGCTCCGCGACGAGTAATACGGGCGGTGCGGCCGCCGCGTACGGAGTCGATGGCACCGCGGCTGCCGAAGCGGCCGCGACGAGCCTGTCGCTGGCCATCGCACAGAACGGCGGAACGGCGACATCGAGCTCGGCATTCTTGTCGGGCCCGGCCGCTATCGCCGTGGGACCCGGCGCGCAAGCGACACTGACCGGGGTCCGTCCCGGGCTGTCGATCGGTATCGCCGGGCCGGGAGCGGCGGTAACCGTCACTGGGGTATCCACCCCCACCTGCACCGGCGGTCCCGCATTCGCCGGAGACTTCCAAACATTGCAGGGGTGCTTGTCGCTGCGCTGAGCATCCGAACCGGATATACAACCGACCCCCGCGCCGCGCTCGGCCGTGCCGAGCGGTATGTCTTCTGGTCGCGTGGTGGATTCCAGCCGTTCGACGGTGACGCGGTTTGCGCCGTTTCGTTGAAAGGTGTGCCGAGCGTGGTCGAAGGTGGCGCGAGAGGTAGTGACTCGACATCCGGCTACACCGTCGGTGTCGTGGCGGCAATGCTGGGTATCCCCATCGCGACGCTACGTAGCTGGAACCAGCGGTACGGCCTGGGACCCGCGCACCACCGCCCGGGCAGTCACCGGCACTACACGACGAGTGACGTGGCGATGCTGAGCCGGATGGCCGATCTGGTCCGGTCCGGCGTGAGCCCGGCCAAAGCCGCGAGGGTTGCCCGTGCCGGAGCGGATTCACTGCCCGAACTGGGAAATGTGGCTCCGGTCCTGGCCGCTGCCGAGCAGCTTCGAGCCGCCGATCTCCTCGCCGAGATCACCGCCCATCTGACGTGTTTCGGCGTTGTGGCCACATGGAACCGGTTGTGCCGCCCTGCTTTCACCGACATCGTGAGCCGCCAGCATCGAGGAATCGACTTGATCGATGTGGAGCATGTTCTGTCCTGGGCGATCACCACCGGTTTGCACCGCGCGGTACCGCCGGCGCCCGACGTCGCCGGATTGGCTCCGGTGCTGCTGGCCTGCACTGCGGGCGAGGGGCACGTACTTCCACTGGAGGTACTACGTGCCGCGCTCGCGGAAGCCGGCGTACCGGCCTTGTTGCTCGGCTCCGCCGTGCCCGGTATCGCACTTGCCGACGCGATAGCCAAACAGGCGCGCAGTCCCGTGGTGGTGCTGTGGTCCCAATCGGGCCGGACGGCGGCAGCGGAACCGGTTCCCGCCGGGAGTGGCCGCCTTGTTCGACTACTCCTGGCCGGACCCGGTTGGCCGGCAGCTCCGGCGCTGCCCGGCGGCCGGCGCGTCGGCACGCTCGAGGAGGCAATCTCCGAGATCAGTCGACTGGTGCGGGCCGGCAAGTAGTTCACCATTCGATTAAACGATGCGCAAACGATGCAATTTTGGCGGAAAAGTGCCACAATCGGAGTGGTGAACGCACAACAGGCGGCACCCCTGTCCCCTCCGACGGACAGTGACAGTGACAGTGACGATTCCGCATGGTTCGAGTCGTGGACGGCGCAAGTCCGGGCCGCGGTGCGCACCCACGTCGAGGACTTCGTACACGCACGGTGCGCGGAAGAGCTGCAGGCAAACGGGTTCGAATATCCGAGCCGGGTACTGCTCGATTTCGTGCCGGGTGGCAAGTCTGTGCGACCGACGTTCATGTACCTCGGCTGGTTGTGCGGTGCCGATGAATCCGAGGCGGCACTCCGGGCCGCGGCCAGTATCGAATTGCTGCACGGGTTCGCCTTGCTGCAGGACGATGTGATGGACGAATCCGATACCCGCAGAGGTCTCCCGGCCGCTCACGTGCGGCTGGCGCGCTGGCATGAAGAGCAAGGGTTGTCCGGATCGCCGGCGCGTTTCGGTGAATCCGCGGCAGTGCTCCTGGGGGATCTGTGCCTGGTGTGGGCGGAACGCATGCTGCGCGAAAGCGGTGTCGAGGCAGCGGCGCTCGGCCGGGTGTGGCCGCGCTACGACGCGATGCGTGCCGAACTGGCAGTGGGTCAGCTCGCCGACCTGGTCAACGACGCCGCAGGGGTGCCGACGCTGGAACAGGTACTCGATATCGCGCGGCGCAAATCCGGTAACTACACGGTGCGCCGGCCGCTCGAACTGGGCGCCGCGATGGCGGGCTGCGCGGAGCCGGTCCTGGAAGTACTGTGTGAGTACGGCGTGTTGATCGGCGAGGCATTCCAGCTGCGCGACGATCTGCTCGGTATCTTCGGTGAGCCTTCGGTCACCGGTAAATCAGCTGACGCGGATCTGCGGGAACGCAAAGCCACCACCGTCGTCGCGCTGGCCGAACACTTGGCCGGGCCGTCCGGGCGAGCTCGGCTACACGATCTGTGGCAGCGCGACACCTTCGATGACAGTGCGGTGCAGACGGCCCGGGAGTTGATCGTGGACAGCGGTGCGCCCCAGCGCGCCGAGCAGATGATCGCCGACCGCGTCGAGGACGCGCGGAAGCTTCTCGTGGACAGTGTTCTCGACCCAACGGTGACCGCTGCGTTGCAGCAGATGGCGCTGCTGTGCACCCGACGTAGCACCTGAACCCGCACATCCTCACGCGACACAGCCAGACAGCCGAACAAAGAAAGAAGGACCCATGCGGACCGTAACCGGGAGCACCGACCATGTCGTCGTGGTGGGCGCGGGACTCGCCGGGCTCGCCACCGCGCTGCACCTGGCGGGACGAGGCCGCGCTGTCACGGTGGTGGAACGCGAACCAGTTCCGGGCGGCCGAGCGGGGCAACTCGATATCGGCGGGTACCGCCTCGACACCGGCCCGTCGGTGCTCACCATGCCGGAAATTGTCGCCGATACCCTCGCGGCGGTAGGCGAGGACATCGAAACCCGGCTCGATCTGCACCCTGTCGTTCCGGCCTACCGCGCCTGCTTCGCCGACGGCAGCGCACTGGACGTGCACAGCGACCGCGACGCGATGGAACACTCCATCGCGGAATTCGCCGGACCGGGTGAGGTCGCCGGCTATCGACGACTGCGGCAATGGCTGACCGAGATATATCGCATCGAGTTCGACCGGTTCATCGCCGCCAACTTCGACTCACCACTGTCACTGGTCACCCCAGCGCTGGCCCGGCTCGTCGCATTGGGGGGCTTCCGCCGTCTGGACCGGGTCATCGCCGAGTTCTTGACCGATCCGCGGTTGCGCCGGGTCTTCACTTTCCAGTCCTTGTACGCGGGTGTGTCACCGCAACGAGCCTTGGCTTTGTATGCGGTGATCGCCTATATGGACACCGTCGGCGGCGTGTACTTCCCGCGCGGTGGGATGCGCGCCTTGCCCGCCGCGCTGGCAGCAGCCGCCACCGACGCCGGGGTGCGGTTCCACTACGGCGAAGCGGTGACCGACCTGGAACGATGCGGCACCCACATCGGTGCCGTACACACCGATAAACAGCAGCGGATCACCTGCGATGCCGTGGTGTTGGCGACCGAACTGCACACGGCCTACCAGCTGCTGGGCCGATCACCGCGGCGGCCGGTGCGGGCGCGGCCCGCGCCGTCGGCGGTCGTCGCGCATATCGGTGTGCCGGCCGGTGCGACGACCGCGCATCACACTCTGCTTTTCGGTGACGCCTGGGAGCAGACATTCGACGAACTGATCAACCAGGGCGTGCCGATGAGCGATCCCTCGCTGCTGGTCACCCGTACCACCGCCACCGATTCGACACTCGCCCCGCCTGGCCACGACCTGTTCTCGGTGCTGGCCCCCGCCCCCAATCTCGACCGTGGCGCACACCTGGATTGGCAGCGCCGAGCTCCTGGATACGGCGCGGACCTGGCCGCGATCGTCGAACAGAGGCTGTTGCCGGGATTCGCTGAGCACGCCGATATCGTGCATCTGGACAGTCCCGACGACTGGGCACAGCGGGGCATGCTGGCGGGTACACCGTTCTCGCTGGCGCACACCTTCGCCCAAACCGGGCCGTTCCGGCCGGCGAACCTGCCGCGCGGCGTATCGAATGCGGTGCTCGCCGGCTGCGGCACAGTACCCGGCGTCGGAGTGCCGACCGCCCTGCTGTCGGGCCGGCTCGCTGCCGACCGCATCACCGGCGCCGCCGGCCGCAACAACCCGGCACCGGCCGCGAACAGCAGCGGGGTACGGCCATGATCAGTTCCGAACTCGACGCCGCCGGCATCAGTGAACCGCGACTGCGTGACGCCTACCGGCGGTGCCGCGGCCTCAACGCCACCCATGGGCGCACGTTCTACCTCGCCACCCGGCTGCTCGCGCCGGCGCAACGCCCGCCGATCCATGCCCTGTACGGATTCGCCCGGTGGGCCGACGATATCGTCGACCTTCCGGGCGGGCAGCCCTTCACCCCGGCAGAACGTTTGGAATTACTGGCACAGCGGCTGTTCGACGGTATCGACAACAGTGCCGACGAAGACCCGATCGTGGCCGCGGTGAGCGACACCGTCGCCCGCTTCGATATCGACCGCGCGTTATTCCAGGATTTCCTGGCCTCGATGCGGATGGATCTGACGGTGACCGACTACCCGGACCGGGCCGCGCTGGATCGGTATATGCGCGGGTCCGCCGAAGTGATCGGCCTGCAGGTTCTCCCGGTTCTCGGTACCGTCGGCCCCACCGAGAACGCGGCCCCCTACGCGGCCGCCCTGGGCAAGGCATTCCAGCTGACCAACTTCCTGCGAGATATCGCCGAAGACCTCGACCGCGGCCGGGTCTACCTTCCGGCCGACGAATTGGCCGCCTTCGGCGTGGACCGAGACCGGCTGCAGTGGTGCCGCGATCATCGACAGATCGACACCCGGGTGCGCTCGGCGCTGGCGGCCCAGCATGCGATCGCTCGCGACTGGTACCGGACCGCTCGCGCCGGAATCGAGCTACTGCACCCGGTGTCGCGGCCCTGCGTCACAACGGCGGCAATGCTGTACGCAGAGATTCTGGACCGGATCGAGGCAACAGAATTCGCGGTGTTCTCCCAGCGTGCGACCGTCGGCCGCGCCAGGCGCGCCGCCGTGGCGGGGCCCGCACTGGCTCGCGCGTTGTGGGCCCGCCGCGGCGGTCGCGCCGGCACACTCACTACGGCGATGCCGTCATGACGGGGCGATCCGAAGAGCGCGTGGTACTGCTCGACGACAGCGGCGAGCAGGTCGGCTCGATGCCGAAAACGCTTGTACATCACACGGATACGCCACTACATCTCGGGTTTTCCTGCTACCTGTTCGATCGGGACGGGCGACTGCTCGTCACGCGCCGGGCACTGAGCAAACGGACTTGGCCGGGAGTGTGGACGAACTCGTGCTGCGGACATCCAGCACCCGGCGAACCAGTAGGCGACGCTGTTCGACGCCGGGTACGCGAGGAACTGGGACTGGGCATCGACACCCCCACCTGCCTGTTGCCGCGGTTCCGGTATTCGGCCACCGCACCCGACGGGACCATGGAGAACGAAGTCTGCCCGGTATTCTGCGCCCGCGCCGACGGACCGGTGCATGCCGACGCCGCCGAAGTGATGGACTGGCGCTGGGTGCCGTGGCCCGACTTCGCCGTCGCCGCCGGCTTGCGCTGGCCGATCAGTCCGTGGGCCGCTGACCAGGTACCGCAGCTCGCGGCGGCGCCCGGGTTCAGCTTGTGGACGGATAGGAGGTGATCGTGGATCACTGGCAGCACCTGATCCTGATGGGCCTGTGCCTCATGGTGACCGTCCTACGGG
Organism: Nocardia sp. NPDC051750; assembly: GCF_044453135.1. Lineage (NCBI taxonomy): Bacteria > Bacillati > Actinomycetota > Actinomycetes > Mycobacteriales > Nocardiaceae > Nocardia > Nocardia sp. NPDC051750. Next base: position 667,533 of record NZ_JBITCK010000005.1, on the reverse strand, counting down.
AATTCGTCGGACACAGGGGCCACCGGTGTCCGGCGCGTCTTGCCGGTAGCGTGCTGCCCGTCGCGGGCATACTGCTGGTGTGGGACGCGATCGCGATCACCGCCGAAACGAACACCACCTCAGCCGGAAGGTAGCGCCGTGAACTGCGCCCGGCTCGGCCCGGACGGGCTCCCACGCGACCAGGTACCGGCAACCTTCGACCACGGCGCCGCCGAATACGACCGTCTCGTCGGGTACAACCCCGGCTATCACAAGCATCTGCGCCTGTCCGCGCGACGTATGCAGCTACCCGCCAACGGCGCCGGACTCCGGCTGCTCGACGCAGGCTGCGGTACCGGCGCCTCGACCGCAGCGCTGCTGTCGGTTGCCCCGGACGCCGAGATCGTCGCCATCGATGCATCGGCCCAAATGCTCGCCCGCGCCCGCGCGAAGAACTGGCCTTCCACAGTGCGGTTCCACCACACCCGCATCGAAGACCTCGACGCGGCCGGCTGCGGCGGCCATTTCGACGGGATCTTCGCCGCATATCTGCTGCGCAACCTCGCCGACCCCGACGCCCAGCTGCGCGCGTTCGCCGCGCTGTTGCATCCCGGTGCCCCGCTCGTAGTGCACGAGTATTCGGTGCGCGGGTCACTGCCCGCCCGCGTGGTGTGGAACACGGTCTGCGGCGCAGTGATCATTCCGCTCGGCGCGCTGCTCACTGGCGACACCACCCTGTACCGGCACCTGCGTCGCAGCGTGACCGCGTTCGACAGCGTGCACCAGTTCCGGGCACGGTTACGTGAGAACGGCTTCACCGGGATACGGGTGGCGACTGTGCCCGGATGGCAGTACGACATCGTGCACACCTTCACCGCGACCGTGCCGGGGCCCGGCTCCGAATCAAAAGGGGCTCCATGATGCGTGCCGGCTCCGGACGCGACCGACGTGCTGTCCACCATCGCGCCCCAGCGGCCTCGGGACGCCGCGGCCTCGACCACCGCCCACACGTGGTGGTCATCGGCGCCGGTATCGCCGGACTCGCCGCGGCAACCGGGCTTGCCGAACGTGACATCGACGTGGAAATCATCGAGCGCCGGCCTTACCTCGGCGGCCGGGTCGGTGGCTGGACCGAAAACCTGCCCGACGGCACTGCGATCGCAATCAACCGCGGGTTCCACGCCTTCTTCCGTCAGTACTACAACCTGCGCGCGCTACTGCGCCGCACAGATCCGCAGCTGCATCGGCTCGTCGCGATCGACGACTACCCACTCATCGACGGCCACGGACGCCGCGACACCTTCCGGCGTCTGCCGCGCACACCACCATGGAATGCCCTCGCTTTCGCCGCCCGCAGCCACACTTTCCCCCTGCAGGACCTGCGCCGCATCGACGCGCGCGCCGCGGCACCTCTCGCGGCGGTCTCCGTACCCGGGATCTACGACCTGCTCGACCACACCGACGCCGAAACCTTCCTGCAGCAGATCAACTTTCCGGCCACCGCCCGCCATCTGGCTTTCGACGTGTTCTCCCGCAGCTTCTTCGCGCCACCCGCCCAGCTGTCGGCGGCCGAGCTGGCGACCATGTTCCACATCTACTTCCTCGGTTCGAGCGAAGGTCTGTTGTTCGACGTCCCCACTTCGAACTACGACACCGCACTGTGGTCGCCGCTGCAGGACTACCTCATCTCGCACGATGTCCGGATCCGCACTGGTAGCACGGTGACCGCCGTCGAGCCCGCGGGCGAGGGCGGCTTCCGGGTGCGCGCACAGGACGGTCGTGATATCGCCGCCGACGCCGTCGTCCTCGCCACAGATGCCGCCGGACTGCGTCGCATCGTCGAGAACTCGCCGCAACTCGGCGACCGAGTGTGGCGCGCATCGATCGAACGGTTACGCAGCGCGCCACCGTTTCTGGTGTATCGGATCTGGCTGGACAAGCCGGTCGCGCCGCATCGACCGGCGTTCCTGGCCACCGGAGGCCTCGCCCCCCTCGACAACGTCAGCGTGCTGAACCACTACGAGCAACAGGCCCGCACGTGGGCCGCGCGCCACGGCGGCGCCGTACTGGAACTCCACGCCTACGCCCTGCCCGCGCAGCTGACACCGGCCCAGGAGCGCGATATCCCCGCTCGGCTGCGCGCCCGGCTGAACCGCCTCTACCCGGAAACCGCCGACGCCCGAATCCTCGGCGAACACCTGCAATGGAACCAGGACTGCCCCTTGTTCGGCGTCGGCGACCACGCGTACCGGCCCACCATCCGCACACCACACCGTCGGCTCGTGCTGGCCGGCGACGGCATCCGCATCGACCTGCCCGTCGCGTTGATGGAACGCGCCGCCACCACCGGATGGGCGGCGGCGAACGCGTTGCTCACCCAATGGGGCTTACCCGGCCACGATCTGCACACCGTGCCGACCAGCGGCCGCAACGCCCTACTGCGCCGACTCGCCACCCGCTACGCAACGGCAACCGCACCTGCCGAGGACCTCCGATGAACAACCTCCTGTTTCGGCGTTGGCCCGATCGATGGCCACTGCAACCCATCGACCCCGGAAACTGGGCAGACCAGGAACCCACCTACCACGCCGCGAAACCCGCCCTCATCGCCGCCACACTCCAACGCGCACAACAACGCCCGTCCGGGAACTGGTACGTCTTCGCCGCCAGCCGAGACATTCGCCCCGGCCGCCCGTTCGGATTCACGATCGCCGGAGTCGAACTCGTCGCATGGCGAGACCGAGGGCAACGACTTGTCGTAGGTCCGGGAGCGTGCCCACATCTGGGCGCGCCGCTGGCGCAGGCACATATCGACTGCGGTGCCCTCGTGTGCCGATGGCACGGGCTGCGACTGGACAGCGGCGGGGAAGCCGGCTGGACACCATTACCGCGCCACGATGACGGCGTACTGGCGTGGGTCCGCCTCGACCATATCGGCGACAGTAGCCCGCTCGAAACACCTGTTATCGGGGCCCGCCCGCCCGCGCACCGCGCCATCGCCGCGGTAGCAACCCTCAGCGGAGTGTGCGAACCGGCCGATATTGTCGCCAACCGACTCGACCCGTGGCACGGCGCCTGGTTCCACCCATACTCATTCACCCGGCTGGAAGTACTAGAGACTCCGTCCCAGCAACACGATTCGGCCGACTCCGACGACCGGTTCCTGGTTGCAGTCACCTTTCGGGTCGGCGGCCGTCTCGGTGTCCCGGTGCGCGCCGAGTTCACCAGTCCGGAGCCCCGGACCGTCACGATGCGCATCATCGACGGTGAAGGATCGGGCAGTGTCGTCGAAACCCATGCCACACCGCTCGGCCCCGGGCCGGACGGCGAACCACGAACCGCCGTCATCGAAGCCGTAATAGCCGACTCGACTCGCCCCGGCTTCGCCCGAGCCAGCCACGCCGCCCGCTTCCTACGGCCGATAATGACCCGCGCTGCGACCCGGTTGTGGCGCGACGACCTGGCCTATGCCGAACGGCGCTACCGACAGCGGACGCAGAAACCGGGATGACGACGTCTTTCGAGATTCGGTATGTCACCGGTGCGGAAGCAGAGCGCATCACTGCCGCGCAGGCGAAGGCTCTTATTGCACTGCTGAGGTGGCAGGCAGGCCGCTTCGATGTTGGCTGACCCTGAATTCCATGAATTGCCGGTCCGGTTGCCCTCGCCGCTGACGGGTGTGCCGGGATCGCTGGCTTCGCTCAGTTGGACTGTCGCACACAGTCGTCTATCCATGCGCACAGCTCGTGAAGAGCGATCTCGACCCGTTGCTTGTCTCCGGTGGTGAGGTAGTCGCTTTGGAGACTCGAGTAGGCACTGTTGAGCAGGGTCGCCAAGGTGAGTGCGTTGCTCTCGGGCAGGCCACGGCGGACCAGGCACGAGGCGACGAACTCGGCCCGTCCCCGGATGAACCCCGGGGCGGGCAACGGTAGGCGTCCAGCGGCGGCGAGGCCCTCGATCTCCCGGATGAGGCGGGTCATGGCCAGCTCTTCTGGGCTGAGGTTGCGCTCCCAGGCCGACCGGACGAGAGAACCGACCTCAACGGCGGGGTCGTCCCAGCCGGGTGTCGACCGAAGCGCGTGGTGCTGCCGTTCGTCGAGTCGAATGAGTACGGCCGTGATTAGGGCGGTTTTGTCGGCGAAATGGTGGGTCAGTACGCGGGTGCTCTGGCCGATTCCCTCGGCCAGCGTCCGTAGGGAGAAGTTCCCGATACCGGTGGTGGCGAGCTGCTCAATGACCGCATCGGTCACCTCGCGTCGCCGTTGCGGGCTGGCCGGTCTGGGCACTGTTCCCACCTCCTCGTCTCGTCAGGAGAATACGCTTAGCCTTATAAAGGAAACAAACGTTACCCTTACGGCATGAGGTTCTCGCCCACATCCCAGCCCGTGTGGCTGCTCGCCTTGGCTCTTGCGGCGTTCGCGGTGCAGACGGACGACTACATCATCATCGGTGTCCTGCCGGCGATCTCGGAGACGGTCCAGCTGCCCGAGACCACCACCGGTCAACTGGTCACGGTGTATTCATTGACCTATGCGCTCGCCGCCCCGATGTGGGCGTCTCTGCCACTCCGCATTCCACGACGGCGCGCACTGTGCGGGGCACTGATCGTCTTCGGTGCCGCGAACTTCGCAGTCCTGCTGGTCGACAGCTACAGCGCCCTCCTAGCGCTACGCGTCATCGCCGCGCTGGCAGCTGCCCTGGTTCTCCCCACCGCACTGGCCGCGGCAAGCGCCGAAGCCCCGCCGCAGCACCAGGGCCGTTACCTGGCCACCGTGATGACCGGATTGACTGGGGCGGTACTGATCGGCATCCCGACCGGTACATGGATCGGAGCGATCCTCGACTGGCGGGCCACATTCGTATTCGCCGGTCTCCTCGGCATCGCCGCACTCCTCGTGCTGGTGCGCACCCTTCCGCAAGCGGAAGCCCACGCAATCGAAGAGCGCAAAACGCTCGCCGACATGGTCCGGCCGTTACTCAACGGCACTGTCACGGCAATCCTGATCGTCACGACCCTGGCCGTCGCAGGCAACCTCACCTTCCAGACCTACATCGCCCCCTTCCTGTCCAGGCTTTCCAATGTGTCGCCCATGGTGCTGGCCGTACTGCTGGTGTGTTGCGGAATCGGTGGCCTGTTCGGCACTCAGGCATCAGGTCGCCTGATCGACAAGTACACCCCCGGCCTGGTCTTCGTCCTCGTGAGCCTGATGTTCTGTGCCATCATGGTGACCCTTGCGGTGCTCTGGACCGTCAGGCCGATCCCAGTGGTACTGACCGCTGTACTGCTCACCATCTGGTCGGCAGCCGCATGGGCAGTACCTCCGAGCATCCAATCAATGATGCTCGCGCGCGCAGGCGCCGAGGCAGCATCTCAAGCGATGGCCGTGCACAGCAGTTCCGTCTACATCGGCGCAGCACTCGGAGGCGTGGTCGGCGGCGGAGTCTTCTCGGTCGGTGTGGGGCTCGTCCCGGCCGCCGCCGCGGGTCTAGCGTTCCTTGCGCTTGCGATCATGCTGCCGACCAAACGGACCCGCACCGCAGGACCAGCCAAGCAGTCAGAGGCGACGGAGACTGTCTGATCCTCCATCATCGGACAGATAGGCACGTGGACTCATGCCCGAAGCCCACCTCCGAATCCGCGAAATAGATCACCTTCTTCGGGTGGGAAGTTCGCGGGCCTTGAACCCATCCGAACCGTCTCCCACAAGTTCGGTGAAACGCCACGGTTCCGCCTGCCCGCTTCACGCGCGCAGTGACGTCACTATTCACCGTCACGATCACGGATGAGTTGACGCACGCGACGTCCGATTTCGCCGACAAATGACGTCGGAACTCGCTGGCGTAACCAGGTAACCGTTTGACCTGCATAGATTCGCTTCTGTCAACGATTCTCAAGTCGTTCGCGGAGCGTGAATCTAGTTGGCCTGCGGAAATGCCGTAGTGGGTTGTGCCCTCGGCAGGATTCGAACCTGCGACACCGCTTTAGGAGTGGGATCGAATTCTTGCCGGGCGGTGACTGGCGCTGCCGACTGGTGCTGCTTCCCCTGGTCAAAACCTCGATGTGAGCCCTTTGACCCGGCTCATGCCGCCCTGTATCGGGCCGTCCGCTCACGCATCGCTCACGCGATGTCGGCTGCTGAGCAGCGCGTTGTCAACGGCAGGCCAATCCTGGATCTGGCACAAATGTGGTGATTCGGACTGCTGGGGGTGCAGTCAGTCGCCCAGCAGTATCCGCTTTCGGAGTAGGTCAGGGTTCGCTCGTCCGAACATCTGCCGTTTGATCATCTTGATGCGGTTGACATGGCCTTCGACCGGTCCGCTGCTCCAGGGCAGGGACAAGCCGGCGGTCACTGCGTCGAGGTCGCGACGCAGGCCGCGGACGAAGGAATGCAGCGCGGGCAGGTCGTCGGCATCGACCGCAGCCATCCATCGCTCCAGTTCACGGCCACGGAGACGAGCCATCATCGTCGCGAAGGCCCGGACATGGACAACGAGGGCGGTGAGTTCGGGGCTCGTTGTCAGGATCGCATCGAGGCGTTGCTGGTCGTCGGGATCGAGACGGGCTGGATCGGTCATGATCCAACTCGCCACCCGCCGGACCGACGGTGGCTTGGATGCCGGGCGCGGGATGTGACCGGTGGTGCGGAATGGGTGCAGGTAGCTGAGCAGGATCTTCTTGCCGCCGCTGTAGCCGAGTTTCTGGATTTCACCGAAGAGCTGGGTGGCGTTGGTGCAGCCCTCATTCCAGCGCTGATGCAGGTATGGTTTGAACTCCTCGAGCAGACTGGTCCGCCGTCCGGTGCCGTTGTTGACCAGTAACTCCTCGACGCTGTCGGCACGAGCGAAGCGACGAACAGTTCCTCGGGCGAGACCGAGCTGGACACCGATTGCGCGGATGCTCACACCCTCGCCGAGCAGCGCGTGGACCGCGGCGTAACGTTCGCGGGTACGAACGGCCCACTTGTCGGTTCTGCCAGGCGGTGGCTCGTTCACCTCGGAAGTCTGTGCTGGATGCGACTGGTGCCCGGGTGCGGCGTCGAACTCGATATCGGCTGCGGCGCTCAAGCAGTCGCGGTGTCGAGCCACCACGCGCTCGACCGCTTCGCCGAGGTTGTGCCAGATATGCCATCGGTCCGCGACCTGCAGCGCATCGGGTGCCCCGACGGTCACACCTTCGGCATAGGCGCCGGCGCGGTCCCGGCACACGATCTCGACGCCGGGATGCGCTTGCAGCCAGCCGGCGAGGGTGTCGGCGGTGCGGTCGGCAAGCACATCAATCGGACGACGGGTTTCGATATCGATCAGGATCGTGCCGTAGTGGTGACCACGACGCAGCGCGAAGTCATCGACACCGAGTACCCGGGGTGTGGCCTGGTCAGGGTCGGGTAACGCGCGGATCTGCCGCAGCAGGGTCATCCGGCTGACCGTCGCCGCCAGATGACGGGTCATTCGGGCTCCTGGGCGGCCACCCAATGCGAGCGCGACCGCGCTGAGCAGACGCTGCAGAACGGTCGTGCGCCGGGCATACCGGACCGCCAGCCCGGATGGCTGTTCGGCGAAGGTTTTCCTGCCGCACTCGGGGTTGTCACAGAACAGGCGTCTGACCCGCAACCGGATCAGCACCTCCCGGCCGGTGATCGCGGTGTCGGACAGTCGCCGACGGTAGCGGCTGTGGATCCGCCGCGAAGACATTCCGCAGCCCGGACAGGCGGCGGCCTCGTCGCGGGTGCTCACATCGAGGTTCACCCGAGCCCCGGTCGAGGACATGTCGTCGATGTGCAGCCCATCCAGGTGCGGGAGCAAGACCGCGAGCGGCCCGAGATCAGAACACCGGCGACATGATCGAACATCAAGCAGCCGTTGGCAATTCAGGCTGGGTCAATCACGCAAACCGTGCCAGATCCAGTATTCACGTGCCGTCGACAAAAGCTATCTGCAGCACTGGATGCAACCAGGCGCTACTTCAATTGGCACAAGACCCCGCCGCCCCTACGAGTGAATAGGTAGCACCCGTTTCTCCAAGTTTTTTTCTGGCCGCTGGAGGGCGAGCCTGATGACGTGCGGGCCGCCTCGAGGAGAGGGCATACCGAACTGGAAGGTGGGGCTCTCTGGGCGGTACGCATCTTGGGATTTCTACGCCAAGTTGGCGTACCCGGTCGGACAGATTTCTATGACTCTGGACGAGTATTTTCATGGATTCTGGATACGATCCGGGATCAGGTACTTGATCTCACGTTGGAGATTGAGGAGCGGGTTCCGAACGCTGGCGATGCCGTGGCCTCTGGGGACGACGCCCGCGCTGTTGCAGGCATCGTGAACTATCATTTAAACGGCATGGACTTCTCGGATTCGAATCACGATTTCGGAGGCAGAGAATTCGATCAGAGCCACTGATTGCGGACCGCTGGTTGGGCTGAGCCCGGATGCTGGCCTGGACGTTGGTAACTGAACACAGTGCGGTTGCCAGGACGACTACCCAATCGTGGAACTGCTCTCGCTCATCCGTTCTCCGGATGGGCGAGAGCACTTTCGTCCTGTACCGGTTACTGTGCGGTTTGGGGCGTGGGTTGGGCAGGGTTTGGCTCAGTGGGAAAGCGGGACGGATGCATGAGCCCCGGTATTCCTGTCCCATGGGTGGGTGTCCGGGCGTCACCCATGCGGGTGACATCATGGGTTGACCCCGGCGACCAGGGCTTGGCTTTCTTCAATGCGGTGGTGGTGTGAATGTCGAGCGGCGATCTGCTGCGTGGCAGACGTAGTGAGTGTGAATCGCTGGATCGGCTGACACGGGATGCCATGTCCGGCCGGGGCCGGGTGCTGGTGCTGCGCGGCGAGGCAGGGATCGGCAAGTCCGCGTTGGTGGACTATCTGGTGCGGAGCGCGGCAGGATTCCGGATCGCGCGGGCGGTCGGTGTCGAGTCCCAGATGGAGTTGGCGTTTGCCGGGTTGCATCAACTGTGCGCGCCGATGCTGGGGCATCTCGATCGCCTTCCCGGACCGCAGCAGGATGCGCTATCGGTTGCCTTCGGTCTGAGCGCCGGAAGCCCGCCGGATCGTTTCCTGGTCGGGCTGGCGGTACTCAGCCTGCTGGCCGAGGTGGCGGAGGAGCAACCGCTCGTCTGCGTGGTAGACGATGCGCAGTGGCTCGACCAGGTGTCCGCGCAGACGCTCTCCTTCGTCGCACGCCGACTGCTCGCGGAAAGGGTGTTGCTGGTCGTCGCGGTGCGGACCTCGACGCCCGATCCGTGCGACGACCCGTTTGCGAGTTTGCCCGAGCTCATGATCGGGGGCTTGCGGGACAGCGATGCGCGGGCGTTGCTGCGAACCGCGGTCCCCGGGCGGCTCGACGAGCACATCACGGACCGGATCGTATCCGAGGCCCGCGGTAACCCCCTTGCGTTGCTGGAGTTGCCGCGCGGATTGTCGGCGGCGGAATTGGCCGGTGGGTTCGTCCGACCGGACACCGCGCCCGTCGCGAATCAGATCGAGCAGGGATTCCTGCGGCGTATCGAATCGCTTCCCGACGCGACGCAACGGCTGTTGCTGGTGGCGGCGGCCGAACCGGTGGGGGACGTGTCCTTGTTACGGCGGGTGGCCGACCAGCTCGATATCGGTGCCGACGCCGCGCGGGTGGCCGAGTCGGCAGGGCTGATCGAGTTCGGGGCGCGAGTGCGATTCCGCCATCCGCTGGTGCGCTCGGCGGCGTATCGTGCGGCGGAAGCGAGCAGGCGCCGGGATGTGCACCGGGCGCTGGCCGCGGCCACCGACCCCGTCTCCGATCCCGATCGCCGCGCATGGCACCACGCCAACGCGGCGGTCGGACCGGACGAGGAAGTGGCGGCCGAACTGGAACGTTCCGCGGATCGGGCGCAGGCTCGCGGGGGTGTCGCGGCGGCGGCCGCGTTCCTGCGACGTGCGACCGAGCTGACGCCTGATCTCGGGCGGCGTGGGGTGCGGGCGCTGGCGGCGGCCCAGGCCGCTTTCGAAGCCGGGACCCCGGACACGGCGCTCGAACTTCTGGCGGCGGCGGAGATGGGTCGCCTGGACGACCTCCAGCGTGGTCGGCTGGCGCGGCTGCGCGCCCAGATCGTCTTCGCGCGCAGGCGCAGCGGTGAGGTGCATCCGCTACTGCTCGAGGCGGCCGGACAGCTGGCGCCGTACCTGCCAGGCCAGGCACGGGAGGCATACGTCGAAGCGATCGGATCGGCGGTTTTCGCGGGCCGACTCGACGTACACGGCGGGGTGCGCGCCGCGGCCGAAGCGGCCCGCGCCGCACCGCGGGCGCCACAGCCGCCTCGGCGGATCGACGCGCTTCTCGACGGCCTGACCGCCCGCTTCGTCGATGATCACGACCGGGGGGCCGCGTTGTTGATCAAGGCGCTGCGGTCGTTTCGCGACGCGTCCGGCGGTAACGAGGACGACATCATGCGGTGGCTGTGGCTGGCATGGCCGGCCGGCCTCGATGTCTGGGACGACGAGACCATGTTCCACCTGACCGATATCGCGGTGCGGACGGCGCGCGAGATCGGCGCGCTCAACTTCCTTCCCCTCGCTCTCACCTACCGCGCGGCGGTGCATGTACACGCCGGAGAGTTCGATGCGGCCTCGGTTCTGGTGGAGGAGGCCACCGAACTCACGAAGGCGACCGGCAACTCGATTCTCGGATACACCGAAGTCCTGCTCATCGCCTGGCGGGGCGAGGACCCCCGCGCTGTCACACTGATCGAGTCCCGCCTGGACCTGGCTACCGACTGGGGCGAAGGGCGAGTCATCGGTTCGGGCCAGCACTTGCTCGCCGTGCTGTACAACGGTCTCGGCCGGTATCAGGACGCCTTGGCCAGTGCGGAACAAGCCATCGAGTACGACGACCTCGGGGTTTACGACGCTTCACTCATCGAGCTGGTGGAGGCGGGCGTCCGCGGCGATGCCCGCGATGCGGCCGCAGCAGCCCTGCGACGCCTCGAGCTGCGAGCCGAGGCGAGCGGCACGGACTGGGCCCTCGGAGCGCTGGCCCGGTCGAGAGCCCTGCTCAGCGAAGGTGATGCCGCCGACCTGCTGTACCGCGAGGCCATCGAGCGTCTCACACGCACTCGGGTGGTCGTTCATCTCGCGCGCGCCCACCTGGTGTACGGCGAGTGGTTACGCCGCGAGAACCGCCGCGCCGACGCCCGCGAGCACCTGCGCACCGCCCACGAGATGCTGCGCCGCTGCGGCGCCGGCGCCTTCGCCGAACGCGCTCGTCGCGAACTGCTCGCAACCGGCGAGTCGGTTCGGCAACGGGCGGCAGCCGCGTCCGATGTTCTGACGGCGCAGGAAGCCCAGATCGCCCGGCTCGCCGGCGACGGCCGGACGAACTCCGAGATCGGCGCCGAGCTGTTCATCAGTTCCCGCACGGTCGAATGGCATCTGCGCAAGGTGTTCACCAAGCTGGACATCACCTCGCGTAAAGAGCTCCGGGCAGCGCTGGACAGCTGACCGGCCGCGGCTACTCCCGGTCATCCCGGTTACCAGGTTTGCCCGGCGGCCCGGATCAGTAGCTCGTTGACAGCTACTCCTCGCCCTCGCGTGACTATGTAGGAGATGGCGTCCGCGATGTCCTCCGGCCGCAGCCGGTCCGCCATCGAGCCTGCCGGCCGCCGCGCCGGATCGGGGGTGGTCTCGTATACGGCCCCGGGTGCCACCACGCTGACCCGGACGGACTCAGGTCGCAGTTCCTGGCGCAGCGACTCGGTGAATCCGTTGAGCCCGGACGCGGTCAGGTTGTAGACGCTGCCTGCCGGACGGGCTACTCGCCCGGCCAGCGATCCCACATTCACGAGGTCGGCTACCTGCCGCGGCGAGGTTGCCGCCGCGTCGATCAGATACGGGACGGCGGCGTGCGTCACATGCAGGAGCGCCGACACATTGAGCGAGATCATCCGGTCCCACTCCTCGATCGGGGTGTGCAGGGCGGTATCGAGCCCCATGAGTCCGGCACCGTTGACCAGCACGTCCAGGCGACCGAGCCGTTCGTGTGTGTCTTCGACCGCCTGATAGGCGAGTGCCGGATCGGTGATATCGGCGGCCACGGCGATGGCTTTGCCGCCCGACATCATGATGTCGTTCACGATCTCGTCCAGACGATCACCGCGCTCCGAGACGAGGGCGACGGCCGCGCCCGCCCGGACCAGGTGGTGTGCGGTTGCCCGGCCGATGGCGCAACCGGCGCCGGTGACGAGCGCAGCGGCTCCGTCCAACGGCTGATCTGACATATCTGCCTCACTCCCGGGGTCGAAGGCGCATTCGGCGCCGACTCAGGGATCCAGGCTTGCACTCCTGGCTGCCCGGCCGACCCCGGGAGACACCCTGGTACAGGGAGACCAGGGATCGGCCATCGACACCCAGCAATCACGCCGGCATCGTTTCGGCCCGCAACATTTCGGATCGCAAGACTCGGTCCGCAGTGTGCTCGTCACGAACTCGCAGGACGTCTTGTCCTTGGTGCTGAACAGTCCCCACGACTTGACGAGACGAGGCCCCATGTTGGATACCAGTGGTGCTCAGGCCATCGATACGCTGGACGATTTGCGTCGCCATTTGCAGTGGGCGATCGAGCTCGAGCATGCGACCATCCCGCCCTACATGTGTGCGCTGTACTCGCTGGATCCGAGCTGCAATGCCGAGGCCGTACAGGTGATCGGCAGCGTGCTCGTGGAGGAGATGCTGCACCTGGCATTGGCTGCGAATCTCCTCAATGCCGTCGGTGGAAAGCCCGTACTCGACGCCCCCGAGTTACTTCCGCCATACCCGCATTCGCTACCCCACGGGGACAGATCTATCCAGCTCGATCTCCTGCCCTTCGGTCCGGAAGCGATCGAGCTGCTACTGAGTATCGAGGAGCCGGCATCGGCGGACGCACCGGCCGAATACGATGGATATCACACGATCGGGCAGTTCTACGCTGCCATCGAGGTGGGCCTGCGCACCCTGGCCGACACGCTCGGCGAAGAGGTGGTCTTCGGCGGAGACCCGGCCCGCCAGCTCAACGAGGTCCACTTCAGCAGCGGAGGCGGACAGATGATCCCGGTGCACGATCTGAAATCCGCGCTCGCCGCACTGGCGGAGATCGTCACCCAAGGCGAAGGCGCGGCAAAAACGGAGGTGTGGGACGGCGACAAAGACGTCTTCCACCCCGACCGCGACCAGGTAGCCCACTACTACCGCATTGTCGAACTGAAGGAAGGCCGGCGATTCCGTGCCGGTGACACCCCACAAACGGGGCCGACCGGTGACCCGATCCGGGTGGACTCCGACGGAATACTGCCTATGCGGCCCAACCAGCGCACGACCGACTATCCCGAAGACAGTGAGATCCGGCGCGCGCAGGAAGAATTCAACAACTCCTACTGCCTGTTGCTCTACCTGCTGGAAGACACCTTCAACGGCAGTCCGTCGGAGATAAAGGAGACGTTCGGGGTGATGTACGCCCTGAAATCCCAGGCTCAGGCGCTCATGAAGATGCCCAGCGGCGTCGGGTCGACCACCGCCGGCCCGACCTTCGAGTGGGTGCCGCCCGAACTCCGGGCGTGAGACCGCGGGCGAGTTGCGGGCTGCCGGTGCTGTTTTTCGGGTGCCGAATCGTAAATCGACTTTCCGTTGTCGAGTGCCTGAACGGTCGTCCGGACCGGGGGATCGCGCGTATTCACAAGTTGGGTGAGCGGCGGTGGTCTGGGCGGTCCCTCGATATCGGTCAGGTGACGCTGCGCTATACGACGGCATTCGGTGAGCCGAACAGATTTTTGTAACGGATCGCGTCGAGCCCGTGTCCATCTTCACGTACCACGAATAACGACGGCAGACGAGAGAATTCGATATGAATCGAAATCAGATCAGCAGAATTCCTCGCTCCCGGAGGCGGTCTGCCGCCCCTACCGCGCTCTGCTCGGCGGCCGTGATCAGGGTATTAGTTCAGGCCGTGAATGCAATCAGAACAATTGGGAACGATCTCACGGTATAAGTCTCCGGAGTTTTCCGGCCGTCGCTGGATATTGCTGTCGATTTCCTCGAAACTGCGACGCAGTCATTGAGTGCGGGGAATCGGAAAAGAGTTTCCGATGTGATCCGGAATCAACCGTCGGCTGCCGTGTCCGGGAGCCGACAGCTGTCGATGAGAGCACTCGTTCAACCACTCGAGAGGATTGATTTCCATGTATTCGAAAATGACGTCGTCACCCAGTTCGATCTCGGCCGGCAAGGCGATTGCTGCGGCGCACGGGAATGACATCGTTGCCTCGGCCGATGGGCTCGATCTCACCGCCGCCGAACTGGACCGCTGGTCGAACCGGATGGCACGGATGCTGCTCCGCCTGGGTGCAGGACCCGGTAATCACGTGGCGCTGGCCGCGGTGCCGGAGTTCGAGATGATCGTGATCCGGCACGCGTTGGCCAAGATCGGCGCCACCGCGCGGCAGGTCCCTGCCGAGGTTTTCGCTCCCGCGGCCACAGTGGGTGTGACCGTGCGGGCCAGGCGTGATGGGCTTTCCGGCTCGACCCGCTGGCTCGTACTCGACGAGAGGGTGACGCTACAGCAGTACCTGAGCACCTCCAGCGATCCGCTGGAGGTCGTCGAACTCGGGAGCGAGCGCATCGCGAGCTGAATCCGGATCGATCACTCGGTCACCACTCTCTCAACGTGTCATTTTCGCGATGCCTCAGACCCCAGGATTCCCCATGCCTCAGCCCAGTGGTGCGGCCGATGCCGCACTTCCCGCCGAACCGTTCGATCTGTCCGCCGCGCAGCGCGGCATCTGGTTCGCCCAGCAGGTCGTCGGTGCCACACCGATCTCTATCGCGCAGTATGTCGAATTCACCGGTGTCGTCGACATCGGCGCCCTGGCCCAGGCCGTGCGCCGGGCCGGGCGGGAGTTCGGGACCGGCAACGTGCGGCTGATCGAAACCGGTGGCGTGCCCACCCAAGTGGTCGATCAGACGTCGGATGTCCGCATCGAGTTGGTCGATCTGCGTGACGAACCGGATTCGGCGCGGGCCGCGCACGCCTGGATGCGGGCGGAGTACTCGGCGCCGCTCAACTTGTACGCGGATCGCTTGATGCGGGTGGCCTTGCTGCGATTGGGCGCGGAGTGCTGGTTCCTGTATTCCCGGATGCACCACCTGATCATCGACGGTGCGGGGGCGATGACGATGATGCAGCGGACCAGCGAGATCTACGACGCGCTCGTGGAAGGCCGTGACGTCCCGGCCGCTCGTGTTGCCGCGCTGCAGGAGATCGTGGCCGACGATACGGCCTACCGGAATTCGAGCCGGATGGAGACGGATCGCGAGTTCTGGGCTACCCATCTCGCGGCGCTGACCGAACCAGTGACCCTGGCCGGTCGTTCCGCCGCCGTGGATGCGCATCCGATTGTGATATCCAGCGAATTAGCCTCCACAACAGCGGAATTGCTCACCGAGATGGCGTCCGGTGAGTCGACCAGTATCGCCCCGATCGTGGTCGCCGCCTTCGCCGCCTATCTCGGTGCGATGACCGGCGCACCGGAAGTGACACTGGGATTGCCGGTTTCGGGACGCACCACGGCGACATTGCGACGCTCGGGCGGCATGGTCGCCAATGTGGTTCCGCTACGCCTGGGCCGGAATCCCGGAATGACCGTCGGTGAACTCGTGACAGCGACCCAGCGTGAACTGACCGGCGCGCTGCGGCGGCAGCGCTACCGGCAGGAGGACATCCTCCGCGATCTCGGCCATACGATGGATATCGCCGCCTCGTTCGGGCCGACGGTGAATCTGATGATGTTCGACAACCGGATCCACCTCGGCCCGGTGGTCGGCCGATTGCACGTGCTCACGTCGGGGCTGATCGACGACCTGTTCGTGAATGTCTATCCGGGTATCGGCGGCCGAAGCACACACCTGGACTTCCAGGCCAACCCGAATATTTACAGCGAGGCCGAGCTGGCCGCGCACCACCATCGCTTCCTGTCGTTTCTGCACAGTTTCCTGAGCGCCGGAGCCACGACCCCGCTGTCGCGGATACCGGTCACCTCCGCGACCGAACGCGAGACGCTGGTGCCGGTACGAGGCGCGGCATCCGTCGCACCGCACACACTGCCCGAAATCCTCTCCACGGCTGTCGCTGTGGCTCCCGATGCGACCGCGGTCGTCTCCGGCGGCCACACCATGACCTATGCCGAGCTGGACGCGTGGTCGAATCGTCTGGCTCGGGTCCTGGTGCGCCGGGGAATCTGTCGTGAACAGTTCGTGGTGCTGGGGTTGACCCGTTCGCTGGAGTCGGTGGTCGCGCTGTGGGCCGTAGCCAAGACCGGTGCGGCGCTGCTGCCGGTGGATCCGAACCATCCGGTCGACCGTATCGAGCACATGCTGTCGGACTCGCGCGCGCCGATCGGATTGACGGTGCACGAGATCGGTGAGCGTCTGCCCGACGGTGTCGACTGGCTGGTGCTCGATGATCTCGACACCGTTCGGCGCATGATGACCGTGGCCGACAGCGCAGTCACTGATGCCGAGCGGGGCGGGCCGATCACCGTAGACCAGCTCGCGTACCTGATCTATACCTCGGGGTCGACCGGCAAGCCCAAGGCGGTGCAGGTGAATCATCGTGGCTTGGCGAATTTCGTTGCCGAACACACCGAGATGATGCGGCTGGATCAGCAGTCGCGGGTGTTGCAGGTGGCGTCGCCCAGCTTCGACGCCTCGCTGTTGGAAGTCCTGTTCGCCTGCAGCTCCGGTGGCGCGCTGGTCGTCGCACCGCCGGAGGTCTACAGCGGCCCGGACCTGGAGGCGTTGTTGCGCGATCAGCGAGTCACTCATGCGCTGATCACCCCCTCGGTCCTGGCGACGATGCGCCCGGACGGTGTGCCGGAGCTGTGCACGCTGGCAGTCGGCGGCGAGGCGGTCGGAGCGGACTTGGTGGCGCAGTGGGCGCCGGGACGCCGGATGGTGAACCTGTACGGCCCCACCGAAACCACCATCGTCGCAACCGGCTCCGTGGACCTGGACCCGGGTGGGCCGATCACCCTCGGTAGCCCCGTACGAGGGTTCTCGTCGCTGGTCCTCGACAGCTGGCTGCGTCCGGTGCCGCCGGGCGTGACCGGTGAGCTCTACCTGGCGGGCCCGGCGCTCGCACGCGGGTATCTGCGGCAGTTCGGACTCACTGCCGCGCGGTTCGTCGCGAATCCGTACGGCCCACCCGGTGACCGGATGTATCGGACGGGTGATCTGGTGCGGTGGACCCGCGATGCCGGGCCGCGGCTGGAGTATCGAGGCCGTTTGGATTTCCAGGTGAAGATCCGCGGCCAGCGCATCGAGCTCGGCGAGATCGACGCGACCTTGTCCGGCGCACCCGGTGTGGAATTCGCCGTCACTGTCGGTGTGCGGACTCCGGCCGGCACATCCGCCCTCGCTGCCTACGTAGTGCCGGCCGCGGCGGGACCGGTGCCCGATGCCGGCGTGTTGCGTGCGTACCTGGCGGAGCGGCTGCCCGCGGTCATGGTGCCCTCGGCCTTCGTCCTCATGGACGCGATACCGTTGACTCCGGTCGGCAAGCTCGACCGCAAGGCCATGCCCGCGCCTGTCTTCGTCGACGACACGACCGAATACCGAGCGCCACGAACCCCGGTCGAGCAGCGGCTGACGGAATTGTTCGGGGAACTGCTGGGCCGGGATCGGGTCGGCATCGATGACTCCTTCTTCGGTCTGGGCGGCGACAGCATCATCGCGATCCAGCTCGTATCACGCGCTCGCGCGGCGGGGTTCGAGTTCTCCGTGGGCGAAGTCTTCGACCACAAGACCGTGGCCGCGTTGGCCGCTGTCGCGACGAGGGTGGCGGAGTCGCCGGGTGCTGTGGTCGAACCCTTCAGCCTGATCTCGGTGTCGCAGTCCGATATGGATCGCTGGCACGAGGACCATCCGTGGCTGGTGGACGTGTGGCCGTTGTCGCCGCTGCAGCACGGAATGTACTTCCACACCCAGTTCGATGCGGCGGATGTCGACCGCTACCTGATTCAGACGCGGGCGGCGCTGTCCGGTTCGGTCGATGCCGCTCGGTTGCGCGGTGCGGCTCAGGCCCTGGTGGATCGGCACGACAGCCTGCGGGTGGCGTTCGCCGACTCCGAGAAGGGTCCCGTCCAGATCGTGCTCGGCGCCGCTGAAGTCGATTGGCGCGAGGTGGATTTGACCGAGGTCGCCGACGCGCGGGCCCGGGATCTCGAATTGCGACGGGTGGCCGACGATGACGCGCACACTCGGTTCGACCTCACCCGCCCACCGCTGTTGCGGCTCACCTTGATCCGCACCACCACCGATACGTGGACGCTGCTGATCACCAGCCACCATCTGGTTCTCGACGGTTGGTCGATGCCGCTGCTGATACGCGAGCTGCTGACCGGATACGTCGCGGATTCGACGGATCTCGACACGGTGCCGGCCCCGGCGCACTCGTTCGGCGAATTCCTGTCCTGGCTCGCTGCCGAAGACAGCACCGGGATAGAGGTCTGGACCGAGTCGTTGCGTGGCGTGGATTCGGCCACATCGGCGCTACCGGCAGCGGGCGATCCGGCATCGTCCACGTCGGGCACAGTATCGGCGGAATTGCCGGGGGCGCTCGTCGCCGAGTTGGATGCGGTCGTCCGGTCAGCCGATGCGACCGTGAATACGGCGCTGCAATTGGCGTGGGGTTTGTTGCTGTCGACGATGACCGGGCGCACCGATGTGGTGTTCGGCTCGACCGTGTCCGGGCGGCCGCCGCAGCTGCCCGGGGTCGAAGAGATGATCGGCCTGTTCATCAACACGCTGCCGGTGCGGATCCGGCTCGATCCTGCCGAAACCGTTATCGACGCGCTCGCTCGGGTCCGTGCGGAGCAGGCACGGCTTGTCGACTATCACCATGTCGGGTTGGCGGACATCCATCGCGCAGTGGGTGTGCCGGAGTTGTTCGACACGATCACAGTCTACGAATCGGCTCCCATCGACCGGGACGGTCTGAATGGGGCGCTGGATCTGGCGGGTCTTCGGGTGCTCGATGTTTCCGATATCGATACTGCCCCGTATCCGTTGAGCTTGAAAGTTGTTCCCGAACCGGGCGCCGACGGCCGGGACAGGCTTCGGGTCGCGATCAATTTCCGGACCTCGCACCTCGATGCCGACCGCGCTCGCACACTACTGGACCGATTCGTGCGCGTGCTCACCGAAATCGTCACCTGTCCGAGTCGGCGGATCGCGCAACTGTCCGCCGTGACCGAACACGAGCTGCGCGCGCCGGTGCCGGCGCGCGGAGCGGATTCCGCCTCGCCGAGCACGCTGCCGGAGATTCTCTCCGCAGGCGCGGCGCGCAATCCCGACGCGACAGCGGTCGTCGATGGTGAGCACACCCTGACGTACCAGGAGTTGAAGGCGAAGTCCGACCTGATAGCCAGGCAGTTGATCGCGGCCGGAGTCGGTCCGGAAACCTTGGTCGCGCTGGTTTTCCCCCGGTCGGCCGATCTGATCATCGGGGTCTGGGCGGTCGCGACGGCCGGGGCTGCGTTCCTGCCGATCGATCCGGGACAGCCCGCGGACCGGATCGAGCTAATGCTCGCCGATTCGGGTGCAGGTTTCGGTCTCACCGATGTCGACCGCCGGTCCACGCTGCCCGGTCAGGTCCGTTGGCTCACCCTCGCCGACCCCCGTGACCCTGGCCCCCGCCATGCCGCCTTTCCCCGCCCGGACCTGGACAACGCGGCCTGGATGATCTACACCTCCGGATCGACCGGAGTCCCGAAGGGCGTCGTTATCTCTCATCGGGGGATAGCGGACCTGGTCGCATCCCAGCAGGACTCGTTCGATATGAACGAGGACGCCCGAGTGTTGCAGGTAGCTTCCCCGAGCTTCGATTCGTTTGTCTCCGAGCAGGTGCTGGCCTTCGCCGGCGGCGCCACCGCGGTGGTCGCGCCCGCGGACACCTACAGCGGCGAGGGGCTGGCCGAATTGATGCGCTCGCACCGGGTGACCCATGCGATCATCACACCGTCGGTAGTGGCCACGATGAAACCGCAGTGGCTCCCGGACCTTCGGTTTCTCGCCGTCGCCGGCGAGGCGGTCGGTGCGGATCTGGTGGCGCAGTGGGCGCCGGGCCGGCGCATGGTCAACCTCTACGGTCCCACCGAAACCACCATCTGGGCTACCGGCCCCGCCGAGCTCGTTGCCGGGCAGCCCGTTACGCTGGGCGACCCGATTCGCGGCATGGCGGCCATGGTGCTCGACGCCTGGCTGCGACCGGTGCCCGCCGGAACGACCGGTGAGCTCTTCCTGGCCGGGCCGGCGCTGGCACGTGGCTATGACAAGCGGTTCGGCCTCACCGCCACGCGGTTCGTGGCAAACCCCTACGGTGCACCCGGCGAGCGTATGTACCGGACAGGTGACGTGGTCCGCTGGACGGACGAACCGCGTCCTCGCCTGGAATATCTGGGCCGTACCGACTTCCAGGTGAAGATCCGCGGCCAGCGGATCGAACTCGGCGAGGTCGACGCCGCGCTGATCGACGCACCCGGAGTGGAATTCGCCGTCACCGTCGGTGTGCGCACTCCCGCAGGGGCACCGGCGCTGGCTGCCTACGTGGTGCCCGCACCGTCCGGGCCGGTCCCGGACGTCGGCGAATTGCGCGCCTACCTCGCGGAGCGGTTGCCCGCGGTCATGGTGCCCGCGGTCTTCGTCCTCATGGACGCGATGCCGCTGACTCCGGTCGGCAAGCTCGATCGCGAGGCCCTACCCGAACCGGTGTTCCTTGCCGAGACAACTGCGTACCGCGCCCCCGCTACCCATGTCGAAGCGGAACTCGCCCGCCTGTTCGCCGAACTACTGGGCTGCGACCGCGTCGGTGTCGACGATTCGTTCTTCGCGCTCGGCGGCGACAGCATTGTCGCCATTCAACTGGTCTCTCGTGCGCGCGCTGCGGGACTCGCCTTCACTGCGCGTGACGTTTTCGAACTCGAGACGGTGGCCGCGTTGGCCGCCGTCGCGAGCATCGCGGTCGTGAAGCCCGCGGACGAGGTGATCGAGCCGTTCAGCTCGGTCCCGGTCGCACCGCCGGAACTGCAGCGCTGGCGGGACAAATACCCGCGGTTGGTGGATGTGTGGCCGTTGTCGCCGTTGCAGCAGGGCATGTACTTCCACAGCCGGTTCGATCCCGCCGGCCACGATCGCTATCTGATCCAAACCCGCGCATCGCTCACCGGACCGGTCGATGCGAAACGGTTGCGCACTGCCGCGCAGCGTCTGGTGGACCGACACGACAGCCTTCGCGTGGCCTTCGTCGACGCCCTGGACGGGCCGCGTCAGGTCGTGGTCGATCGGGCCGAAATAGGTTGGCGGGAAGTGGATCTGTCCGAGACGGCCGACAGTGAGACCAGGCGCCGCGAGCTGGAGTTCGTCGCCGCCGACGAGGCTCGGACGCGATTCGATCCGGCGAATCCGCCCCTGTTGCGGCTCACTCTGGTTCGCACCACGGCCGAGGCTTGGACCTTGCTGATAACAAGCCATCACCTGGTTCTCGACGGTTGGTCGATGCCGGTGCTGATCCGTGAACTACTCACCGGGTACGTCGCGAGTACAGCGGATATCGATACGGCGCTGCCGAGGGCACACTCTTATGTGCGATTTCTGTCGTGGCTCGCCGCCGATGACGGCGCCGGAGTCGAGGCGTGGGCCGAGACGTTGCACGGCATCGACGCACCGACGCTGGCTCTCCCGACACCCATCGATCCAGCGTCGACCACCCTGGGCACCGAATCGCGGGACCTGCCCGCGGAGTTCGCCGCGCGGTTGGAGGCGGTCGTCCGGTCCGCCGGCGCGACGGTGAACAATGCCATCCAGCTGGTGTGGGCCTCGTTGCTGTCGACGATGACCGGGCGCACCGATGTGGTGTTCGGCTCGACCGTGTCCGGGCGGCCGCCGCAGCTGCCCGGGGTCGAAGAGATGATCGGCCTGTTCATCAACACGCTGCCGGTGCGGATCCGGCTCGATCCCGCCGAAACCGTTGTCGACGCGCTCGCGCGGGTCCGTGCGGAGCAGGCACGGTTGCTCGACTACCAGCATGTCGGGTTGGCCGACATCCATCGCGCGGTCGGTCTGCCGGAGTTGTTCGACACGATCACCGTGTACGAATCGGTCCCGATCGACCGGGACAACCTCAGTGCGGCCCTGGAACAGGCAGGACTGCAGGTGCGAGAAATCGTCGACACCGAATCGGCCCCGTACCCCCTGACTCTGAAGCTGACTCCTGGATCGGGTAGCGAGGGCGGTCTGCGGATCACCCTGAACTACCAGACCTCTCACGTCGACTCCGTCCGGGCTCGCGTGCTGCTGGATCGGTTCGTCGGGTTGCTCACCGACATCGTCACCCACCCCGATCAGCGACTGGCCCAATTGCCGGCCGTCACCGAGCGGGAACGCCGGGCTTTGGTGCCGGTGCGCGGTAGGGAGTCCGCGGAACTGCACACGCTGCCGGAGATTCTCGCGGCCGGCGCGGCACTGGACCCCACCGCGACCGCGATCATCTCGGGTCGGCAACGCATGACCTACGCCGAACTCGACGCGTGGTCGAATCGCTACGCACGGATGCTTGTGCGGCACGGTGTGGGCCGGGAAACGTTCGTGGTGTTGGCCTTGACCCGCTCGCTGGAATCGCTGGTGGCGCTGTGGGCGGTCGCCAAGACCGGTGCGGCGTTCCTACCGGTGGACCCGAATCATCCGATCGACCGTATCGAGCACGTACTGTCCGACTCGCGGGCCCAGATCGGAATTACGGTTACCGAGATCGGCGCTGACCTGCCTGGGAGCATCCCCTGGCTGATGCTCGACGATCTCGACACGATCCGCCACGCGATGACCGTCTCCGAGGCATCGCTCGGCGATATCGAGCGAGGCGGACCGATCGATGTGGGTCAGACCGCGTATCTGATCTACACATCGGGATCGACCGGCAAGCCCAAGGCCGTTCTGTTGAATCACCACGGCCTGTCGAACGTGGTCGCCGAGCAGGCCGCAACGATGAAACTCGACCGGCACTCGCGAGTGCTGCACGCGGCCTCGCCCAGCTTCGACGCCTCGGTGCTGGAGGCGCTCTTCGCCTTCGGTTCCGGCGGCACCCTGATCGTCGCGCCGCTGGACGTCTACAGCGGACCCGATCTCGAGGAGCTGCTTCGTGATCAGCGGGTCACCCACGCATTCATCACGCCGTCGGTGCTGGCCACCATTCGCCGGCACGGACTGCCGGAGTTGCGGACCCTCGCGGTCGGCGGTGAAGCGGTGAGCGCCGAGCTGGTGGCGCAGTGGGCGCCGGGGCGGCGGATGGTCAACCTGTACGGCCCCACCGAAACCACCATCCTCGCAACCAGATCCGCGGATCTGAGGCCCGATGCGCCGATCACCCTCGGCGCACCGGTCCAGGGTTTCTCGGCACTCGTGCTCGATACGTGGCTGCGACCGGTTCCGGCCGGCGTCACCGGTGAGCTCTACCTCGCCGGTCCGGCCCTGGCCCGTGGCTACTTCCGCCAGTTCGGAACGACCGCAACCCGATTTGTGGCGAACCCGTACGACACTGCGGGGGAGCGGATGTACCGGACCGGCGACCTGGTCCGGTGGACTGCGGAGCCCCGGCCTCGGCTGGAGTATCGAGGGCGTTCCGATTTCCAGGTGAAGATACGCGGCCAGCGCATCGAACTCGGCGAGATCGACGCTACCCTGGCCGGTGCTCCGGGAGTGGAATTCGCCGTCACCCTCGGTGTACGCACTCCGGCCGGCGCACCGGCGCTGGCCGCCTACGTGGTGCCCGCGTCGTCCGGCTCGGTCCCGGAGGCAGGCGAACTACATGCCTACCTGGCGGAGCGGTTGCCCGCGGCGATGGTGCCCGCCGCCATCGTCCTCGTGGACGCGATGCCGTTGACCCCGGTCGGCAAACTCGACCGCAAGGCCCTGCCGGAGCCGGTATTCCTCGACGACACCACCGAGTACCGGCCGCCGCGCACGCCCGCCGAGGCGGAACTCGCCCGGCTGTTCGCCGACCTGCTGGGTCGCGAGTGCGTCGGCGTCGACGACTCGTTCTTCGCGCTC
The DNA here is from genome assembly GCF_044453135.1 of Nocardia sp. NPDC051750. Lineage (NCBI taxonomy): Bacteria > Bacillati > Actinomycetota > Actinomycetes > Mycobacteriales > Nocardiaceae > Nocardia > Nocardia sp. NPDC051750. The sequence continues at coordinate 643,452 of NZ_JBITCK010000005.1, read as the reverse complement.
GGCGGTGACAGCATCATCGCGATGCAACTCGTCGCACGGGCGCGGGCGGTCGGTATCGCGCTGACCCCGGCGCAGGTCTTCGAGCACCGCAGCGTCGCGGCCCTGGCGGCCGTGACCGGCGCAGCGGTGGGCACGACGGCGGCGTCCGCACTGGGCTTGGACGTGCTGCTGCCGATCCGGAGCGAAGGTCGAGAACCGGCGCTGTTCTGCATCCATCCCGCCTCCGGAATCGCCTGGCCTTACCTCGGGTTGGCCGAGGCGTTGCGACCGGGGCGGCCGATCTACGGCCTGCAGGCGCCCGAGCTGTCCGGGGAACCGGCGGCCCGGTCCATCGCCGAGTACGTCGAGCGTTATGTGCGTGAGATCCGTGGCGTGCAACCCGAGGGGCCGTACCACCTGGTGGGCTGGTCGTTCGGCGGGATCGTCGCCCATGCGATCGCGGCCCGGATGCAGGCCGACGGCGCGGAGGTGGGAGTGCTGGCACTGCTGGACGCGGACTCCTCGAACGGCGCGCATGCCCAGCACACCGAAGATCTCGGAGTCGGTGCGCTGCTCAACGAGTTCGGTGACCTGTTCGGGCTGTCGAACATCTCCGCCGAGGCCACCGCCGAGGAGGTGGCCACGCTGATCTGTGACCAGCTGGGCGGGAGCTCGCTGGTCACCGCGGATCTACTGGAGCGGCTGACTGCGTCCTACAACGCGGCCGGACGCATCCTGTCGGTCGACCGGAAGCCCGAATTCGCCGGCGACATCCTGTTCTTCCGCGCGACAGCCGGGCTGTCGCAGATCGCGCCTCCGGAGGGCTGGCAACCGTATGTCACCGGCGAGATCACCGTGTACGACATCGATGCCGAGCACAGCGAGCTGGCCACCCCGCGTGCACTGTCGCGGATAGCCCGCGCGCTCGACACCCATCTGAGTGACCGTCCCGACGTAGTCCGCGCCCTTGCCGGTACCGACGGCGCTGTGGCGGCGTGACCGAAGTGAAAGGCATATCCATGAGTTCCAGCGGCGGCGTGATCGTCGAGGCCATCGAGAAGACGTTCGGCACTCGGCCGGCCCTGCGCGGGATCGACTTCAGAGCGGCGCCCGGTGAAATCCTCGGCCTCCTCGGCCCCAACGGTGCGGGCAAGACCACCACCGTCAACATCTTGTCCACACTGCTCGCTCCCGATCGTGGCCGGGCGCTCGTGGCCGGACACGATGTCGTCCGCGATCCGGCTGCGGTGCGCAAGTCCATCATGCTCACCGGCCAGTTCGCTGCTCTCGACGATATGCTCTCGGGCTACGAGAATGTGGTGATGTTCGGCCGCCTGCAGGGGCTGAGCAAATCCGCGGCCAAGGCCCGCGCCGACGAACTACTCACCGTTTTCGACCTCACGGACGCGGCCACGCGACGGGTCGGCACGTACTCCGGCGGCATGCGACGGCGTGCCGATATCGCCTGCGGACTCGTCGTCCGACCAGAAGTGGTGTTCCTCGACGAACCCACCACCGGGCTGGATCCGCGCAGCCGGCAGGGGGTGTGGGAGCTGGTGAAGGGCCTTCGCGCCGACGGCATCACCACCCTGCTCACCACCCAATACCTGGAGGAAGCCGATGCGCTGTGCGACAGGATCGTGGTGATCGATAACGGCACGGTGATCGCCGAGGGCACTGCCGATGAACTGAAGGCCCGCACCGGAGGCAGCTACTGCGAGATCGTCCCGTTGCATTCGGCCGATGTGCCGCGGATGGTCAGTGTCCTGGACTCAGTCGCGTCCGACGGGTACACAGCGGATACCGGTCGGATCGTCATCGCGGCGCCCGACGGCGCGCGGACAGTCTTCGAGGTCCTGCGGCGGCTGGCCGCCGCAGGCATCGAACTGGCCGATATCGCCTTGCGACGGCCGTCGCTGGACGAGGTGTTTCTGTCCCTCACACAGCGTCCGGGGGTACACGACCGTGCACGTGCGGGTACGAGTGCCGATTCCTCGCCCCTGGGGACCGAGGAGGCCCGCAGGTGACCACCGCACTCGCATTCGGCACCGGCCGTGCCACGCCCACGCCCACGGCCCGGCAACAGTGGTGGGTGCTCAGCATCCGGTTGATCATGCCCGCGATCCGATCCGGCGAGGTGCTGACCTCCGTGCTCGCCCCGGTCGTCTTCACCGCGGGCTTCTACCTGCCGCTGCAGCGCATCATGGCCTTGGCCGGAACGGGTTTCAGCAGCTACGCGCAATTCATGATGCCGCTGGTCATCCTGCAGGCGATCGCCTTCACCGCCATCTCTGCCGCGCTGCGCTCGGCCACCGACGCGGTCTCCGGCCTCGACCGCCGATTCACTTCCATGCCGGTCGGCCCGCTGGTCCCGGTCGCGGCGCGGATGTCGGGCTCGCTCGTCCGGCTGTGTATCGCCCTCGTCACCGCGTTGATCTGCGGTCATGTCATCGGCTTTCGGTTCTGGGGGGATACCGCGCACACGGTCGGCTTCCTCGCCTTCGCGCTGACCACCGGCATCGTGCTCACCTTCTGTGCCGATGTGGTGGGTACCGCGATACGCAGTCCCGAGTCGATCACCCAGATCCTGGGACTACCACCGCTGATCCTCGGCATGCTCTCCACCGGGCTCGCTCCGGTAGGCCAATATCCGCACTGGATTCAGCCTTTCGTCCGCAACCAGCCCGTCTCCCAGTTCGCCGCTGTACTGCGGGCCTCGGCCGGCGATTCCGGAGGTGACGCAACCCCCGTCACCTCTGCTCTGGTGGGTCCGTCGCTGTGTTGGATCGCGGCCGCCCTCGTCATCTGCATTCCGCTGGCCTGGCGATTGAGCACTCGGAGAGACGCATGATCACCTCGGATTCGGCACCTGAAGTATCGGTGAGCCTGTTCGCCACCCGTCCGGCGGTCGACCTGGCGATAGGCCGACCCGCACTACCGTTGCGGCACATTGCGATTCAAACCGAGCGGCTGCTTCTGAGGTGGTTACGGCATCCGGTCGTCCTGCTGGAGACCTTGATCATTCCCTGCTTGCTGCTTTTCGTGCTCGACACCGTGATCGGCAATCAGGTCGGACGGTTTTCCGGGCGCAGCGCGCTGTACGGTTCGGTGCCGATGGTCGCGGTGGTCGGTGCGCTGTCCGGGGCCGCTGCCGGGGGAGCGATGCTGTGGCGGGAGCGGGAAGCCGGTCTGCTGGCCCGATTCTGGGTGCTACCGGTGTCCCGAGGCTCGGGGCTCGCCGCCCGAATCCTGGCCGAAGGGTGCCGGATTCTGGTGGGTACCTCGGTGATCGTCGCCTTCGGTCATCTGCTGGGCTTTCGATTCCACCAGGGCCTACCCGCCGCCATCGTCTTCGTTCTGATCCCGGTGTTGTTCGGGCTCGGTTTCGCCACTTTGGTGATGGTCATCGCGGTGCTCGCGCCGAAGGCCACCCTGGTGGAGAGCATGACGATTCTGACTTCGCTGCTGATGTTTTTCAGCACGGGGTTCGTCCCGGCCGCGGCCTATCCGGAGTGGATCCGGCCGGTCGTGCAGCATCAGCCGATATCGGTCACGGTGGAGGCCATGCGGGCTTTGTCCGAAGGCGGTCCGCTCGGTCGACCGTTGCTGCTGACTCTGGTTTGGTCGCTGGGCATGCTCGCCGTGTTCGCGGTCCCGGCCGCCCTGGGCTACCGACGCGCGAGTCGGCGGTAATCCGGCCGGCCGCTACCTGTCTTTTCCGAATTCAGGCTTTATCCACCCAGAAGAAACGAGGTAAGGAAATTGAGTACGAATCCGTTCGACGACGAAGACGGTGTTTTCCTGGTTCTGGTCAACGATGAGGGGCAACATTCTCTGTGGCCGTCCTTCGCCGATGTCCCGAGCGGCTGGTCGGCCGTTTTCGGCGAGAGTTCCCGCTCCGCGTGCCTCGAGTACGTGGAACAGAATTGGACGGACATGCGGCCGAAGAGTCTGTGGCAGGCGGACGCGGTGCCGTCGACCGGCGGCCGATAAAAGGAGTCTGGGCAGCGTGAACGACAACCAGAATGCCCGCGTCGACGAAAGCGCCGCGGATCGTGCCTTCGGAGAACGTCGATTTCCGGAGTCGGCCGGAACAGCGGGTAATGGCATGAGCGGACTCGACGACATCGAGATCTACCGCGATGGTGAGGGCAGGTACCGCTGGCGCCGCGTAGCGCCGAACGGCGGCATCGTGGCCGACGGCGGGCAAGGCTACCGAACTTACTGGGGCGCAAAGAAGGTCGCGCGAAGTACGAACGGAAAACTGCCGGTTTACGACATGCGGTGGGTTGCATGAAGATCGACGAGGTCAGGTACGCGTGGGTCATCTCCGATGACGGCGACGCAGCGACGGTGTTCAGCGCCACCGAGAACCCGGAGCAGATCGAATCGCCGAGTGATTTCGCGGACACCGCCGGCGTGGTCGGCGGACTGTTCGTGTGGGAAGTCACGGATATCTGATTGCCGCCATTTTCACTCGGGTCGTCCCCGGGTGGCGTCGGATCTGGATGATGCCGGTGAAAGGCGGAGGCGGACCTGCACGGTCTGCCGGTCGTTGCGCTCGGATCGGGAAGTGGACGTTCATCTCGGCCGGTGGAGACGCGGCGGGTGTCGAGACCGATGTCGTCGTGTCAGGAATCCCCGGGCCGATCCTCAGCATGTTCGGAAGAGTTCGCGGCCGTCACAAACAGGGCTGCTGTCCGGTCCTAGCTATGACTGAACGGTGCCACCTCATGGCGCCGGTCAACTCTCTTCAAAAGGAGAACAAAATGAAGCAGATCAACATTGCACGCTCCGACGCACCAGGGTATGACGAATTGGTTCCCTCGCGCTACGCGCTGAAGGTCGGCGACCTCGACGTGATGGTGATCAGCGACGGGGTGCTGCCCATATCCGCTGTCACGATGGCCACGAATGCCGCCCCGGACGATCTGTCGGCCTGGCTCAATGACATGTTCCTCCCACCGGAGACGCTCGACTGGCCACTGAATGTCGCGGTGGTGCGCAGCGGCGATCGGACCATCCTCATCGACTCCGGGCTGGGCACCGAGTTTCCGGGCTTCCCGCGGGCCGGGCAGCTGGCCATGCGACTGGATGCCGCTGGGATAGATCCTGCCTCCGTGACCGACGTGGTGCTCACCCATCTGCACATGGATCACATCGGCGGGCTGCTCGTCGACGGGCTGAGGGGCCGGCTGCGCTCAGATCTGCGGGTCCACCTGGCGGCCGCCGAGGCCGAGTTCTGGGAGGCGCCCGACTTCTCCCGGACCGCCATGCCGGCACCGGTGCCGGAGGTATTGCGAACAACTGCCTCGCGGTTCCTGGACATGTACCGCGGCCAGTTGCGGCCGTTCGAGACGGAGCACGAGGTGGCGCCAGGCGTGATGATCCGTCGCACCGGTGGTCACACCCCGGGCCACAGCATCGTCCGCCTGGAGTCCCGTGGCGACCGGCTGACGTTCGCCGGCGACGCGGTGTTCCAGCCCGGATTCGACAACCCCGAGTGGCACAACGGGTTCGAACACGATCCCGAGGAATCGGCCCGCGTCAGGATCCGTCTCTTGAAAGAGTTGGCGGCGAGTGGCGAGCAACTGGTGGCCACTCACCTGCCGTTCCCGTCCGTCTGCCACGTGGCGGTCGCCGGCAACGCCTTCCGTTTCGTACCGGCCGTCTGGGATTACTGACCGCACTTCGGGCACCGACGCCGCCGGCAACGAACGGAGAACTCGAGATGGCCACAACTGCCCGTGCGATGGAAGGGTTCGAAACCCTTATCGGCCGGTGGAAGACCTCCGGCATCGTCCTCGATGAGCACGGCCGGCACATGATGGATATCGAGGGCACCGACGAATACGAGTGGATGACCGGAGGCCAGTGGATCCTGCACCGCGTCGATGTGATGATGGGCGCCGAGCATACCCAGGCCCTCGAACTCATCGGCGACTACGACCCGGATGCCGGCACGTATGCGATGCGCGCCTTCGATGCCTCCGGGGTCTACAGCACCATGACCGCCCATCCGAACGACGACGGGTCGTGGCTCTTCGACGGAGAGAGAATGCGCAGCACTCTCCGGCCGTCTTCGAACGAACCATCCATGCACGCACTCTGGGAACGTGAAACCGGTGCAGGCATATGGATCCCGTGGATGCGGATGAATTTCTCCCTCATCGAGTGATCGGTCGACGACTCGTGGTGCCGACCGACCGGGCCGGCACCACGAGTCGTCACGGCTTGGTTCGGTCCACAGCGGCGCCGGCGCGGGAAAGCCGGTCGGCCTTGTCGAGCAGATAGCGCTGCTCGGGCAGGCTGGTGGTCAGCTGCGCGGCGCGCAGGTAGGCGTCGTGTGCGGCGGGGTTGTCGCCGGCCAGTTCCAGTAGGTGAGCGCGGACGGCGTGCAGGCGATGGTGCCTGGCCATCCGCGTGTCGGTGTCCAGATGGGTCAGCAGTTCCAGCGCCTCGCACGGACCGTCGGTCATCGCGACCGCGACAGCATGGTTGAGGGTCACCATGGGGTTCGGTGCGATTCGGCCGAGGATTCTGTAGAGGATACGGATCTGTTGCCAGTCGGTATCCGCGGCGCGCGATGCCTGGACGTGCAGCGCCGCGATCGCGGCCTGGAGTTGATACGGCCCGATCGGTGACCGCATCATGGCGTCGGTGACCAGGCCGACTCCTTCTTCGATCGCAGCGATGTCCCAGCGGGCGCGGTCCTGTTCGGCAAGCGGGACCAGGCCACCATCGGGGTCGGTGCGCGTGGCCCGCCGCGCGTCGGTCATCAGCATCAACGCGAGCAGGCCGGCCACCTCGCCGTCGTCCGGAAGCGACCGGTGGACCGCGCGGGTGAGCCGGATCGCCTCGGAGGTGAGGTCGTCGCGCCGCAAGTCGGGCCCGGAACTCGCGGTATATCCCTCGTTGAAGATCAGGTACAGCACGTGTAAGACGGCGCCGAGCCGTTCGGAGTATTCTTCGCCCGACGGCATCCCGAAGCGCGATCCCTCCGCCCGGATTCGCTGTTTGGCCCGGCTGATCCGCGGTCCCATGGTGGCCTCGGGGACAAGAAAAGCCCGCGCGACCTCGGCGGTCCGGAGGCCGCCCACCGCGCGCAGGGTGAGCGCGATGCGCGATGATTCGGTCAGCGCCGGATGACAGCACATGAACAGCAGGGCCAGCGTGTCGTCGCGGTCGCCGAAGGCCGGCTCGCCGGGAGGTGGAGTCCGCTCCGCGTCGGGGCCATCCTGTATTGCGGCGACTTCCTCGCGCCGGCGGCGGGACTGCTCGCTGCGGATGTGGTCTACGACGCGGCGGGAGGCGACGGTGACGAGCCAGGCTCGCGGGTCGTCGGGTGTCCCGTCGGTCGGCCATTGCCGTACGGCTGCCAGCAGCGCCTCTTGGACGGCGTCTTCGCAGGTGTCGAACGCGTCGTAGCGTCGCAGCAGCGCGCCGAGGACCTGTGGCGCCAGCTCGCGCAACCTGCTCCCCAGGTCCTCGGCGGCCATGGTCACATCTCCCAACCGGCGGGGAACATCAGCGGCCGTATCTCCGCCGCGCCGAATCGGATTGCCGGGTGCAGCGCGGCCAGTTCCACAGCACGTGCCAGGTTCTCGCAGTCCAGCACGAAATAGCTCCTCGCGTACGTCTGGGCCCCGAGGTACGGCCGCCCGTAAGTGACGGACAGCTCTCCGCCGAGGGGCCGGACCACCGTGTTCGTGGACGGATCGGCGAACACGTGCCCGCCGACCAATTCCCCGGCCCGGCTCACTGTGTCCGCGAACGCCACGTCGTGCGATACGCGCAACCAGGCGTCGGGCACTGCCGGATCCGTGGGGTCGATAAACACGTTCAGCATGAACTTCACGGCGTGGCCGAGTCCGCCCGATCGGTGGCGAACACCACCGGACGAACCTCGATACCGAGTCCTTCCACGTTCGCGTCCGGAATCATCGCCGCCACCTCCAGTGCGCGTTCCCGGCTCTCGCATTCGACCAGGTAGTAGCCTCCGAGATATTCCTTGGCCTCGAGATACGGGCCGTCCGTTACCGTGCGCGCACCATCCCTGACACCCACCACGACGCTTTCGGAGACATCGGCCAATGCCGCTGTGCCGAGCAGCTCACCGGACTCCCGGATCGTCTCCATGAATGCGCCGTGCCCGCTCATCACCTCGTTGCGCTCGTCGTCGGTGAGCGCGTCCCAGATCAGTGGGTTCGCATGCATGATCAGCATGAATTTCATCGTGTCTCCTCTGTGCCGGTGCGGTGCCCCGACGGCGCCGCTCACCGATGAGTCGGAGCCGCGACGCTGAAATTGACATGCTCGTTGCGGGAGATCGCCGCAAGATTGCCGAGCCCACTCCGACCATCCAGGGAGCGCCTCACACGAAGGCCGCAATACATCCCAACCGGAGGATCCAGATGAGCATTCCACGTATCGGTGTCGGCCTGCCGACATTCGGCCCGCACGCCGGCCCGGACGCCGTCACCCTGGTGGCCCGGGCAGCCGAGCAGTTCGGCTACCACGCCGTCTCCGTCAGTGAGCGGCTCCTGATGCCCGTCTCACCGGCCACGAACCTGAAAGACGGGCTGCCCGAGTCGCATGTGTGGGACCCGTTGGAGGTCCTGACCTGGGCGGCCGCGCACACGAGCCGGGTTCGTCTGATGTCGGGGGTCGTCAATTCCATCTTCCAGCCCCCGATCGTGCTCGCGCGTCGACTGGCTACTCTCGATCGTCTGTCCCGGGGCCGGCTCTGTGCCGGTATCGGACAGGGCGGCGGAGGCGCGGCCGATTCCTCCTGGATGATTCCCGAGGAGTTCGCCGCGGCGGGCATCCCGCTCACCCGCCGCGGCGCCGGGTTCGTCGAGCACGTCGCGGCGATGCGCGCCTGCTGGGGCCGGGACCCGGTGGAGTTCGAGGGCGCGAATTACCACATTCCCAGGTCGGCGGTCGGCCCGAAACCGTGGGGGGACACGATCCCGCTGTACTTCGGCGCGATGGTCCGGTCGACGATCGAGCGCGCGGCACGCTTGGCGGACGGATTCATCGCGGTAGCCCTGGACTGGGACGACACCGGTACCAAGATCGGCTGGTACCGGGACGCGGGCGGTACCGGAGCCGTCGTCCTCAACACGCTGCAGTTCTACCCCGGCGGTGCACCCGGGAGCCCGGCGATATTCGCCGACGCCGTCCTCGCAGACCTCGAGCGTGCCGCGTCCGCCGGCGCCGACGAGATGCACATCACTCTCAACCTGGCATCTGTTCATCCGGAGCGGCAGGTGGAACTGCTGGGGACTCTCGCCGCCACACTCGGCCTGACGCCGAGGACATCGTTGTCCTGATTCGATTCGATGAGATTCGCGGAAAGCACATCGAGGCGCCCCGGGCCATGCCCGCGGAGAGAGCGAGGGATGTGTGGCGGCTCAGGGCGGCCACCGGTTTGTCACAAGACGGCGCTCTCTCTTGTCCTAGTTGTCGAAGGTGTCCGGTCGAGTCGCGAGATAAGAGCGGGAGTACCGGGTTTCAGACGGCTTCTCGGAGTATGCGTCAAGCAGAGCGTGACTGGTCCCACCCGTCGCCGGACATGGACTGATCAGCGGATTCGAAAGGAAATCTCGTGAGCACACAACCTCCGAACCACACCGAGGGCACGAATTCGGAACTGCTCGCACCCCGGATAGCCCTGATCGGGAATGTGTCCGGCGCACCGCAGATCCCATCCCGCGCCGAGGCCATGACGATCCTTGTGACGCTTCCTCCTGGAAGTCCCGGATCGCCGCCACATCGTCACTCCGGGCCTGCGTACGGCTATGTGCTCAAAGGCGAGATCATCGTGGAGATCGAGGGCGAACCGGAACGGATCGTCAAGGCGGGGCAGACATTCTGGGAGCCGGGCGGGGATGTCATTCACTACCGGGACGCCAACAACCTCGACGATGCCGAATCCGTATTCCTGGTGACGATGTTCTGCGCACAGGGCCACCCCATGCTGGTCCCGGTCGATGCCGACGAACTCGCACGACGGCGACCCGGCAACGCCGGAGATCTTTCCGACTCCGGCGCTGCGAACGTCACGAAGTAGCTGCCCAGCTTGTCCTCATTGCAGGGGTATTGCGGTTTCACAGATTGCGCTCGATGGAAGGAATGAGCATGAAGATCGTCGTCATCGGCGGTACCGGGCTGATCGGCTCGAAACTCGTCACCCGGCTGGGTGAGCACGGCCATCAGGCGGTTCCGGCCGCACCCAACACGGGAGTGAACACGCTCACCGGGGAAGGAGTCAAAGAAGTCCTGCAGGACGCCGACGTCGTGATCGACGTGTCGAATTCGCCGTCGTTCGCGGACGACGATGTCATGAACTTCTTCCGGACCTCCACCACCAACCTGCTCGAGGCGGCGCGCGGGGCCGGGGTCGGGCACTATGTCGCACTGTCGGTCGTGGGTACCGAACGATTGCCGGAGTCGGGGTACTTCCGGGCGAAGGTGGCTCAGGAGGAACTGATCAAGGGATCGGGCCTGCCGTACTCGCTGGTACATGCCACCCAATTCTTCGAGTTCGCCGGTGGGATAGCCGATTCCGCGACCAGCGACGGCGTGGTCCGGTTATCGGGCGCGAACGTGCAACCGATGGCTGCCGACGATGTCGCGGCCGCCGTGGGTCGCACCGCCGCCGGCACGCCGGTCGGCGGCACCGTCGAGGTCGCAGGTCCGGAGGTATTCGGACTCGACCAGTGGATCCGCACAGTGCTGACCGCCCGCTCCGATCCGCGTGAGGTCCGCACCGACCCCCAGTCGCCGTACTTCGGGGCGGTACTGAAGCCCGGCAGCCTGCTGCCGGGGCGGGATGCGCGACTCGCGCAGACACGCCTGTCGGAGTGGCTGGCGCAGCAGTGATCCGGGCGCGCGGGCGGTACACAGCCGCTCGCGCGCACCGATCGTGATTCGAAGGGATTGAATTGATGCTCGTCTACCCCGACGAACGTCAGGTCGCGACATCGGTACTGGTGATCGGCACGGGTGGGGCGGGCCTGCGGGCCGCGATCGAGCTGGCCGAACGTGGTATCGATGTGCTGGTGGTCGGCAAACGGCCGAAGGCCGACGCGCACACCACACTCGCTGCCGGCGGTATCAACGCCGCGCTGTCGACGATGGACCTCGAGGACAGTTGGCAACAGCACGCCGCGGATACGATCACCGAAAGCTACCTGCTGGCCCGCCCGGATACCGTGCGGATCGTCACCGAGCATGCCGCACGCGGCATCGAGGATCTGGAGCGGTGGGGGATGCCGTTCGCTCGCGAGTCCGATGGCCGGATCTCGCAGCGCTTCTTCGGCGCCCACACCTACCGGCGCACCGCCTTCGCGGGTGATTACACGGGCCTCGAGATCCAGCGAACCCTGGTGAACCGCGCCGCGCAGCTCGGCATCCGGATCCTCGACACCTGTTACGTGACGCGGATTCTGGTGCACGACAACGTCGTCTTCGGCGCCTACGGCTTCGATCTCGACGACGGCGGGCGCTACGCGTTCCGGGCCGACGCGGTGATCCTCGCCGCGGGCGGACACACCCGGATCTGGCGTCGTACCTCGTCGCGACGGGACGAGAACACCGGCGATTCGGTGCGGCTGGCGGTGCTGGCCGGTGGGCGGATCCGGGATCCGGAGCTGGTCCAGTTCCATCCCTCCGGGCTGATCGAGCCGGAGAACGCCGCCGGAACGCTGGTTTCGGAGGCCGCTCGCGGGGAGGGCGGTGTTCTTCGCAACGCCCCGGGCGAGCGGTTCATGGAGCGTTATGACCCCGAGCGGATGGAATTGTCCACCCGTGATCGGGTCGCGCTCGCCGCCTACACCGAGATCAAAGAGGGCCGGGGCACGGAGAACGGTGGTGTGTGGCTGGATGTTTCGCACCTGCCGCGGGAGACGATCATGCGGCGGCTGCCGCGCGTCTACCAGACGATGCTGGAACTGCAGATGCTCGATATCACTCGGTCGCCGATCGAAATCGCGCCCACGGCGCATTATTCCATGGGTGGTGTCTGGGTTCGGGCGGATGACCACGGGACCGGCGTCGAGGGTTTGTATGCGGTAGGTGAGGCGTCCAGTGGTCTGCACGGTGCCAACCGGCTCGGCGGCAATTCGCTGATCGAGCTTTTCGTCTACGGCCGGATCGTGGGGGAGGCGGCCGCGCGGTACTCGGCCGGGCTGTCCGTGCAGCGGCGGTCGGAAGGCGCGCTCGCCGAGGCCCGCCGTGAGGTCGACGAACTACTGGCGGCGGACGGGCAGGAAAACGTCCGGGCACTGCAGCGCACCCTGCGCAACACGATGACCGAGCATGCCGGTGTGGTCCGCGATGATGCCGGGATTCGCGCGGGGTTGTCCGAGCTCGACGAGCTCGAGGCGCGGATGGCGGATACCGGGGTGCATCCCGACCCCGCCGGTTTCCAGGATCTGGCGCATGCCTTCGATCTGAAATCGTCGGCGATGGCCGCCCGTGCCACCTTGGACGCCGCCCTGGAGCGACGTGAGACACGAGGGTGTCACAACCGGTCCGACTATCCGGAGCTCGATCCGGAGCTGCAGGTCAACCTCGTGTGGTCGGGGCCCGGCCGGATCGAACGGGAAGCGATTCCCGACATTCCGGCCGATATAGCTCACCTGATGCGCGACGTTTCGACCATCGGAAAGTTGGTCGAGTGACCAATAGTATTCGCTCCGATCGGCTGCGTGTCCGGATGCGTGGCCGGTCGGTCGATGAACCGCATCGGGCGTCGACCGGACTCGAGTTGCTTTTCGACCTGAGCTTCGTGGTCGCGGTCGCCACCATCGTCTCGCAGCTCGGGCACGCCGTCGGGGCCGGTCATCCGCTCTCGGGTCTGCTGCCGTTCCTGCAGGTGTTCTTCGCGATCTGGTGGGCGTGGATGAACTTCACCTGGTTCGCGTCGTCGTACGACACCGACGATGTGCCCTATCGCCTGCTGACATGGGTGCAGATGGTCGGCGTGCTGATACTCGCGGCGGGTGTGCCCGCCGCGTTCGCTCACGGCGACTATCTCGCGATCACTATCGGCTATCTGGTGATGCGCAGCGGTCTCATGGCGCAATGGCTCCGGGCGGCGCGCGACGATCGGCCCGGCCGGCGGACCGCACTGCGGTACGCAACCGGTATCGCGGTGCTCGAAGCCCTGTGGTTGCTACGACTGCTGCTGGCCGAGCTCGATGTACTGGCCGCAGCGGTGGTGAATCTGGTTTTTCTTGCCTTCGCCGCCGCCGAGCTGGCGATACCGGTATGGGCCGAACGAGCGCGTGGCACCGCATGGCATCCACACCACATCGCCGAGCGCTACACCCTTTTCACGATCATCCTCCTCGGTGAGAGCGTTCTCGCGGTGTCCACCGGGGTCGCCGACGCCCTCGATCACGGCCTACGACCGACCCTGGTGGTCACTGCGTTGTCCGGACTGGCCCTGTTGTTCGCGCTCTGGTGGCTTTATGACCTCGAGCCGAGTGGGGCGGCATTGAGCGATCGGCGGACGCGGTCGTTCGTCTGGGGATACACCCACTACGCGATTTTCGCGGCGCTGGCCGCGCTCGGTGCGGGATTGGAAGTCGCAGTGCGTAACGGTGACGGCCATACCAGTACCTCTTCGCTGGTCACCGGCTATGCCGTGGCGATCCCCACCGCCGTGTTCCTGGTGCTGCTGTGGGCGGCTCATGCCGGAATGGTGGCGCATTCGCCGATCCGCACACGAGTGCTGTTCGGCACTTCCGCGGCGGTACTCGTCGCACCGGTCGCCACGGCAGCGATCCCGGCCGCGACCGTCGCGGTTGTCGCACTGCTCACCGTGACAGCTGTGGCGGTCACTCTCGCCGCGCCGCGTGATGCCTCCGCGCCACGAGTCGATCCCCGGCGGGGAGGTGGCCGAGAAACATGATCACCCGGTGAGCCGCTACGTTTCACCCATAGCACGGCACCTTTTGCACCCATAGCCCGGGCCCGCGCGCGGACCAGTTCTTCCCGATCTGAACAATAGACGCGACTGTCCTCTCTGGATTGTCGAGACCGATCCGGTTCTGATCGACCGAAGTGAAGGCAGGCGAGGGTGGCGTTTCGAGGGCGAATCGGGCTCGTCGGGCGAGGATCGGAATGCGGCGCCCTCGATCAGATGACCGAGGCCGTCCGCACCGGTGAGAGCCGTGTCCTCGTCGTGCACGGCGCGCCAGGAGCCGGCAAGACCGCGTTGCTCGAATACCTGGAGAATTCGGCGACAGGTATGCGGGTGATGCGGGCGGTCGGTGTCGAGTCCGAGATGGAGTTGGCGTTCGCCACCTTGCACCAGTTGTGTGTGCCGCTGCTGGATCGAGTGAAAGAACTGCCCGAACCGCAGCGCGACGCCCTCGAGACGGTATTCGGGATGCGAGCGGGCACCCCACCGGAACGCTTTCTGGTCGCACTGGCGGTGCTGAGTTTGTTGTCGGAGGCCTCGGAAAGCGGCCCCGTGCTGTGTGTGGTCGACGACGCGCAGTGGATGGACCAGGCCTCGGCACAAGTCCTCGGCTTCGTAGCCCGACGGTTGCTCGCCGAGTCCGTCGCGCTCGTTTTCGGCGCCCGGCAGCGGATTCGGGATCTGCTCGGGCTACCCGAGTTGGAAGTCAGCGGGCTCGGCAAGGCCGACGCCCACGCCCTACTCGAGGCGGCGACCCACGCCCGGCTCGATCACCACATCCGAGATCGGATCGTCGCTGAAGCCGCGGGCAACCCGCTGGCTCTGCTGGAGCTGCCCCGCGAGCGCACCATTACCCAACTTGCCGGCGGGTTCGGCCTGCCGCGGACCGATACGCTGCCCAATCGGATCGAGCAGAGCTTCCTGTCGAGAATCGAGAAACTGGCGGAGCAGAGTCGGTTGTTGCTGCTGATCGCCGCCGCAGAGCCGGTCGGCGACCCCGCCCTGGTCTGGCGTGCGGCGGAGCGACTGGGCCTCACGTCGGCGACAGCCCTCGACGACGAGACCGCCGGACTCTTGTCGTTCGACATACGCGTGACCTTCCGCCACCCGCTCGTACGCTCGGCGGTGTATCGAGCCGCCGGGGACGAGGACCGCCGCACGGTACATCTGGCGTTGGCGGAGGTCACCGATCCCCAGATCGACCCGGATCGCCGTGCTTGGCACCTCGCTGCCGCGGCCGGCGAACCGGATGAAACCGTCGCGGCGGAACTCGAGCTGTCCGCCGGCCGGGCACGGGCGCGCGGCGGGCTGGCCTCCGCTGCTGCCTTCCTGCAGCGTTCCGTGGCACTGACCTCGAGCACCGAGCGGCGCGCCGAACGCGCGGTGGCCGCCGCGGACGCGAGTGTCCGGGCGGGCGATCTGGATGCCGCGCGCAGGCTCATAGATATCGCCGAACTCGATGAGCCGAGCGAATGGCTCCGCGCACGCGCCCAGCTGGTGCGGGGTCGTATCGCGCACGCGGCGGGCTTCAATCAGGAATCCCCGCCGATGCTGTTGGCTGCGGCGCGGCGATTGGAGCCGTTCGACCCCGACCTCGCACGGGAGACCTACCTACTCGCCTGGGGTGCGGCGGCGTGGGGTGCCGCCGATTCCGAGAGTCTCGTGGCGATCTCCGGGGCGATCCGGGAACTCCCACCCCGGCCGGGCAGCCCACGGCCGATCGACCTGGTGCTGGAGGGCTGCGCGCTGCTCGTCACCGAGGGGCGGAGCACCGCGATCACCGCGTTGCGGCGCGCAATGACCGCACTCGTGGACCTGCCCGTGCCGGACCTCCTGGGATGGGGCTGGGCGGCGTGCGGCCTCAGCCCGGCCGTCTGGGACGAGCAGGTCATGCTCGAAACGTATGCCCGAGCAGCTGAGGTCGTGCGCACCGCCGGCATCCTGACCGAACTCCCCATCTATCTCGCCTCGTTGGGAGCAGCGACCTCCTTGATCGGGGACTTCGCCACCGCGGCCGGGATCGTCGCCGAATCCGAAGGTATCGCCGCCGCCACCGGCATCCCCCTCGCTCCCTACACAACTCTCATACTGACGGCGATGCAGGGCGACGAGACCGAAGCGTCGGCGCTGATCGCCGCCACGATCGAACAAAGTGCAGCGGACGGCCAGTTGACCGGCGTCACGACAGCGCAATGGTCGGCAGCGGTCCTCTACAACGGCCTCGCCCGCTACCAGGACGCCCTCTCGGCAGCCCAGGCCAGCACCAGGATCACCCAGCTGGTCGTCTCGGTGTGGGTGCTGCCCGAGCTCATCGAGGCAGCGGTGCGGGTCGGTGACGACAAGGCCGCCCGCAGCGCGCTCGAACGGCTGGCCGACGCGGCCGAGACCGGCGACACCGACTGGTCACACGGGATCCTGGCACGCTGCCGGGCACTGCTCGCCGACGAGACCGCCGCGGACGACCTCTACCGCGAGTCGATCGAGCGGTTGGGCCGGACATTGCTACGCCCCGAACTGGCGCGCGCTCATCTGCTGTACGGCGAATGGTTGCGCCGGCAGTCTCGGCGCATCGACGCCCGGCATCATTTGCGCACCGCCTACGACATGTTCATCTCGATCGGCATGGCGGCATTCGCCGAACGCGCCCGCCGGGAGCTACTGGCCAGTGGTGAGAAGGTCCGAAAACGCAGCGTCGAAACCTCGAGCGACGAGCTGACACCGCAGGAAAGGCAGATCGCGACCCTCGTCGGCGAAGGCCTCTCCAACCCTGAGGTGGGTGCCCGGCTGTTCCTCAGCCCGCGGACGGTCGAGTGGCATCTGCGCAAAATCTTCACGAAGCTGTCGATCACCTCCCGCCGACAGCTCGGGGATGCCCTGCTCCAGGCCGAATGACAGCGGGGCGGCGGCTCGCGCCCCGTCGGCCGTAGCCGATCCCTGGTCTGCTTGGGCCGGGGATGCTCCCTGGGCGCCCGGCCCGGGGGTGTGCGGGCCCGGTCACGTCGGCTCTGCGGCGTCTCACGCCAGGAAGGCGTCCGCTGGGCTTGTCCCGAATCAGCGCCGCGGTTCTGGCAGCTTCCCCTCCGCGCCGGGCGGCGAACAGCAGCGAGAGGCGACCGGTCGCCTCGGTGAGCGCTCGGACTCCCGCTGCTACCTGGAACTATCCGGTTCATCACCGGTGCGTCCAGCCACCCGGGGATCGCTGCCGGCGGCAGCGCACACGGTCTCCAGCAGGTAACCCTTGGACCACGGGCTCCGGCATTCCCCCAGAGGGTGGCCGTGCAGGTCGGGCACCGGGAGTGCCCTTGGTCCACCAGCACCACCCCCGGACCGGACGCGCTCATGATGTCACCCGCGCGGATGCGTTCCTCAGCACAAACTCCTGGTCAGCGTCCTGCCGACCCCCGTTTCGGATCTCGACAGCGGCAATCGACACCGCCTGTCCACACCAGTGGCCCGGGGAAGGACCCCCGGGGCCACGTGTCCCTGGTTCCGCTTCGCCAGGGGGTCACCCGGGATCGCCAAGGGCGCGATCGGCACCCCTGCCGGGCGACGGTGGATATGCGGCCCACCTGGGGTCGCCGATTCGATCGCCGATCCGAGTGGCGGTCGAGGTCCGCAGGAAAGGACGTCCGCCATGCACTCGACGACCACTACCAACGTCATATCCGAGCCGGACCGGACGAGTCCGTCGTCATCGGAAGTCGCCGGGTACGCGGCAGACTTCCAGGACGCTCGACCCCGCCTCTTCGGTATCGCCTACCGAATGCTGGGCCGGGCAGCCGACGCCGAGGACGTCGTCCAGGACGTCTGGCTCCGCTGGCAGGGCACAGACCGCACACAGGTGCGCGACCGGATCGCATTCCTGGTGACGATCACGACCCGGGTCACGCTCAACGCGACCAGCTCGGCCCGCGCACGCCACGAAGTTCTGGTCGATCGCTGGCTCCCGGAAGAGTTACCCACCGCCGAGGATCCGTCGCTGACGACCGAGCGGGCGGCGGATATCCAGCACGCCGTCCTGCTCCTGCTGCAGCGGTTGACGCCTACCGAACGCGCTGTCTTCGTGCTCCGCGAAGCGTTCGCCTACCCGTTCCGCGATATTTCCGACCGGCTCGGGATATCCGAGACCAACGCCCGCCAACTCTGCCATCGGGCTCGCGCCCGCCTCGCTGGGCCACGGCACGAGCACGAGCCTGTCTCCCGCGCGGACCGGGACCGATTGCTGCGGGCCTTCCACGACGCCGCCCAGAACGGCGCCGTGGCCCAACTGGAGCGGCTCCTCACAGCTGACGTGCGCCGCGATTCCGCACGTGGCCGAAGACGACAGCAGAGAAACCCGTCGTGTGGACACAGCGGTCAGACAGGCAAGGCTATGCCGCGTCCGTCACAAAGTCCGAGTGCTGTGCTGTCCAAGTTGTCATGACAGCAGAGAAAAGCAGCCGGATGACCAAGCCCGTCCTCGAACCGGCGGCACAGGAATTCGCCGAAGCCGCCGCCCACCCCCCGTTGCTGTACGAACTCGGACCCGACGGCGCGCGCAAGGTGCTCGACGATATCCAGGCCGCGCCGATCGACAAGCCCCCGGTTCAGGAGAAGTGGGTGACTGTTCCCGCCGAGGTCGGCGATGTGCGGATTCGCATCGTCAGACCGGTCGGGGCCGAAGGAAGGTTGCCGGTTGTGCTGTATCTCCACGGCGGCGGCTGGATTCTCGGTGGCGTGGGAACCCACGACCGGCTCGTTCGTGAATTGGCGGTCGGGGCGGACGCGGCGGTGGTGTTCGTCGACTACGAGCGCTCGCCCGAGGCCCGGTACCCGGTCGCGATCGAGCAGGCGTACGCCACCGCCCAGTGGATCACCGAGCACGGTGCCGGAGAGGGCCTCGACGCCACCCGGCTGGCGGTGGCCGGCGACTCGGCCGGGGGCAACACAGCGGCGGTTCTGGCGCTCCTCGCCAAACAGCGCGGTGATGTGGAGTTCGTGCACCAGTCGCTGTACTACCCGGTCACCGATGCCGGACAGGACACCGGAAGCTATCGCGAATTCGCCGACGGACCCCACCTCACCGCAAAAGCCATGGCCTGGTTCTGGGACGCTTATCTGCCCGACCTGGACAAACGCGACGACATCACCGTCTCACCGCTGCGGGCGAGCACCGAGGAACTCACCGGCCTGCCCGACACTTTCCTCGCCGTGGCCGAGAGCGATGTCCTCCGTGACGAGGGAGAAGCCTACGGTCGCAAGCTCACCGCGGCCGGCGTGCGCACCACCAGTGCCCGCTACAACGGCACCCTGCACGACTTCATGATGCTCAACCCCCTGCGCCGGACCGCCGCCTCGACCGCGGCGATCGATCAGGCCGTCCACGCACTTCGCTGCGCTTTCCACTGACCCGAGAGAAGAGAACAAACTATGACCGAGCAGAAACCGACCGTCGTCCTCGTACACGGCGCCTTCGCGGAGTCCGCCAGTTGGTCGGGCGTCGTCGAGCGACTGCGCGAGCAGTCCTTCGAGGTCGTCGCGATCGCCAACCCGCTGCGAAGTCTGCCGAGCGACGCCGCCTATGTCCGCGACGTGATCGCCGCGATCAACGCACCCGTGGTGCTCGTCGGCCACTCCTACGGCGGCATGGTGATCACCGAGGCCGCCGCCGGGAACGACAAGGTCACCGGCCTCGTCTACGTCTGCGCATTCGCACCCGAGCACGGGGAATCCGCACTCGAACTGTCGAATATGTTCCCGGGCAGTACTCTCGGCGAGTCACTCACCGCCTACCCGGTCGCAGGTGGGAACGAGTTCGCCATCCGTTCGGAGGCCTTCCACCACCAGTTCGCCGCCGATGTTCCCCTCGCTCGGGCCGCGGTGATGAGCGCGACCCAACGTCCCGTCACCGAGCTCGCCCTCACCACAGGACTGCCGACCGACACCCCCGCGTGGCGGTCGACCCCGTCGTGGTTCGTCTTCGGCGACGCGGATCTCAACATTCCCGTCGGTCTGCACCGCTTCATGGCGAAGCGAGCCGGCGCGGAAGCGATCCGCGAGGTTCCAGGTGCCTCCCACGCCGTCGGTGTCTCCCAACCGGACGCGGTGGCAGCCGCGATCCTCGACGCCGCCCGCGCCGCCGTTTCGTAGCGAGAGCTGTGGTTGCCGGCGGTGACAGCCCCGGCAACCACATCGCGAGTTCCACGAGCGGAACCCTGCGCCTCCACCGGCATGTGACGGCGGTCCCCGTACTCGAAGGGCATGGTGCATCCCGGCGTAGGCGTTGATCGTGGAGGGACGAACCTGTTGAAGGAGTGGATATGAAACGCTCGATCCCGATCACGTCCGTACCGCGGCTGACCGGAAAACGCGCGATCGTCACGGGAGCGAGCGACGGTGTGGGCCTCGCGCTCGCGACGCGTCTGGCACAGGCGGGCGCGGAAATTGTCCTCCCGGTGCGGAACCAGGAGAAGGGCAGGTCCGCCGTAGACGTGATCCGGACTGCGGCCCCGGAGGCCGAGATAACACTCGAAACCCTCGATCTCGCATCACTCAGTTCGGTCGCCGAGCTGACCCACCGCCTCCTGGCCGACTGCCAACCCGTTCATCTGCTCGTGAACAATGCGGGAGTCATGGCACCCGCGACTCGCCAACTCACCCAGGATGGTTTCGAGCTTCAGTTCGGTACCAATCACCTCGGACATTTCGCTCTGACTGCCGGCCTGTTACCGCTGCTGCGCGCGGGTGAAGCCAGGGTCACCACCGTTACCAGCAGCGCTGCCCGGTTCGGCAAGTTCGACTGGAACGACCTCCAGTCCGAGCGAAGCTACTCCCCAGCGCGTTCCTACGGTATCTCCAAGCTCGCGAATCTACTCTTCGCACTCGAACTCGACCGGCGGAGTGCCCAGGCCGGTTGGGGTATCACCAGCACGGCCGCCCATCCGGGAACGACCCTCACCAACCTCTACTCGGCCGGGCCCAATCTGGGCCGTACCCGGCCGTCACCGCAAGCAGCGGTGATGGCCGGACTGAAGCGGTTGGGCATGTTCGTCCACGGAGTCGATGAGGGCGTTCAACCGATTCTCTACGCGGCCGTCGGCGGTGAATCACACGGCGGCGGCTTCTACGGCCCGAACGGCATCGGAGAATTCACCGGCCGGCCCACCGAGCTGGATATCTATCGGCCCGCACGGGACGCCGGAGCCGCGGCCGAGTTGTGGGCAGTGTCGGAGGAGTTGACCCATATCGGCTTCGGCAGCCCGGTGACCTAGCGACGGCGGCGAGGAGGATTCGGATGGACCGTGCACACCTGGCGGATTTCCTGCGCACGCGACGCGCAGCACTGCAGCCCGAAGATGTGGGCATTCGACCGGGCCGGAACCGCCGGACACCGGGGCTCCGCCGTGAGGAGGTCTCCCGATTGGCGGACTTGTCCGTCGACTACTACGCCAGGCTCGAACAACCGAAGGGGCCCCGCCCGTCGGAGCAGGCCCTGGCCGCGCTGGCCCGGGGCCTTCGGCTGACCCTCGAGGAACGCGACCATCTCTTCCGGCTGGGTGGATACCTCCCGCCGGCCGAAGGTCCACTGGGTGATCATGTCAACCCCGGTATGATGCGGGTGTTCGCCGGACTGCACGACAGCGCCGCTCTCGTAGTCAATCACCGAGCCGAGACACTCCTGCAGACCGACCTCGCGATTGCTCTGCTCGGTGACGACTCACGCCACTCCGGCCTCGACCGCAGCCTCTACCACCGCTGGTTCACGGACCTGTCGGTTCGCGCGAAATACCTGTCCGCAGACCATGCCGAACGCAGCCGCACACTGGTAGCCCACCTTCATCAAGCGTGGCTCCGTGACGGCGAACACTCCCGGACCGACGAGATCGTCGAGTCTCTCCTGGATCGCAGTCCCGAGTTCGCCCGCCTCTGGGCAACTCACCCGGTGCCGGCACCGAGCTGCGTCATGGAACGGTTTCGACACCCAGAGGTCGGCGAACTGGAGCTGCACTGCCAGACCCTGCTGGACCCGGATCAGTCGCAGTCCTTGCTCGTGTACACCGCGAATCCCGGTACCGAAAGCGCCGAGAAGCTCCGGTTGCTCGAAGTCGTCGGACCTCAATTCGCGTGAGCTCGCCGTCCGATTCCGAGATCCTCGAATTCGGACAGGTTCGTGGTGCCGGAGGCCGGTCCGAAGACCAGCAGATGCAACACCGGCCGGTATCGGGTTGCTCGAGCGGACGGCGCCGGCGACCCATGACCTGCGAGTAGGACGGCTATGATCAACAGGGCCCAAAGCGCGAAGCCGACCATCTGTCTGTCGTTCGACTTCGATGCACTCAGCGCGTGGGTGGCCGATTCCCGGCGACTCGATGGTGCATGTGCTGGGCAGTTTCGGCCGCGGGGGAAGCGGGGTCCCTTCGTGATGTGTCCGGGTCACGGTGTGCGGGGGCTGCGGTGGTGCGTGCGCGGGAATGGGCGAGGGCGAGCAGGGCGACGGTGGCCGGGGTCATGGAGCCTTCGATGATCAAGGGGCACAGCCATGCTTCCCCGGCCGGCTCCCGGCGGTGACTGCGAGCGCGCGCAGCGCGGTGTAAGCGAGCCAGAAGGCGCCGGCGGCGATAGGTGCGGTCATGGCCGTGGCGACGAGGTGTGTACCGCGGGCGCGGGCGTGCGCACGCTGCAGCAGCGCGACGCCGTGCACCGCGGCGAGCAGTGCCAACGGTGGAATGACCGCGACCGCAGCAGCAAGCACCGGTAGTGCGGTCGCATGCAGTATCGCGTGTAAGCGTTGCCGGTAATACCGACCGCAGCGGCGGTGATGAGTACCGACCAGAAGAAGTCGTACGCACAAGGACCTCGCGCGCCGGTATGGCCTGATCATGATGTGACTGCTCTTCGGTGATCGCGGTCGATTCGGTGACGGCCGTGTTGGCAGTGGGCACAGAGGAATTCCCTTCAGCTGGTCAGGGGTAGGCGACCAATGGCAGCATCAGCCCGCTGGAGGACGACCCCCGCATGCGCGGGGAGGGCCGCTGGGAGGGTTGCTGATGCTCGATATCACCGGGAGGACCCCCGCGTGCGCAGGAAGGACGGGACCTGGCCGGTGCGCATATCACGGCCGTGGGGATGACCTCCGCTTGTGCCGAGGCTCGGGCGCCGAGCCCGCTGTTGAACATGCTCGGCGACTTTCGGGGGCGGCGGAAATGAGTACCGCCTGGAACATCTGATTGTTCATCCGGAAGTCCAGGTCAGCAACAGATCGTGCCCGTGGCCTCTAATATGCAAGACGCAGAACATGTTTCCTGGTCAGTGCGTGGCGTAGTGGTCGGTTCCCCCTCCGGACACTTTTTTGCTGCATTTGTGCCCTAAAAACCGTGTCCGTGCACTGCCTGGACACCCATTTTCCTGTCACTGCTGTGACCTGCGGTTTCACCCCGGGCGGGGGTGAAAATTATGACCAGTGACACACTGGGGCCGTTGTTGCCTTCGTTCACGGGTGGGCCCCTGATCGGCGGCTCCGGCGGTCTGGCTGCGGGTCCTGCTCTGCCGATGGCGAATGTCGAGGAACCCATCCGGTCGAGGGCCGTGCACAGCATCCGGCCCGTCGACACCAACGGACGTGTCGTCGACAAAGCCATTGTCGGAGCCCTCGACTGGCATCTCGGCGACCTGCTGTCGTGGCGGGTCACCGGGGGACTGGTCTTGATCACCCGCCCCGGCCACGGCCGCCGCGTGATGTTCCCCCGGTTTTCCGGAGTTGGTTTGCTTGACTCTTGGTCACGAAGTCATCGAAGGAGACTTGTTCGTGCCAAGGCGTTATCCCGAAGAGTTCCGTCGCAAGGTCCTGGACCTGGTCGCCGCCGGCCGACCGGTCGCGCAGGTAGCCGCGGACCTGGGCATCAGCGACCAGACGATCTACGTCTGGCGCAAACAAGAACTGATCGACACCGGCCAGATACCCGGCGCAACCAGCGCCGAACAGTCCGAACTGATCGCAGCAAAGCGCCGCATCCGCGAGCTCGAGCACGAGGTCGCCATCCTGAAACGGGCTCGTGAGCTGCTGAAAGAACAGGGCAATGGCCCAAAAGGCGTTACGCGGCCATAGCCACGATCGCGAGCGAGGGATTGCCGGTGCAGGTCGCGTGCCGGCTGTTGGACGTCTCCGAGTCCGGTTTCTACCACTGGAAATCACGCCCGCCCTCGCAACGAGCGATCCGCCACGCCTGGCTCACCGACCAGATCCGCGCGGTCCACCCGCCTCCCGCGGCACCTACGGTGCTCCGCGGGTGCACGCCGAACTCACCCTCGGCCTCGGTATCGGCGTCGGCTACAACCAGGTCGAACTATTGATGGCACGCGCGGGAATCAAGGGCCTGCCTGGGGTCAAACGGGCACGGCCACGGCATCAGACCTCGACCGCCGGTGACCTGGTCAACCGGGCGTTCACCCGGTCACAGCCGAACCAGCTGTGGGTCACCGACATCACCGAGCACTACACCAGGGAAGGAAAGGTCTACTGCGCGGTCGTGCTCGACACCCACTCACGGCGAGTCGTCGGCTGGTCCATCGACTCGACCCAAACCGCGGCGCTGGTCACCAACGCGCTCGGGATGGCGATATCGAACCGGTCGCCGGAGCCGGGCACGATCATTCATTCCGACCACGGCGTTCAATTCACGTTACGCCGTGGTGCCTGCGATCTGCCCGCCCCGGCGCAGCACTCGGAAGGGCGTGGTCGAGAAGGCGAATCACACGGCTGCGCAACGATGGTGGCGCACCCGCGCTGAAGAGGCGACCCCTGAGCAAGCCCAAGTCTCGCTCGACAGATTCTTCGCTGGGCGGAGACGCCCGGCTGAGCCTGACCGATGAGGGCCGCGCCAGCGTCGCGACCGCCGCCGCGCGCGGGAACCGTTGCGGCCTATGCCCGCGCGACCCCTATCCCGCGACGGTCGCCGAACTCGGGGTCGCTTCACGACAAGCAATGACCTCCTGGCGCGGCAACCGTTGCTCGGTGTCACTGTTACCAGCGGCTTCGAGGTTCATTTGCCGTTTTCTCACGACCCCACCCCGGGTAGAATATGCTTCTACTAAGAGCGCGAACAGAGATGCCCATAAGGAGAATGGAATTCTCATCCTGGTCGCATGCGGCCGTGAATCGTGAGCCAGGTACCCCCCGCGAGTGTCGGGTCGATCGGTCGCGCGCTCCGGAAAGGTGAAAGTGGATGATGTTCTCCATCGTGAGGCGATTGGGCCGAGGTCTGTCGGTGGGATCTCTGGTCACCCTGGCGGTGGTGGCCGCGCTCATGGTTGCGGACGGATCGTTGAGCTTTCTCAGGCTCGGAATCCCGCCCCCGATACTGAGCTGGGGTGGAATGATTTCCGACGGCAAGGACAGCCTTACCACCGCGCCACGCATGGTTTTCGTGCCCGCCGCGGTCATCTTGTGCACCGTTTTCTCGTTGAACCGAGCGGATGACCACCTGCGTGGCCGGTTCGATCGCACGATGAGCGACTGACCTGCCCGTCCATCCGATTCAATCCTCGCTTCTTCTTTGAGAGGAACAATGATGTTCCGTACATCGTTCTTTCGTTCGATCGCTGTGTGCTGCACCGCTCTCGTCCTGGCCGCCTGCGGCGGAACCGGAGCAGGAACAGGTACCGGTACCGGCCCGGGCGGCGACCCGGTGGCCGGCGGTACCGCACAGATCATCCAAACCAGTGAACCGCGCACCCTCGACCCGGTAGCCATGGGAAATCAGTGGGTGATCAACGCGATCCTCGGCAACGCCCTGTACGGGACGTTGATGGTCAACAATGCGGACAGTGGCGAGATCGAATACACCATGGCGACCGGCTTCGCCACGCGAGACGGGGGTACCACGTTCGACCTGACGTTGCGGCCGGACCTGCGGTTCTCCGACGGAACTCCGCTGGACGCGGCGGCCGTGAAATTCAACTGGGACCGCTTCGTCGACCCGGAAAACGGATCGTCCTATATCGAGGATGCGGTGGCGATCGCATCGACCGAGGTCGTGAACCCGACCACGCTGCGAGTGCAGATGCGCCACCCGGCACCGCATTTCGCCTACACCCTGGTAGAAACCTCGATGAACTGGATCGCCTCACCGCAGGCGCTGCAGGCTGGGCGCACGGCCTTCGACAGCAAGCCGGTGGGTGCGGGTCCGTTCACCCTCCAGCGGTGGGCCCGGCAGGATGTGATCGAGCTGGTGAAGAACCCGAACTACTGGGATGCGCCGAAACCCTACCTCGACCGGATCGAACTGCGCACCTCCGCCGACTCCGCTCAGGGCTACAACACCCTGATCAGTGGTGGCTCGGACGTGATCATCAGCCCCAACTGGGGAAGTATCGAAAAACTGAAGAATCAGGGCTACCCCACCGCGGTAGCACCGCTGCACGGGGGACAGCACCTCTCGCTGAACATGCGGCGCGCGCCGTTCGACGATATCCGAGCCCGCCGGGCCGTGGCGGCCGCCCTCGATGTGAACGCGCTCAACTTGACCATCTACAACGGAAGCGGGGAACTCCCGACCACCCTGTTCCGCGAATCCTCCCCGTACTACACGCCGGATCTGCCCCTGCACACACACGATCCCGAGACCGCACAACGGTTGTTCGACGAACTGGCGGCCGAGGGCAAGCCCGTGAAGTTCACTTTCACCACCACCGCGCAGACGGAGAACCGGCTGCTGGCGGAGAGTGTGCAGGCTCAGCTCAGCGCGTTCGACAATGTCGAAGCCGAAGTCAAGGTCATCGATATCATCGACCTGATCAAACTGCATCACACATACGATTTCGACGTGATGACCGGCGGAGCGTTTTTCGATGATCCCGAGCCGCGGCTGTGGACGGCCTTCCATGGGGACTCGAGCCGGAACAGCGCCGGTATCGACGATGCGGTCCTGAACAAAGCACTGGACACCGGCCGGATGTCGACGGATGTGGAGCAGCGCAAGACGATCTACCGGACTGTTCAGGAGCGGTTGATCGACCTGATGCCCGCCGTCTTCTACACACGCACTGTCGCGGGCGCCGCCACCGGGAAGAACGTCGGCGGCCTCACCATGTACGGCTCCGGCTCGGTGCTGCCCGAGGAGCTGTGGATCGTCGAATAGCAGGCCTGAGAGCTGAGGCCATGGGTGCTCCACCGAACCGACCACCCCGCTGGACATGACGATCCAGCGGCAGATCCTCGACCTGCTGCGCCGTGTGCAGCGGCACCGGGGGATGTCGCTGATATCGATCAGACACGATCTCTCGGCGGTCGCCGGCCGCGCCGACCGGGTCTCGGTGATGTACGCCGGGCGACTCGCCGAATGCGGGGCAAGGCCCCGGAACTGCGGTTGCTGTGAACGACGCGGTTGTAGCAGTGAGCCAACTCGTGGCCCTCGTCAGTGCCCGTGTATCGCGGCCTGCGCCATGATCGAGGCGATGGGCCGTGGTCGGGCGCATCGTCTTTATGTACACGGTTACGTCTACTTTGTCTAGGTGATATTCCGGCAAGTAAGTATCCGATTCCGGATACTTATGGCCGATTCGTGTTGTAGAGTTCGGCAGTGTGAGTAAGGATTTGGACCTTCGCGGACATGTCGGAGCCGTCTGGTCGGGCCACGGTGGTCGCGCAAGCGAACAGCGGTTTCGGATTCCGGAACGTCGGGAACGAGTTTCAAGCCCGTCGGTTCCGCGGTGTCATCGACTTCGATGATCTCGATGCAAGTTCCGGTACCGCTCACGAGCGCTTCGAATCGGCCGAGCTCTTAGAGAGTGTGGCCCGGTTGCCAGGCCGGGGAACGCATCCCGAGCTCTGCGTCGAGGTGACGGCCGCATGCATGGTCGGAAGGTCGGCGATGTGTTGCACGACCGATCGGGCAGCGGCAGCAATGCCACCGAAAAGAAGTCCGCACACCAGGTGCGATTTTCCCGCCGAGGAGGCGACCATGACATCAGCGCTCGATCAACTGATCGGATTGCAGGCCACGCCTGAGCGCTATGACATTGCGCAACAGGACCTCATCCCGCTGCAACTCGAGGCAGCAAATGAGCGTCTGCAATCCCGCCGGGAGCAGATCCCGCTTCTGAAGAATCGAGCGAGCACTGCCGGGGTAGACAAGATCACCGATCGCGCCGACCTCGTTCCGCTGCTGTTCGCGCACAGCGCCTACAAGAGCTACAGTGAAAACTGGCTGTTGGAAGGTCGCTGGGACCGGATGGCGAAGTGGATTCGCACCGTGTCGACCTATCCTCTGGACGGATTGGACCTCGAGGGTGTCGACGGTTTGGATGGTTTCGTCTCACGGCTGCAAACCGTCGGCTATTACGTTACCTGTTCGAGTGGTACCTCAGGAAAGCCGGCGCTGATCTCATGTTCCGGGGCGGACCTGAAGATATCGGCGACGGCGAATGTGCAAGAATTTTCCTGGGCTACCGGGGTTCAACCCGAAGGTGACCGTCGGTTCTTCGGACTCGGCCCGCGCACCACGGTCGAACGCAACGAACACACACGAATTGCGCTCACCAATGCATTCTCCTCACCGGACTCGAGTTTCCAACTCGACGTTCCGCCCATTACTGTCGGATCGATCATGGACATGATCGCGCTCCGTAAACGTATAGGCGACGGTTCTGCCGACCCGTCGGAAGTCGCGGCCTTCGAACAGCTCAGCGCCCAGCGCCAGAAAGCTATGGACGAAGCACTTTCGGGCGCCGTCGACGAACTGATCGCCTGCCGCGAGCATAAACTGCTCCTCACCGGAATGTTCGCCACGCTGTATCCTATCGCTGCCGGCGTCCGAGCAAAAGGATTCGACAGCAGCCATTTTCGTGACGACACCGCACTGCTCGTCGGTGGTGGTTTGAAGGGGGCGACGCTGCCCGAGAACTATCGCGAATTCATCTTGGCAACATTCAACATCGGTGAAAACCGGATCTATCACTTCTACACAATGCAGGAGTTGAATACCCCCTTCCCCAAATGCCGAAGTGGCCGGTATCATGTTCCGCCCTGGGTAATCGCACTCCCTCTCGACGAGCCGGGGGAAAGGCTGCTCGACACCGAGTCGGGTGAAATTCAGGGTCGCGCCGCCTTCCTCGATCTGTCGCTGGACGGTCGCTGGGGAGGTGTCATCTCCGGGGACCGCGTCACCATGGACTTCAGCTCGTGCGCCTGCGGACATCAAGGCCCGACGGTGGGTCAGGACATCACCCGTTACGCCGACCTCGGTGGTGACAAGATCAGTTGCGCCGGGACCATCGATGCCTATGTCAGAGGAGAAGCATGAGCACCGCGACCGGATATTTGTCCGCGCCATTCTTTGTCCGCGGCGAACTGATTCAAGGCGACGACAATGTGCATCGATCCCGCGATCTCGGCACTGACTTCCGAACGCCTGCTCTGGAATTGGATGCGATCGTCGTGTCCCGCGCTCAACTGCCGCCCCTGCTCGATACTCCCCTCACCGAGATCGTCGATTTCCTGGTGGAGGCCGGTGAGCGGCTGGCGCTCGACAAGAACCCACATATGCAACGCTGCCTGGACCTGGTAGCCGCGACCAATCCGTTGCCCCGGCGAGTAGTGGAGAATCTGTATCGCAGTGCACCGCACCTGCTCACCCGTGCCGGACTCATGGCCCAGATAGAGTCTAATTTTCACAACCCGGCAGTACTCGACGGCTGGATCGCGCACACCGACCCTGCAGGTAACGACGTAGCAATTCGTGCTTTTCCTCCCCGAATGGTGCACATGCTTGCAGGCAATGCGCCGGCGGGATGCATCGCTTCCATCGCGCAAGGCGCAATGACCAAGGCCATCAACCTGTTCAAGATGCCTTCTTCGGATCCGTTCACCACAGTGGCAGTCCTACAGACCATGGCCGAGATCGACCCGAAACATCCAGTGGTGCAGTCGATGTCTGCCGTATATTGGCAGGGTGGTGACGAGTCCATCGAGCGGACAATCTATCGGCCGCAGTATTTCGACAGGATTGTTGCCTGGGGCGGCGGCCCGGCCATCAACAATGTCATCAAGTATCTCGGGCCGGGACTGCAACTGCTGTCCTTCGATCCGAAATCGTCGATCTCGATGGTCGGCCAAGAAGTATTCGAGTCCCCGGATGCCGTCGCCGATGTCGCCGAACGCGTCGCCGCCGACACTACAGTGTTCAATCAAGAGGCTTGTCTCGCAAGTCGATTCGTCTTTCTCGAGACCGACGATCGCGATCAGGCCCGGACGTTCTGTGCCGCTCTGGCCGACAGACTGGCCGTGGACCGCGTCTTCGGTTCGGCTGTAGCTCCCCTGCCACCACCGGACGTCCGCGACGAGATCGAAGTCATGCAGGCCATGGACGACGAGATCGAAGTGTTCGGCCGCTTCGATGGCCGGGGCATTGTCGTGCTGTCGGAGCAACCGGTCGACTTCCATCCCTCCAACAAGATCTCGAACGTGGTAATGGTCTCGTCTATCGACGGCGCGACGCGGTATGTCAACCTCGCTACCCAGACGATCGGGATGTATCCATATCAGCGCAAGGCGGAACTACGCGACCGGCTCGCAGGAGCCGGCGCCCAGCGCATCTGCCGAGTCGGCACCGCCAACAGTCACGTGGAGGGCAGTCCGCACGACGCAATGTACCCGTTGTCGCGATTGGTGCACTGGATGGCCGACGACGACATCTATGTCGCCGAGTCGAATTCGGCGCTCCCTGCCGATCGCAAGTAGTGCCAGGATCGGACAGCGAGCAAGGTTTCAGCCAGGTGTCGCTGTCGTCAGTGCCGTTCCGAGCTGCCGGCAGGGCGTCCCGCCATGCCACCGGCAGGGATCGGTGCCGGGCAACTCACACACCCGAAACTTCGACCGGTGCATCGCAGCCATCATTGTCGGGCTGTACATGTATCGGACCACACTGATTGAGAGCAAGGCTTTGAGAGTCGACACGGAACGTCGAGTTGCGATTGTCACCGGAGCCAGTTCCGGGATCGGTAAGGCGACCGCGCGTCGTCTCGTCGACCTCGGCTGGAAGGTGATCGGCACCGGCCGCGATCCGCAGCGAAGTGCCGACACCGCAACAGAGATCGCGGCGCTCGGTGATTTCACGATGCTGCAGGCGGACTTCACCTCGATGTCGCAGGTCGCCCGCCTGGCAGAAGAGATCCGTTCGTGCACTTCACGACTCGACGTACTCATCCACAATGCCGGCGGCGTGCGTGACAGAAAGATCGTGACAGAGGAGGGCACCGAGGCCACCTTCGCCGCCAACCTTCTCGCGCCGTTCCTGCTGACTCACGAACTTCTGCCGCTCCTCACCGTCGACCCGACCGCCAGCTCCCGAGTAATCGCGGTTTCTTCGAGCGCCCATCGCATCGCCAATGGAATAGACTGGAACGACCCTCAGAGCCTCGACCGATTCAATACGGCCCTTGCGTATGGCCGCGCAAAACTCGCCATCATTCTCTTCATTCGCGAGCTGGCCAGGAGAGGGGCGGCGTCGGGTATCGTTGCCCACTCGATGCACCCCGGCACAGTGAGCACCAACTTTGCAGCACACGGGGACACCGGGATGCGGGAATACATGGCTTCCGCCGATACCGTCCCGCCTGAAGAACCGGCCGACACGCTGGTCTGGCTGGCCACATCCCCCGAAGGCGGCCGCGGCAGTGGACGGTACTTCCATCGACGAGCTGAGGAAGAGATACCCAGCGACGAGGCTCGAGACGATGATGCGGCACGTCTACTCTGGCAGTTCAGCAGCAGATTGCTCTGCGGTCTCGGCCGCTCTCTCAGCGAACTGTGAGTATTGTTGCGCCAAGCTCGTTTCGGGTCGACCCACGTCAAGCAGTTGGCCGGTTTTCGGTCTCGGGAAAATTGGGGGTCAACGGGTCGGCGAAGCCTCGGTGGACGTCGGCGTTCGGTTCCACGCGATGGCTCGTGCGGGAAAGCGTTCGCCAGGCATCGACAAGGCCCTGCCGCAGACGAACTTCTGTGCGGTGCGAGCCGCTCGGCCACGACGGGCTACTTCAGTAGGCTCCCGGCGTCGACGGTCAAGGGGAGGCCGGTTACGTAACGGCTCTCGTCCGAGGCCAGAAACAAGACCGCGTTGCTGATATCGACCGGCTCCACCCACCCGACCGGGAGTACATGCATTTGCCGTGCTACCGCAGCGAGATCTTCGGGGCCGGGGTTTTCCAAGTCCGGGCGGAACATCCGCTTGGTGCCCTCGTTCATGAACATCGGGGTGTTGACATTGGTCGGATGCACCGTATTGACCCGGACGGAATGCTGTCCCAGCTCGACTGCGAATGCCCGCATCAAACCGACCACCCCATGCTTGGCGGTGACGTAATGGCCGATGTTCTGGTGAGCCTTGAGTCCTCCCACCGAGCTGGTCAGGATAATCGACCCGCCGCGCCCGCCGGACAATATATGGGGCACACCGGCTTTGACTGTTTTCCAGACGCCGGAAAGGTTGATGTCGATCACGGCGTCCCAATCCTGCTCGCCGGTTGCTTCCAGCGTCGCGCCACCGATCCCGATCCCTGCATTGGCGACGATGACGTCCAGTCGGCCGAGCTGTTCCACGCCGCTGTCGACGGCGGCCTGCAATGCGTCGAAATCCCGGACGTCGACCTCTCTGGTGACGATGCGGCGGCCGAGACTTTCGACAAGGCCCGCGGTCTCGGCCAGATCTCCGGGAGTGGATGCCGGAATGCCGCTGCTCTCGCCCACCGGTCGGCACACGTCGACGGCGATGATATCGGCGCCCTCCTGGGCCAGTCGCACTGCATGGCTGCGGCCCTGTCCGCGTGCCGCACCTGTTATGAAGGCGACCTTGCCTTCGACCCGCCCACTCATAGAGAACCTCGCCTGTCGCTGATCGAGCATGCTGCTGCCCGATACGTCATCGGTTGGGCGACTGCAGCTGAATTTCCTGCGCCTAACCCAGAATGAGAGTACCATTCTACCTCAAGCGAGAGTGTGAATCTCGAAATGTGCCTGTCTCATTTCCTGTCATGAAAGGCTGGCGAGCTCTATGGCTGACCTGGCGTCCGTCGACTACTTCTCCGATCCGGCTATCGCTCAGGATCCCTACGAGTACCTCGACTATGTGCGCTCCCGTAACCCGGTGTTCCGAGAGCCGCACTACGGAGTCGTGGCCGTCACGGGATACCGGGAGGCCATCGAGGTTTTCCGCAACCAGGAAGACTTCTCGGCCGCCGTCTCGATCGGTGGGCCGTTTCCGCCTCTGCCGTTCGAGCCGGAAGGTGACGATATCGGCGAACAGATCGAGGCTCACCGGCAGCAGTTCCGGATCTCCGAGCACATGGTCACCATGGATCCACCGAATCACACACGCACCCGTGGTCTGCTGAACCGGCTCCTGACGCCCAAGCGGCTGAAGGAGAACGAGGAGTTCATGTGGGATCAGGCGGACCGCCAGCTCGACGAGTTCCTCGGTAACGGTTGCTGTGAGTTCCTCGGTGAGTACGCCAAGCCTTTCGCCACCCTGGTTATCGCCGACCTCCTCGGCGTACCGGACGGGGATCGGGATGAGTTCCGGGCCAGGCTGGCCGGCCAGACGACTCCGGGCAGTATCGAGGGGTCGATGTATCAGGACGCGCCGGGAACCAACCCGCTGGAGTGGCTGGACGACACCTTCGGTGGCTACATAGCCGATCGACGCGCGAATCCGCGAAACGACATTCTCGGAGTATTGGCGTCGACGATGTATCCCGACGGATCCGAACCGTCGGTCATCGAAGTGGTGCGTCCCGCCACGTTCTTGTTCGCCGCAGGGCAGGAGACGGTCACCAAGCTACTGAGCGCCGCGGTGCGGGTTCTGGCCGAGAAGCCGGAGTATCAGCGGATCCTGCGTGCGGACCGCAGCCTCATCGCCCCATTCATCGAGGAGTCCCTGCGTATCGAGAGTCCGACCAAGGTCGACTTCCGGCTTGCTCGAAAGCGCACCACACTCGGCGGTGTCGACATTCCCGCCGGCACGGTGGTCATGCTGTGTATCAATGCGGCCAACCGTGACCCACGCAAATTCGACGATCCCCACCGGTTCCGGCTCGACCGCCGTAATGCGCGCGAGCACATCGCTTTCGGTCGTGGAATCCATACCTGCGCCGGTGCGCCACTGGCTCGCGTGGAAGGGCAGGTCACGCTGAATCGTTTGCTCGATCGTGTCACCGATATCGCGATCGACGAGGCCGCCCATGGCCACGCCGATGATCGGATCTACCACTACGAACCCACCTTCCTGCTCCGCGGGCTGAGGGAACTGAACATCACTTTTGCATCAGCCTGATCTGGTCGGCGGCACCAGGTCCGCCCGATGCCAGGTGCTCAGGAAGCCGGAGCATCACATAGCCGATCGCACTCCCGATCACCGGCCCGAGAGAGGACACTGTGGCGCCCACACAGAATTGCCCTGCCCAAGACTGCGCCGACGGTGCCTCGGTTACGGCGCCCTGGGCCGACCGCGCGGCAGAACGCTCCCGATCGGTCCAGCGATCGAAGGGCCGTAGCCGGAAGCAGGTTCAATCGATCATCGCGGCCGCACGGCGACTGTTGCAGACCGAAGGTACCTCGTTCACCACACAAGAGTTGTCCAAAGAAGCCGGTATCGCGCTGCAAACCTTTTACCGGCACTTCGCCGGTAAAGACCAGCTCCTGCTCGCCGTGTTCGAGGCTGTCGTCAGCGAACGGGCCGCCGAGGTCGAGACCGCCGCCCGCGAATTGCCCGATCCCGAGGTTCGTCTGCGGTTCTATCTCTCGGAGATCCTGCGTTCGCTGCGGGGTCGAGGCGGCGGCCTGGTTGGATCGCGCTTCATCACCGCCGAGCACTGGCGGCTGTACCAGATCTTCCCGGTCGAGATGGCCCAGGCCAACCGGCCCTTTGTCGACCTTGTCGAGCAGGAACTACACGCTGCCGCAACGGCCGGCGTGCTGCGCCCCACCGACCCGCAGACCGATGCCTGGCTGGCCCTGCAACTGGTTACGGCCGTATTCCACCACTATGCGTTCGCGCCCGCACCCGCAAGTGTCGACGATGTCTTCGAACAGGTGTGGGCCTTCTGCCGGATCGCATTCGGCGGTCCGCCCAGCGAAAGGTAACGGGACAGCAATGCAACATGCTCCCCAATTCTCCAAAGGCCGCGATCTGGACGCCGCCGTTGCCGCGCTACGTCCCTGGCTGGCCGATCGTCTCGGTGTCGCCGCAGTCGAGATCGATCGACCCGAGTACCCGCGCGGTGCAGGGTTTTCGAACGAGACCCTTCTTGTCACAGCGCGCACCGGCTCGCGTGTCGAAGAACTTGTGGTGCGCATCGCGCCGGCGCCGGCCCATCAAGTGTTCTTCGAGCCGAAATTCCATATTCAGTACGACATACTCACAGCCCTCGACGGTCACCCCGAGGTACGGGTACCGCGGGCACTGTGGTTCGAGGACGACCCCGCGATCCTCGGCCGGCCCTTCTATGTCATGCAACGCATGCGCGGCCGCGTACCGGTGAGCATGCCGCCGTACAACTCTTCCGGTTGGCTCGCGGAGGCGTCTCCGGCGCAGCGCAGGACGCTTTGGGAGAGCGCAATGCGCCAGTTGGCCGCCATCCATCGCCTACCCGTGGCGATGGTGCCGTTCTTCGACCGGCCCGAGCACGGCACGCAGGGCGATGCGCAGCATCTGTCGTACTGGACGGGCTACGCGCGCTGGGCGTTCGGCGACGACGCTCCCGACGTTGTGCGGGTGTTGCTGGACTGGCTGGACCGGAACCGGCCGGCGCATTCCCGGGCCGGGATCTCCTGGGGGGATGCGCGTATCGGAAATATGATGTTCGGTGATGATTTCCGGGTCGTCGGCGTCATGGACTGGGAACAGGCTTCGCTGGCCGGCCCGTTGGCGGATCTGGCCTGGTGGTTGCTGTTCGACGAGTCCTTGTCGGTCGGCCAGGGAGTGCCGCGCCTGGACGGGCTCGGCGGCCGCGCGGAAACCATCGCGCTCTGGCAAGAGCTGACCGGCCACTCGATCGATCACCTCCACTGGCACGAGGTGTTCGCCCGTGTCAAGGCCGGACTGCTCAGTTTACGCAGCCGACGCTCGATGCAGTTACCGGGCAGCGCGGGCGCCCGCCACTTCTCTTATCTGCACCAGGCGTGTGATCTCGCCGGGATCGCTGTCGCGCAGGATGTTCGATGAATCGGGCGAGCTCTCCGGCGCCTGCCGATCAATCGATAGTGCTATCTCCCGGCTGGCTCACTTCGACCCTGGCCCCAAGCTATCCCGGTGCCGTCGTAGCAGATACCCGCATTGTCGAACGACTCGAGACCGTCGCCACCAAACTGCGGTTCCGCGTCGAGTACGCCCAGCCCACCGACGCGCCTACCGCGCTGTGCGCCAAGGGCTACTTCAATCCGGCTCGGACGCGCACGACCCGCGCCGAAGGCGACTTCTACCGGCTGGCCGCGCAGGATCTTCCCGTCCGTACCCCACCGTGTGTACACGCCGCTGTCGACGACAGGACCGGGCACGCCCTCGTTCTCATGCACGATCTCGTCGCCGTCGGCGCTCGGTTCCTCGATCCGACCACCACCTACGGCGCGGAGCGGGCCGCCGCGACACTTGAACAGCTCGCCGCACTCCATGCGGCCACCTGGGATGGGAAACGCTCAGCGCTGTACGAGCTCTTCCCTCCCCGTTTGGTTCGCCTATCGGGTCATCTCAGCCCCGAACAGCTCCAGGGGCTGCTCGACGACGGCCGGGCCCCGGGCGTCTCGCAACAGGTGCGTAGCGCGGACCGCCTCATCGCGGCAATGGCGGCCATGGACCGGCTTCGCGCCACCGAACCGGCCTGCTTGATCCACGGCGATCTGCACACCGGCAATATCTATGAGACAGCCGACGGACGGCCGGGTCTCATCGACTGGCAGGTGGTTCAACGGGGCACATGGGCCCTCGACGTCGCCTATCACCTGGCGACTGTGCTGGACCCGGACGAGCTCGCCCGCCACGAACGCACCCTGCTCGACCACTATCTCGACCGGTTGGGCTCCCACGGTGTCACCGCGCCGGGCCGCGGCCGGGCCTGGCAGCTGTACCGGTCGTATCTGCCGTACGGGATGTTCATGTGGGGGATGACTCGTGCCGTCGATCGTCCGGTCATCGAACATCTCACCGATCGCCTGGGCCGCGCGGTCGAACGACACCGCAGCCTCGACCTGCTGGGCGTATAGCTCTTCCGCCCCACAGATCTCCGACCGGACCGGCCGACAACTCGGGCCGGTGGGGTGTCCCCGGGCAACGGCGCCCTAAAGGCCGCGTCCGCCTTCACAGCGGGATGCGCGCCGCCGGTGGCGGGCTTCCCGCCCATAGGCATGAGTAGGGCGATGATCAAAGCGATCACGGTGGTTACGAGGACGACCCGGAAGCTCTGGGTGTCGCCGCCGGCGGCGAATACCCGCGGTACCACCTGCGTCGATGCCGCGCCCGCGATATCGATATGCGCGACGACCGGGTAGTGGTTCACCAGCGCGGTCGTTTCGCCATGGCGACGCTGGCGAGGGCACGCCTGGTGGCGCGAACCATCTCGCCGTCCTGCCGGTCGGCGGGCGCTGGCGCCGCTGCGGGTTGATCGATCGATAAATGTTAAGGTGAGCCAATGGTTACTCTGTGGCGATTCCGGCAACTGGGGAATTCCGTGACCCGCATCTGCCGGCCTGATGGCAGCAGGACCGTCGGACGGTGCTGAATGGTGACGAAACGGGCCACGAAAGCGCACGACACCGGCACGCGACTGCGCCTGATGGAGGCGACCGCTCAGATCATCCGAGAGGAGGGATATGCCGCTGCGACCTCGCGCCGGGTCGCCGCAGTGGCCGGGGTCAAGTCGGCCCTCGTGTACTACTACTTCCCGACGATGGATGACCTGTTCATCGCGGTACTGCGTGCCGGTGCGGAGAAGGCGCTGGATCGGATGCGGCAAGCCCTCACAGCCGACGATCCACTGCAGGTGTTGTGGGATATCAACACCGATGCCCGGTTCACTCAGCTGAACACAGAGTTCATGGCCTTGGCCAATCATCGCAAGGCGGTCGGGGTGGAGCTGAAGGCCTTCGCTGAACGTGTCCGGGATATCGAAACCGCCGCAGTCACTCTCGTGCTGCGCTCGTGCGGGGTCGATCTCGACCGGTACCCGCCCGTTGTCGTCTCGATGTTGCTCACCGGTGCGTCCCGGATCCTGTGTAACGAAGGTGCAGTCGGCATGCGGCAGGGGCACGCCGAATTACGCGCATTCGTCCAGGACTTGATGGGCCGGTACCGCCCGGCAGTGGTATCGCCAGGGGTCGGTACCGCTCCGGTGCGTGATCCTGCCCAGTGACCATTGATCGAACTGGTCACATGGTTCGAACCGGGCACAGCTGACGCCTCTTCGCCCGCTGGGGTCCTGCCGCCGGACTCCAGCGCTCCGGTGAGAATGGTCCCCTCGCCTTCGTCCGTGGATGCTACTGTGGTGAAATTCTGATCGATTGATCAAGCTCCGATCGGCGGAGCTTCGTATGGGGAACCTACCTCCCGGCAAACGTTCAGGCGTCACTGTGCGAGGTGGTGGGCTCCACCCGTTCCGTGGGGCCCAACCTACGTCGTGCCGCTCAGGCTCTGTTCGCGGTCGCCGGTGCGATGAGGGCCTTCCCATTCGGGTTCGGCAACGGCGGTGATCGGAGCACTCGCCCCCGGCGTCGACCGCCGCGCGCCGTGCGGTCGAACTACGCGACGAGCTCGCGAAATTGCTGCAGGTGGAGCGCCCAGTCGCAGAATGCTAGTGAAAATTATCTCTGGCCGGCGCAATGCTGCCGGAAGAATCCCGGAGGATCCGATTGGTCGGCGTCACAGGCTGCATACGGATTCTCGGTCGCACCTTAGAGGGGACCCGGAGGGTTGCGGTGATTCTGCCCGATGCTCGGGGCTATGGCCGAGATCCCTGCGTCGCTTCGTAACCGGTGGTCAACCAGTACACGGCGCGGTCGATGGCGGGCACGATTGTTGCTGCCTCGATTTCGCCGCGCGCGACACGTCCCGACAGTCCGTACGCCAGGCTGGTGAGGATCATGTCCAGGTCCTGGATGAATTCCGCGTCGATATCGACCAGTACCGCCATCGCGGCGGGAACGACGGCGTCGAGTCCATGGCTGGCCAGTGTCTCCCCACTTGCGGAGGAGCGTGCGCGAAAGTATGCGACGAGCAGGCCTGGGTGATGCTCCCAGGGTTCGAAGATCGGGCGTAACACGTGCATGAGCGCGTTGTGGAGTGAGTCTCCAGGGCGTGGGTGTGATGTCGGTATTCCCGCGTAGCGGTTCTCCTGCATCCACCAGTCCAGTGCGGCGAGA
Source organism: Nocardia sp. NPDC051750 (assembly GCF_044453135.1). Classification (NCBI taxonomy): domain Bacteria; kingdom Bacillati; phylum Actinomycetota; class Actinomycetes; order Mycobacteriales; family Nocardiaceae; genus Nocardia; species Nocardia sp. NPDC051750. Next base: position 604,162 of record NZ_JBITCK010000005.1, on the reverse strand, counting down.
ATGAGTTCGTCGCGGGTGCTGTGCAGCTTGTAGATCTTGGCCAAGGATACCCGAGCGCGCCGCGCGACCACCCGGACCTGTACTGCGTCGTACCCCTCGGTCTCGAGGATGTCGATGACCGTTTCGCGGATGCGTTGCTCTCCATCGCCGACGGCCGATTCCATCACCACATCGTAGTGTTCGCTCAATTCTCGCGATTCCTTCCCTCTCGACAGTGGAACTGTTATTCTCCATCACAGTGGTATCCACGATACCACAGGTCAGGTGCATATTTGCGCTCGAAGATCGTCGCGTTCGCCTCGTGAAATAACCAGGGTGACGCGAATCTGCTCGGCACCGAAGCGAGGATCGATGGGATCGTTAGATGGCAAAGTCGCCTTCATCACCGGAGTGGCACGAGGACAGGGCCGAAGTCACGCGGTCCGTCTCGCCGGTGCGGGTGCCGACATCATCGGTGTGGATATCTGCGCTGATATCGCTTCCAATCGGTATCCCATGGCAAGCCGGGACGAGCTCGACGAAACGATCGCGCTCGTCGAGGCGACGGGGCGCAAGATGATCGGCTCGGTCGCCGACGTCCGCGACTTTCTCCAGCTCCGCGACGCGCTGGACAGCGGAGTGGCCGAGCTCGGACGCCTGGATATCGTCTGCGCGAACGCGGGTATCGCGCCGTTGTCGCTAGAGGCAATCCCGATCGAGACCGAGCTCGAGCAGTGGGCCGATGTGATCGGTGTGAACATGTCCGGCGCGTTCCACACCGCTCGTGCTGCCATTCCGCATCTGATCGCCGGTGGGCGGGGCGGTTCCATAATCTTCACCAGCTCCACCGCCGGCCTCGTGGGTATGGGTGGTATGGATGGCGGTGGACTCGGCTACGCTGCGTCCAAGCACGCCATCGTGGGAATCATGCGTTGTCTGGCGAATAACCTGGCCGCACACAGTATTCGCGTCAACACCGTGCACCCGACCGCGGTGAACACCATGATGGCGGTCAATCCCCAGATGGCGGAGTGGGCGGCGAACAACCCCGACGGCGGCCCGCATCTGATGAACCCGATGCCCGTCGCGATGCTCGAACCCCAGGACATCAGTGCGGCGATTGCCTTCCTGGCCTCGGACGAAGCCAAATACATCACCGGCGTGACGCTGCCCGTCGATGCCGGCTTCACCAACAAGCTGTGAGGACACGATGGCCGAGCACACACGACCGCCCGGACGGGCGGCCGGTAAACGCGTCCTGATCACCGGTGCCGCCCGCGGTATGGGCCGTAGCCACGCCGTGCGCCTCGCCGACGAGGGAGCCGACGTTATCTTGATCGACATCTGCCGGTCGCTGCCGGAACTCGAATACCCGCTTGCTACGACCGACGACCTCGCTGAAACCGCTCAGCTGGTCGAGAAGCACGGCCGACGCGCGATTACCGCGGTAGTCGACGTTCGTGACGCGGACGCGCTGACCAGGGCCGTCGAGGAAGGAGTTGCCCAGCTCGGCGGGCTGGACGCGGCCGTGTCCAACGCGGGAGTGCTGACCGCCGCGACCTGGGATAGGACGACATCTCAACAATGGCGCACGGTGGTCGACATCAATCTCATCGGCACATGGAATACCTGCTTCGCCGCGCTTCCGCATCTCGTCGAGCGCGGCGGCAGCATCGTCAACATCAGTTCGGCGGCGGGTCTGAAAGGCACACCGTTGCACACCCCGTACACCGCATCCAAGCACGGTGTCGTCGGCCTGAGCCGAGCGTTGGCCAACGAGCTCGCCGCGCAAAATGTCCGGGTCAACACCGTCCATCCGACCGGGGTGGCGACGGGTATGTCGCCGGAATCGCTGTTCGGTCTGCTCTCCGAGGCCCGCCCGGATCTGGCGCCGCTGTTCGGCAATGCGCTACCGGTGGTGATGACCGAGCCCATCGATATCAGCAACGCGGTGCTGTATCTGATCTCCGACGAGGCACGGCATGTGACCGGGATGGAGTTCAAGGTCGATGCCGGTGTCACGCTCAAATGAAAGCTGAAGATATGGGAACCATCGATACCTCCACGGCGCGTTCGGAACGTGGCAGGAGCGCATTCACCGACATCATGACCTTCGACCCGCCGGCGGATTCGAATCCCACGATGACCAGCGGCCTGATCGACTTCGTCTTCGCCGAAGTATGGACCCGGCCGGTGCTGAGCCGCCGCGACCGCCGGTTCATCACCCTGTCGTGCGTGGCCGACTCCGATGTCGAACAGCACTTGGCCGACCACGTGTACGCCGCCCTGAACAGCGGCGACATCTCGATCACCGAGATGCGGGAAACCGTACTGCATTTCGCCGTCTACGCGGGATGGCCCAAAGCATCGCGATTCAACATCATCGTCGATATGCAATGGGAACGGATCCATCGCGAACGTGATCTTCCGATGCCCCCTCCCGAACCGCTGCTGCCGCTGGTCACACCGAGCGACCCCGAGGAGCGCCTGGTTCAGGGAACAGCGACCTTCAAAGATATCAACTGCATGCCATTCGCTCCGGACCGAGACAACCCCTACCAAGGCGCGGGCATCCTCAACTTCGTCTTCGGTGAAATGTGGGTTCGCCCGGGCCTGAGCATGCGAGCGCGCCGATTGATCACCGTGGCGTGCGTGGGATTTCAAGATGCACCGATTCCGATCCTTTCGCATGTCTACGCAGCGCTCAAGAGCCGCGACATCTCCTTCGAAGAGATGGACGAACTGGCCCTGCAGTTCGGCGCCTACTCCGGACTTCCGAAGGCAGCACACCTGAGTCAGGTGATCAGTGAGCAGAAGGCCCGCGTTCTCGAGGAATGGCGCGCCGAAGCCGGAACGAACTCGCAGGAGCAACCGTGACATCCAACACTGACAACCCCCGGTCCGGCGCAACCCTCTCCGGAGATCTGTTCATTGCCGGCGACCGGGTAGGTCGGTCCTCCGGCGGCACGCATGAGCACATCTTGGCGCTGGCCCAGGACGAAACATTCGGGCCGGTGGTATCGGTCATGAGATTCACCGACGAGGCAGAGGCGATCCGGCTCGCCAACGACAGCCGCTACGGCCTGAATGCATTCGTCCAGACTACGAACCTCACACGGGCCCATCGCGTCGCACGGCAGTTGGAAGCCGGGTCGGTCTGGATCAACCAGATCAGCGATATCTCGCCCCAGGGGCCCTACGGGGGCTACAAACAAAGCGGCTTCGGACGGACCGGCGGTATCGATGGGCTATACGAATTCCTGCAGGTGAAGAATATTCGGATCGCAATGGGCTGAACTCCGCAGAAGACCCAAGGCCCGCCGGCTCGCCTACGGGCGCCGTGGCTCGCGCGCAGGCGGCCGGTGGACCCTTCACCCCCTCGGCTCGACGGGACGGAAACCCGATGATCGTGCACTCACGACCCGATGCCCGTATGCATCCCTTGTCATTCGCCGCCGCGCAGGCGAGAAACATTCGGACCAGCCACCGATTGGTTGTCGCGGCCTCCGGAGTTACCGCCGTAGTCACCCATGCAGGCGGCTGGCTGTTCGACAGAGTGATGGCGGGATGGGAGGTCGTCGTCCTGGTCGATGAACGCGAGGACTGTCGACCGCTGGATATCCTCGGGGCGCACGTCGTCGACCTCGAAACGGCCTTGGTATCGCAGACGCGGATTCCGCTACCCCAGGCGATTGCGGTCGACCCGCAGCTGTACATGGCCGACGCCCGGGTACGCGACGGAATCGCCGAGGTATTCGAGTATCGGCTCATCGACGAGGTCACGATGTGGGGCCGGCCGTTCCCGCAGGTTGCGCGGGAGCCATTCGTTGCGGCACAGCATCGACTCAGCGTGGCCGCCCGAATGTTCAAACAGGCCGCGTTGTCGGCGGCAGGTTCCCGAGCCACTCCGGCCGGAGCGGCCGAACTCTTCCTCACCCGCGCCGGAAATTCCCGGCCGCGGGCCATGTGCGATCTGGCCCCGGTAAGTCGGTGAAACCTTCCCGCTCGGCCGCCTTGTGCAGTGAACCCACCGCCCGTAGGCCCTCGCCGAAACCCTGAAAGAAGTTGGTATGCCTGCTCTCTGGCTCGATCTGCTCGGCTGCTTGGAACTGCGTACCCCGGTCGCACCGGAACCGCGGGAAGGTAGCGCGGTCTTCGAAGCCGACAGCCAGGATCTGGAACTCGACCGGCTCTTCGGCGGTCAGGTGCTGGCACAAGCCATTCGGGTCGCAGGGGAAGTCTGTCCCGGCAAATCGGTGAAATCACTGCATGTGCAATTCCTCCGGGAGGGCAAAGGCCGCGCACCGGTGTGCTATGAGGTGCGCGTCCTGCGCGCCGGTCGTTCTTTCGTCACGCTGACGATCACCGCTCACCAGCACAGCGAAGCTCTCGCGATCGCCTCGGTGAGCCTGCATGTCGTCGAGGACGGTCCGACCGGCCAGACAGCGACCTTTGTCCCGCCGCTGTTGCCGCCCGAGTACCGGATCGATCACGGCCTGCTGCCCTGGGAGGCGAGGTCGGCGGACGACCTGAACATACTCGACGCGCAACCCCCGGACTACGAACTCTGGATGCGTACCCCCACAGTGGATTCGACAGTCGCGCCCGCGCTGGTCGGCTACGCGTCCGATGTGAATCTCATCGGCACGGCGTTGCGGCCGTTCGCCGGGTACAACCACCACGGCAACGGCAGCGCGTGGACGGCTGCCACCACCTCGCACACGCTGTGGTTCCATCGTCCGTTCCGCACCGACGATTGGCTTCTGTTACGTCATCACAGCCCGGTGGCCGCACACGCCCGCTGTTTCGGGCGCGGCGACGTGTTCACCGAGGGCGGGACCTTGGTTGCCTCGTTCGCGCAGGAGGGATTACTCAGATTTCGCTGATCAGCGTGCGCCCGCTACTGCTCGGTCCCCCGCGCCCCTCGGTGCAGGGCCGACATCAAGGCCAACGTCGCCTCGGCCGCGGTGACCACCGGACCGCGTTGGGCCGCGGCGCGAGTGGCGAGATCACCGCTGAGCCCGACATCCTTGCGCAGCAGACCATCGGCGTGTGCGGCAAGCACCTCGAGACTTCCGCCCAACGGGGCGATCGTACTCAGCGCGAAACTGTTCGCGGTGCCGTCGGACAAGATCGCGGCCAACCGATCGCTGGCGGCAAGCGCAGCCGGGGACTCGGCGACTGCCGCTCCGGTATCGGAGAGCGCAACCAGCGTCTCGGAGCGACGCGCCCACAACGTAGTCGGGTGCCCCGCCGCGGCTATGCGCCGCGCCATGGGAGCGCCCTGACTGCCGAGCCCGATAAAACCTACACGCACGATTCTTCTCCCACATCGACTGGTAGTGAAATTTTTCAGGTCGCGAAGCGCATCGGACCGCGGCTCGACCGGTATCCGGACGGCCGCCCGGAAATGCTGATCAATCGATCAAATATGACTCTCGATCTCTGTCTATGTCAATGGTTGCTCGCCGAGTGGACGGTGGTTGTCGGGTATGGAGAGTCTCGGTGCGGGATTTGCCTTCCGTTCGGGGCTCTACGGTCAAGATGGCGATATATGCTGCAGTATCGTGGAATTCGGCCCGGTCGGTCGGGGTGCGCCATGCTCGTCGCCGACTTCTGTACGGGGTATCGGCTTGACCGATCGCTCAGGTGCATGATACTGATATCGAGTTGCCAAGTGTTGATCGAGTGATAAAATGTTGATGGATCGCCGGAGTGGTATCCGATGGCAGGCCATTGCCGGAACGATTCCGAAAGTGATCTGTTCGATCTGCCGAAGCGGCCTCCCCGTTTCCCGGTCAGTGCTGCGCACCCGATCGATGACCTGACCGTCGACAGCACTCGGCGGACGAATGCCGCCCTCCTCGAAAGGCTGACAATGACCGACTTGGCCTCTGTCAACTACTTCACGGATGCGCAGGTTGCCCAGGACCCCTACGAATACCTGGCCTACCTGCGTAGCCGGAACCCGGTCTTCCGTGAACCGCACTACGGTGTCGTCGCTGTTACCGGATATCAGGAAGCCAACGAGGCGTTCCGCAATACCGACGCCTTCTCGGCGTGCGTCTCGATCGGCGGCCCCTTCCCGCCGCTTCCGTTTGTGCCCGAGGGTGACGACATCACCGCGCAGATCGAAGAACATCGCCACCATTTCCCGATCTTCGAGCACATGGTCACCATGGATCCGCCGGAGCACACCCGCGCACGGATGTTGTTGAGCCGGCTGCTGACACCGAAACGGCTCAAAGAGAACGAGGAATATATGTGGCGGTTGGCCGACCGCCAGCTCGACGAGATTGTCGCGCGCGGCCGCTGCGACTTCCTCGACGCCTATGCCAAGCCCTTCGCAACCTTGGTCATCGCGGACCTGCTCGGTGTCCCCGACTCCGATCGCGACGAATTCCGCGCACGCCTGGCCGGTCACAAAGAGCCGGGTAGCAGAGTGGGGGCATTGGACAGCGAACCCGTGGGATCCAACCCGTTGCAGTGGCTGGAAGAAACCTTCGGCGAGTACATCGCTGACCGCAGGGCTACCCCGCGCGAAGATATCCTCGGGGTGCTCGCGTCCACCACATACCCCGACGGAGTGGAACCCGAGATCATCGACGTCGTGCGGCCGGCGACCTTCCTGTTCGCCGCGGGACAGGAAACCGTGACCAAACTGCTCAGTGCGGCTGTCCGGGTTCTCGCGGAGCGGCCGGAGTTGCAGCGGCTTGTGCGCGAAGATCGCAGCCTGGTCGGTTCTTTCATCGAAGAATCGCTCCGTTTCGAGAGCCCGACCAAGGTCGACTTCCGGCTGGCGCGCAAGACCACGGAACTGGGCGGGATCGAAATCAAAGCCGGTACCGTCCTGATGTTGTGCATCGGTGCGGCCAACCGTGACCCGCGTAAATTCGACAACCCCGACGAGTTCCTCATCGATCGCCGCAATGCGCGCGAGCACATCGCCTTCGGGCGCGGCATTCACACGTGTGCCGGCGCACCGCTGGCCAGGACCGAAGGTCAGGTCACACTCAATCGGATGCTCGACCGTGTCACCGATATCGCCATCGACGAGAGCGTCCACGGTGCTTCCGGTGACCGCCGGTACGGCTACGAACCGACCTTTCTGCTGCGCGGGTTGCGTAACCTCAATATCACCTACACGCAGGTGAAATGAACCAGAATATTCGCTCGGTAGGTTGGTGAAACGTCATGAAAGTGTCCGTCGATTCCGACCGTTGCCGTGGCCACGGAGTCTGCGCAGCGTTGTGCCCCGATATTTTCGAACTCACCGACGATGGCTACGCCGAGGCGCGAAATCCTGTAGTACCCGACGACCGGGTGGATGCTGCCGCCGATGCGGCCGATGCTTGTCCGGAACACGCCGTCGTGGTGACGTAGCCGACTCGGCCTCCCGCGCTGTAGTGGGAAGCGCTGGGAGACAGCCAGTTCTGAGTAAGGCCGGATGTGGCCACCGTAGCTGTGGAAGGTGCCGATGGCACACGGCCAGCGGCGGCCCGGAGCGGGTCTGACATATACGGCCCGGAAACACCTCCACGAAGGTAGTACATGAGGATCAAAGGAGACACAATGGGAAAGTTGGACGGCAAGGTCGCGTTCATCACCGGCGCCGCTCGCGGGCAGGGTCGCAGTCACGCGGTCCGGCTGGCGGCGGAAGGCGCCGATATCATCGCCGTGGATATCTGCGCCCAGTTGGCGACGGTGCAGTACTCGATGGGCACCGCCGAAGAGCTCGAGCAGACTGTCGCCGAGGTCGAGAAACTGGGTAGGCGCATCGTCGCCCGGCAAGCCGACGTCCGTGACGTGTCAGCGCTGAAAAAGGTGTTCGGGGAAGGTGTAGCGGAGCTGGGGCCGGTCGACATCGTGCTGGCGAACGCGGGAATAGGGGCCGGAGGTGCAGCGGCGCCGGAAGAGCAGGAGTGGGACGAGGTGATCGGCGTCAACCTGACCGGAGTATGGAACACCGGTCGCGTGGCGATTCCGTCCATGGTCGAGCGTGGCGAGGGCGGGGCGATCGTGCTGACCAGCTCCACCGGTGGATTGACCGGAGTCGGCATCCCCACGGCCGGTTTCCTCGGCTATACCGCGGCCAAACACGGTGTGGTCGGACTGATGCGGTCGTGGGCGAATTATCTGGCACCGCACAGTATCCGGGTGAACAGTGTGGCCCCGACCGCCGTCCGTACGCCGATGGCCGCTGACGGGAATCTGGAGGGGATAATGGAACGCAATCCGGCACTGGCGCGGGCGCTGTCCAACGCTATGCCGGTAGACCTGGTGGAACCACTCGACGTCTCGAATGCCATTGCTTGGCTGGTATCCGATGAGGCGCGTTATGTCACCGGCTCGGTCGTTGCCGTCGATGCGGGCCAACTGAACAAGCGGTAGTCACGGACGGGCTTGTCAGGCGCCGGTATCCGGATGTGCGGGGCTGATGACCAATGTCATGAACACCTCCAGCAAGTGGAGTAGCTCGCGTCCGGGGTCGAGGCGAGATTGGATGCGCAGACCGTCGTTCAGTGAAAGCACGAGAGTCACCTTCTCGTCCGCCGACAGGTAAGCGCTGTCCCGTGATGTGGGCAGTGGGCTACCGCTGAAGCGGGTCCGCATCCGTTCACGCCGGCTGACGAAGAACTCGTGCGCGGGGTGGGCGGGGTCGGTTGCCGCGATGGCCAGCGCCAGCCAATTGCGTTGATAGGCGGGGTTGTCGAGTGTCTTCCCCAGCGTGCCCCTGCTCGACATGACCGAAGAGGTATGGGACCAGGTATTCGCGGTGAATGCCCGCGGCGTCTTTCTCGGCGCGCGCGAGGCGGCCCGGCGCATGTCGGAAATCGGCGCGGGGGGGCGTGATTGTGAACATCATCTCCACCGCCGGCTTCCGCGGCAGCGCGCCAGGTCTCGCCGCCTACGTCGGATCGAAACACGCCGCCCGCGGTCTCACCCGGGAACTGTCCCTCGAACTCGCCCCACTCGATATCCGTGTCCTCGGCGTCGCACCGAGCTATATCCCCACCGAAGGCAATATGCTGGCGGCGGCGGCAGCTGCGGCACCGGCGCCCGACGCCTCGACCCATCTCATGCTGACCAGCCCGATCGGACGTCTGGGTGTTCCCGACGATATCGCCCGTGTCGTCCTGTTCTGTGCTTCGGATCTGTCCGCTTTCATGACCGGCAGCACATTGCTGGCCGATGGTGGCAGCACCGTGTAACCCTGCCCGGCAGTCCTGCGGTGCGCTGTCTTGCCCGCTGTATCCCTCTATATCAGCAACTTTGCTGGTTCCGGGTGTTCGATTGCATCGAATGCTAGGAGGAGGGCACCGAGACCATCAAGCGGGTTGTTCCGTTTGTCGTAGTCCACGGTGCGGGCGGGCGAGGTGTGGATCACCGTCCACCCCTGACGATGGGCCTTGCTGTTTGCGCACTATCTGCGGCCGATCTGCCGGTCTCATCGGCGGGGTTCCGGCAGCCGGGTGAGGAGTCGCCGCAGCGTCTGTTCGGCGAGGAGATGTTCGCCGAGGCCGGTCAGGTGTACGCCGTCCTCGCGCCATAGCGACATGGTGCCAGGGCGACGGCCGAGCTCGTAGCCGCTGTTCAGAAGCGGATTTGTCCGATTTGTTGTGTTTACAGTCCCCAGCGACGTGCTCGGTGGTTATTGCGGGCGTGGCGTGTGCTTCACCGGTCGACCGGTACGCCACTCGCCCCGGCCGCAGTTCCCTCATCATCGGCAACTGCGGTTGAGGTGAGTGGCGTCGTCGACCCGCTGAGGCCGGTCGTCTGTCCGGGCCTACGGTTGCGCGCCGAGGAAACTCGCGTCGTCCAGTGACAGGACCAGGGCGGTGAGTGCGCCGATGTAGGAGTACTGCCGTAGGCCCATGCACATGCCGGTGGCGGTGTGGGTGAGCGTGGACTGGATCGCCCCACCGCCGAGGCCCCGGGCGCCGCCCGCGCCGGCGGTGATGTTGGAGAAATGGACCTCCACCACCGGCTTGGTGGTTTCTTCGAGGGCGTGGCGGACCGCTTCTCCCACGGTGGTGAGCCCCGCCGGGTTGATGATGTACCCGTCGACCTGTTCGGCCGATTCGTGGATGAACTCGAGGATCGCGCCCTCGTAGTTGGACGAGAAGGTCGACACCTCGACGCCGAGATCGCTGCCGAAACCGGCGACGAATGCTTTCAGGTCGTCCAGGCTCGCGATCGCGCCGTAGACCTTCTTGCTGCGGGCGCCCAGGTTCGACATGTTCGGACCGTCGATGACAGCGATCCGATGACGTTTATCGCTCACCCGCTTGATCGAATGGGACATGAGAATCCTTTCTGCGTGGCGTCTAGGTGTAGCGGAGGCCGGCGTCGACCAGCAGGGTCTGCCCGGTGATGTAGCCGGCGCCCGGGGAAGCCAGGAACTTCACCGCTCCCACGACGTCCTCGGCCGAACCCTTGCGCTTGATGGCCTGCTCGGCCAGGATCCCGGCCCACTGGTCGTCGGTGATGGTGCCACGCGGGATCTCGGTGACGATGCCGTGCGGGCTGACGACATTGACGGTCACGTTGTATTCGCCCATTTCCGTGGCCAGCGATTTGCTCAGTGCCGATACCGCGCCCTTCGAGGCGACATAGTGGGCGTAGTTCGCGCGGCCGGTGGTCACCACCGACGACGAGATATTGATGATACGGCCGGATTTCTGAGCCTTCATGTACGGGGCCACGGCCTGCACACACAGGAAGGTCCCGCGGGAGTTCACGGCGAAGACCTTCTCCCATTCGTCGATATCGATCTCGTCGAACGGCTTCATCACCAGGGTGGAGAAGATGGCGGCATTGTTGATCAGCACATCGATAGTGCCGAACTTCGCCACCGCAGCGGCGACCATGGCATCGACGCTGCCCTTGTCGGCGACATCGGTGGTCACTGCGAGCGCCGTCCCGCCGGCCGCCTCGACCTCGGCCTGCACCGCGGCCGCCTTCTCACCGTTGAGATCCGCGATGACGACGGCGTCACCGTCCGCGGCGAATTCGAGGGCGTACCGTCGGCCGATACCCTGGCCGGCTCCGGTGATGATCACCGTGCGCTGTTCCGACATGATTGGATCCTTTCTAGAGGGTTTCAGGCCTGGGTGATATGCAGGCTTGCGATACCGCCGTCGACCGTGACCACGGTCCCGACGGAGGAACGGTTGACCGGGTCGGCGAGGTAGAGCACCGCGGCGGCGACCTCGGCCGGGGCGACCATCCGGCCGGTGGGCTGGCGGCTCTCGTAATCGCGGCGTCGCTGGGCGGGGTCGTCGGCGCGGGCGGCGAGTTCGGCCATGAACGGGGTGTCGACCGTGCCCGGGTTCACCGCGTTGACGGTGATGTTCTCGGCGACGAGATCGGCCGCCGAGGACCGGGTGAGTGCCTCGATCGCGCCCTTGGTCGCCGAATACGCGCTGCGTTGCCGGAAGCCCGATGCGGCGGTGCAGGAGGACATGTTGACGATTGCCGCGGCGGACGATCGACGCAGGTGGGGGAGCGCGGCGCGGGTGACCCGGACGTAACCGAGCACATTGATATCCCAGAGCCTGTTCCAGTCGTCGAGGGTGCCGTCCTCGATGGTGCCGACACCGCTGACCCCGGCATTGTTGACCAGTACGTCGATGCGGCCGTGTTCGGCGCCGATCGCGTCGATCGCGGCCTCGACGGCGGCGTCGTCGGTGACGTCCACCCGATGGGCCCGGACACGGTCGGGTAGGTCGGTGGCTTTGTCGCGGTCGAGCACCGTGACGAGCGCGCCCGCAGTGCTGAACGCCTGGGCGCACGCGCGGCCGATGCCGGCGTTTCCGCCGGTGACGACCACGATGCGGCCGCTGTGATTGGTAGTCACTGTTGCTCCTCCATTGTCTGCCAGAACCGGCACGAGAGGGCGGCGAGTTCGTCCGCGTGATCGAAGATCAGCATGTGACCCGCGTCGGCGACGATCTCGTGGCCGACCGCCCTCGGAACATGCGGTCGAATGGCTCCGACCTGCTCGGGTGATGTGGACTGGTCCGCCGCGCCGGAGATCAGGAGGGTCGGCGGCAGCGCGGCGCCGAGTTCGGCATAGCCGCCGAACTGTGCGAACGAGCGCCACGCCGTGATCCAGGTGTTCGGCGGCAGGGTGGTCAGCCGGTCGCGGCAGTACCGTATGGACGGAGTATCGGCTGCCAGCTGGGCGGGATCGAACCAGCGGTGCAGCGTGGGTTCGACCACTGGTGCCATGGAACCTGTGGCGGCCACCGGCTCCGCGCGTTCGGCGAACGATGGGAAACCCTGCGGTGGTGTAGCGATCAGGATCAGCGAACGCACCGCCCCGGGTGGTGCGGCCGCAGCGGCCAGGGCGGCGACCGCCCCGCCCAGCGAATGGCCGACCAGATGTACGCCGTCGAGTGCGCTGATACGGTTGCTTACCGTACGTGCCATCGTGGCCAGCGTGGCGTTTCGCAGTCCGGCCCGGGAGCCGTGGCCGGCGAGATCCTCACCGTCCCAGCGGTATCGCGGCGATACCGCATGCGCCCACGCATCGAAGGACCCGGAATCCAGCCCGAGCGAATGCAGCGCGACCACGGTCGGAGTACTCACCGCGAACCCGCGGAGACGGCCCCCGAGGACAGCAGTTCATCGATCTCGGCGGCGGTCCGGCCCAATTCGGCAAGTATTTCGGCCGAATCCGCCCCCAGCGTCGGCGGGTAGGCAGGCTCGACCATCGGCGAGTCGAGGAACTTGATCGGATTACCGAGCACGGAGACCGAATTGCCCCGATTGTCATCGAGGTCGAGTACCATCTCGCGACCGGCCGTGCGGGCCTCGGCCAGTGCCTCGGGCACATTCGTGATCAACGCCGCCGGAACACCCGCAGCCTGGAGCAACTCCACCCATTCCAGCGCGCTGCGCTCGGTGAACGCGCGCTCGAACAGCCCCCACAGGTCGATTTTGTTCGCCAGCCGGGCACGCTGATCGGCGAACCGCGGATCAGTGGTGAGCTCCGGAAGTCCCAGAACATCGCACATCGCACGCCACATGCGGTCGGTGTTCGCGGTGACGACGAGTTCACGGCCGTCGCCACCGACGAACGAACGGTAGGTCGGGATGGAGTCGTGCCGGGCGGCTTGCGGGGCGGGTGCCCGGCCACTGATCATCGAGTAGACACCCTGATAGGACAGCAGGGAGATCAGCGAGTCCAGCATCGACACATCGATGTGATCGCCCTGGCCGTCCACCGCCCGGGAAGCCGCCGCCGCGCAGATACCGATGGCGGCGTACATACCCGCCACAACATCCCCCGCGGGGATGCCGAGGCGGACCGCCGGCTGCCCCGGTTCGCCGGTGAGGCTCATCGCGCCGGAGAGCGCCTGGACGATCATGTCGTAGGCCGGTCGCTCCTTCCACGGCCCGGTCTGGCCGAAACCGCTGATGGACGCCCAGATAAGTGCCGGATGGCGGCGCCGCATCTCGGCGGGATCGAAACCGAGCCGCGCGCTTACTCCGGGCCGGTAGTTCTCCACCACCACGTCGGCCTGCGCGATCAGATCGCGCAGGACGGCCAGGCCCGCAGCGGATTTGAGGTCGACGACGATACTCTTCTTGTTCCGGTTGTTCCCGAGGTAGTAGGCGCTGTCGCCGTCGATGAAATGCGGCGGGATGGATCGGCTCGAATCACCGGACGGCGCTTCGACTTTGATGATCTCGGCGCCCATATCGGCGAGTACCTGCGTGCAGAAGGGACCCGAGAGGAAGGTCGTGAGATCGACAACCTTCAGGCCCTCTAGCGGTGAACGGGACGGCGTCATGGTGAAACAACTCCTGGACGGAAATTCGCTGCGGTGGAACCGAGGTCGCGCGATATCGACTGGGCGGCATCGATGAGCGCGGCGGCGATGGTGCTGATCTCACCGTGTGGGAGCCGATCCTTCGGTGAGGTGAGCGTGATGGACCCGACCACGCCTCGGGCGTCGAAGACAGGTGTGCCGATACCACGTGCCTGCGGCAGCTTCTCGCCCTCGCTGATGGCGTAACCCGCTGCACGCACTGCCTGTAGGTCGCGCTCGAGTTCGTCGAGGGTGGGTAGTTCCGCCGCCGAGCCGGGCGCGCGGCCGCCGCCGGCGAGCCCGCGCTCGTGTTCGAGCACATCGGCGACCGTGGCGCTGTCGAGCTGTGCCAGTACGGCTTTACCCGAGGCGCCCCAGACGAGCGAGAGCGGACGGTGCAGTTCGATGCGATAGCGGAGCAACTGGGCGCCGTCCGCGCGGGCTGTGAAAGAGAGTGCCTTGTTCGCAGGCATGTAGATGCCGAAGATCACCGTCTCGTCGAAGGTGTTCGCCACGGCCTCGAGATACGGCCGCACGATCGCGGTGATATCGACCTGGGCAGTGACGCGCGACGAGATCCGGTACAGCTCGGCACCGATCGAGTAATTGTGTGTATCCGGATCGCGAACCACCACACCTTCCTCGGTGAGGATCTTCAGCAACCGGTGCACGGTCGAGGCGGGCAGCGCCATATGGTCAGCGATCTTGCCGACACCGGCCTCGCCGCCGAGGTCGGCGAGCGCGGCCAGCATACGGACGGTGCGTTTCACCGTCCCCGCTGCCGAATTGTCCTGCTTCTGCCCGTTGTTCTTGTTGCCGTTCTCGCCGTTGCTCGCGTCGTCGGTCGCCATATCAGTCCGCTCGCTCGAAAATGTGTACGGCGCAGGCCCCGTGGTCGAAGCCGGAGATCCCTCCGCCGGTGACGTGTGTCAGAGCAATTTTCGCGCCCGGCACCTGCCGTTCACCGGCGGCACCGGTCAGCTGCCAGAACATCTCCACCACTTGCGCGACGCCGCTGGCACCCACCGGGTGTCCCTTGGAGAGCAGGCCCCCACTGGGGTTGACGACGACAGAACCGCCGAACGTGGTTTCGCCGGAACGCAGCAGTTCGAGCGACTCGCCTTCCGGGCACAGGCCGAGGGCCTCGTAATAGACGAGCTCGGCGATGCTGAAGGCATCGTGGAGCTCGACGGTATCGAGATCGGCGGCGGTTATCCCCGCCTGGGCGTAGGCTTCCCGGGCCGAGTGGTAGGAGATCTCCGGTCGCAGCATGTTCCGGGCGCCGCTGGTCGCGGTGCCCGAATGCAGTACCGACGCACTGATCCGCATCCCCGGTCTGTTCATAGTGCGGAACACCTTCTCCGAGACGACCATGACAGCAGCGGCACCGTCGCCGGTGGGGCAGCACTGCAGCAGCGTGAGCGGGTCGGCGATGACGCGGGAGGACAGCACCTTCTCGACGTCGACTTCCTTCTGGAACTGCGCGTAGGGATTGAGCACGCCGTGCCGGCGGGCCTTCACGCTCACCTGTGCCAGATCGGCGGGTTCGGCCTTTCGCTCGTAGAGGTAGCGCCGGGCCCGCATCGCGTACACCGCGGGCATGACCATGCCCTGCCGGACCTCGGGGTCCTCGGCCACCAGCGGTAGTGTGCCGCCACCGAACTGGGTGAGCTTGTCGACGCCGATCACCAGGACGATGTCGTGCTCGCCCGCCGCGATCGATTTCTGGGCCAAGTGCAGTGCCGTCGCGCCACCGGAACAGGCGTTGTCGGTATTGACGATCGGGATACCGCCGAGACCGAGTTCCTTGGCGATCCGCTGGCCGGTCAGCATGCCGCCGAAGGCATGTCCGCAGAACACGGCGTCGATATCGCCGCGCTCGACCCCGGCGTCGAGGACGGCCTGCCGGGCCGGCGGGGCCGCCAGGCCCGCATATCCCGAGCTGAGGTGCTTACCCATCGGCAGCATCGCTGCGGATACCACAAATGCGTCGTTCATCAGTTCTCGTCCGTTCCGTCTGCGGGGTTCTCGGCCGGGCCGAAGCTCCACGTGCCGTCTGCTGCTGTTGTCAGCGTCACCGGCAGGTCCGGGACGAGCCGGTCTTCGGGGACCGAGATATCCGCGAGCACCCGCGTACCGCTGTCGAGGTCGATGTAGCCGAGCGTGTACGGCGTGATCCGGGAGGAGGAGAGCTCGACTCGCGTGTAGGAGTAGAGGATTCCGGTGCGGCCCAGCCCCATGTCGCGCACGGTGTCGGCGCCGCATTCGAAGCACAGTTGCCGGCGGGGAAAGAACCGGGATTCGCAGGTATCGCAGTGACTTCCCAGCAGTTCGGTCCTGTCCGGAGTCAGGGCCACCACCTCGTCGAGGTCGTGGAGCGGTTCGAGCAGGGTCATGACTTCCGACCTCCGTTGTCTGGATGGGGTGAATTCGGTGGGGTGGCCCACCACGACACGAGTTCTCGCGCGATCGCGGCGGGCTCCTCGATGACCGGGGTGTGACCCGCGGTCTCGAGGACGACGAGACGACTGCCCGGGACTCGATCTGCGATGGCCGCCATATCGGCGGGCCGTTTCGCGCGATCGAGTTCGCCGGCGACGAGCAGCAGCGGCAGCGGTATCGCGGCCAGTTCTGCGACCATTGCCGGACGGGTGTAGACGCCGTGCAGCGCGTCCGCCACCTCGGGTACATGCGCGGCGAACACCTGTGCCCAGTGCCGCCGGGTGGCCGACCGGGCTGTATCGCCCAGGAACACATCACCGAACATGGTGTGTTCGATCCGGGCCACAATATCCGGCTCGTTGCCGCGTACCGCGGTTTCGAGCGCCCGGAAAATCTCCGGCCGGGCTTCTGCCTCCGCGGTGGCGCCGAGCAGAGTGCAGGAGGCCAGCAGGTCCGGGCGCCGGGAGGCCACGCGCAACGCGACATAGGCTCCCATGGAGCTACCCACAAGGTGAACCGGCCGGTTACACCGGGATTCGATGAGCGCTACGGCGTCGTCGAAGAGCACATCCATGGTCGGCGCCCGGCCGCTACCGGTGAACGAACCTTGGCCCCGCAGATCGGGCCGGATGTAGCGGTGCCGTGCCGGAAGTTCGGCGACGAGCGCGTCGAACATTGATCCGTCGAAGAACAGTGAGTGCAGTAGCACCACGGCGGATCCGTCGGCCGGCCCGGTGTCACGGACCGTTTCGGGGGGCGGGGTCAATGGTCTCCTGCTTTCGGTCGGCTGCTCTACTTCTCGGACACCAGCTGGTGATCGCCGGCGCCCTCGAGTTCGGGACTCCGGTCGTACCCGCGGGCGGCGAGGACGGCGGCGACGGCCGCGCTCGCGATCAGCGCGAATCCGAGGACGTAGAAACCGCCCGCCAGCGAATCGCCCCCCGCAGCCCAGCCGACCACGATCGGTCCGACGATGCCGCCGAAGTTGCCGACGAAGTTGACCAACCCCACCGAGGGACCGGCCTGGTTACGCGGCACCTGACTCAGCACCCAGGTCCACCACGTGCCGAACGACGAGTAGAGGCCGACCGCGGCCACGCACAGCAGGATCATCTGCCACAGAACCCCGCCGCTGATGTAGTGCTGAGCCAGGATCGCCAGGCCCGCCACGCTCAGCGAGGTTGCGATGATCCAGCCGCGGGACAACGAGGTCTTGTCCGACCAGCGCGAGTTGAAGTACATCGCGACCGTAGCGAACGCGTACGGAATCGCGGTGAGCCAGCCGACCGCTTCGATGCCATTGGACGAGATCTCCTTGATCAGCGTGGGCAGCCACAGCCCGAAGGCGTACATCCCGGTGATCCAGAGGAAGTACGTCACGCACAATCCGGCGACGATGGGCCGGGCCAGGGCCTTGAGCAGCCCGGATTCCGGTTTGGTCTCCTCATCGCGTTCGGCGAGGATGAGCCGCAGTTCGGCCGGGTCCAAGCGTTTGTCCTCGGCGGGGTCGTTCGGCACGAGCAGATAGAACACCGCGGCCAGGATCAGCGCCGGAATGCCCTGTAGCACGAACATCGTCTGGAAGTGCCAGGTATCGATCATCCAGCCGGCGATCGGCGCCATCAGGGCCGAGGACAGCGGCAGTGCGTACTGTGTGAGGCTGACGGCCCGACCGCGTTCCCGGCCCGGGAACCAGCGCACGAACATCACCGCGAACGAGGGGAACACCGCGCCTTCGGCGAGGCCCATCGCGAAGCGGATGGCCAGTAGTGCCGGCAGGTTGGGTGCGAAACCTGTGGCGCAGGCAGCGACACCCACCACGACCAGCGACACGATGATGACCTGTTTCGGGCCGACCTTCGTGGCCAGGAAACCACCCGGGACCTGGGTGATCACGTAGCCCCAGAAGAACGCCGACAGGACGACGCCGGTGATCGTCCCGGACAGTCGCAGATGTTCGACCATGTCCGGCACAGCGACGCTGATATTCGATCGATCTGCGTAGCAGACCAGGTAGATGAGGAACAGCAGGACACCGACTCGCCACCATCGAGCGCGTGGTGGAACTGCTGTGTCGGCCGTCATCGGTGACGCCACGGGTACCTCCGGATTGAGCGAGGAGTGTCGAGAAGTACGGAAACCGCACCAGGGAAAATTCCGCTGAGTGGAATCGAATTCCGCTCAGGGCTCGACCATACGACGCAGGTCACACAGAACGCAAATGCTTCTGGTAGCGCGTGCCGCATTCGTGGGTCGTCACCAGGGGAAATGTGGTTTGCCGTCGGGGATCGGCCCGGTGCCTACCCGATGCTCCCGCCCGTTCCGTTTGCCGTGTGGCTTCGCCGACCGGCGCTGGTGCCCAGTGTTCCTCGGTAACCCAGTCCGGAGCCGTCAGTCGCCCGTCGCTGTCGACGGGAACCCGGGCACGGTGATTGCCCGCTTCCGCAGAAGCACACCGGATGGTCGGCCGACCCGGTTCCAGTTGGCCGTCGATCCGCGCCGGTACCCACACACCCGGCAACGCCGAGGGGCCGGCGGCCGCAGGCCTGGACGCATGCGGCGAAGTCGTCGAGGTCGCCGCCGCCGATGTCACCGGGGATCACCGCCGGTGATCGCGTCATGGCCATGGCGCCCGGTGGTCTGGCCGAACGAGTCATCGTGCCGGCCGTGGTGCCGGTCCCGAGGGCCGGTCTTTCGTTGACGGTGCTGCCGCCATCAGCGCATTGATGACCGAACGCAATGCGCTGGTCACAGCCGGGCGTGTGGAGCCGGAGAAGCCGTCCTCGTGCATGCCGCTGCGTCGGGCGTGGACACCCAGGCAATCCAGCTGGCGAGGATGCTCGGCGCGGGCCGGGTCTACGGCACCACGCGTTCCCGCACGCATGCGCGGGTTCTGGACGGCCCCTACCTCGAAGACAACCTCCATGCGGCGGCCATCAAAGGTCACATCGTCGGTGTCGGCCGCCTCGGCAGTGCCACCGGCACACTGGATATGGAAGAACTCGCCCGCAAACGCGTCGAGTTGATCGGCGTGACCTTCCGGACCCGCAGCGACGAAGAAAAATTCGCCATCGCCCGAGCATCACGAACAGTCGATCTGGAAACCAACGCCGACACCCTGCGTCCCGTTATCGACCGCACCTACGCCTGGAGCCAGGTACTGGAGGCGCAGGAAGGGCTGGCCGACAACGCCCACGTCGGCAAGATCGTGCTCGAAGTGACACAACAGATCTGAGCGAAAGCATCCACCGCCCGGTTTGGGAGTCACAGGTTGCGAGCCGGTGTACAGACGTGGAGAGATTTTTCGGGTCCCTTTCCGGCATGAATCCGAAGCGATTCGGTCCTTGCAGTGGAGGCTTCGGGCGGGCACCGGTTACGACAAGGCGAATTTGCTTCTCGATCAGGCTGCCGCTGCCGTTCCAGGCGCTGGGTTCTCCCGAGCCGGTGACGTAGGTCGAGTAGACGATGCCGACCGCAGCCATCCGGGCAGTAGTCGATGTTGAGATCGACACGGTCTGGCGGTTTGTGCCGGTGTCGCCGACTCGGCATCCGGGACTTGATCCTGTGGTTTACGGCAGCCGCAGCACCGTGCGATGTACAAGCGCGGGGTTTTGGGTCGGTTCCCCTCCGGACACATATCTCTCTGCCTTCTACCTGCAGTTATTTGGTGTGAGCATCAATTGCTCGAACCATATGTGCAGGTCAGTAGCGTGGGGGCGCAAGTCGGGTTCAGCTGAGACAGTCCTGAGAGCCGACTCGCGTATGTATCATTTCGGGGCGGCGAACCCCTATCGTGGCGCTGCGGGTGCCGGAAACCTCAATTCCCGCTCCCCACGGGGGTGTCCTCGCCGACTGTGAGCTATTTCGTCGGGAGGCAGGAGGCGGCAGCGTGTAGAGCGTGATCAGTGGGGCGGGACGACGAATCAACCGCGGCACCGTCGGGATCGGGCAGCCGATGCCGGCGTTGAATCAGTGGACATCGTTCGGCCGGGCCCCTTTCGAGGTAGAACTCGCTGGTATCGCGTCTAAAGGTGCTGTTCGGCAACAGTATTCGACGCGGGCTCTCTTTATGTGCCTGTGGACCGGGTAGGACGGGGGAAGTTCGGTCCTGAGTCTGGTGTTTGACTGGCGAGGCTGTAGTGAAGAACCGGCTGCGGGATGAGGAGAGTGTCTGCGGGTCGATTCGACCGCTCCGCTACGGCGTGGAAGGCGTGTTCGCGCGGGCGTGGCCGCGATGGTGGTGTTGGTGGTGTTGGTGGTGACCGGGGGCGGTGTTGTTGCCGCGCAACCGGGCACGGGAGAACCGAGCGAATCACCTACACTCACTCCGGAATCGTCGGAGACCTCGCCCTTGCCTCCACCGGCACCGCAGGCGCCCCCGCCGCCACCACCGCCGCCACCACCGGCGTCGCCGTCGACACCCGCGCCCGCGCTGACTGCCCCGTCTACTCGGGTGCCCGCACCTGGCTCGTGCGCGCCGGACGGCTCCGGGGACAAGTCGATCCGCAGCAGTGGAGCCCGGCCCAGAACCCGAAACCCACGGTCGTGCCGGGCCAGATGCGTTCGGATTGTGAGGAACGCCTACCTCGCTAAAGACCGCAAACGCACTCTCCCTGACGGCCTAGGTCAGCTGGCGCGCTTCCAGAACGATGTCATCTCCTGGCATCCTACGTATGGCGCCTGGCCAATCACCGGCTCGAGACTGAATTCCTGGAAGTTGTCTGGCTACGAAACCTCAGGGAAACCGCTGCCGAGGCGTGGCCCGATCGCCACCGGCTGGGAGAGATCGGCGAGCGGACGGACGAACCCACACTGGCCGATCCGATCCGCAACGAGGCCGTGATAGCCCGGTACGCAAAGTATCGAGTGAGCGCTACACGGACCCGCAGGCCTGGTTCATATTGTGTCGGGCATCAGTCCACAAGGGCGGCGCTGCGATGCCTGAAACGCCAAACCGCCAGCGTGGTCTACCGAATCATGCTCCGAGATGCCGGTACCTCTCTGCTGGCCGGGGCTTGACCAGAGCGCGGCGCCCTGGCATTCCGGCCCGGGTCGTGCCCTCGGCGATGCGATGCACACCATGTGTGCACATCTCGGCGCCGGTGGGGTCATGGCGCTCGAAAGCGGTGTCGTGCTCGGCCAGGAGCTCGCTGGTGGTGGCGATCTCGGTGGGCTCCTCACTCGCTTCGCTGCCGTCGAGCGCGACGGACCTGGATAGTGGTCGACGCGCGTGCCGTCAGATGTTGGCGAAGCAGGCGAACAACCAAGCCGGGTCGGCCGACATCCACCGTATCCGCGAGATTGCGTTCACCGAGCTCATCAAACCCGTTGGTTTGCCCCGGAATCTACGCGGCGCCATGGCGGCCGTGCTCATTCCCCGCTTCCGGCAGGTGCGCCGCGAGGCCACGGACGGCCTGTTCGACGAGCCGGGTGGCGAGGGCTTCGTCGAGTGGTCCGACCCCGATGAGCAGGTGGAAGTATATCGGAGCGTAGATCATCTCTGCGGCATCGCCGGGGTTGATATCGGAGCGGAAGATGCCCTCGTCGATCCCGCGCCGAATCAGCTTGTCCACCGCGGCATACCGATCGTTCCAGAACCGGGTCCGGAAGTCGTCGAGTGTGGCGGGGTCGTACTGGCCCTCGGCGATGATCTGCGCGATAAGCCGGCCCTGGGGTCCGGCATAGCGCGTGATCAGCGCTTTGACGTGTGATTCCAGGGCCTCGCGTACCGGTAGGTCCTCGTTGATGCGGACCTGGGGGAGGTGACTCTCCATGAAGGCGTCTATGACGACTGCGGCCTTGTTGGGCCACCAGCGGTAGATCGTCGCCTTGCTGACCTTCGCGCGTTTGGCGATCATCTCGATGGTCAGCTTCTGCACCGTGGTAGCCCGGCGACGGTCCCGGACCAAGAGGTCCATGGTTGCGTCCAAAATCGCTTGGCGACTCGATTCGCTTCGTACAGCCACCAGCGAATGATAGCGCGAAACAACCTCTACTTATGGCATGGACATCGCTAGACTGGTCTTATACGATACGAAACGTTTCGAATACTATGGAGGTAGTTGGTAATGAAGCTGGGCCGCATTTCCCGTTCGTCCCCCGATGGTGACCAGATCCGGCTCGTGGCCGTCGAGCCCGAGCGGGAGCGAGTGATCGATCTGGCGCAGGCCTATCGGATAGCTCGCCAGGGCACTTCGGCCTCGGCCGCCGCGGCGCGGCGGCTGGCGGCGGCCTACTTTCCGTCGAGCATGGCGGCGGCGATCGCAGCCGGTCCCGCGTTCCTCGACGCGGCTCAGTGGGCCGTGGACCGGGCCGGAGACGACGCGTCAGTGCCTGTCGACGACGTCGATTGGGTGGCGGCAGTGGATTCGCCGGTAATCCGCGATGGTCTGACCTTTCCGCTGCATATGCAGCAGTTCCACGAGAAGGTCGGCGGTGGGCTGCCCAATCCTCAGCTGTTCAAGACGCCGGGCTACTTCAAGGGGTCGACCGGGGTGAGCTATGGCCATGATCAGGAAGTGCCGTATCCGGGCTTCTCCGAATTCGTCGATTACGAGCTCGAGATCGGGCTGATCGTAGGTGCGCACGGCAGCAATCTCACCCCTGGCGAGGCTCAGGAGCGGTTGTTCGGCCTGACGATCTTCAACGATTTCAGCGCGCGGGACGTGCAGGGAGCCGAGATGGGCATGGGTATGGGCCCGCAGAAGTGCAAGGACTTCGCCTACGGAATCGGCCCGTGGATCACCACCATGGACGAGATCGCCGACTTCGACGCGATCACGGGATCGGTTCGCGTCAACGGCGAGGAATGGACCAGCACCAAGGCCGAAGGAATGATCTACACGCCCGCCGAGCTGCTCGCCTATGTCTCGATCGGTGACGTTCTGCAGCCGGGCGACCTCATCGGTTCGGGCACCCTGCCCAACGGCTCCGCCCTGGAAATCGACAAGAAACTCCGGCCGGGCGATGTCGTCGAACTCGAGCTCAGCGGCGTCGGTGTCCTGCGCAACCGGATGAGCGCCGAGCCCGTGGTCGCGCCGTGGTGGCCCGAGCCGCGTCCTTACCCCTTCGGCGCCGGACAGTCCGAGGAGATCGCCCGATGACCGGCAACCACGTCGTACCGCCCGTGCGCCGGATCGTCACGGGGCACGACGAACACGGCCGTTCCATCATCGTCTCCGACGGCCCGTGCCCGAATATCTTCCTCTCCGACGATGTCCCGGGCTTCGGTTCGAGCGTGGCCTGGCAGACCGAACCCGGCGATATCTCCAACGCCGGCAATGACGACGCGGCCACCGCCGAGACCCAGATACCCATGTATCCCAAGGCCGGCGGCACCATATTCCGGGTCGCCACTTTTCCGCCGGATACCGCGTACAGCGAAACAGCGGCGACGACGATGTTCAGCGAGTTCGGCGGCGAACACGCGCGCGCGGCGGCCGCGGAGGACTCCCGGCACTTCTGGTTCCACCGCACCGATTCCCTCGACTACGGCATCGTGCTCGACGGGGAGATCTGGCTGATGACCGACGAGGGTGAACGGTTGATGAAGGCCGGCGATGTGGTCGTGCAGCGCGGCACCAGCCATTCGTGGTCCAACCGCAGCGACAAACCCTGCCGCATGGCTTTCATCCTCATCGGTTCGCTGCCGTTGTTCGAGGAGAGCGGGCCGTGACGGGTGATGTCGTGTGGCGGCCCACTCGGCAACGGGTGGACGCGGCCGAATTGACCCGTTTCAGGTCCGGCCTCCGGGCCGAGTTGCGCGACGCCGATTACCTGGATCTGTGGCGGTGGTCGATTGAAGAACCCGATCAGTTCTGGTCTGCTGTGGCCGATTTCGAGCAGGTCGAGCTCGGCGGCGCGGCTACCGGACCCATCGCTCCGGACGACATCATCGGGGGCGCGTGGTTTCCCGGTCGGACAGTCAACTACGCCCGGCATCTGCTGCGGAACGCCCCGGAGACCGCGCTGGTCGTCGTCGACGACGACAATCGGTCCCACACGGTGACCGGCATCGAGCTGAACCAGCGGGTCGCGGCGTTGGCCGCAACATTGCAGTCGATGGGTGTCCGTCCCGGGGATCGGGTGGCCGCGGTGCTACCGAACCGAGCTGAGGCGGTGATCGGGCTGCTGGCTTGTGCCGCGGTCGGCGCCGTCTGGTCGGTCTGTTCACCGGAATTCGGCACCGACGCGATCGTTTCGCGGTTCGCCCAGCTGGCCCCACGCGTGCTGATCGCTGTCGACGGCTACCGGCACGGGGGGCGCGAGCACCCGCGGACGACCGAAATGACCGAGGTCGCCACCCGGCTGCCGGACCTCGAGCAGGTGATCTGGGTGGCGGACCTGCGCCCGGGAGAACAACCGGCCGTGGGTACACCGGTGCACGCCTGGGGTGCGGTCACCGCGGGGACCGCCGAGCCGGAGTTCGCCGAGCTGCCGTTCGACCACCCGCTTTGGGTGCTGTTCTCCTCCGGCACCACCGGTATTCCCAAAGGCATCGTGCACGGCCATGGTGGAGTGCTGCTGGAACATCTGAAAATGCTGCGGTTCCACAGCGATATGCACAGTGGCGACCGCTATATGAATGTCGCCAGTACGTCCTGGGTCGTCTGGAACACACTGGTCTCCGGGCTCGGTGCCGGCGCGACCGTCGTGCTGCTCGACGGCAGTCCGGTCCGGCCCGAGCTGGGACGGGTCTGGCAGGTCGCGGCCGAACACGGTGTCGATATCCTGGGGCTCAGCGCCGGCTACATCCACGCGTGTTCGAAGGCAGGACTCGAACCGCGGCAGGGTCGGTTGCAGACACTGCAGGTCACCGGGTCACCGTTGTCGGAAGCCGGTTTCGACTGGGTGTACGAGAATTTCGACGATATGTGGCTGACATCGATGAGCGGCGGCACCGATATCGGATCCATCTTCGTCGGCGGTGTCCCGGAACTACCGGTGCGCAAACCCAGGTTGCAGGCGCCGGCTCTCGGTGTCGCAGTCGCCGCGTGGGACAGCGACGGCACGCCGGTTATCGGCAGACCTGGGGAGCTGGTCGTTACCGAGCCCATGCCGTCCATGCCGTTGCGTTTCTGGAACGATCCGGGAGATCAGCGCTACCGGGAAAGCTATTTCGACATGTTCCCCGGCGTGTGGCGGCACGGCGATTTCATCGAATTCGATACCGACGGCAGCTCGGTGATCGGTGGTCGTTCGGACTCCACGTTGAACCGTCAAGGGGTGCGGATCGGTTCGGCCGAGATCTACCGGGTGGTCGAGGACTTCGCCGAGGTGAGTGAAGCGCTCGTGGTGGGCGCCGAGCTCGGCGCCGACGACTACGACATGGTGTTGTTCGTGGCCGCGATGGACGGTGCGGATCCGGACGCACTGAAGGCCCGGATCGGCGAGTCACTGCGAACGTCGCTGTCGCCGCGGCATGTGCCCGACGACATCGTGTTCATGCGCGCTATCCCGCACACCCGAACCGGGAAGAAGCTCGAGGTTCCTGTCAAACGCATGCTGCAGGGGTCGCCGCTGACGGCGGTCGTCGATCTCGGCGCCGTCGACGACAGCGGCCTGCTCCGAGAATACGAGGACTTCGCGCACCGCCGACACACTGTGAGGACACCATGAGTGAGACCAGATTCGCCCTCGGCACGTTCTCGGAGGAAGGGCAGTCGCCCTTTCCCGGAATCGTTGTCGACGGCCGCGTGTACGACACGCAAACCGCCTTGCCGCACGCTGCGACCGTCGCCGCGCTGCTCGATGATTGGGACGCCTCTCTCGAACGGTTACAGCATCTGGCCGGCAGCGTCACCGGTGACGGCCGTCCGGTGGGGGAGCTCCACGTCTCGGCACCGGTACAGCCACCGGGTCAGATCTTTGCCGCGGGCGCCAATTACCGTGAGCACATCATCCAGATCACCGTCGCGCACCGCATCGGTACTCCGGGGGCGACCGAGGCGGAATTGCGTGAGCAGGCCGCCCGGGAAACCGATGAACGCGCGGCACACGGCGACCCTTACGTCTGGGTCGGCGTACCGGCGGCCATCAGCGGCCCGTACGACGAAGTGATTTTGCCGGCGGTCGGTGACAACCACGACTGGGAACTGGAACTCGGCGTGATCATCGGGCGCCCGGCACGCGATGTCAGCGTGGAGCAGGCCCTCGACGCGGTCGCCGGTTACACCATCTGCAACGACCTGACCACACGAACCCTGGTGGGCAGAAGCGATATTCCCATGATGGGCACCGACTGGATGCGGGCGAAGAATTCGCCCACCTTCTACCCGACCGGGCCCTACCTGACTCCCGCGAAATTCGTCCCGGATCCGCTCGATCTGGAGATCACGCTGCGCCTCAACGGAACCATCATGCAGAAGGGTTCCACCAGTGACATGCTGTTCGGACCCGCGCAGCTGATCTCCTACATCTCCAGCTACACCACGCTCCGGCCGGGCGATATGGTCATCACCGGATCGCCCGCCGGTAACGGTTCTCACCACGGTCGCTTCCTGCGGTCCGGAGACGTGATGGAGGCCGAGATCACCGGCCTGGGCAGTCAGCGTACTGTCTGTCGCTCCGCCCGCACCGAAGACTGAACGCGCAAGGCATCGTCAGGGGATAGGGCCGGAAACAACCCGGCGGCCGACTCCTGGCGGATTCGAAGCCCCGAGTTCGAAACATGAACCCGGGGCTTCGGCGTCTTCTCGAAGCGTTCACACAAAGACGTCCGCGGTCCGTCCTCGGACGTCCGATCCGGGCGGAGGGCTCACCCGCAGATCACCACCGACGGTTGCGTCCGTGCCCACGGGTAGAGCAGCGAAAGGGCGGGGCAGACGGACCTCCGTCTACCCCGCCCTTTCGCTCGCGCGATGTCGCCTCACATCGGTGGTGCGACGAACACACCCTTGTCCGGGTCGTTGAACATTTGCTTGCTGATCCACTCGTCCGCGGTTTCGGCGATGCCCCAGACGTCGGAGGTCTCCGGTTCGGTGACATCGAAGATGCTTGGATGCCAGGTGTCCTCGTCGATGGTGGCGAGCTCGGTGGTGTACTCCATGGTGTTGCCGTGGGGGTCGTGGAAGTACGTGAAGGTGTTGTCGCCGGCGCGGTGGCGGCCGGGGCCCCAGATCTTGGGAATTCCGGCGCGCATCAGTCGTCCGCTTCCGCGCAGGTATTCGTCGAGACCGCGCAGCTCGAACGAAACATGGTTCAACGCCGTGTGCGGGCCGCGGGAGATCGCGATGCTGTGGTGCTGGTCGCTGCAGCGCAGGAACCAGAACAGTCCGCCCATCCGTGGATGCGTATTCGTGTCCGAGAGCCGGAAGTTCAGATGCTGTTCGTACCAGGCCGTCATCTTCTCCGGCTCGGGGGAATTGAACACTACGTGCGACAGCCGCACCGGGATGTCTTCTTTTTCCTCGATCTTGCGGTGCTGTCGGGTTTGGACATCGGCCGATACCTCGACTGTGCGGCCCTCGAGGTCGAAGAACCGGAAACCGTAACCGCCGCCGGGTGTCTGGAGGTCACCCGGCTCGCTGACCAGGGTGACGCCCTCGGTGCCGAGGCGTGCGGCGAGCGCGTCCACGGACTCGCGATCGGCGGCACCGAGCGCGATCAGGTCGAGCCGTTTCTCGGCGGCCCGGCGGACCCGGACGATGTACTGCTCGGGTGAGCCTTCGGCGGCGAAGTAGGTGACGTCACGCTCGCTACCGGTGGTGACCAAACCCCAGTTGTCGGTGTAGAAGGCGACCTGTTTGTCGAAATCGGGTACGGCGATATCGACATGACGTAGATGGGTGATGGGACTGAACGACATGGGCTTTCCTCCTTGGACGTACGGCATGCCGGGATCAGCTGGTGGCACCGGTCACGAGGTCACTACTGGGCGCGCCGGCGGGCTGCCGCGGGACAGTAGCGAGTGCGGGGACGATGGCGAGCAGTTGCTCCAGCTCTGCCTGTGTATGGGCGGTGCCGAGCAGATAGCGGTCCGGTCGCACGACGACGGCGTCCGAACCGACCGACGCGAGGAGTTCGCGGATCTGTTCCGGAGCAGTCAGCACCACGATCTCAGGGTTGGCCTCGAGCTCGTTTCGCCTGACCTCAGGTAGTTCGGCGAACAGTTCGGGAGTGGTGGCGAGTAGGAACCGCGGACCCACGATGTCGTCGAGACGTGTCCCGCCGGCCGGCATCGGCTGCTTCGACAGCTGCCCCGCGTGTGGATCGGCGGGCCCGGCGTGCAGTCCCGGCCCCAGGGCCGGAAGAGGCGGATAGACGTCTTCGGGATGGTCGCGAATATGCGCATCGCGGCCGGCCGCCGTCGCCGGATCTGTGGTCTGGACCAGGTGCGCCATGGTGGCGGCCTTTTCCACCCAGTAGCGGGCATGTGGCCGCCGCTCGCTCTCATAGGTCTCGAGGAGATCCGGCTGTGCGGTGCCGCGAGCGACCGCCGCCAGTTTCCACACCAGATTGGTGACATCGCGCATTCCGGCGCACAGACCCTGGCCGAAAAGCGGCGGCGCCTGATGGGCGGCATCGCCCGCGAGAAATACGTTCCCGGAACGCCACTGCTCGGCGACGCGGGCACGGAAGGTGTAGATGGCGATGCGGTCGGGTTCGAAGTGCGTCACGGGCAGGACACCACGGCTGATGCGCTCGATGGCCTCCCGGGTCACGATCTCCTCGTGGTCGTCGCCCGGCATGACCTTGAATTCCATCCGGACGCGTTCGCCGGGCAGTCGCACCCACAGACCCGGCCGGGTGTGATGTCCGAGGAAAGTCATGGTGCCGGGCAGGCCCGGGCTGTTGCGCAACATCCCGTCGACGACCAGCCACGGGTCGTCGGAACCGATCTTTTCGGTTTTGATTCCCAGTCCGCGCCGGACCGCGGAGTTGGCGCCGTCGCACGCGATCACCCAGCGGGCGGTGATCGACTCGGCAACCCTGTCGGTATCCTCCAGCCGACACCGGACTGCGTCGCCCTCTTGTGCGAAATCGACGAGCGTCAAGCCCGTGCGCAGATCCACATTCGAGTACCGCTCGAGTTCGCTACGCAGTAGCGCCTCCATATCGGGCTGATGGAACATGAGGTCGTCGTGCCATGCCTGTGCACCGAACTGACCGGTGGGCACCTCGACCAGGGTTTCGCCCTCTTCGTTCTCCATGCGGAAACCGGTCATCGGCTCGCAGAGCGCGGCGACCTGCTCGCCGATGCCGAGTCCCTGCAGGGTCCGCAGCGTTTCACCGTCGAAATGCACGGCGCGGGCATGCGGCCAGGCTGCGGTTTCCCGTTCGATCCCGATCGTCGATATCCCCGCACGCCCCAGCAGTGCCAGTGCGGTCGCTCCCACGGGTCCGCAGCCGATGACCGCAACTTCATATTGGTACGACACCAACCACTCCCTTGTGTACTAAACGTATCGTATCGAATTGCTACTCTACGTCGATGCGGCGCGGATCACAATGCCCTTGTGTAGATCGCTATTTACGCAGGTAGCGGAGCTACAATCCGGGATGCCGCTCAACTATCAGGCTGCCGCGCGCACGGAACTCGGCGAGGACATCGTTGTCGCGGCGGATGGTTACGTCGCAGATGAGAGTCCGTCCGGAACGGGTACCGACGATTGCCTCCGCGGTGAGTAGATCGCCGAGAAGCGCCGGACGCAGAAACTGCACATCCGCGGCCGCGGTCACCGCGGCCGGTCCGAAACTGTTGGCCGCGCAGGCGAATGCCGTATCGGCCAGGGTGAACAGCAGGCCGCCGTGCAGAATCCGGTGTCCGTTGACCATATCCGGGCGGACCCGCATACGAGCCACCGCGCGCCCCTGGGCCGCCGACGGGACCTCTATCCCGAGCAAGCGCGACACTTGATCGGTATCCAGCAGTGCGTGCACGGCATCGGCGATGTGGGTGTTGCCCGAGTTTCCGCTGACGGCAGGGGTGCTCATCCGGCCTCTCCCGCTGCGAGGTCTGCGGAAGCGAGCAGTTCGTCTGCTCCGGGGGCGCCGTGCGGCATCATGTCCAATCCGGCACGGAGGGAGTAGAGGCGCCGCAGGCCGGCGGAGTCCGGCCGCAGAGACGCCGGAGTGGTATCGATGCTCACCTGTGCGGAGGATTCGGTGTAGCCGCCCCGGACCAGCACGTCGACGGCGTCCGCACTGTCGGCCGCGGCCAGCCAGCGGCGCGCCTGATCCAAGCAGGACAGGTATACGCCGATCGTCTCCGACGACCGGGGCGGCGCGGAGGGACCGGCCACCAACCCTTGTCCTGGGTAGTCGGGCAGTTCGTCGGCCACGGTGAGCAGGGGTACCAGCTCTTCCTGCCTTGCGTATTCGTCCAGCGGTGGGCCCAGAAGTGTTGCCGCTATCCGGCCCGTCCGAAGCGCCTCGAAGCGTTCACGCACTCCGCCGACCGGCCTCAGTAGATAGTCACCGGGCGCGAGTCCGTGCGCGCGCAGGACATATCGGAGTACGACGGAAAAACCGTTGTCGACCGCGTCCACCCCCAATTCGGCCCCGCGCAGCGCATCGATCGTGTCGACACCGCGAGCGCCCACCAGTGAGAGGGGCGTGGTCTGCTCCAGTTGCGCGAGCAGCCGGACGCCGGCTCCGGCGGCATTCCAGACGATCAGATTGTCGATCGCGGTAACGGCGAGCTCGCATTCACCGGCGGTGAGTTGGGCCCGCTGCTGATCCGACGAGCGCGTGAGTATGGTTTCGACCTCGAGCCCGGCTGCGGCGAGTAGCCCGAGCTGGTCGGCCACAACGTAGACGGGTGGTGGGACGAAAACCGATTGGCGCAGTCGAACGGTCATGAATCATCTGCCTTCCTTGGAGCTGCGTTCCGCAGCGTGACGCATATGAAACGGTACGTCTAGGATGTGATCAGTCAATCCTCAGAGTGGTGCGCCGGGAAGCTCGGTAGTGATGCGTTCGGTCGCGCTGTACACGTTCATGGTTTCGCCGCGCAGAAAGCCGATGAGGGTGAGGCCGGCTTCGGCGGCGAGGTCGACGGCCAGTGAGCTGGGCGCCGAAACTGCGGCGAGTATCGGGATCGCGGCCGCCACTGCCTTCTGTACCAGTTCGAAGGAGGCCCGGCTGCTCACCATGAGCACGAGGTCCGCTGCGGGAAGCCGGTTTTCGCGTAGTGCCCAGCCGATGACCTTGTCTACCGCGTTGTGCCGGCCGACGTCTTCGCGGACGACGAGAGCGGTGCCGTCGGCATCGAACAGGCCGGCGGCGTGTAGCCCTCCTGTCGTGCTGAACGCCGATTGCCGGGAACGGAGCCTGTCGGGCAGTTCGATCAGGGTGGTGGATTCCATGCTGAAATCGTGGGCAGCAGCAGGGAACCGAGCTCGGGAAAGCACATCGTCGAGCGCTGTTGTGCCGCAGAGTCCGCAGGCGCTGTTGGTGATGAAGCGGCGTCCGGGCAGGGGTACGGGCGTGCGTAGGTGGATGTCGAGGGTGTTGTAGGTGTTGTGGCCTTCGGCATCAGTGCCGGCGCAGTATCGGGCGGAGACGATATCATCGGCCGATCCGATGAGGTTCTCGCCGAACAAGAATCCGTAGGCGAGGTCGATATCGTTGCCCGGGGTGCGCATGGTGACGGTCAGTGGCTCACCGCCGATGCGCAGCTCGAGGGGTTCTTCGACCGCGAGAGTGTCGGGCCTGCGGAGATGTCCCGCAGGTGATATCCGCAGAGTCTTCCGGCGGGTGGTGACTCGGCTCAATGGCGTGATCCTGCGCGGTAGGGTTCCAGCCGGATGGTGACGGCTTTGGAGACCGGTGTGTTCGATCGCTCGGCGACGTGGTCGAGCGGGACCAGCGGGTTGGTTTCGGGGTAATAAGCGGCGGCGTTGCCGCTGGGTGTGGAGTAGGCGACGATCCGGAAGCCGGTGACCCGGCGCTCGGTACCGTCGGTCCACTCCGATATCAGGTTCACGAGATCGCCGTCGGTGAAACCGAGGGCGGTGATGTCGTCCGGATTGACCAGTACGACTTTCCGGCCGTGGTGGATTCCGCGGTAGCGGTCGTCGAGGCCGTAGATGGTGGTGTTGTACTGGTCGTGGCTGCGCAGCGTCTGCAGAATGAGCCGGCCCTCCGGGACCGGGAGCCAGTGCAATTCGTTGCTCGCGAAGTTGGCTTTCCCTGTGCTGGTCGGGAATTGGCGGGCATCGCGGGGTGGGTGAGGGAGCTGGAAACCATCGCGACCGCGTACCTTGCGGTTGTAGTCGGCGCAGCCCGGCACTACACGCCCGATAGCGTCGCGAATGGCGTCGTAGTCTGCTCGGAACGTCGACCATGGTACGGGATGATCCGGCCCGAAGAGCGCTGCGGCGAGTTCACAAACGATGGCGACTTCACTCCGCAGCCGGTCGCTGACCGGCCGCAGTCTGCCGGTGGAAAGGTGCACGATCGACATCGAATCTTCCACCGACACTTGCTGTCTGACTCCGCTGGGCGACAGGTCGGTATCGGAGCGGCCGAGCGTAGGGAGAATCAGTGCGGTGCGGCCGTGCACGATATGGCTGCGGTTGAGCTTGGTCGAGACGTGGACGGTGAGGTCGCAGTTGCGCAGTGCGGCTTCGGTGACGGCGGTGTCCGGGGAGGCGGAGACGAAGTTGCCACCCATGCCGAGGAAGACCGTGGCCTTGCCCGCGCGCATGGCGCGGATGGCTTCGACGGTGTCATATCCGTGGTGGCGGGGGCTGGTGATACCGAATTCGGTGTCCAACGCGTCGAGGAACGACTCGGGCATCTTCTCCCAGATACCCATGGTGCGGTCGCCTTGGACGTTGGAATGGCCCCGTACCGGACAGACGCCCGCGCCGGGTTTGCCGATCATGCCGCGTAGCAATAGCAGGTTGGTGCCTTCTTCGATGGTGGCGACACCGTGCCGTTGCTGGGTCAGGCCCATCGCCCAGCAGAGGATGGTGGCTTTCGAGGTGGCCAGCAGCTCGGCGGTGTGCTCGAGCTGCGTGCGGGTCAGACCGGTCGCGCGCTCGACGACGGTGAGGTCGACCGCGCGCATGCGCTGCGCGTAGGCGTCGAAGCCGTGAGTGTGGGCGGCGATGAATTCCCGGTCGATCACGGTGCCGGGTGCACGGTTCTCGGCGTCGAACAGTAGCTTGCCCAGTCCCTGGAACAGGGCCATATCGCCGCCGAGGCGGATCTGCAGGAACTCGTCGGCGATGCTGACACCCGTGGTCAGTCCGCTGACCGTTTGCGGGTCCCGGAATCCGAGCAGCCCGGTTTCGGGCAGGGGGTTGATCGCGATGATCTTCGCACCCGACGCCTTGGCCTTTTGCAGCGCAGAGAGCATGCGTGGATGGTTGGTGCCGGGGTTCTGGCCTGCCACCACGATCAGGTCGGCTTCGGTGAAGTCGTCGATCGATACCGACCCCTTGCCGATGCCTATCGAGCTGGTCAGCGCCGCACCGGAGGATTCGTGGCACATGTTCGAGCAGTCGGGCAGGTTGTTGGTCCCGAAGCTGCGCACCAGCAACTGGTAGAGGAACGCGGTTTCGTTGGCGGTGCGGCCCGAGGTGTAGAACACGGCCTCGTCGGGGGATTCCAAGCCACGCAAGGCGGTGGCGATCACGCGGTATGCCTCGTCCCACCCGATGGGGGAGTAGTGCGTGTCACCCGGTCGCACGACCATGGGATGCGTGAGCCGGCCCTGTTGGCCGAGCCAGTATCCGGACTTGCCTTCGAGGTCCTGGATCGGGTGCCGGGCGAAGAAATCCGGGTCGACGGTGCGTAGTGTCGCTTCCTCTGCGACGGCCTTGGCGCCGTTCTCGCAGAATTCGGCGGGGCGGCGGTGGCCGGATGGTTCCGGCCAGGCGCAGCCGGGGCAGTCGAATCCGCGCCGCTGATTCAGGCGAGTCAGGGTGCGCGCGGTGCGGTGTATGCCCATCTCCGCGACGGCGCGCTCGAGGGCGACGGCGACCGCTTTCACCCCGGCTGCCTGAGTTTTCGGTGCGGTGACGGTGAGCTCGGACTCGTCGATGTCGTGCGCCGGGGCGTTGCGGTGCATGGGCCGGGGTGTCGCTTTCTGGTTCGGGCGGTGCGGTCGGAGGAAGCCGGTCAGTGGCCGCGGGCGATCCATTCGGCGAGGTGGGGTGCTTCGGTGCCGATGGTGGTGCCGTCGCCGTGGCCGGTGTAGACGCGGGTGTGCTCGGGGAGGGTGAGCAGGCGGTCGCGGAGGGAGCCGAT
Source organism: Nocardia sp. NPDC051750 (assembly GCF_044453135.1). Lineage (NCBI taxonomy): Bacteria > Bacillati > Actinomycetota > Actinomycetes > Mycobacteriales > Nocardiaceae > Nocardia > Nocardia sp. NPDC051750. The sequence continues at coordinate 569,720 of NZ_JBITCK010000005.1, read as the reverse complement.
GATGGTGGGGAAATCGGAGAACGAGCGGCCCGTGGCTCCCGGGCCTCCGGCGAACAGGGTGTCGCCGGAGAACAGGGCGGCGGCTTCGGGGACGTGCAGGCATACCGATCCCGGTGAATGCCCGGGTGCGTGGATGATGTGCAGCTCGGTTCCCGCGACGGCGATGCGCTGGGTATCGGTGAGCGGCCAGTATTTCTGGTCGGGATGGGTTTGCTGCCAGAGAGGGTCGTCGCCGGGGTGGACCAGTACCGGTGCGCAGGTGTGCTCGCCGAGTTGCGGGGCGAAGGTGATGTGGTCGTTGTGGGCGTGGGTGCAGATGACGGCGACGACGTTGCGGTCGCCGATGGCTTCGATGACGGGTCCGGCTTCGTGTGCGGCGTCGACGACGACTTCGTCGTCGTTGCCGACGACCCATACGTTGTTGTCGACTTCCCAGCTGCCGCCGTCGAGTTCGAAGAGTCCGGAGGTGATGACCTGCTCGATGCGGAGCCGTCCGGTCACAGGACGACCACCGAGCGCAGTACGTTGCCTTCGTGCATGGTGTGGAATGCCTGCTCTACCTCGTCGAGACCGATACGTTCGGTGACGAACTTGTCCAGCGGCAGCCGGCCTTGCTGGTACAGGTCGATCAGCATGGGGAAGTCGCGTTCGGGCAGGCAGTCGCCGTACCAGGAGGATTTCAGTGCTCCGCCGTGGGAGAAGAAGTCGATCAGTGGCATGTCGAGGCGCATATCGGGGGTGGGTACGCCGACCAGGACGACGGTGCCGGCGAGGTCGCGGGCGTAGAAGGCCTGCCGCCAGGTTTCGGGGCGGCCGACGGCGTCGATGACGATATCGGCGCCGAATCCGCCGGTGAGTTCTTGTACGGCGGCGACGGTGTCGGCGGTGGTGGCGTCGATGGTGTGGGTGGCGCCCAGTTCGCGGGCCCAGGTGAGTTTCTTCTCGTCGCGGTCGACGGCGATGATGGTGGACGCTCCCGCCAGGCGGGCGCCCACGATGGCGGCGTCGCCGACACCGCCGCAGCCGATCACCGCGACCGAATCGCCCCGGCCGACATTGCCGGTGTTCACCGCGGCACCGAGCCCGGCCATCACCCCGCAGCCGATCAGACCGGCCACGGCCGGATCGGCCGCGGCGTCGACCTTTGTGCATTGACCGGCATGGACAAGAGTTTTCTCGGCGAAGGCGCCGATACCGAGTGCCGGTGTGAGTTCGGTGCCGTCGGTCAGCGTCATCTTCTGAGTGGCGTTGAAGGTGTCGAAACAGTACTGCGGCCGGCCCCGTTTACAGGCCCGGCAGTTACCGCAGACTGCCCGCCAGTTCAGCACCACGAAATCGCCGACCGCGACGGACTCGACTCCCTCGCCGACACTGTCGACGGTGCCGGCGGCTTCGTGGCCGAGCAGGAACGGGAACTCGTCGTTGATGCCGCCCTCGCGGTAGGTGAGGTCGGTGTGGCACACCCCGCACGCGGCCACGGATACCACGACCTCTCCCGGGCCGGGGTCGGGAATGACGATATCGGTCAGTTCGACCGGTGCACCGGGCTTCCGGGCGATGACTCCGCGGACCTGCTGTGGCATGGCTGATGATCCTCCGATATTTCCAGTGGGCGAAGCCAGCTGCTTCTGGTCGTAAGGTCAGGCCGGGTTGCGGCCGATGAAGAAGTTCTTGAAAGGCTCGTCCGGGATGTCGAAGCCTGCCTCGATCAGCGCCGCGCGGTAGCCCTTCATCTGCTTGTCCTGAAGTCGCATGGTGGGCATGCGCAGCGGGCCGCCGTTGTAACCCTGCAGCCAGCCCTGGAACTTCCAGCCCATCCGGTTGAGTACCGAGCCGCCGTGGACCGCCGCGAAGAGGCCGTTCTTCGCCACGCGTGCCGGGTGCAGCCGCCAGTACAGTTCGGTGGCCTCGTCGTGTTTGCCGTCCCGGATGAGCCGCATGATCCGGGGGATGAGCGGGCCGAAGTACTCGTGGTCGCTGGTCGCCGACAGCTGAATCGGGATGACCTGCGACAGCGGGATCAGGTCACCTTCGATCGGCACCGAGATAACGACCTCGTCACCGAAGAGTCGATGACACTCCACGGCGTTCATGATGTTGGGGTAGCCGCCCTCGGCTTTGATGACGGCGACGTTTGGTGCGGCGTCGAGGATCCGCCGGGTCAGCCGGGTCGAGATATCGGACGGATGCAGGCGCGAGAAGTTCCAGATCGTCATCGGGAAGAGAATGATCGCAAGGCCGGTCGCGTCCGCGAACGCCTTGGTGTACTCGAAGACCTCATCCTCGGTTTCGGGGTAGAAGCTCGGTGGGTAGGTCAGCAGGATGAGGTCGGCGCCGGCGGCTTCCGCCCGCTGCGCCATTTCGATGTTGTCTTCGAGCGTGTTGAAGCAGGCGTGGTGGCAGATGAAGAAATCATCGCCGGCCTCATCTTTCGAGATCCGGACGAATTCGATGTACTCGTCGAGGGAGATGCTCACCTCACCGATGGCCAGGCTCCCGATGAAACCGTGCTCCTTGGCGAGAGCGATATCGTGGCGGATGCCCTTCTCGTTGAGGTTCTTCAAATCGGCCGTGAACGAGGGGATCGTGCAGTTGACGGCGCCGATGAGCTTCTCTCGAGCCCAGACCCGCGACTCGGTCTTGGTGTAAGTAGCCATGTGTTCGTCTCTTTTCTCCGGGGATCAGTGTTCCCCGGCGCCTTCCCAGGACAGGTATTTGATTTCGAGGTACTCGTCGATGCCGTAGACCGAGCCCTCGCGGCCGATACCGGACTGCTTGATGCCACCGAAGGGTGCGACCTCGTTGGAGATCAGGCCGGTGTTGATCCCGACCATGCCGGCCTCGAGGGCGGCCGCGACCCGCCAGATGCGGTCGGCGTCGGCGCTGAAAATGTAGGAGGCGAGTCCGAATTCGGTATCGTTCGCCATGCGGAGGGCGTCGGGCTCGTCGTCGAATCGGATAAGCGGAGTGATCGGTCCGAACGTCTCCTCATGGGCGATCCTCATGTCCTGGGTGACGCCCGTCAGCACCGTGGGCTCGTAGAACAGTTCCCCCACTTCGCTGACGCGGCCGCCGACGGCAACCGTCGCGCCCTTGGCGGCGGCGTCGCGGACATGCTCGTCGACCTTCGCGACACCGGCGGCATCGATGAGCGGTCCGATCGCGACGCCTTCACCGAAACCGTCACCGACGACCAGCCGAGAGGTGCGCTCGGCGTACTCCTGGGCGAAGCGGGCGTATATTCCCGACTGCACGTACACACGATTGGCGCCGATACAGGATTCGCCGGAATTGCGGTACTTCGCGGCAAGGACGCCCGTCACGGCGGTGTCGAGGTCGGCGTCGTCGAAGACGAGGACCGGGGCGTTTCCGCCGAGCTCCATCGAGACCTTCTTGATCGTGGCCGCGGACTCCTCCATCAGCTGACGGCCGACCTCGGTGGAGCCGGTGAAGGTGACCTTGCGAATGATCGGGTTGCCGGTGAGTTCGGGGCCGATCGTGCGCGCACTGCCGATGACGACGCTCAGCACGCCGGCGGGGATACCCGCGCGGTCGGCCAGCTCGGCCAGGGCGAGTGCTGTCAGTGGCGTCTGCGAGGCCGGTTTCACGACCATGGTGCAGCCCGCCGCCAGCGCGGGCGCCGCCTTACGGGTGATCATCGCCGCGGGAAAATTCCACGGGGTTATTGCCGCGCAGACGCCCACAGGCTCCTTGAGCACGACGATCCGGCGCGATGCTGTCGGTGCGTGGAAGATATCGCCACGGACCCGCTTGGCCTCCTCGGCGAACCATTCGATGAACGACGCCGCGTAGGCCACCTCGGCCCGCGCCTCCGACAGGGGCTTGCCCTCTTCCAGCGTGATGATGGCGGCGAGGTCATCGGTGTGCTCGGTGACAAGGTCGAACCAGCGGCGCAGAATCCGGGAACGTTCCTTGCCTGCCAGCCTGCGCCAGCCCGCGAGCGCGCGCTCTGCGGCCTCGATGGCTGCTTTCGTCTGTTCGCGGCTCAGTGACGGTAGCTCGGCGAGCACGCCCCCGGTCGAGGGATTGGTGACGGTGAAGGTCCCCGCGTCACCATCCGAGACCCAGCGCCCGTCGACGTAGGCGGCGGTGCGCAGCAGGCTCGGGTCTCCCAGGTACGCGCCGGCAGATTCTTCGGTGGTAGCGGTCACGGTTGCCTCACTTCTCGACCGGCTGGATATGGATGGGGAGCTGGGCGCCGAGACCCGCCTTCTTCGCCGCCTCGACACAGACAGCCGCGACGGCGAGGTCCTGGACGGCCGACCCGACCGACTTGTAGAGCACGATCTGCTCGGGGCCGGTTCGTCCGTCCCGCCGGCCGGCGACCACATCGGCCAGTGACCGAATGCGGCCGGAGATGTCTATTCCGGCTGCCTTCGCGGCGAGGAGGTCGCCCGTGTCGTGGAGAACCTCTTCGACCATGTCCGCGACGACGACATCGGCGCGTTCGATGGTCTCGGGGTCCACCTCGCGCTGTTCGCGCAAGGTGGACCCGATCGACACGACTGTCGAGCCCGGCTGTAACCACGACCCGCGGAAGGTGGGGGTCTCGTCATAGGAGCGGGCGGCGCAGATGACCACGGACGCGGCAGCCACGGCAGCCTCTGCGGAACCGCTCGGCTCAACGGATGCGGCCGTGTGCGAGAGGTCCGTGCTGAAGCGGTTCCGACTGGCCTCTCGCGGACTGAAAACGCGCACCGAGGCGAGCCGGCGCACCGCGGCGAGTGCCTCCACGTGCTTGCGCGCCTCGAATCCGGAACCGATGACAGCGACGTCGAGCTCGCCGGGCCGTGCCAGCAGGTCTGTTGCCAGGGCGGAGGTCGCGGCGGTGCGGAAGCCGGTGATCGAGTTGCCGTCGAGCAGGGCCGCGAGTTCGGCTGTGGCCGGGTCGAACAGCGCCACCAGGTACGAGAACATCCGGCGCTCGCCGAAGGAACCCGCGATCGTCTTGGTGCCCATCAAAGCGCCGTTGCCGGGCACGCCACTGAGCGTCCGCAGCATTCCGCTGTCCCCGCGGGCGAGCACGCGGGGCGGGAAGCGGCCCTCGTCGTCGGCTGCGGCGTAGGCGGCCCGGAGTGCGTCGATGGCGGAGCGCCATTCGAAGACCGAGCGCACGGCGGCGTCATCGAGTACGAGGGTCATGGGCCTACTTCCATATATGGTACGAAACGTTTCGAATCGAATCCTAGACATTGGATACTCGTCCCGCAAGGAATCGGGCGCCGACGGCCTCTCGTGACGTCCAGGTCCTGCACCGGTGGCCCGCTCATCCGAACCACATGGGCACGAGGACGAAGATGAATACCGGCACTACGGTACCGATGACAACCATCGACGCTCCCCAAGCGAGGAGCCGGCGGAAGAACGCGGTTCGCTGCTGCTCCTCGACATTCGCGATGAGCACAGCTCCTTGCATGGACAGCGGGCTGCTGTCGACCACGCTGGAGGATATGGCCAGCGCCGATACTGCTCCGGCGGCGGGAACCGCGGGATGCGCTCCGAGAACAGCTCCTAGCATCGGGATCAGGACACCGATGACGGCTCCTGTCGCCGACATCAGCGAGGTGATGGCGCCGACCAGAGCGATGAGGAGGATTGCCAGGAGGGGAGATCCGGTTCCGAGCAGTGCATCCGAGATCAGCCCGATTCCGCCGACTTCGCCGACCAGGCCGATATAGGTGATGATTCCGCCGAGCATGAGGATCGTGGACCACGGCATTGCGGCGATCGCCTTCGTATCGTCCTTCGGTGACATCAATGTCAGCACCAACCCGATCGCGAACGCGCTGAATCCGATGTTCAGCCCGAAGCCGATACCCAGCACGACAAGCAGTCCTATACCCGCAAGTGTCGCGATGCGCCGAGGAGTGGCCCGTGCTCGTCCGTCCTCGGCCGGAGGGGCCAGTACGGTCACGGCGGCTCCTGCGAGCGCAGGCTTCTCTTCGCTCACCGAATCCGCGGGCGTGGGCTGTACAGCGGTTGCGATCTGTTCCTGACCGGCCTTGTCCTCCCGCGCAGTAGCGGAGCCGGTGTCGACGGCCACGACCTCATCCCGCCCGCGCCGGAGCAGCCCGATACCACCGAACAACAAGTAGGCGGCGAGTGCGAGGGCAACATTGAACAGCAAGGAGTTCATGAGAACAGTGCCCGAGGGAACGGGAATCCCGGCGTTGGCCGCTGCGCTGTTGACGAATGCGCCGATGGGACCGATGGGTGACATCGAACCGGCATGACTTCCGTGAATGACCATGATGCCCATCAGCAGGAGGCTGATTCGCGCCTGCCGGGCGATCCCGAGCGCCAGCGGTGCCAGCACGACAGTCGCCGCCGCCGGCCCGGCGCCGAGAGCGCTGAAAAGGATGGCGATGAAGTGGAAGATCCAGGGGATCACCGCGGCCCGCCCGCGAACGAGTCGCACGGTCGTCTCGGTGATGAAGGCCATCGTCCCGTTCTGTTGTGCGACAGCAAAGAGATAAGTGATTCCTACGAGCAGGATGAACAGGTCCGCAGGGAAAAGGCCGATGAGCGTCTCCGTCGGTATCCCCGCGGCGAGGATGCCGACGAGGAATACCGACGCGAAGGCCGCCACGCCGATGCTGACGGGCCAGACGGTTCCGATGATGAATATTGCGGCGAGTACAAATAGTGAGAGACCGGCTACAGACATGAGGTGTCCCGTACTCCTTTGTCGGGATCGAACTGACTATTTCCAGCTGCGTCACGCGAAGGCGCTCTGCGGGCGGACCATGCGCCGGAGGTCGAAGTCGGCGTCTGCTAGTTCGCTGTAGGTCGGCTTCCGCGGGCTCGAGAGCAGCTTCCGTGCGGCCGAGTGGACCGCGGGTTGGTTGACCGACTCGACTGCCACCAGAACGTCGTCGCGGAAACACCACGTGGAGAACTTGCTGCCCGAATCGGCCGGAATCACAGTGCGATCGACTTCGCCACCGGCCCCGGCAATCTGAATCTTGCAGGCGCCCTGGTGGCTCCAGAACCACGGGAGGTCCTGGTAGACAGCCGGTGTTCCGGTGAGCGTCCGGGCCAGGGTGCGGGCCTGATCGGCCGCATTCTGGACCGATTCCCGCCGGACGCGAGCCCGGGCGTGCACGCACGGGAATTCCGCGCAATCGCCGATAGCCCAGATGTGCTCGTCTGTGGTGCGCAGGTATTCGTTCACGTGGATCCCGTTGCCGATATGGAGTCCTGATGCGGAGCCCAGTTCGGTGACGGGTTCGGCGCCGATTCCGACGACAACCAGATCGGCGGCGATTCGTTCGTCATCGGAGCAGATGACCGCAGTGACCCGGCGGTCACTGCGTTCGATCTCTGCGATGGTGGTATCGAAGCGAAAAGTCACTCCAGCGCGTTGATGCTCGGCAATGAGGCGGTTGGTCGTCGGTTCGGTCAATGCCCGTAACAAGGGCCTCGGCCCGGCCTCGACGACGGTCACAGCGATGCCGCGCCCGGTTGCGGCGGCGGCGAACTCCAGTCCGATGAAGCCGGCTCCCACGACGACCGCGGTGACGGCGCGGCCGAGTTCGCTGTGTAGATGGGTGGCGTCGGTGGTGTTCCGCAGATAATGCACGCTGGAGCCGTGGGCGCCGGGTATGTCCAGGACTCTGTTGCGGGAACCGGTGGCGATCACGAGTTCGGTGTAGGCCAGGGGGGTGCCGTCGGCGCACTTCAGCCGGCGGCCGTGGCGATCGATCTCGGTGACTGCCGTGCCGACGCGCAGATCTATGTCGCGCTCGCGGTAGAAGTCGGGGCCGCGTAACGGCAGCGGTTGTGGATCATCACCCGTGAGGTAGTCCTTGGACAAGGGCGGACGTTGATACGGCAGCTCGTTCTCGGCACTCAGGATGCTGAGCCGGCCGGAGTAGCCGCCTGTTCGCAGGGAGTCGGCAAGTTGGACGCCGGCATGTCCGGCGCCGACGACGACGATTCCGGTCATGTCAGATCTGAGTCTCGGGTAGATCGATTTCCAAGCCGTCGAGGGCCTCGGTGACCGGCACCTGGCAGCCCAGCCGCGAGCGTCGCGGGTCACGGGGATGTGCCGTGCAATCCAGCATCTCGTCCTCGTCTTCCCCGAGCCGGGGGAGTTTGCCGAGATGATCGTCGGAGCGGATGTAGACGTGGCAGGTCGCGCACATTGCCTGGCCGCCGCATTCGCCGATGATTCCCGGGATGGAGCGGGTCAGGGCGGCACGCATGATCGAGGTACCTTCGGCGACCTCGACCACGTCGTTGCGGCCGTCGGAGTGGTGGAAAGTGATTTCGGGCATGGGTTTCCTGTCAGTCGTCCCAGGTAACGGGGAGATCGGTGAGGCCGCGAAAAACCCAGCCGAACCAGCGGGTTTCACGCGAGGTGTCCACGCGCAGGCCGGGGAATCGGCGATAGAGCAGCGGGACGGCAATCCGGCCGACAGAGGTCTTTGCCGCCCACAGGCCGGCGCACAGGTGCACTCCGCTGCCGAACGCGAGGTGGGGCTGTCGCGGACGGGATATATCGAAGAGTTCCGGATCGCCGTCGAAATGACCGCTGTCGCGGTTTGCCGCACCGACCACCACGCCGATCGCTGCTTCGGCGGGAAGCGTCACGCCACCCAGCTCGACTTCACGAGTGGTCTGGCGAGGGTACATGCCGATCGGGGAGAGCCATCGTGCTGTCTCGTCGAAGACCATGGGCCATAGCGCGGGGTCGGTGAGAACTCGCGCCCGCTGGTCGGGGTGACCCGACAACGCCCACACCATGTTCGTGATCATGTGCTGAGGTTCGTTCATACCACCGGTGATGGTCAGCTTCACGTTGGCGGCGACGATCTCGTGCGGAAGTCCGGCATGGATCAGTGCGGAGGTCATGGACTCGTTCGGATTGCGTTCGTAGAACGGGATCAACTCGGCGATCAGCGCATCGACCTCGGTGCGCGCATCCTCACAACGGCGCCAGATCGCCGGATCGTCCAAGAGGTTGCCGGCACCGGCGATGAATGCGTGCGACCATCGCCGCATCGAATCCACGTCCACATCCGGCAGTCCGAGCAGATCGATCAAATTCTGCGACGCGACCGGGGACGCGTAGTCGCGATTCAGCTCGGCGGTGTCCGGACCCTGTTCGGCCAGCACGTCGAGATAGGCGGTGGCGTTGCGGGTGAATGCCTCGGCCCAGATCGACTCGATGGCTTTGGGCCGCAGGGTCGGGTTGATGGCGGAGCGCTCACACGCGTGCTCGGGATCGTCCTTGCGTAGCATCGGGTGCCCGCCCAGCGCGCGCTTCATGGTGGCCCCGGAACCGCCCACATCGGCGGTGTAGGTCGTCTGGTCGCATTCGATTGCGTGGCACTCCGCGTAGCCGGTGACCAAGTAACGTCCCAGGGCCGGCACCCACGCTATCGGCGCTTCGTTGCGTAGCCGCTGGTAGGACGGGTATGGATCTGCGGCCAGTGCAGCGGCGTCCACCCAGTCCGCCACCGGTACCTGCGATCTGATCATGCCGGTTCTCGCCTTTCATGCCCTATGCCACATTTCCTGCAGTCTTTAGTCCACATCACACTTTCATTCTCGTAAAGTGAAGAAAACACCGCTTCTTATTCAGTTTTATGGAGGATGTATGGGCCGGCTCACGGTGCGGCACCTGGAGTTGTTCGCTGCCCTGCCGCAGCACTCCACCCTGGCGGAGGCCGCGGCTGCGCTGCATATTTCTGAATCCGGTCTCTCCCAGGCAGTTTCGGAAATCGAGCGAATCGTGGGTGAGCAACTCTGCGTGCGCCGCAAGGCGAAAGGGCTGCAACTGACTCCTGCGGGTCAGTACTTCGCCCGGCGCGCCGGGCAACTGGCAGACGAGGTGGACTCGCTCGTCGGCGATCTTGCTGCTACTCGCGGCGAGATCACCGGACCGGTTCGCGTCGGATGCTATGTCGGCTTCGCCGACACCGTCCTGCCTGCCACGCTCGCCTACTTCGCCGAGCGTCATCCTCGGGCACGGATCGGAGTTCAGGTCGGCGGGGACGACGAACTGCTACCTGCCCTTGCGGACGGACGGCTGGACTTCGCGGTTCTCTACGACATGTTCTTGCCTTCCGACCTCAATAAGCAGGTGGTATACGAGACCGAGGTGATGGCTGTACTTCCCGCCGATCACCGCTTGGCCACGCTGCCGGACGTGGCCCTGAGCGACCTGGCCGGGGAACCCCTCGTCTTGCTCGACTCGGCGCCGAGTACCGCCAACACGCACCGGGTCTTCGCCGGCCTCGGTCTCCAGCCGAATGTCGGTATTGCCGCGCCGACCATCGAATTGGTCCGCGCCCTCGTCGGGCGAGGTGTGGGATACGGGCTACTCATGTCCCGGCCCAACCCGCCTATGACCACTACCGAGGGAACGAAGGTCGTTACTCGCCCCCTGCGTCCGCGCGCCGGACAGACCACCGTCGTCGCGGCTTGGCCGAAACATATGACACTCGGACCCCGCGCTCGGGCATTCCTCGACAGATTGGCAATCTCTGTGTCGTAGATGCCGGCCGGCGCCGTGTCGGCCCGCTGCGCGGAGCCTCTCTCGCCATCGGGTGGCAGCGCGCTCCGCCGCGCAGGCTTCGCACGCCCAGCAGGCTATCGGTCGGCTGTCAGGGCGTCGTAGCGCCCGCCCTCAGTGCGCCGGCCCTCGTCTCCGGCGCACTAAGGGACAGGTCCTCATCCCGGATACCGGCAATGGAGTCGGCTCCGCTTCGCCTCGCGTCGAATTTGAGACCCGCGAGGGTGCTGAGGAGCACGCCGATCGGGAGCAGCAAAGTGAGGAAGAGGCCCGCGAGGCCGAGCCCGGCGCCGATCAGCGTGCCGCCGACCAGGCCACCGACTGCCGATCCCGCCCGGGCGCACAGCTCGGTGCTTCCCACCCCGGTGCCTCTGACCCGAGCCGGGTAGGCGGCTGTTGCGAGGATGTTCCGTGTCGGCCCGAACGCGGTCGGAAGGATGAGGCCGGCGATCGTGAGCAGCAGCAAGAGTGTGCCGAATCCGGGATCCGGCGCGAGGCCGATGGCGAGCGCCACCACGACGGAGAGCGCCAGCGCGAACCCGATGACTCGGTAACGGGAGACCCGCGCCAGGATCCCGCTGAGTGCAAGGCCTCCCACCACGCTCGCGAAGCCGTACGTGCCGACGATCGTGCTGCTCTGCACGGTGGTGAGCCCCGGCACGGGCTGTTGGAGCAGGGTCGGCAGGTACTGGGCGATCAGTAGCTGGGTGCCGAGCGAGAAGAAGCCGAACAGCCACAGCAGTACCGTGGTGGCGGCGAAACGCCGAGACAGGATAACGGCAAACGCTTCCTGTTTATCCACATCATCGGACGGTCCGGCGACCACGACCGCGGAAAGATCCGTGCCCGGGGCAAGTCGGGCCAGCACCTGTTTCGCCTTGTCGACCGCGCCGTGGGCGGCGTAGTACGCGGGTGACTCGGGAACGACGAATGCGAGCAGGAGGGCGAGAACGAGGGAGACGACGCCGCCCGCGACGAGCAGTGCACGCCATCCGCCGGTCGGAATGAGCAGGCCGGCCAACCCGGCTCCGACCACCGTGCCCAGCCCCACGCCGGCGTAGCCCGCCGCAACCAGAGAAGCGCGCTGCCGCGCCGGGGCAAGGTCGGCGAGCAGGGTGATTCCGGTCGGCATTACGGCGCCGATTCCCAGGCAGGCGAGAAACCGCCACGCCGTGAATGCGGTGAAGTTCGCTGACGTGGCGCCCAGCGCGGTTGTCACAGCGAACAGTAGTGTCGCCGAGACCAGTACGCTCTTGCGGCCGAACAGGTCTGCGAGCCGACCGGCGACGAGCGCGCCGACCGCCATGGCGATGAACCCGCCCGTGACAACCAGTGTGATCCCGCCGCCGACCGAGACACCCCACTCCTTGGCCAGCGACGGGAAAGTATGGCTGACCATCGTGACCTCCATCCCGTCGGCGAGCAGGACCAGGGTGATGAGCACGAAGTAGAGCCAATGACGCCAGGTCAGACCGATCGAATCGGTCACTGTGGACACGCCGTTGGAGGCGCCGGGCGATGCATCCATGGAAGGCACGAACCTCTCTGTTCGACGGTGCGGCTCGCCTCGGATAAGAGACGCAGATCACCACAACCGGAAGAACCGATACTATACGTTTCGATTCGAATAAAACAAGGATCGTTCGGAGTGGACAGCTCCGGGCTCGGCCGCTTGCATGTCATCGCGAGGACAGGAGGTCAGGCCGAGGCTGTATGTTCGCGTGGCGGCACAGGTGGTGGGCGAGTTTGCGGCTATCGCTCCGGACGTGGACGAGTTCTACTGGTCCCGGCCGAATCTTCGGCTCGATAGCGCGGATCCGAGTGCTTATCTCCTGTTGCGCAGAATTCTGTCCCATGGTGATAGTCAGGGGCTATCTGTTGCCGCGGCGAGGGCTGCCGGTGTCGTCCACAATGCTCCGGCGTAGGTGCCACTACTAGCAGATGGCTATCAATGCGTATTTCCAGGAGCGGTATTCGTCGTGCCCTCGAAGCCGCCTTCCTGAAGGGTCGCCCTGCCTCCCGTATCAGCCGTCGATCCGACACGCCGATACCGGATCAGGGTAGGCCCAGCGCCTGGCGCCGGATCCGCGGGTCGAGGTCGTGGGCGTGTTGGGTGGCGAAGGCGACCATCGCGGCGGCCCGGTCCGACAGCCGCACTCCTCGCGGCCAGATCATTCGCACGCCGCCGCTCGGATTGGCCGGCGTGATCTCCCGGACCGCTACCGGCCGGCCTTCGTAGGTGTGGTCGACGGCGGGGCGCTGGATGAGTACGGCGTAGCCGAACCCTCTGGCCACGAGCGAGCGCGTGAGCTCGAAATCGTATGTGCGCTGGGCGATTCGCGGGATGACGCCGGCGTTCTCGAACAGCAGCATGGTGTGTTGTGCGGCCGGGGGGATATCGAGCAGGATCTGCGGTTCGTTCGCCAGCGCTTCGAGTGGTACGACCTCCTGTGCGGTGAGGGGGTGGCCCTCCGGTAGCAGGACGTAGGCGGGTGTCCGGTACAGCAGCACCGACTCCAGCCCTTCCGGTAGCGCGATGTCGTAGCCGATCGCGAGGTCCAGGGCGCCGGCGAGGAGCCGCTGGGGGAGTTCGGCCTGGCTGCCGGTGACGACGGTGAGCTCCACCTTCGGGTGGTGGGTCGTGATCCACTCCATCAACATCGGGACGATGGTCGGTGCGATGGTGACGTAGCAGCCGAGCGTGAGCGGGCCGGCGAGCTCCTTTCCGCCGCTGGCTGCCGCGAGTTCGAGTTCGTCGGCGTCGCGTAGTAGGGCCCGTGCGCGTTCGGACAGGAAATTTCCGGTCGGTGTCAGCGCTATCCCGTGCGCCTTACGCCGGACCATGAGCTGGGTGCGCAGGATGCGTTCCAGGTCGGTGATCGCGGCGGCGACGGCGGTGGGCGTGACGTGCAATGTTGCGGCCGCACCGGAGATCGACCCGGCCTCGGCGACGGCGACGAAGTACGCGAGCTGCCGCAGGGTGTACGCCGCCATAACCAACCTTTGCTTGGCTTTTACCGAAATTATTTGAATTTTACCTGAGGATGTGGCCCTGCTCATACTCGGTGAATCCTGAACCGAGCAGAAGGCGGGGTCGACGATGACCGTGGAAACGATGGGGGCCGAGCCGATTCCGGCGGCGGACTGGGTGACGATCCCGGACCTCTACGCCGACCCCTACCCGATCTACCAGCAGCTGCGGGATATCGCGCCGATCCACTGGGTCCCGGCGGTGAACCGGTATCTGGTGCTCGGCTACGACGCCTGTCACACGGTCGAACTGGACCAGAAACTGTTCTCGGCCGACGAGACCGGTTCGCTGATGAAACGGTCGATGGGGCACAGCATGCTCCGCAAGAACGACCCCGAGCACAACGTCGAACGCAAATCCTACGGCGCCGTACTGCGGCCCAAGGCGATCAAGGAGCACTGGAACGCGGCGTTCGCGCGGAACGCCACGACCTACCTGGCCCGGTTACGGGACGCGGGGCCGGGTGCGGATCTGATGTCGGAGTTCGCGGCGCCGTACGCGGCGGAGAACCTGCGGATCATCCTGGGCCTGCGTAATGCCGGGCAGGAAGACCTGCAGCGCTGGTCGCAGACTCTCATCGACGGGACCGGCAATTACGCCGACGACCCGGACGTCTGGGCGCTGGCGCAGCGTTCGTCCGCCGAAGTCGACGCCGCGATCGACGAGATGCTGCCCGTGTTGCGGGCCGAACCGGACGCGAGCCTGCTGTCCCAGCTGGCCGGTACCGCGCTGCCACTCGAATCGGTGCGCGCGAACCTGAAAATGACCATCGGCGGCGGGCTGAACGAGCCCCGCGACGCGATCGCGACGACTGTGTGGGCGCTGCTGTCGCACCCCGCCCAGCTCGCGAGCGTGCTCGCCGGGCAGCGCTGGTCGGATGCGTTCGAGGAGTCGATCCGCTGGGTGGCGCCGATCAGTATGTATCCCCGCGAAGTCACCCGCGATACCGAACTCGCCGGAATGGCGGTGCCGCGCGGCGCGCGCCTCGGCGTGGTCGTCGGCGCCGCCAACCGTGACCCCGCCGTTTTCACCGACCCCGAGTCCTACAACATCGACCGGCCCAAGAAACCCCACCTCGCCTTCGGCGGCGGCAACCACTTCTGTGCGGGTGCCTGGGTCGCGCGGGCGTCGGTGGTGGCGGTTGCGCTACCACGCCTGTTCGCCGAGCTTCCGGGGCTGCGCCTCCACCCGGCCTCCCCGGCAACGGTGGGTGGCTGGGTGTTCCGCGGAGTGACCAGGCTGCCGGTGCGCTGGGGCTGAGCAGAGATACGAACGAAGGAGTGACCATGCCCAAGGTGATCTTCCATCACGACAGCGGAGCGACGGATGTCGTTGCCATCGAAGCCGACTCGAACATCATGCGCGCGGCAGTGCAGAACGGCGTCGCGGGGATCGTCGGTGAATGCGGCGGACAGGCCATGTGCGCCACCTGCCACGTGTACGTGCGTGAGGCCTACCTCGACGCGCTGCCCGCGCTCGGCGAGGACGAGGAGGAAATGCTGGAATGCACCTCCGCCCCGCGCGACGAACGCCGCAGCCGGCTCGGCTGCCAGGTGACCCTCGGCAGTGCAGGTGGGTTGGAGGAGGTCGAGGTCGATGTGCCCGCGAACCAGATCTGAGCGGGCCTCCGGCGCCCGGGTCGTCGTGGTCGGTGCCGGACAATCCGGCGTGCAGGTCGCCGAAGCGCTGCGCGCCGGTGGCCACGACGGGCCGATCACCCTCGTCGGCGACGAGGTCGTGCTGCCGTACCAGCGGCCGCCGCTGTCGAAGGAACATCTCGCACCCGGCGGGTCACCCGTGCCGCTGCCGCTACGGGCCGAGCAGGTCTTCACCGACCAGCGGATCGACCTGCGCACGGGGGTGACCGCGACCGCGCTGGACCGCAAGGAACAGACGGTCCTGCTCGACGACGGCGCCACTCTGGGCTACGACATCCTGGTGCTCGCCACCGGGGCAGCGAACCGGACGCCGGCAGTTCCGGGCGCCGACCTGGCCGGGATCCACACCCTGCGCACTCTCGACGACGCCGAGGCGCTGGCGGACGGATTGTCCCGTGCGCAACGCGTTCTCGTGGTCGGCGCCGGCTTCGTGGGGCTCGAGGTCGCGGCGGCCGCCCGCGCCCACGGACTGGATGTGACGGTCCTCGAAGCCGCGGACCGGCCGCTGTCCCGGGCACTGACCGAAGAGACGGCCGGCCATATCGCCGAGGTACACCGGCGCGCGGGCACCGACCTGCGGCTGGGCGAGGCCGTCACCGCCTTCACCGGAGACCGGGGTCGCGTGACCGGCGCGGTGAGCAGCACCGGCACCGAATACCGGGCAGACCTCGTGCTGGCCGGGATCGGGGTGGTGCCGCGGACCACGCTCGCCGCCGAGGCAGGGCTGCCGGTGACCGACGGAATCGTCGTGGACGAGAACCTGCGCACACCTGATCCGGCGATCTACGCGGTGGGCGACTGCGCGAACCACCCGAGCACCCACACCGGCACCCGGATTCGCCTCGAATCGGTGCAGAACGCGACCGACCAGGGCAGGCACGTCGCTGCTGTAATCCTCGGCACCGCAGGCCCTTACACCGAAGTGCCGTGGTTCTGGAGCCACCAGGGCGCGCTGAAACTGCAGATCGCCGGGCTGCGACTGCCCGGAGACCGCAGCGTCGTCTGCGGCGACCCCGCCACGGGCCGATTCTCCGTCTGCTGCTTCCGGGGCGGCCGCCTGGCCTCGGTCGAGTCGGTGAACCGGCCTGCCGACCATATGGCCGCGCGGCGGCTGCTCGCCGCCGGCCGCTCACCCGGTCCCGCCCAGGTCGGCGACCCGGAGTTCAGCCTCAAGGAGTTCGCCAGGGACCCTGTCGCGGCCCGCACGTAGACAACTGAAGGAAGCACTATGACAACGACGTCGACTTCCCGGGCACCCCTCGCCGACTGGGTCGAGCCCGCGGCCATGCAGGCCGACCCCTATCCCACCTACCGCCGGCTGCTGGACTCCACTCCCGTGGCGTGGGTCCCGGCGCTCGGCCGCTACCTCGTCACTTCCGCCGCGGCCTGCCGTGCCGTCGAGGAGGACCAGGAGACGTTCAGCGCGAACGTGAGCGGCGGCGCCGCCACCCTGGCCCGGGCCCTCGGCGCGCCGCCGATGTTGCGCAAGGACGACCCCGAGCACGCCGATGAGCGACGGGCTGTCAACCCGGTGCTGCGGCCGAAAACACTACGTGCGCAATGGGAGCCGGTGTTCGCCCGCAACGCGCGCATCCACCTGGAGGTCCTGCGTGAACTCGGACCGGACGAGGCCGACCTCAACCGCGACTACGCCGGCCCGGTCGCCGCGCAGAACCTCATCGACCTGCTCGGACTGAAGGGTGCGGGGGTCGCGGATATGCAGCGGTGGTCGCACGCGTTCATCGCGGGCACCGGCAACCTGCACGACGACCCCGAAATCTGGCGACGCTGCGACGCCGCCCGCAGCGAGGTCGACGCGCTGCTCGACGAACTGATCCCGCACTATCGGGTACATCCCGACAACACGATTATTTCGGCACTGGTCCAGGGCGGACTCCCGCTCTCGGACGTCGCCGCGAACGTCAAGCTCACGATCTCCGGCGGTATGAACGAACCCCAGCACGTCGTGACGGGGGCGGTGTGGGCGCTGTCCCGGCATCCGGACCAGCGCGACCGCGTGCTCGCCGACCCGGCGCTGTGGCCCGCTGTCTTCGAGGAGACCGTGCGCTGGCTTTCTCCGATCGGGATGTACCCGCGGGAGACGACGCGCCCGGTGATGCTGCAGGGCGTGCCGCTTCCGGCGGGTGCGCCGATCGGTGTGGTGGTCGCCGCGGCCAACCGGGACGGCGCCGCCTTCGACCGGCCCGATGTGTTCGATATCGCGCGCCCACGGCAACCGCACCTCGCGTTCGGCAGCGGTGTCCACCTGTGCGCCGGGCACTGGGCCGCCCGCATCTCGATAGGCGAAATCGCGGTACCGCTGCTCTACGCACACCTCCCCGGATTGCGCCCCGACCCACGCCGTGCCGAGGCCTGGCACGGCTGGGTGTTCCGCGGCCTCACCACTTTGCCCGTCACCTGGGAATCCTGACCCACCTATTTCGAGGAACCACCATGAGCAGTACACAAGCCCCCGCGCGCAGCGCGGCGGCCACTCAGCGGCGGGTCGCACTGGCGACCGTCGTCGGCACGACCATCGAGTGGTACGACTTCTTCATCTACGGAACGGCCGCGGGTCTGGTCTTCTCGCAGGTGTTCTTCGCCCCGGCCGGTGCGGAGATCGGGCTGCTGCTGTCGTTCGCGACCGTCGGCATCAGCTTCGTCTTCCGCCCGCTCGGCGCGTTCCTGGCGGGGCATTTCGGCGACCTGATCGGGCGGCGCGCCATGCTCGTCCTCACGTTGCTGCTCATGGGCGGCGCGACCAGTCTCATCGGGTTGCTGCCCACCTACGAGACGGCGGGGATTCTCGCCCCGATTCTGCTGCTCGTCCTGCGGATCGTGCAGGGTATCGCGGCGGGTGGCGAGTGGGGCGGCGCGGTGCTGATGGCCGTGGAGCACGCCCCACGGGACCGCAGGGGTCGCGCCGGTGCGTTCCCGCAGCTGGGTGTGCCGCTGGGGATGCTGCTCGCCTCGGGAGTCACCGCACTGATGACGGGCGTGATCTCCCCGGGCGATGCGTTCCTGGAATGGGGCTGGCGGGTGCCGTTCCTGATCAGCGTCGTGCTGATCGGCGTGGGTTACATCGTGCGGCGGTCAGTCGACGAGAGCCCGGTTTTTGCCGAGATGGCGGAGAAGAAGCAGCGGACGAAGGTGCCCGTGGTGGAGCTGTTCCGCAAGCACTGGCTCCTCGTCGTGCTCGCGGCCCTGGTCTTCGCCGGTAACAACGCCGCGGGGTACATGACGACGGGCGGGTTCATCACCGGCTACGCCACGGACCCCGACGGGCCCGTCGGTCTCGACCGCACCCCTGTGCTGCTGGCGATCACCGGTGCCGCCGCCCTGTGGGCGTTGACGACCTACCTGTCCGGGTACCTCGCCGACCGCTTCGGCCGCAAGCGGACCTACCTCATCGGCTACGGCAGCCTCATCGTCACCGTTTTCCCGATGTTCCTGCTGGTCGACTCCGGTGATGCGGGACTGCTGTTCGCCGGTCTCGCACTGTTCACATTCGGGCTCGGACTGGCCTACGGCCCGCAGGCCGCCTGGTATTCGGAGCTCTTCCCGGCCTCGGTGCGCTTTTCCGGTGTCGCCATCTCCTACGCACTCGGTGCCATCCTCGGCGGTGCGTTCGCGCCGACGATCGCCACAGCGCTGGTGCAGTCGACCGGGAGCATCCATGCGGTGGGGGTGTATCTGCTCGGTATGTTCGTGCTCGCGGTGGCGGCGACCGTGCTCCTGCGTGACCGGAGCGGCATCGATCTCGGCGTGGAGAACCAGGCCGAGCAGGAGACCGGTGCGACCGTTCTTCGGCCGCGCCGCAAAACCCTCCCGCAGCCGAGCGGCGCACCGGAACCCGGAATGATCGGCTGAGCGATGCGGTGGCCGGCCCGAGCCGGGGCGGCCACCGGTACGCACTGTTGACGCACCGTAGATGTGGTTCAGGCCCTGCCCGTGTTCCGGGCGGGGCCTTTCCTTATGCGTCTCCGATTTATGCCTTTGAACAGGCGATTCCTGTTCGAATCGAAGCCCACCACAGACTCGGGCATTGTCATATCTCAAATCATATACGATCATTCAGGCATCGCCCGGTCGCTGCGAGACCCACCTCACAAAGGAGTGCAGATGTCCACGGATCTTTCGACCGTCTCCGCTGTCGACCGGAGACGTGTCGCGTTCGCGACCGTCGTCGGCACGGCGGTGGAGTGGTACGACTACTTCATCTACGCCTCGGCTGCCGGTCTGGTGTTCGGCACCCTGTTCTTCGAACCGGCCGGTCCCGGGTTCGGCACGATCCTGTCCTTCCTGACGGTCGGCGTGAGCTTCCTGTTCCGGCCGCTCGGTGCGTTCCTCGCCGGGCATTTCGGCGACAAGATCGGCCGGCGCCCGGTGCTGGTGACCACCCTCATCCTGATGGGCGCCTCCACCGCGCTCATCGGTCTGCTGCCCACGTACGAGGCGATCGGTATCGGTGCACCGCTGCTGCTGGTGCTGCTGCGGATCCTGCAGGGTGTTTCCGCGGGTGGCGAATGGGGTGGGGCGGTGCTCATGGCCGTCGAACATGCGCCGCGCAACCGCCGCGGCCTGTTCGGTGCCATGCCGCAGATCGGTGTGCCGATCGGGTTGCTCATGGCCAGCGCCATGATGGCGAGTATGGATGCGCTTTTCCCGGGTGACGCGTTCCTGGACTGGGGCTGGCGGATTCCGTTCCTGTTCTCCGTGGTGCTCATCCTGGTGGGTTCCTGGCTGCGCCGCAGTGTCGAGGAGAGCCCGGTGTTCGCCGAGATCGCCGAGCGTAAGGAACAGACCAAGGCGCCGATCGTCGATCTGTTCGCGCGCTTCACTCCGCTGGTGCTGCTGTCGGCGCTGGTCTTCGTCGGCAACAGCGCGGTCGGGTATATGACCACGGGCGGCTACATCCAGGGCTACGCCACCGATCCGGACGGCGCCCTCGCGCTCGATCGCGGGGCCGTGCTGTGGGCCGTGACCGTCTCGTCGATCAGCTGGCTGCTCGCGACCCTCGCGGCCGGGTGGATCTGCGATGTCATCGGCCGCCGCAACACCTACCTCGTCGGCTGGTGTGTGCAGGGCATTTTCGTACTCACGCTCTTTCCGCTGGTGAACACCGGGAACGTTGTACTGCTCGGCGTCGGCCTGGTGTTGCTCACGTTGGGCCTCGGTTTGACCTATGGCGCCCAAGCGGTGTGGTACACCGAGCTGTTCCCCGCGTCCGTACGGTTCTCCGGAGTGTCGATCTCGTATGCGCTCGGCTCGATTCTCGGCGGTGCCTTCGCCCCGACGATCGCGCAGTGGATCCAGCAGAGCACCGGCTCCTCGACGAATGTCGCCTACTACCTGCTCGGTATGACCGCGCTGGGTCTGGTCGGCACCTTGCTGCTGCGGGATCGCAAGGGTATCGATCTGAGCCCCGCCAGCGAGGCAAAGCAGCAGGTGGGCATCTATGCATGGGAGAAGTGATCCCGGTCGGGGGCTGACTTGTGTGAGAGCCGGGTCACGGCATACCATCACCACAGCAGTCAATATTAGAATTCGCTGTTCTATTATCGAACAAATGCGACTCGCCCGCAACGGAGTGAGGAGAGCCCGTGCAGTTCCACCACCACGGCTATGTGTCCGGTGACCCGCGCATCCAGGCGCCCGCCGGTTTCGGCGTCGACCGTCCCGTCGAACTTCCCGACGAGGTCGATGTGCTCATCGTCGGTTCCGGACCCGCGGGCATGATCGCCGCCGCGCAACTCGCGCAGTTCCCGAATATCAACGCCCGCCTCGTGGAGAAGCGGCCGGGCCGGCTCGAGGTCGGGCAGGCGGACGGGATCCAGGCGCGCAGTGTGGAGACCTTCCAGGCGTTCGGTTTCGCCGAGCGCATCACCGCCGAGGCCTACCGCATCACCGAGATGGCGTTCTGGAAGCCGGATCCGCAGAACCCGGCGAATATCGTTCGCGCGGCCCGCGCCCTCGACGACGAAGCCGGAATCAGCGAGTTCCCGCATCTGATCGTCAACCAGGCGCGGGTGCTCGACTACTTCGCCGAGGTGGCCCGGAATTCACCGTCGCGGCTGGAACCGGATTACGGCTACGAATTCGTGGGCCTCGAGGTGTCCGAGGGTGGCGACCATCCCGTCACTGTGACACTTCGGCGTACGGCGGGCGAGCACGCGGGGGAGACCCGGAACATCAAGGCCAAGTACGTGATCGGATGCGACGGCGCGCACAGCCGGGTCCGCGAAGCGATCGGCCGCCGGTTCCTGGGTGAGAAGGCCAATCACGCCTGGGGTGTGATGGATGTGCTCGCCGAGACCGACTTCCCCGATATCCGCCTGAAATGCGCGATCCAATCGCACGACGGCGGCAGCATCCTGCACATTCCGCGCGAGGGCAACCACCTGTTCCGGATGTATGTCGACCTCGGCGAGGTGCCCGCAGACGATAACGGCAAGGTCCGGCTGACCTCGCAGGAAGAGGTCGAGGCACGCGCGAACAAGATCATGCACCCGTACACGGTGACGGTGAAACATGTGGCGTGGCGCAGTGTGTACGAGGTCGGCCACCGAGTGACCGACAAGTTCGACGATGTCGCGCCCGAGCACAGCGGCACCCGGACCCCGCGGGTGTTCATCACCGGCGATGCCTGCCATACCCATTCGGCGAAAGCCGGTCAAGGCATGAATGTGTCGATGCAGGACGGCTGGAATATCGCCTGGAAACTGGGGCATGTGCTCGACGGCCGGGCGCCGGAATCGATCCTGGACACCTATTCGGCCGAACGTCAGGTGATCGCACAGAACCTCATCGACTTCGACCGGGAATGGTCGACGCTGATGGCGACCCGCCCCGAGGAGATGGACGACCCGGCCCAGCTCGAGGAATTCTACGTCAAAACCGCGGAGTTCCCGGCCGGTTTCATGACCGAGTACACGCCGTCGATGCTGGTTGCCGCGAACACTCATCAAGAACTCGCGACGGGGTTTCCGGTGGGTAAGCGGTTCAAGTCGAATATGGTCATCCGGGTCTGCGATGCGAATCCGAAGCATCTCGGTCATCACGCGACGGCCGACGGCCGGTGGCGTATCTACGTTTTCGCCGACGAGCCTGCCGCGGGTGAGCCCTCCCGGACCACTGAGCTGGCCGACTGGCTGGTCACCGCGCCGTCGTCACCTTTGCTCGCCCACACTCCCGCGGACGCGGATCTCGACGCCTGGTTCGACGTGAAGGTGATCTACCAGCAGCCTCACACCGAGGTGGACCTGAGCAAGGTGCCCGCGGTGTTCCTGCCGAAGGTCGGGCCGTTCCAGCTCACCGACTACGAGAAGGTGTATGCCACCGCTCCCGCCGACGATATCTTCACCGCCCAGGGAATCTCGCGGGCCGGTGCAATCGTGGTCGTCCGCCCCGACCAGTACATCTCCCAGGTGCTGCCGCTCGACGCCACCGGCGAACTGGCCGAGTTCTTCGCCGGGATCTTCTTGCCCCGGCCCAGCGGGGCCTGATCCGGCGGCCGGCTAACCGCCGAGCGCCCGCGCGACCCGCCCGGCCGCGGTCCGCAGGTGCTCGGCGATCTCGGCCTCGTGCCGGGGAAAGGAAACATGGATGGCGGCAATGGATCCGCGCGGCTGGCCGGGAACCACGAGTGGCACCGCCACCGACCGCAGCGACGGCACCACTTCGTCGCTGCTGACGGCGAAGCCGCGGGCGCGACTGCTCACCAGTTCGGCACGCAACTCGGCGGGCCAGGTGTGCTCGGGCAGTTCCATCAGGATCGCTTTGCCCGGGCCGCCCCGGGTGAGCGGATGCCGATGACCGGGCCGGTAGGTTACCGCGACGGTCTGTTCGGGGGCCGCGCTGGTGAGGGTGACGGCCTCGTCGTCGTCGAGCCGGACAACCAGCAGGCAGGTCATACCCAGTTCGTTGGCGGCTGCGCGCAGTTCGGGCAAAGCCGCCTGCTGGAGGTCGAGGGACACACCGGAAGCGAGGGCGGCCAGGCCCGCACCGAGCACGATCCGCCCCGCCGGGTCGCGGGCGACGAGACCGTGATCCTCCAGCGTGCGCAGCAGCCGGTAGGCCACCGAGCGGTGCACACCCAGTGTTTCGGCGAGCTCGTCGATGCTCAGGCTCCGCCCGGCGGCGGCGAGGATTTCGAGCAGCCGGATACCGCGCCGCAGGGTCTGCGATCCAGCGGACTGTCCTGGTTTGTCGGCCACGTGAGCCGCCCTCCTTCTGTGTGGTCCGCGCGGACACGTCGCGCCTGTCACTCGACGATAGAACAGTGAATTCGCTATTCGCTCATCCGAGCGCGCGGCCGCTATCTCGAAGGAAAGCAGGATAAGCCTCGCTAGCCGGCCTCTTCTGCGGTGCCGCGCAGCCGGAGTCGCCGCGGTGTCCGGTTGAGCGTTGCCTGAACGACACAAATCATATACGATTTCGGATATGACCTCGGGTGAGAGTGTTCCTTCTCCTGCGCTACCTGCCGAAACTCGGTTCTCCGGCCTGTCCTCGGTGCCGGGGAAAATTATCGCGGTACACCTCAGTTATGAGTCGCGCGCCGCTCAGCGCGGGCGTCGGCCGGGTGCGCCGTCGTACTTCTTCAAGCCCGCGAGTTCGGTCGCTGCGACCGAGTCGGTGGTCGAGCTGCCGGGAGGCACCGAACTGCTCGCTTTCGAAGGGGAGATCGCGCTTGTCATCGGCGCATCGGCCCGCCGCGTGTCGCGCGAAGATGCCTGGTCGCACGTCGCGTGGGTTACGGCTGCGAACGACTGGGGGCTCTATGATCTCCGGGGTAACGACAAAGGGTCGAACGTCCGTAACAAGGGGCGCGACGGTTATACGCCGCTGGGGCCCCGGCTGATCGATGCCCGTCAGGTCGATCCGGCCGCGCTCCGGCTGCGGACCTGGCACAACGGCAAGCTGGTGCAGGACGATACGACCGCGGGACTGATCTTTCCGCTGACCCAGATCGTGGCCGATCTGTCCCAGCATCTGACTCTGGAGACCGGTGATGTCATCCTGACCGGGACTCCCGCCGGTGCGTCGGTCGCGGTGCCGGGGGATGTCGTGGAGGTAGAAGTCGACGCGCCCGCGGCCGGGTTGTCGACCGGTCGGCTCGAGACGCGGGTCGCCGACGGTCCGGATAGCTTCGACCCGGCGCTGGGCTCGTTGCCCTCTGTCGACGATCGGCAGCGCGAAGAGGCGTGGGGGTCGCGGGAAGCCGCGGGGCTCGGCCCGGTGGAACCGGATAACGCCGGTCTTTCGCCCGAGCTGCGCGCCAAGCTCATGGAGGCGCCCGTCGCCGGGTTGTCCGGGATCCTGCGTAAGCGCGGTCTCGACAATGTGTCCATCGACGGTGTGCATTCGTTGCGGCCCGGAACCAAGATGGTCGGGACGGCGAAGACTCTGCGTTTCGTGCCGAACCGGGAAGATCTGTTCCGTAGCCACGGTGGCGGCTACAACGCGCAGAAGCGCGTCTTCGACAGTGTCGCGCCCGGCGAGGTCATCGTGATCGAGGCACGTGGTGAGCGAGGTTCGGGCACGCTCGGTGATGTTCTCGCGCTGCGTGCCAAAGCCCGCGAAGCCGCGGGGATCGTCACCGACGGCGGTGTCCGGGATTCCGCGGCGGTCGCCCAGATCGGGGTGCCGGTGTTCGGGCAGGGCGGGCATCCCGCTGTGCTCGGCCGCAAACATGTGCCCTGGGAAAGCGATATCGCGGTGGCCTGTGGCGGCGCGACGGTTCTGCCGGGCGACATCATTGTCGGCGACGACGACGGTGTCATCGTCATCCCGGCAGCCATGGCCGAAGAAGTTGTCGACGCCGCGCTGGCGCAGGAGGCCGAGGACGCCTGGATCGCCGAACAGGTCGCGGCCGGGCATCCGGTCGACGGCCTGTTCCCGATGAACGCCGAATGGCGGGCGCGCTACGAGGAGGCACGGGCATATGCCGACGGGTGATCCGGTTGTCGCTGCCGGGAGCAAATCGCAGCGCGCTTACGAATGGATTCATACCCGCATCGCCGACCGCCGGTTCGTTCCCGGGTATCGGCTGGTCCTGGGGTCGATCGCCGAATCTCTCGGGATGAGTGTGGTGCCGGTGCGGGAAGCGATCCGGCGGCTCGAGGCCGAAGGGCTCGTCGAGTTCGAGCGTAATGTCGGTGCCCGGGTCGCGCAGATCGATCAGAGCGAATACCTGCACACGATGGAGACGCTCGGCGTTGTGGAAGGAGCGGCGACCGCGCTGGCGGTGCCGCATCTCACCGAGGCCGATCTCGATCGGGCCGCGGCTGTGAACGCGCGGCTGCGGGCGCTGCTCGACGATTTCGACCCGAATTTGTTCACCCATATCAACGAGCAGTTCCACAGCGTGCTGTTCGAACCCTGCCCGAACCCGCACATCCTCGATCTGGTGCACCGTGGCTGGACCCGGATGTCCGGGTTGCGGTCCTCGACCTTCGCGTTCGTTCCCGACCGGGCTCGTGAATCGGTGGAAGAACACGATCAGATCGTCGACCTCATCCGCCGGCGGGCCGATCCCCTCGAAATCGAGATGGCCGCGCGGCAGCACCGCTGGCGCACCATGAACGCCTATCTCGGCCAGTACGAACCCGGCGCGCACCGGTTCGATGCGGCCGAACCCACCGACTGACCCCTTTCCCCGACCTCGTACAGGAGGATTCCCATGGCCGACAGTGTGTCGCCACAGCATCATGTACCGGCTGATCTACCCGACGGTATCCGCCATTACATCGACGGTGCCTTCGTCGATTCCGTCGACGGCGCCACCTTCGATGTGCTCGACCCGGTCACCAACGACACCTATGTGCAGGCCGCCGCGGGTAAGAAGGCCGATATCGATCGCGCCGTTGCCGCGGCCCGCAAGGCGTTCACCGAGGGCCCGTGGCCGAAGATGTTGCCGCGTGAGCGTTCCCGGGTGCTGAACCGGATCGCCGATATCGTCGAATCGCGCGACGCCCGCCTGGCGGAACTGGAGAGTTTCGATTCCGGTCTGCCGATCACCCAGGCGCTGGGGCAGGCGCGCCGGGCCGCGGAGAATTTCCGTTTCTTCGCCGATCTGATCGTCGCCCAGGCCGATGACACCTACAAGGTGCCGGGCCGTCAGATCAACTATGTGAACCGCAAACCGATCGGTGTCGCGGGCCTGATCACGCCGTGGAATACGCCGTTCATGCTGGAGAGCTGGAAACTGGCGCCGGCGCTGGCCACCGGGAACACTGTGGTGCTCAAGCCCGCGGAGTTCACGCCGCTGTCGGCGTCGCTGTGGGCGGGCATCTTCGAGGAAGCCGGGTTGCCGCAGGGTGTGTTCAACCTGGTCAACGGTCTCGGCGAGGACGCGGGTGACGCCCTCGTCAAACATCCCGACGTGCCGCTGATCTCGTTCACCGGCGAAAGCCGCACCGGGCAGATCATCTTCGGCAATGCCGCGCCCTATCTGAAGGGCCTGTCGATGGAACTCGGCGGGAAATCTCCGGCGGTGGTTTTCGCCGACGCCGATCTCGACGCCGCCCTCGACGCCACCGTCTTCGGTGTGTTCTCCCTCAACGGTGAACGCTGCACCGCGGGTAGCCGGATACTGGTGCAACGTGAGGTGTACGACGAATTCGTCGAACGCTATGCCGCGCAGGCCGAACGAGTGAAGGTCGGTCACCCGCACGACCCCGCCACCGAGGTCGGCGCGCTGGTGCACCCCGAGCACTACGACAAGGTCGTCAGCTATATCGAGATCGGCAAGAGCGAGGCCCGCCTGGTGGCCGGTGGGGACCGCCCGGCCGAGTTCCCGACGGGGAACTTCGTGCGCCCCACCGTCTTCGCCGATGTGAAACCCGACGCCCGGATCTTCCAGGAGGAGATCTTCGGCCCGGTCGTGGCGATCACGCCGTTCGATACCGAGGAAGAAGCGCTCGAACTCGCCAACGGCGTGAAATACGGTCTGGCCGCCTATATCTGGACCAACGACCTCAAGCGCGCGCACAACTTCTCCCAAGCTGTCGAGGCCGGCATGGTGTGGCTGAACTCGAACAATGTGCGCGATCTGCGCACCCCGTTCGGTGGTGTGAAGGCCTCCGGTCTGGGCCACGAGGGCGGCTACCGCTCCATCGACTTCTACACCGATCAGCAGGCCGTGCACATCACGCTCGGCAAGGTGCACAACCCCACCTTCGGCAAGTCCGCGTGAGCTCCCACCCGGACCTCTCCCGACCCTTACTCACTCCAAGGCAGCAGCAATGACCGAACGCACCCGTACCTCCTCCGGCTTCTTCGTCACCCAGGAAGCCCCCATCCACGCCGACGACCCGGTGGCGACCCCCACCGCGCCGCCGCCGGATATCGTGCGCGCCGCCTACGCCGAACTCGTCGTCACCGACCTGGTCCGCTCCCGCGAGTTCTACGTGGACGTACTCGGGATGACCGTCACCGAGGAAGACGAGAACGCGGTCTACCTGCGCACCCTCGAAGAGTTCATCCACCACAACCTGGTGATCCGCCGCGGGCCGGTCGCCGCGCTGGCCGCACTGTCCTATCGCGTGCGGACTCCCGAGGATCTGGATCGGGCAGTCGCCTTCTATACCGAACTCGGCTGCCGGACCGAACGCCGGGCGGAAGGCTTCACCAAGGGCATCGGCGATTCGGTGCGTGTCGTCGACCCGCTCGGGTTCCCATACGAATTCTTCTACGAGACCGAGCATGTCGAGCGTTTGGCCTGGCGCTACGACCTCTACAGCCCCGGTGCGCTGGTCCGGCTCGACCATTTCAACCAGGTCACCCCCGACGTGCCCCGCGCGGTGAAGCACTACCAGGACCTGGGCTTCCGGGTGACCGAGGATATCCAGGACGAAGCAGGCACCACCTACGCCGCCTGGATGCGCCGCAAACCGACCGTGCACGACACCGCGACCACCGGCGGTGACGGCCCGCGCCTGCACCACGTCGCCTTCGCCACCCACGAGAAGCACAACATCCTGGCGATCTGCGACAAACTCGGCGCGCTACGGCTGTCCGACCGCATCGAACGCGGTCCCGGGCGGCACGGTGTGTCCAATGCCTTCTACCTTTACCTGCGCGATCCCGACGGCCACCGCATCGAGATCTACACCCAGGACTACTACACCGGCGACCCCGACAACCCGGTCGTCACCTGGGATGTGCACGACAACCAGCGCCGCGACTGGTGGGGCACCCCCGTCGTGCCGTCCTGGTACACCGACGCCTCGCTGGTACTCGATCTTGACGGCAAACCGCAACCGGTCGTGTCGCGGACCGATTCCAGTGAGCTGGAGGTCACCATCGGAGCCGACGGTTTCTCCTACACCCGCGAACCCGGTGACGAGGATCTTCCGGACTGGAAAAAGGGTGAGTACAAGCTGGGCCACCAGCTCTGACGACCGAGGCCGGGCCCGCCGCGCGGGACCGGCCGACAGGAAGGATTTCCGATGGCGCTGGACGCCGCAACCATCACGGCGATCGCCGACGAACTCGCTGCCGCGGAACGCGACCGCGCGACCGTACCGCTGCTGACCGGGCGCTACCCGGCGATGACCGTCGAGGATTCCTACGCCGTGCAGAACGAATGGCGCCGCCGCGGGATCGCCGCGGGCCGCCGGCCGGTGGGCCGCAAGATCGGGCTCACCAGCAAGGTCATGCAGGCCGCCACCGGTATCACCGAACCCGATTACGGCGCCATTTTCGCCGACGCGGTATTCGACAACGGTGCGGTCATTGAGCACGCGCAGTTCTCCAACGTCCGGATCGAGGTCGAACTCGCCTTTGTCCTCGGTGCGCCGCTGCGCGGGCCCGACGCAACGGTGTTCGATGTGCTGCGCGCGACCGAGTATGTCGTCCCGGCGCTGGAGATCCTGTCCTCGCGTGTCGAAATACCGGGCCGGACGATCGTCGACACCATCAGCGACAACGCCGCCTTCGGCGGACTGGTGTACGGCGGGAACCCGATGAAACCTGGCGATATCGACCTGCGCTGGGTCTCGGCCCTGCTGTACCGCAACGAGACCATCGAGGAATCGGGAGTCGCCGCGGCGGTACTCAATCACCCCGCCACGGGTGTGGCGTGGCTGGCGAACAAACTCGCCCAGCACGACGACAACCTCGACGCCGGCGAGATCGTCCTGGCCGGCTCCTTCACCCGACCGATGTGGGTCGAGCAGGGCGATACCGTGCTCGCCGACTACGGACCGATGGGAACGATCTCGTGCCGCTTCGCCTGAGCCCCACCTTCCGCGACCGGCTGGCCGCCACCGACCGCACCCTCTACGGCGGATGGATCTGCTCCGGTTCGCCCGTGGTCGCCGAGATCATGGCCGGCGCGGGCCTGGACTGGCTGCTCATCGATATGGAACACGCACCCAACGGCCTCGAATCCACCCTCGCCCAGCTCTACGCCGTCTCCGGCTATCCCTCCACCCCGCTGGTCCGGGTACCCGCCGGCGAAACGGTGATCATCAAACAGGTACTCGACCTCGGCGCGCAGAACCTGCTGGTGCCGATGATCTCGACCCCCGACGAGGCCGCGGCCGTTGCGGGGATGACCCGGTACCCGCCCGCCGGGCGCCGCGGCGTGGGCAGTGCGCTGGCCCGCTCCGCCCGTTGGAACCGCGTCGAGGGTTATCTGACCGACGACGCCGACCATGTGTCGGTATTCGTGCAGATCGAAACTATCGACGGTGTCGAGAACGCTCGCGCGATCGCCGAAACACCCGGTGTGGACGGCGTATTCGTGGGCCCGAGCGATCTCGCCGCCTCGATGGGCTTGCTCGGGCAACAGACCCACCCCGAGGTGGTCGCGGCAGTGAAACGTGCCTTCGCCGGTATCGCCGCGGCCGGTAAACCCATCGGCGTGAACGCCTTCGACCCGGCCGCCGCGCGCGACTATGCCGCGGCGGGAGCCGATTTCGTTCTCGTCGGCGCCGATGTGGCGCTGCTTGCGCGAGGTTCCGAGCAGCTGGCTCAGAGCTATCTCGGCAGCACCGGAGACTCGCCGCGTACCTCGTACTGAACGAGCCCGAACCGCACAACAGCAACGGCATTCGGCGATACCCGACGATCCGTCCCCGACTGTTCCACCCTGAGGAGTGACGTAGTGACCGACCGAGAGAATGCGCTACTTGCCGCCCTCCCGAACCAGCTGTTCATCGGCGGCAAATGGGTCGATGCCACCGGCGGCGCCACATTCGCGGTGCATGATCCCGCCACGGGACAGGTGGTTCGCGAGGTCGCCGATGCCACACCCGAGGATGGGATCCGCGCCCTGGACTCGGCGGTCGCCGCACAGGAGCAGTGGGCGGCCACCGCACCCCGCACACGCAGTGAAATCCTGCGTCGCGCTTGGGAAATCGTGCAGGAACGGGCCGAGGATCTGGCGCTGCTGATGACGGTGGAAATGGGTAAACCGCTGGCGGAAGCGCGCGGTGAAGTGGCCTACGGCGGCGAATTCCTGCGCTGGTTCAGCGAGGAAGCCGTCCGCGTACACGGCCGGTACGGCAGCAACCCCGAAGGTACGGGGCGGATGATCGTCTCGCAGCATCCGGTGGGACCCTCGTACTTCATCACACCCTGGAACTTCCCGTTCGCCATGGCCACCCGCAAGATCGCGCCGGCGCTGGCCGCGGGCTGCAGCACGGTACTCAAACCCGCGGAGGCCACACCGCTGACCGCCCTGCTCTTTGCCCAATTACTGGCCGAGGCCGGCCTGCCCGCCGGTGTGGTGAACGTGGTGACCACCACCTCCGCGAGCCGTATCTCGGCACCCCTCATCGCCGACCCCCGGCTGCGGAAACTGTCGTTCACCGGCTCGACCGGGGTGGGTCGCAAGCTCATCGCCCAGGCCGCCGATACGGTCCTGCGTGTCTCGATGGAACTCGGCGGCAACGCTCCTTTCGTTATTTTCGACGACGCCGACCTCGACAAGGCCGTCGAAGGGGCCCTGGCGGCCAAATTCCGCAATATCGGGCAGGCCTGCACGGCCGCGAACCGGTTCATCGTGCACGAGCGGATCGCCGAGGAGTTCGCCGAACGGATCACCTCCCGTGTCGCGGCGATGAGAATCGGCCGTGGCACGGAGGAGGGGGTGACGATCGGCCCGCTCATCGACGACGGCGCCGTGGCCAAAGCCGCCGAACTCGTCGCCGATGCCGCCGCCCGCGGTGCGGTGGTGCGCACCGGCGGTACGCGAATCGAC
Source organism: Nocardia sp. NPDC051750 (assembly GCF_044453135.1). NCBI lineage: Bacteria > Bacillati > Actinomycetota > Actinomycetes > Mycobacteriales > Nocardiaceae > Nocardia > Nocardia sp. NPDC051750. Next base: position 538,278 of record NZ_JBITCK010000005.1, on the reverse strand, counting down.
CGTCCGGGAAGTTTCTACGAACCCACTGTTCTCACCGGTGTCGCCGAGGGCAGCGCCATCCTTCGCGAGGAAATTTTCGGACCGGTTCTCGCCGTCGCCACCTTCGCCACGGAGGATGAAGCCGTCCGCCTCGCCAACGACACGGAATACGGCCTGGTCTCCTACGTCTACACCCGTGACCTCGCTCGCGGACACCGAATGATCGACCGACTCGAAACCGGCATGATGGGACTGAACGCCGGCGTCGTTTCCAACGCTGCGGCACCGTTCGGCGGCGTCAAGCAATCCGGCGTCGGCCGCGAGGGTGGATTCGAGGGTATCCACGAATACCTCGCCACGAAGTACACCCTCATCCCGAACGACTGACCGGAACCCGAAACCTACGCTCGGAGCCGGGCACGATCGGTCCTGGAAGCGCTGTGTGAGCGGCGAACAGTGCGGCAGCGTTCGCGAAATGATCGTCCTCCGCGCCAGGTTTACACCGTGCTGCCGCCATCGGCCAGCAAGGTGCTGCCTGTCATGAACGCCGACAGGTCGGATGCACAGAAGAGGGCGACGCGGGCGATATCGTCGGGGACGCCGAGACGGCCGACAGGAGCGGTGAGCATGAGCGGGGTGGGCGGGGCGTCGGCATCGCCGCCGCTCGGGGTGGCGGCTGCCGCGGCGATCATATTGCCTTCCGTCGGGACATAGCTCGGTGCAACTCCGAGCACGCGGATGCCCAATGGAGCGAGTTCGAGAGATAACTCGCGAGTGATGCCACGGGCGGCGTGTTTCGATCCGACATAGGCAGCAAGGCCCGGTGCGCTGCCGCGGAAACCGGCGGTGGAGATGATGTTGACGATCACACCGCCGGCGCCGGCGGCGGCCATGTGCCGGGCCGCCTCGCGGGCGCCGAGGAACACGCCCCGGGCATTCACCGCGAATACCTGGTCCCAGGTCGCCTCGCTCATCTCGAAGACAGAGACGCTGGGAAAGACGCCGGCGTTGTTCACCCAGACGTCCAGGCTACCGAGCTCGGCCACCGTACGGTCGGCCGCCGCCGCGACGGAGTCTGCGTCGGTGACGTCCATGGCGAGGCCGAGCGTACGGACACCGCAGCGTTCCCCTATTTCAGCGGCAGCGGTCGACGCCAGGCTTTCGTCGATATCGCCGATCACCACGTCGGCGCCGGCTTCGGCCATCCGCAGGGCGATCGCCCTGCCCAGGCCACGGCCACCCCCGGTGACGACCGCACGCCGGCCTCGCAGAGAGACGAGCTCGGCGAGGGATTTGTTCGATACATCAGGGATGGACATGGGTCTCCTTTGTTCTGTTGAAGCCGTGGGAGCGACGTTCAGAAGTGCCCGCGCACGATGCCGCACCCACCTAAACGGTAACCATAGTGGTTACTTTTTACAATTACTACACTCGGCATACGACAGACCGTGCGCACCTCCTGCCGGCTGCATCCGATCAAAGGACTTCCGTGACCTCTCCCGAAAAGGCCGAACCGAGGAAACGGCGCCGAGGCCCGAACGCCTCGACTCCTGCCCGCCGCGCACAGATCGTCCGCGCCGCTCTGGAGAGCTTCGCTCAGCACGGGTACGAGCGAGCGTCACTGCGGGACATCGCCGGGCGGGCGCAGGTGACCCATTCGGCATTGCTTCGCCACTTTTCGGGCAAGGACGAACTGCTGTTGGCGGCGCTCGCCCAGCGCGAAGCAGACGAGGAGGAGCTGGCGGCACGGATCATCGAGGCCGGAGCGAGCAGGCAACACATATTGAGCGAAGTTCTGCGCGACGAATTCGACGATCCCGGGTACCAGCGCAATTGGATGGCATTGGCCATCGCAGCAACGGACCCCGCACATCCCGCCCATGACTTCTTCGTCGGCCGGCGCGAACGGATGCGAACCAGGTTCAGTGGCAGCCACCTTCCCACCTCGCGAGACAGCCCCTACCTGTCGGCGGACGAGAAGGTGACCCTGGTGCTCGCACTGATGGACGGCCTGCGCATCCAATCCCTGCTCGACCCGTCACGCGAGACACTCGGATTGCTGGAGGTTGTCATGACGTTGGTCATCACGGACCCGGAGCAGGACTCCGGCGAGTGAGTCCACGCCCCCGAGCCGAGAGGCTGTCGTGTCGGGTCAGCAGAGCGGAGCCGAAAAGCTTCCACCACGCACCGACCGGCGTCGCCCTGGTCGATGACGAATCCGCAGCTACGGATTCGGACCATATCTCGCGTACGGGTGTATTCGTACCGGACTATCTCTTGTTCAACTGACCGGCGTCGACCGGGATGACAGAGCCCGAGACATAGCGTGCATCGTCGGAGACCAGCCATGCGATGGCATTGGAGACATCGAGCGGCTCCACCAGATCCACCGGCATCGCGTTGGACAGTGCATGGGCCAGCGCCGGGTTGCGTTCCATGATCGCCTCCAAGTTGCCGTCACCGGCCATGGGCGTGCGGACCGCGGTCGGGGCGACACTGTTCACCCGGATATTGTGCGGCGCAAGGTAGTTGGCCCAGGACCTCATCAACCCGACGACACCGTGCTTGGCCGCGGTATAACCGAGGAATCCTGCCGTCGGAATGCCGACACCGATGAGGCCGCCGGTGGAGCTCGTGAGTACGATCGATCCGCCCTTGCCTCGCTCGATCATCGACGGGATCGCCACGCGACCGGTGTTCCAGACACCGGTCAGGTTCACCGCGACCACCTCCTCCCACTCCTGTTCCTCCGCCACGGCAGCACCGCCGGCTCCGATGCCCGCGTTGGCCAGGACGATATCGACCGGGCCGAGTTCCGCGACACCCTCCTCGAAGACCTTCCGCAACGCGGCGACATCGCGGACGTCCGCCTGCCGGGCTACGATCCGGCGCCCCTGCTTCTCGACCTCCTCCACGGTCTGCGCCAGCTCATCGGCGGTTCCCATCGAGTACTGCACCGAACCCAATTGGGCACAGATATCCAGCGCGATGATATCGGCACCCTCTTGTGCCAGCCGGATCGCGTGACTGCGGCCCTGGCCCCGCGCGGCGCCGGTGATGAAAGCGACCTTGCCGTCGAGCTTTCCCATAATTATCTCCTTTTGCATATGATGAACCAGTGCGTGGATAAGGGGCGGCAGACCTGGCAAAGATCTGCCGGAGACAAGAGCCGAGCGGCGTCGGTAATGCGGTATGCGCGCCTGGTAGAAAATGGCGTCGACGGCGACCGGGTGGATTGCGGCCACATTCGGCCGCCGGTGCGGAGTGCCGATCCCTATTCGAAATCTGCCAGGGTCTTGCCGACATCAGCGAGGGTGGTCGCGGCACCGTAGTCACCGGTATATCGGTAGGGGGCCACATCGCAGCGGAACAGTCCTTGATCGGGCGCGAAATCGGCCTGCCGCCATCCGTTCGGGGTGGCCTGCACGACATTGAAGCAGCGCGGTGCCGCGTCGTTGTCCGACAGATCGCGGGGGGTATGCAATCCGCCTCCGGTCCAGTCGGTCTCCGTGCCGGCCGCTTCGAAGACACATCTGCGAGTGAGCTGGTCACCGCAGCTGGTGGCGGCCTTGGCGAAAAGCAACCAGGACGACAGGGCGCGTACCGAGCCCAGCGCGAGTTCCGCTCCCGGTGCGTATTTTGCGAACATATCGTGCATCTGCTTCATTGCCGGCGAGGCATCGGCGGCTTCGATCGGCACCGCGCCGGTCAGGTCGACAACATTGTTCTGGAAATCCGCCGATTGCGCGGCTGCCCGGAGGAACTGTTTGTTGTAGGAGTTGTTGGTCGGGTCGATCCAGTCGAGCTTGTAGTTCATGCTGGTCAGAACGTCCTCCAGCTTCCCCAGCTGCCGGAAGTCGCCGTAGAAGACCAGGCCCTTGACGCCCTTGCTCTTGATCGCCTGCGCATAGGGAGTCCAGTCCGGGACACCGGATGCCGGGTAGAGATCGTTATAGGTAACGGTCCCGCCGGCCGCCCGGATCGCCTCGACGGCCTTGTCGCCGAGCACCTTGGTGACCGGTGAGTCGCCGTTGATGATCCCGACAGCGCCCGCCGAGCCCGGATATGCCTCGTTCAGCAGCCAGCTCCGGAAGCCGAAATAGGGCTCGTAGTGTGCGTAGGTGCTGGCCAGGGCGCTGATCTGCAAGTCGGACTGCAGATTCTGCGATTGCGAGACCTGCGCGGGGAATTCCGGCAGCAAGCACGAGAGGCGGTCCTTGACGCCGAGGCCGTCCAGAGCGGCGCCGCCGCCGACAAGTGCGAAGTCCTCGCGACAGGAGTCGAGCATCCGTTGCCGGACCTCCATGAGTTTCGTATCGCGGACTTCGAACACCAGTTTCCGGCCGTTGATACCACCGGCCGCGTTACACCACGACGTGAACGCCTTTGCCGCGTCCACGAATTCCGGCTGTTTGGTGAACCCGACATCGCTGAAGACGCCGACCTCGATTTCCTCGGCCGTCACCCCTTGGGCTGGTGCACCGGTCGCCGACCCTCCGTGACAGACACCCGACAGATCACCGAAGTCTCCGGTTTCGACGTCACTCGGGTTCGCTTCCCTGCCGGCGCCGCCGCGCCCGCTACATCCGGCGGTGAGCAAGGCCATCGCCAAGAGGGCTACGGCAATTCGTCGTGGTTTCACGGTGTTCCTCCTCAACTGGACCTCGTTGACCAGTTGCCGACCATGTCTTCGGCTCGGTCGAGCCTGTTCATTTCGCCTGCGTGTAGGTGATGTGCAATTCCCGCAGGCCGCGCAGGAGAAATGTCGGTTCATAGCGATAGCTGCGCTGCTCCGGTTCGCCGTGCATGCTGTCGTCGATGGCGATGTCACGAAAGCGGTCGAGCATCCGATTGACGGTGACCTGGCCCTCGGTGCGGGCCAGCGGTGCGCCGGCGCAGGTGTGGATGCCACGTCCGAAGGCAATGTGCTCGCGGGCGTTTCGGCGATCGACCCGGAATTCATCCGGATTCTCGAACTTGCGTGGGTCCCGGTTGGCGGCGCCGATACACAACATCAGCACCGTGCCGGCGGGGACATCGACGCCCCCGAGTTGCGTACTCTTGCGAGCCAGCCGGAAGTCGACCTTGGTAGGGCTTTCGAAACGGAGCGATTCCTCGATGAGCGGACCGACGAGACTGCGGTCGGCGCGTACGAGCTGCTGGAGCTCCGGACGCTCGGCGAGCACACGGACGGCCGAGCTGAGCAGTTTGGTGACGGTCTCCTGGCCTGCCGCGAAAAGGAAGGTGGCCGGGCGCACGATATCGATCACCTCGGGCACCGATCCGTCGGGGTAGGTCGTGGCCGCGAGTACGCCCAGGATGTCCTCGCGGGGCGTGGCCCGGCGATCGGTGATGTACTCGCCGAAGGTTTCTTCCAGCCACTCCAGCGGATTGGTACCCACCGGTTCATGGTCCAGCGCCCCCACCCTGGTGCCGGGGTCTTTGTGGCCGGCCAGCCGGGCCCGGAACTTGTCCCGATCGCCATCCGGAACACCGAGCAGGTCGGCGATGACGAGGGTGGCGAACGGCTTTGCGTAGTCGTCGAGGAATTCACACCGGTTCCGAGTGACGATCTCGTCGAATTGCCGATCCGCCAACCGCCACATGTACTCTTCGTTCTCTTTGAGCCGCTTCGGTGTGAGCAGCCGGCTCAGCAAGGTACGAGTACGTGTGTGCTCCGGGGGATCCATGGTGACCATGTGCTCGAAGATTGGGAACTGGTGCCGGTGCTCCTCGATCTGCGCGCTGATGTCGTCACCGGCGGGTTCGAACGGAAGTGGCGGGAACGGACCGCCGATAGCGACGCAGGCGGAGAAGGCATCGGTATTGCGGAATGCCTCGTTGGCTTCCTGGTAGCCGGTGACCGCAACGACTCCGTAGTGGGGTTCACGGAACACCGGGTTCCGGCTACGCAGGTATGCCAGATATTCGTAGGGGTCCTGAGCGACCAGTGCATCGGAGAAGTAATCGACAGACGCCAGATCGGTCATGTCAGCCTTTCGTGACAAGGGAGGCGAGCATCGGACGCCCGCATTGCGCGCCGCGGTGGCGAGTCGGGATGTCTAGCAGTTGAGCGACTGGGCCGGGCTCAGCCCATCCCGATCCGAATGTTCTTCACTTGCAGAAACTCGTAGAGGCCCTCGAGACCACCGGTACGACCGAAACCGCTGTGTTTGTAGCCGCCGTAGGGGCCCTGCGGTGAGATATCACTGACCTGGTTGATCCAGACGGAACCGGCTTGCAGAAGTCGTGAAACACGATGTGCCCGGGTCAGATTCGTGGTCTGGATAAAGGCATTCAGGCCATAGGGGCTGTCGTTCGCGATCCGGATCGCTTCCGCCTCGTCGGTGAATCTCATCACCGATACCACGGGTCCGAAGGTTTCGGCTCGCGCCAAGTCCGACCGGTTGTCGACATCGGCGAACACCGTCGGCTCGATGAAAAAGCCTTCGGCCAGCTCACCGCCCATTCGCTGTCCGCCGGTGAGTAGTTCGCCGGCGCCGGCGGAAACGGCTCCGTCGATCACGCCGAGGATACGATCGGCATCCGACGCACTCACCACCGGGCCGAACAGCACCGTGGGGTCGAAGGGATCGCCGACTCGCGCGGATTCGACGGTGGCGACGAACCGCTCCAGAAATGCGTCGTAGACGGATTCGTGGACCAGTACGCGGCTGGCGCATGCGCAGCTCTGGCCGGATTGGACGATGGGACCCTGATAGGCCGACAGCTGCACGGCGGCATCGAGATCCGCGTCCTCGAATACGATATTGGCGGATTTTCCGCCGAGTTCGGCCACCACCGGCACGAGATTCTCTGCGGCAGTCGCAAGTATCTTGCGCGCGGTCGTCCCGCCGCCCGTGAAGTGGATTTTGCCGATTCCGCTGTGCCGGACGAGCGCCTCACCGCCTTCGGGCCCGGCGGGCACCACATTCACCAGCCCCGGCGGCAGCCCTACCTCAGTGCACAACTCGCCGAACCGCAATGCCGCGAACGGGGCCAATGGCGAGGGTTTGAAGACGACGGCGTTACCGGCCGCCAGTGCGGGCGCCACACACGATGCGGCTACAACCATCGCACCGTTCCACGGGGCGATGACGCCGACGACGCCATAAGGCTCCCGTTCGATCAGGTTCAGGTCGAACGATCCGGCCGCCGGGGTACTGAGCCCGTGCGGTTTGTCGACATACCCGGCGAAGTGGCGCAGAAAGCGTTCGAGCAGCAGGGTGTTGATCGCCAGGGAAATCGGTACGGCGTAATCCTGAACATTCAGCCGGGAGAACTCGGCCATATGTTCGTGCACTGCATCGGCGAGATCGATCAGCAGGTCGCGACGACGGTCCGACGTGAACGATATCCATTCGCGCTGGGCGTTCCGGCTCGACTCGGCAGCGAGGTCGATCTCCTCGGAGCCGGCGAGCTGGACGGTTCCGTTCGGGCGGCCGGTCCCCGGGAAGATGTGTGCGTGGGTACCGCCGGAACTCTGATCTATCCGGTCGCCGCCGATCAACAGCGAACCCGGCAGTTCGACAGCCGAAGGATCGAGATTGTCAGTAATGAGGGCCATCGGTGCTCCTAGGAAGTCGCCGCGTCTTCGGCACGCCACTCGTTCAAGACGCGAGCCTTCTGCTCTTCGATCACCTGACTGAGGTGTGTCGCCTTCGGCAGGCCGGAGTAGGCGGCGAACTGCAGCGCCAGCTCATCCATTTCCTCGAAGGACACATCACGGCTCTTCAAGGCGGCGTAAACATGGGAGAGGATCGGAATCGGTGCGTCCTGGAATCCGACGCACGCCACGGTGATCAACCGGCGCGCTTTCATACTCAGCCCCGGGCGCAGCCACATCTCCCCGAAGACGAAATTGAGAATGCCGGCCCCCTGGTACGGATTATCGCGGTCCGGTGCGAAGGGCATGCAGTTGACCTCTTTGAACGACTCCACACCGCGCGCCAGCCGCGCCTCCGGATCGCTCGGTGTCACCAGTGGCAGCAGGGGTTCGGGGGCAGGAACGGGGAGTCCACGTTCCTGGTGGATCCGCTCCCACTGCTGGTCGACGACCATATTGAACCGTGACGCCTTCGGCCACCCCGCGTATACGGCGAAATGCAATACTGTCTCGCGCATTTCGGAGATGGAGATATCACCGCTGTTCAACGCCGCATACACATGCTCGATCAGCGGCTGTTCGGCGTCGGAATCGGCGATGCACGCCAGCGTGACGAACCGCCGGTCCCGGCGGCTCAGCACCGGCCGGGTCCATACTTCGGCGAAGACGAAATCGATCAGGCCGTGGGCTGTCGTCGGGCTCGAATCTCCCGGCGGCGCGAAGGTCATCACTTCGGCGAACTCGCGCCGGCCTCGTTCCGACCGCTGCGCAGTACTCACCGCTGCGCTATCGATGGTTCCCATATCCTTCGCTTTCATCTGAGGGTGACACCGGCGTCGACCTTGAATTCCATCCCGGTCACGTGCCGGGCTTCATCGGAAATCAGGTACAGCACGGCGTTACTGATATCGAGGGCCTCGGTCATCACCACCGGCAGCGCGTTACCGAACAGCGGGGCCAGATCCGGACGCTTCTCGGAGAGCAGCCCGAACAACGACTCCGGGGACATACCTGTCGCCACACCGGTCGGGTGCACGGTATTGACCCTGACGTTCTGCGCGGCCAGCTCATTGGCCAGCGCGCGGCTCAGCCCGACCACACCGTGTTTGGAGGCGGTGTAGGGGATATGCAACGGGGTGCCCCTCAGCCCCGCCGCGGAACTGATGTTGACAATGCTGCCACCGCGATCGACAAGATGCGGAAGTGCGGCGGCGCAGGTATTCCACGTCCCGATCAGATTGATATCGACCACAGTCCGCCACTGCTCGACGGTGGTCGTATCCCAGGTCCCGGCCGTCAGGACACCGGCATTGGAAACTGCCGCGTCCAACCCGCCGAGTTGCGCCACCGCCTCGTCCACCGCCGCCGACAGCTCTTGCGCGTCGCGTATATCGACCACCGCGGTGATGACGCGGCGACCGTGCTTCTCGACCAGTTGCGCGGTTTCGGCGAGATCTTCCGGCGTCGACAGTGGATATTCGAGTTCGGGCAGCGACCGGCAGATATCGATCAGAACGAGATCGGCGCCCTCCTCGGCCAGCCGCACCGCATGGCTGCGGCCCATCCCGCGGGCGGCACCGGTGATCAGCACACGCTTCCCGGCGACCCTGCCCGGCGATTGTGAACTCTGAGTCATCGCATCCCTCACAACTTGTTGCAGAAGCCGGCATCGACGGGCATGGCCACGCCGGTGATGTACTTCGCCTCGTCCGAGGCCAGGAATGCGATGGCCGCGCTGATGTCCTGCGGCTCCAACATCGCCACCGGCATCGGGTTCATCAGATGCGGGCCACCATCAGGATTGTTGGCCGCCCATTCCATCATCTGGGGATTGACCGCCATCATGGTATTGACCGCCGTCGGATGCACTGTATTGACCCGAATACTGTGTGCCGCAAGATTATTTGCCAGACATCGCATGATCCCCACGATGCCGTGCTTGGATGCTGCGTATCCGAGCCCGCCACCGTCCAGCCCACCCATACCGACCAGGCCGGCCGTGGAACTGGTGAACACGATGCAGCCGCCCCTGCCGCCGGCGATCAGATGCGGAACTGCCGCACGGGCGGTGTGGAACGCGCCGGAAAGATTCACACCGACTACATCGGCCCACTGCTCGAGTTCGGTTTCGATGGGAACCTCTTCCAGCGACAGCGGTGCGATACCCGCGTTTGCGCAGACGATGTCCAGGCGGCCGAACTCGGCAACGCCGGCGTCCAGGGCGCCGCGGAGCTGGGGAAAGTCGCGCACATCGGCCACCGACCCGAGCATCCGGCGGCCTTTCGCCTCGACGAGCGCAACCGTTTCCTCGAGCTCGTCCCGGCTCGCCATGGGGTAACTGTTGGAAGCGATATCGGCGCAGATATCCACGCCGATGATGTCCGCTCCCTCCGCAGCCAGCCGGACGGCGTGACTTCGGCCCTGTCCCCGTGCCACTCCGGTGATGAAGGCGACTTTGCCATCTAACGAACCCATCGATCCTCGCTTCGGTGCCGAGCAGATTTGCGTCCCCTCGGTGGAACCCACGAGGAGTGCGGCGTATGTGAACGAAAACTGTGCTTGAGCTGTGGTAATCTGATTACCACGATGCGAGAATAGCAGTTCCGCAATGGAGAGGGAAGGAATCGGGCGAATTGACCGAACAGCGCGATGTCACCATGGACTCGGTGCTCGGCCAAGGCGAGCAACGCATTCGCGAGGCCGTCGTCTCCATGCTCGAGACCGACGGATACGACGCAATACAGATGCGCGAGGTGGCCCGGCGTGCCCGGGTATCGCTCACCAAGATCTACAAACTGCACGGCACCCGCGACGAACTGATCCTCGCCGCACTGGACTGGTGGATGCGGGAGAACCGCTACGCCGAACTGTCGAACTACACGGCCCACCCGGGCGAGCCACTCCATACCGCCCTCATGCGCGTACTCCGCCCGATCTTCGAACCTTGGGAGCGCCATCCCGGCCTGCTCGTCGCATACTTCCGCGCACGGGCCGCGGCGGGCGGCGAAACGTTGATCAACCACGGACTCGAGGCCGTCGTTCCCGCCGCGATGACAGCATTGGCCGATATCGACCCCGAATTCATCCAGGACCTGGATGCGACCCTGACCAGCCTGGTATATGGGCTTCTGGGGCGGGTCGCCGGCGGCGAGATCGAAGTGACAGCGATCGTACCCGCGGTCGACCGCACCGTGTATTGGATGACCACCGGATACGAGGCCGCCCGTGGACGTCGGTAACCGCTCGGGCGCATCGGAGAGGCTCGGCGCCGGCCCGGGTGGCCGCTTCTCGGAGGCAACAGCCTCGGTCGCGCACTCGTAACGCACGCATGAACTGGGATCGGACCCAGCCCGCCGATCGTGACGCCGGGATCCGATGGCAAACGGATGGTGGCTGTTTCGGCACGCTCCTGGCGTCGGGTTGTCGATCGATTCGCGAGTTTCGCCCCATTTTCGAGAGTGTCATTCTACTCTGGGCGAGAGTGTGATTCTCAGATATATGCCTCCACTATCGCACCGAAAGGCCGATGAGCGCATGAGCGACCTGGCATCCGCCGACTACTTCTCTGACCCGGCCATAGCGCAGGATCCCTACGAGTACCTTGATCACCTGCGCAGCCGGACCCCGGTATTCCGCGAGCCGCACTACGGAGTCGTGACGGTCACCGGGTACCGCGAGGCCATCGAGGTCTTCCGCAACCAGGACGACTTCTCGGCCGCCGTCTCGGTCAGCGGGCCGTTTCCGCCGCTGCCGTTCCAGCCGGAAGGCGATGATATCGGCGCCCAGATCGAGGCTCACCGGCACCTGTTCAGGATCTCCGAGCACATGGTGACCATGGATCCCCCGGAGCACACCCGTACCCGGGGACTACTGAACCGGCTGCTGACGCCCAAGAGGCTGAAGGAGAACGAGGAGTTCATGTGGGCTCAGGCCGACCGCCAACTCGACGAATTCCTCACCGACGGCCGTTGCGAATTCTTGGGCCAGTACGCCAAGCCGTTCGCCACGCTGGTCATCGCCGACCTGTTGGGCGTACCCGATGGTGACCGCGACGAGTTCCGGGCCAGGCTGGCCGGTCAGACGACGCCGGGCAGTATCGAGGGGTCGATGTACCAGGATGCACCCGGCACCAATCCATTGGAGTGGCTCGACGACACATTCAGCGCGTACATCACCGACCGGCGCGCAAATCCGCGGAGCGATATTCTCGGCGTTCTGGCCTCCACGTTGTACCCCGACGGGTCCGAACCGTCGGTGATCGAACTGGTGCGGCCGGCCACGTTCTTGTTCGCGGCCGGGCAGGAGACGGTCACCAAGTTGCTCAGCGCGGCGGTACGGGTGCTGGGCGAGAAGCCCGAGTATCAGCGGATCCTCCGTGAGGACCGCGGCCTCATCGGCCCGTTCATCGAGGAATCACTGCGCACCGAGAGCCCGACCAAGGTCGACTTCCGGCTCGCGCGCAAGCGCACGACCCTCGGCGGCGTCGACATCCCCGCAGGCACCGTGGTCATGTTGTGCATCACCGCGGCCAACCGTGACCCGCGCAAGTTCGAGGATCCCGACGAATTCCGGCTCGACCGTCGTAATGCCCGCGAGCACATCGCCTTCGGCCGCGGCATCCACACCTGCGCGGGTGCGCCCCTGGCACGAATCGAGGGGCAGGTCACGCTGAACCGGCTACTCGACCGCGTGACCGATATCGCCATCGACGACACCGTCCACGGCCCCGCGACCGACCGCAACTATTCCTATGAACCCACCTTCCTGCTCCGCGGGCTGCGAGAACTCAACATCACCTTCAACTCATAGGCAGACGCTTCCACGACAGAAAGATCGGCTGCGCTGTCGGCGGCCTGCCGCACCACGCGTTCACGTGGGCGTCCGCGAATGCCCATGATGGCGCCGCACAACTGTGGCCATTCCGGCGGACCGCATTCGGCGGTCCCACCATCGAAAGGTAACGGGACAGCAATGGAGAATGCGCCCCTGTTTTCCAAAGGCCGAGATCTCGACGCTATGGTAGCCGCGCTGCGGCCCTGGCTGGCCGATCGGCTCGGCGTTGCGTCGGTTGCGATCGATCCGCCCGATTACCCTCGTGGCGCGGGCTTTTCGAATGAAACCATCCTGGTCACGGTACGCGCCGGGGAGCGCGTGGACGACCTTGTCGTTCGTATCGCACCGGCGCCGGAACATCAGGTGTTCTTCGAACCGAAATTCCATATGCAGTACGACGTCCTCACCGCCCTGGCCGGGCATCCGGAAGTGCGGGTGCCACAGGCATTGTGGTTCGAGCGCGACACCGCCGTCCTCGGCCGGCCGTTCTACGTCATGCGGCGTATGCACGGTCGCGTACCGGTGAGCATGCCGCCGTACAACTCCTCCGGCTGGCTCGCCGACGCAACACCTGGCCAGCGAAGAACCCTGTGGGAGAGCGCGATGCGCCAGCTGACCGCGATCCACCGATTACCGATGGAAACCGTATCCTTCTTCGACCGGCCCGAGCACGGCGCACCCGGTATCGCACAGCACCTTGCGTATTGGACTCGCTACGCGGACTGGGCCTTCGGCAACGAGATACCCGAGATCGTGCGAACGCTGCTCGATTGGCTGAACGAGCATCGGCCGCCGATGTCCCCGCCCGGGGTGTCCTGGGGCGACGCTCGTATCGGCAATATGATGTTCGACAACGATTTCCGCGTGGTCGGGGTGATGGACTGGGAGCAGGCGTCGCTGGCCGGACCCATAGCCGACCTGGCCTGGTGGCTACTGTTCGATGAATCACTGTCGGTCGGTCAGGGTGTGCCGCGGCTCGCCGGGCTCGGCACCCGTGCGGAAACGATCGCACTGTGGCAGGAGCACACCGGCCACTCGATCGACCACCTGCATTGGCACGAGGTATTCGCGCGGGTCAAGGCCGGACTGCTGAGCCTGCGCAGCCGACGCACCATGCAGCTGCCGGCCGACTCGGGCGGCGCTCGCCACTTCGGCTATCTGCGTCAGGCCTGTGAACTCGCGGAAATCACAGCCGCACAGGAGATTCGATAACCACGAAAGAAGGCCCGGCACCGAGTACATCGGTGAAGAAGAATGCGTCGATCTTGGCCTGCTCTGCTTGTTCGGCCAGGTCCACCCATAGATCGAAGGTGTCGAAATTCCGGTTCGCCGCCTCCGGGTGCCGCCAGATTCCGTGGAAGTTGTGGCCGATCGAGTTCATCACCAGGGGGGTGACGATCATGCGGCGGGATGCGCTCATTGTGGTGCCTCCGGAGAACAAATGACTGTCAGATGCCCGCCGGTCCGGGTCCGCCGTGCATGTAGAGCGTCTGCCCGGAGCAGAAACTCGAGGCGTCGGAGGCGAAGAAGAGGACGCCGTAACCTATTTCGTCGGGTTCGCCGAGACGCCCCGATCCGTTCGACATGGCGATGGCCTCGGGGTCCAGATTGTAGCGTGCGGCGTCGTCGGTGAGTGTGGCCGCGCGCACCGCCCCGACTGCGATCGCGTTAACTCTGATGCCTTTTCGCGTCCAGGCGGCGGCCATGGAACCGGTGAGGTTGTTCATCGCGGCCTTGGCGGCTGCGTAGGGCGCGGCCTGCGGCATGGACAACAGGCTGGCCCCGGAGGAGATATTGACGATCGTGCCGCGGCCCTGCTCGATCATCGTTGGTGCGGCCGCCCGGGAAAGATGCCAGGCCGCACCGAAGTTGAGTGCGAACACCTGCTCGAACTCGTCGTCGGCCCATGTGAAGATCGACTTGGTCTGGGCACCGCCGGCGCAGTTCACCAGGATGTCGATCCGGCCGAATTCGGCCAGTGCGGTGTCGATGAGCCCTCGGCAGGCCGCCGGATCGGTGACATCGGTCGGCGCGGCCAGGGCACGCCGACCCAGCGCTCGAGCCTCCTGCGCGGTGGATTCGAGCGGGTCCGGCCGGCGCCCGGCCAGGACCACGTCGGCGCCGTGTTCGGCCAGGACCAGTGCGGACCCCCGGCCGATCCCGGTACCGCCGCCGGTGATCACGGCGACCCGCCCCTCCAATGAGAACCGATTGTTCAAGGTGTTTCTCCTTCTCGCGCCAGTGCTATACGAGCGTACAGCATCATTTCGGCAGCCGTACGGTTATTGCCGTGGCTCGAAAAGTCCCGGATCGTCCGCGCTTCGGGTATCGATGACAAAGTGCAGTGTGCGGACATCCGTGCCGTTTTTGCTGCTGGGGAGGGCGGCGCCACCGTATCGGGGAACTGTTCGCCCATTGTTTGTTCTGCGCGGAGGCTCCGGCAGCCGTTACCCGGACTAAGTCCGGGCTCTCGACATTTCCGCGTCCGTCGGATAACCCGATGGAATGTCCTCTGCGAGTGACGATGTCTGGGAAGTGCTGTCCACGGCGCGGTCGATCCGCCGGTTCACCGACGAACCGGTCGACGACGCCACGCTCACGCGCTGCCTGCAAGCGGCGACCCGCACGACCGGGCCGGCGAATACACCTCGGTGCTGTTCACCGCGTTCAAGAACGATTTCTCTTCGGAGTTCCTGCAGGGCGGCTCGATCTATCCCGCGCTGCAGAACTTCTACCTCGCGGCGCGTGCGCAGGGGCTGGGCGCGTGCCTGACGAGCTGGGCTTCCAATGACGGTGGGCAGATTCTGCGCGAATCGGTGGGTGTTCCCGAGGAGTGGTTCCTGGCCGGGCATATCGTCGTCGGCTGGCCGCGTGGCCGGCACGGGCCGATGCGCCGGCGCCCGCTCGAGGAGGTGGTGTTCCGCAACCGCGGGATCCCGACCATGCCGATATCACCTTCGGGCGCGGCGCGCGGCCGCGAGGCTAGGCTTCATCGCATCACATGCGCCTGCTGGGTGTGGGGGTGAACGTCGAAGAGATCGCGATACGAGGGCGGCCGGCGACCGCCCTCGTCCTCGATTCCGTACCGGGCCGCGAGCTCCGCGCCGATCAGCGTCTGCCCGGTGAGGTCCATGAGGTCCGGGTCGTTGTACAGCGCCCAGATGACATGACCGGTCAGCTCGGGGGTTTCCGCGGTCTCGAGGATATGCCCGAACTCGTCGGGTTTTTTCGCGATGATCTTGCGAACACGGTCGGTGAGTAGCGAGCCCATCCAGATCGACACCGCGGCGATCCCGGCATCGCGGAAATCGAATGCCATATCGGCCGCCATCTTGTCGGTGCCGGCTTTCGGAACTCCGTAGGCGGGGCCGAACGCGTAGTGCACCGCGCCCGATGACGAGGTGAACGCGACCAGTCCTTTCCGGTGCGGAACCATCAGGGGCGCGGCATACACCGTGGCGACATAGCTGCTGCGCAACCCGACATCGAGGGTGTCGATGACATTGACGGGCTCTTCCCAGAACTTGGTCCGTCTCATCATCTCGTTGCGGATGATCGCGGCATTATTGACCAGGATGTCGATTCGGCCATGCTCTCGGTCGATCCGGTCGAACAGCGCCTGCACCTGCTCGTCGTCGCCGTGGTCGACGCGGACCGCCACGCCGTGGCCCCCTGCCCGGGTCACCGACTCGGCCGTTTCGGCGATTGTTCCCTGCGGGCCCGATGTGGCCGCGACGTCGGTACGGCCGGTGACGTACACCGTGCAGCCGTGACTGCCCAGTGCGCGAGCAATTCCGGCGCCGGCACCGCGACTGGCACCCGTGACCACGGCGACAGGTTGTGCTTCGGGCATCAGTTCCTCACGTTCTGTCGGGGAATACGTGCAACCTCCATCCGGGGAGTTCACTCTGTCCGGATGCGAACGGCCTGCTCGGGACGCGACCGCACGGCTTCGCGGACCTGTCTCTCGTGTTCGGGCGCAACGGCGCCGGGCATGGCGCGCGCATGCCCGTCTACCGCGTCGAGCGCGAAACTCTCCGGAGCGATCATGGCGCACGGGGTGTGACCCTGACAGCGCGAGGACTCGACCTCTACCCGCATCGTTACTCCTTTGTCGATGGGCCACCGCGGTGAACGGCTCGGATCGTCGCTGTGCCGGTCGCTACGGCGGCCGGTTCTCCGGCGGAACGCGCACCAGTCCTGCTGCACGAATGTATAGTACCGTACTATACGTCTGTATAGCATGCCGCGGGGTGCTGCGCACGAGTGCCCGCCGAGGAGTAGGTAATGAGCGATCTGTACTACGACCCCTGGGATTTCGATATCGATCTCGATCCCTATCCGACCTACCGGCGGCTGCGCGACGAACAGCCGCTGTACTACAACGAGCGTCACGATTTCTGGGGTGTGAGCCGTTATGCGGACGTCGACGCGGCACTGAAGGACACCGCGCGACTCAGTTCCGCCAAAGGCGACATCCTCGAAGTCGTCATGACGGATCCGGTGATGCCCCCCGGCATTTTCATCAACGAGGATCCGCCGCTGCACACCATCCACCGCGCGATCGTGGCCAGGGCCTTCACTCCGAGGAAGATGCGGATGGTCGAGGAGAAGATCCGGGCGTTCTGCGTGGCATGCCTGGATCCGCTCGTCGGTGGCGGACGCTTCGATTTCGTCGAGGATCTGGGCGCCGAACTGCCCATGCGCACGATCGGCATGCTCGCCGGTATCCCGGATTCCGAACAGCCGGCCGTACGGGCACATGCGAATCAGGTGCTGCGCAACGAGCCGGGTAAGCCGATGGCGATCCAGAAAGACCACTACTTCACCGGCGAGATGTTCGGCGAGTACGTCGAATGGCGGGAGAAACATCCCTCGGACGACCTGATCACCGAACTGCTCGCGGTGGAGTTCGAGGACGAGACAGGAACTGTGCGTAAATTGACGAAGCAGGAACTCATCGTGTTCCTGGCCGTCGTCGCCGGCGCGGGAGTCGAGACAACCGGCCGCCTGTTCGGCTGGATGGGCAAGGTACTCGCCGAACATCCGGATCAGCGCACGGAACTGGCCGCCGACCACGCGTTGATCCCGAATGCCGTCGAAGAGCTGCTGCGTTACGAGCCGCCGGGGCCCCATGTGGCGCGCTATGTGGCCACGGGCGACGTGACCTTCCAAGGGCAGGTCATACCCGCGGGCAGTCCCTTGCTGCTGATGCTCGCCTCGGCCAACCGCGATGAGCGTCATTTCGATGATCCCGACCGTTTCGATATCCACCGGAAACCGGGTGGCCATCTCACCTTCGGCCGGGGGCCGCACTTCTGCGTCGGTTCACCGCTGGCTCGGCTGGAGGGGCGGGTGGCGCTCCAAGAGGTGCTGAAGCGGTGGCCCGAATGGGAGATCGACATGTCCGGCGCCCGCCGGTCCCGGACCTCTACGGTGCGCGGCTGGGACACCATGCCCGCGGTGATCGCATGAGCGAGCCGGCTCGGCGCGTCGCCGTCATCACCGGCGCCGTGCGGGGCCAGGGCAGAAGCCACGCCGTTGCCCTGGCCGAGGCGGGCATCGACATCACCGCCGTCGACCGGTGCGCCGATATCGAATCCATACCTATCCACTGGCCACCGAGGCCGATCCCGACGAAACCGCTCGCCTCGGGCGAGGCTGCCGAGTGAGACGATCACCTCGCGGCCGGCGCGGAGTTCGGCGGTGCCACCCTTACCCGCGGCCACCACGCCCACAGCCCGGCCGTTCTCCAGTAAGAGGCGCTGTACCGTCATATGTGTGCGGACGGTGAGATCGGCGCGGCGCGAGGCGGGTTTGAGGAATGCCGTGGCGGCGCTGACCCGCCACCCGTTCCGGATCGTCGACGTGGCATAGCCGACACGTTCCTCATCGGATTCGTTGATGTCGTCGACTCGCTTCAGGCCGATGCCCGTCGCGGCGTCGATCGTCTCGTCGCAGAGCGGGTCGGGGCGCGCGGTACGGAGATGTGCAGCGGTCCACCGGACCCGCGGGTCGGCGAAGGGCCGAACTCGTTGTCCTCGATCTTGGTGAAAATCGGCAGGATCTCGTCCCAGCCCCAGCCCTTGTTGCCGAGCTGCTCGAGGGCGTCGTAACCCGCGCGGTGACCGGGGTTGTAGATCATGCCGTTCACCGAACTCGACCCACCCACCGCTTTTCCGCGAAGCCACTACTCGCTGTGCGGGTTCGGCCCGAACGGCGTGGTCTCGCAGTGCCACATGCGCTTTTCGCTCTCGAAGAGCATGCCCGCGCCCTTGGGGAGGTGGAACAGTGGATTGCGGTCGCCGCCGACGGCCTCCAGCAGCAGCACGCTGGTCTTCGGATCCGCGGAAAGGCGGTTGGCCAGAACGCACCCGGCCGAGCCGGCACCGGCGATGATGTAGTCGTAACTCGTCATTGTGGTGTCCGTCTGCCCGCGAACGGGCGAGTTCTATTCGATCCATTACTCGACCGCGGATCACGAACGGTGAAGAATGCCGTGTGCCGGCATCGGGCACGTGGACGACCGGTAGCCCTGTGGTTTTCCGCTGGTGCCTGGTGGGCCCTATTCGGAGGCAGTGGCCCACCAGGTCGACAGCCGGGCACATTCGATGTCCGAAATGCGTGCAGAAGGCGGTGCTTCGGAATCGCGTCCGGGGCTATCAGTCCTGGACGCCGGAGATGGCCTTGGCGCTGGCGGTGAATTCGGCGAACGTGGTGCCGCTCTTCTCCCGCCGGCTCAGTGCCTGGACGGAAACATCGTGTCCCTCCGCGGCCCGGCGCAGTGCGCCGACAGTGGCCTCTTCGCGGGGTACGTGCTGGAAAGGGTCGAAAGAATACCAGTGCATCGCGTTCTGATGGGTGATCTTGTTGATTTCGTCGTCGGTGACGCCGTGGTCGCCGAAGACGCGTTCGAGCTCCTCGGGGGCGTTCGGCCACATGGAATCGCTGTGCGGGTAATCCATTTCCCAGCAGATGTTGTCGATACCGATGTCGTGGCGGTTCTTCACCCCGTGGGGATCGGAGATGAAACAGGTCAGGAAATGTTCCCGGAATACCTCGGAGGGGCGTTTGCCGCCGAAGTCCTGACCGGTCCAGGTGGCGTGCATCTCGAAGGTGCGGTCGGCGCGGTCGAGGAAGTACGGGATCCAGCCCGTGCCGCCCTCGGACAGCGCGACCTTCAAATCCGGGTAGTCCTTGATCGGCCGGGACCACAGCAGATCGGCCGCTGCCTGCACGATGTTCATCGGCTGCAGGGTGATCATGACGTCCATCGGGGAGTCGGGTGCGGGAATGGACAGTTTTCCGGAGGAGCCGATGTGGACGTTCATCACGGTGTCGGTATCCACCAATGCCCGCCACAGCGGCGCCCAGTATTCGCTGTGGAACGAGGGGTAGCCCAGTGCCGCGGGGTTCTCGGTGAAAGTCAGTGAATGGACGCCTTTTTCGGATACGCGTCGCACCTCTTGGGCGCACAGTTCGGCGTCCCAGATCACCGGTAGTGCCATCGGTATGAAACGGCCGGGGTTCGACGCGCACCATTCGTCGATATGCCAGTCGTTGTACGCCCGTACCAGCGCCAGCGAAAAGTCGGCGTCTTCGGTGGCGAACAAGCGTGCCGCGAAACCCGGGAAGGAAGGGAAGTTCATGGTTGCCAGCACACCGCCGGCATTCATATCCTTCACCCGTTCGTTGGGATCGAAACAGCCGGGCCGTATCTCGTCGAGACCCTGCGGTTCCAGGCCGTATTCTTCCTTGGGGCGACCGGCTACCGCGTTGAGCGCGACATTCGGAATCACGGTTTCCCGGAACTGCCAGGTGTCGGAGCCGTCGGGGTTGTGCACCAACCGGGGGGCATCGTCGGCGTATTTTTTCGGCAGGTGGTTGTCGAACATATCGGGTGGCTCGACAATATGGTCGTCGACGCTGACGAGGATCATGTCGTTCTTGTCCACAGCGGCTCCTTTCAGGTCACCGGCGCTCGCTGTACGTGCGTACAGGGTAGCGTGGAAGGCGAGGCCGGGAAGTATTTTTCCTACCGATTGAAGGTCCGGGCGACAGCCGGTGCGAGAGGCCGGAATGCATTGGCGGCGTGACGGACGTCGACGCGGAAGGAACTGCCCGGTGGTTCGGCGCCGGCCACACCCGATGCGGACCGGCCGGACGTAGGCAACGCAGATTCGAGGTGCTCAGCGTCTGTCGCGGGCCGAGCGACAGGACTGTTCCTCAGTGCTGGCCGATCATTCGATTCGTGCCACATCGGCGCGTTCGGTGATCGGTCGGGCAAGTTCTTGTTCGTCGCAGATACGCTGCAGTTTTTCGAGTGTTTCGTCCAGGCCGGGGCCGCGTCGCGGGCCGGGGGTGAATGTGGCCGGGAGATGCCGCATGCCCTGGATCACGCCGATGCTGTCGTAGTGCACCCGGCCCACCGGATCGCAGTGGTAGTCCGGCATCCGGTCCAGCACCGCGATGAGCATGCGTTTGAACACCGTGCGCGCGAAGTTGGAGCCGATGCACCGGTGGTTGCCGAGTCCGAAACTGAAGTGACGGTTTGCCCGTCGTTCCATATCGATGGTGTTCGGGTCCTCGAAGATCGCGGGATCACGGTTGGCCATGGCCCAGGACAGCCACAATCGTTCACCTTCGGCAAATCGCGTGCCGGCCACTTCGCAGTCGTCGGAGATGGTGCGGCCGTCACCGGGCGCGGGGGTGAAGTAGCGCAGGAACTCTTCGGTCGCGGGGTCGAGCAGCTCGTCGCGTTCCAGGCTCAGGCGTGCACGTTCCCCCGGGTGGTCCGAAAGCCATTCCAGCGAACGTGCGGTGAGGGCCGTGGTGGTGTCGAACCCGCCGCCGACGAGCAGGTTCAGCATGCCGAGCAGTTCCATGTCCGGCGCGGGCTCGCCGTCCACCGTAATCTGTGTCAGAGCGTGGATGATGCCCGGCCGCGGTTGCTCACGGATCTCGTTGAGATTCTTCAGCATGTCCAGGCCCATTTGCAGGTACAGCTCGGTGACCCGCTGCGCGTCCGGGGAATCCGGTGGTGTGTACACGCCGGCGTGCGCCGGTTCGTTGTACACGGACCAGTTGCGCAGCGGCACCCCCATCATCGCCAGCGTCAATACGGCGGGAACGACGTTGGCCAGGTCGTCGACGAAATCGATGGCGCCCGTCTCGATTCGTTCGTCCAGGCAGGCCCGGACCGCCTCGTCTATCACCGGCACCCAGCGATTGATCGCCGCGGGGGACAGGTACGGGTTCATGGCACTGCGGTATATGCGATGTTCGGGGTCGTCCATTTCGAGCATGCCGCCGCGGGCGGGGGAGGACTCGATCATGGTGGGGATGGAGATGCCCTTGTAGCCACGGCGCTCGTTATGCAGGTCGTGGTCGTTGGAGACATGCGGGCAGCGTGCCAGCGCGAAGACCGCGTCGGCGGTCGCGGCGACCCAGTGGCCGCCGTAGGTGGATGTCCAGGCCACCGGACATTGCCGGTGCATCTGCTCGGTGATCTCGTCGAATCGGTCGCGGTATTCGGGTGCGTGCCGATCGAAGTGGAACTGCGTGGCTTTGCGGTCGTCGTTCGAAGTGGTGTCGGTGTTCATGGTGCGACCTCGGTTGTTCACTCGTGCTGGATTACGGGTTTGTGCAACCCGTGGTGCTCATACGACAGCTCCGCCGTTGACGCCGATCGCCTGGCCGGTGATGTAGCTCGCGGCGTCCGAGCACAAGAATGTGCACACCGCGGCGAGTTCGTCGGCGGTCCCCACCCGGCCCGCCGGGATGATGCGGGCCATTGTCTGGGCGCCGGGGACCTGGCGGGCTTCCTGTGCGGCGCGCAGCATCGGGGTGTCCGCGGTGAACGGGGGCAGGGTATTGACCGTGATACCGCGGGCGGCGTATTCGAGTGCGACAGTTTTGGTCATGGCGATGACGCCGCCTTTGGATGCGGAGTAATGGCCTTGGCGCAGCGCGCCCACCTGGCCGGCGGCCGAGGAGATGGTGACGATGCGGCCCCAGTTACGTGCGGCCATATCCGGTAGAGCGGCCTGCATACACAAGAAGGTGCCGGTGAGGTTGATGGCGAGGTAGCGATTCCACTCCTCGAGGGTGATTTTCTCGAAGGAGGTGAACCCGGAGATACCGGCGCTGGTCACCAGGATGTCGACCGGACCGAGCTCGGACCGGAGTGTGCCGAAAGCCGAGTCCACCGCAGCCTTGTCGGCGACATCGACCTCGAAAGCAACTGCTTTGGTGCCGGTGGCGCGCAGTTCGCCGGCCACCTCCTCGGCTGCGGCACGGTCGCGGTCCAGTACACCGATGAACGAATGGTGCTGGGACAAGTGCTCGCAGATGGCCCGGCCGAGGCCGGACCCTCCTCCGGTGACGGCGACGACGCGTCCGGATTTCTCCATTGTTCACATCACTTTCGGCTGAATACAAGGGCAGATCAGGAGCGGTTCCACCTACACGGTGTGACCCGGACTACAGACAGGTTATACGGATGTATAGCGTATTTGCAGTAGTTGGGCAAGGCTTCCTGGAGGCGCTCAGCGGAGACGGTTCATCACGGTGAGGGCGGCGTCGACGGCGCTGAGTGCGATGCTGTGGGCCGCCGAAGCGCCGGCGGCCAGGGCGGCGAGCAAGTCGACATCCTTGCGGAGCAGGTCCCCGCCGTAGGTGGCCAGGAGGTCGAGGTTGCCGCCGAGAAGTGTGACCTGCCACGGTGCCGCCGGGTGCGAGCCCGGCCGGCCCACCGTCCTCCCGGTCAGGATCTCGCGTACATCGTCGTCGCTGACCACGCACAGGCACACCACATCGCTGCGAGCCGCCGGCTCGGCGGGTGACTGCGCGCTGCGCGGTGGTGGTGTCGAACGGTGTCGGTGTGGCGGGGCGGCGGGGCGGCGGGCCCACAACGTCGTCTCGAATCCGGACACGATGATGCGGCGAGCCATGGGTGCTCCCTGGCTGCCGAGTCCGATGAAGCCGGCTCGGGTCACCGGCCACTCCTATCGTTGCGTCGACCGATGGTTTCGGTCATCGCGCGCCGGGCCGCGGCCCCGACGGTCCACTCGCCGCCGGTGTCGGCACGACGACGCCCTGACGCTGTCCGCCTGTAGCGACCGGCCTGGTCGACGGCGAACTCGCCTGGGAACCCGCCGGTTCCGTCACGGCACCGGACGATGCCGCGCAGGCCCATCGCCTATGCGATCGTATAGCGTAGGCGGCGCGGCGCTGCCCGGACGTGGAATCGCGGAATCGATGCCGGGTGGTCCCGTATCGGAGGTTGTGGCCTCCCCTCGTCGCGCCGCGACTCGGCGTTCGCGGCCCGTATCGGTCCGGTGGCGCCCGGGCGCAGTTGCCGGGCGTGGGGACTATCGAGCTCGGCGGCGTACCGAGCGTTTGCGTGGTTGCGCAGAGTTTTTCGTCCCCAGGAATTGCTCGAAGGCGTCCACCAGTTCCTGGTGTGCGGTGTGCACGCCGACGCTCTCCTCCAGTTCGAGGAACTTCGGAATGCCCGAGATGAGCAGCAGCAACGCTCCCGGGGTCAGGTTGCCGCCGAACGGTCCCCGGCCGTCGAAGTTTTTCTCGAGTGCTTCCAGTTGAAGTTTGCGAACGCGTTCGGTGGCCTCGGCGATCTCGGCCTGAACCGATTTGCGGTGGTTGCCCAGCGCCATGAACTCCGTGGTGAGCGAGCTGGCCGCTTCGTCCCAGCTGTACTCCCAGATTACCTGGAGCAGATCTTCGGCGGGTGCATCCAGGGCCTTGGCCAGATAGCGGATATTACGCTCGGAATAGCGCTGGATCGCGGCGGAGAAGATCCCGTCGAGGGTGCGGAAGTAGTATTGGACCAGGCCGGGGGTCACCTCGGCTTCTGTGGCGACGGCACGAAAGGTGACCGCCGCGTATCCCTGCTCCAGCATCAACTTCTCGACGCAATCGAGCAGGATGTCACGCGTTTTCGATGTCTCCGAACCGAAACGCCGGGCCGCTCCCGCCATAGTCATCCTCCGATCATCGCCGAAACTCCATCCAACCATGCCGCGGTGCTATACGATCATATAGCACCGCTTCGTGCCCGGCGCCCTCTGCCGACCGGCCGAACGTGGCCCATCGAATCGTTCGACGCAGGAGACTCATGACCGCGAGTACCGAGACCACGAATGCCGACTACGAGGCGCTGCAGCGGGATGTGCTCGCTCTGCAACGCGACGTCCGATATCTGGCGGATCGTCTCGCGATCCTCGACTGTGTGGCCACACATGCCCGCGGGTGCGATCGGCACGATGCCGACCTGATCGCCGCCGCCTATCACGAGGACGGCGTCGACGAGCACGGCGCCGCAATCAATTCCGGGCCGGAATATGCTGAGTGGGCGAACCGGGCCCATGCCGCCACTTCGCAGGTGCATACCCACAACATCACCACGCATACGTGCGAGATCGACGGTGACACCGCGCACGCCGAAAGCTATGTGGTGGTGATTCTGCTCGGCCGGGACGGGCGCAACGTCCAGGTCATCACGGGCCGCTACCTCGACCGGCTCGAGCGCCGCGACGGCCGCTGGCGGATCGCCCTCCGGCGCTCGACCGTGGAGGCGATGTTCCTCGCCGACGGGTCGGTGCTGCAGTCGTCTCTGTTCAAGAAGGGGGCCTACCCGGTGGGCACACGCAATCACGAGGATCTGTCGTATGCCCGGCCGCTGACCATGGGCACCCCGGCGCCGGAGCATTGGTGACGCGCCTGAGTGGACCGCTGTGTCCGGCGCCTCCTGGCGATGTCAGGTCCACGGAGTGAGGACCAGCTTGCCGCGCAGCTGGGTGTTCTCGGCGAAGGCGTGCGCCTGTGCGGCGTCGGACAGCGGAAGTACCCGGTCGATATGAACCCGGACCGATCCCTCGACGACCAGTTCGCCGAGCCGGCGCAGCATGCTCGCCGAGGGTCGGCCGGTCACCGAACGCACCCGCGGGTCGTCGGGCGTATTCGCTGCCTGCGCACCGATATAGCGCCCGTCGGCGGCGAGTACCGATACGGACCGCCGGCCGTAGTCGCCGCCGACGAAATCCAGTACGACATCCACCTCGGATAGAATCTCGTCGAAAGCGATTGCGGTGTAATCGATCACCTGCCCGGCGCCGAGATGCCGCAAGAAATCCGAGTTGGTGGTTCGCGCGGTGGCGGTGACTCGGGCGCCGCGCAATACGGCGAGCTGCACGGCGAGATGCCCCACACCGCCGCTGCCGCCGTGAATCAGCACGTGCTCACCCTCCCGCACGGCGGCGAGGTCCAGGGCCTGCCAGGCGGTCAGTCCCGCGGTCGGCAGGGCGGCGGCGCGCAGGTCGTCCAGGCCCGGCGGACGCAGAGCCAACGCGCGCGCCGGGGCTGCGACGAATTCGCTGTAAGTTCCGGTAGCGGTGTGCGCCATACCGAAGACTTCACTGCCCACCGGGTGTACTGCGTCATCGCCGGAGGCGACGACGCGTCCGGAGATATCGAATCCGAGTGTGAACGGGGGCGCACCGAAGTGGGTCACTGTGCCGTCACGTAGTTTGCGATCTACGCTGTTGAGCGAGGTCGCGCCCAGTGCGATCAGTACTTCGCCGGGGCCCGGCTCGGGTCGCGGGGCCTCGGCGGTATGCAACACGTCCGGGCCTCCCAGAATCTGCTGGGTGACGATTTTCATCAGGTGGTCTCCTGCTCCGGGTCGGATGGGTTGTCGTGGTCCTGAGGTTCGATCCGATCGAGGAGGCCTTCGATGAAGGCCACAGTGTCGGAGTGGCCGAGGTCGACACCAAAGGCGCTTTCGAGGTGCAGCATGCGCGGAAGCGCGGTCAGAGTGAACACCAGTGCAGCGGGTGTGAGGCCGGCTTCACGCAGTGGGTAGCCGGGTTCGGATCGTTCGATCAGTTCGATCATCGCGGCGCGTACCCGCTTTCCACCGCGCCCGAGCGCCGCGCTGACATCCGGATTGTGTGCCGCCAGGGCCATCAGCTGTCCCAGCAGCGCGGTTCCCGCCGGATCACCGGCGTAACGCCACAGCGCGCGCAGTGGTCGCGAACGTCCGGTGAGCGCCCGCAGGTACGCGACCGCATCGTCGGTGCCGACCTCGGCGACGGCGACGAAAAGGGATTCCAAACGCGGAAAGTGGTACTGCACGAGGCCCGGGCTGACAGCGGCGGCGTGGGCGACGGCGCGGTAGGTCATCGCACCGTACCCGTCCCGCACCATCACCCGCCGCGCCGCGGCCACCAGCTGGTCTCTCGTGCCCGCACTACGGGCCCCGACCCCTCGAACCATTGCGGCAGGCACTCCCTCTCACATTCGATACTTTCGCTCTCAGATATGAGTATGCCATTCTTGTACGTATCACCAATGATGGAGGAGAAGTAGATGCCGCCCACAGTCGAAACACTGGACCCTTTCGGCGCGGAGATCTCCGGTCTCGCCGGCGCCGAGCTCAGCAGCGAGGCCGGGGCGGCGGAATGCCGGAATCTGCTGGCCCGCCATCATGTCCTGGTCTACCGGGACGTCGCGATCAGCGATGAAGAACTCGTTGCTCTCACCCGTCGCCTCGGTCGCCCGCTGCCGGCCCGTACCGGAGAGCACCGGTTCAGTGAAATCGACACCATCACGCTGGACCCCGGCCGCACCGACCCGCGCCTGGCCGCGCTGCGCCGCGGCAACTTCCTGTGGCACTTCGACGGCGCCACCGGCACCAGCCCGCAGAAAGCGACTCTGCTCGCCGCGCGGGAAATCCCCGAATCCGGCGGCGATACCGAATTCGCCGACACCACCCAGGCCTACCGCGAACTCAGTGCGGACCGGCGCCGTAAGCTGCACGGGTTGCGCGTCCTGCACAGCTTCGCCGCCGCTCAGCAGCGCGCCAACCCGGACGCGGACGAGGAACAACGCGCCCGCTGGGACGCCGTGCCCACTCGCGAGCATCCACTGACCTGGACGCACCGTGACGGACGTATTTCCCTGCTGGTCGGCGCCACCGCGCACCGGGTGACCGGTTTACCGGAGGACGAAGGGGCCGGTCTGCTCGAAGAACTCGAAAACTGGGTGACCCAGCCCCGTTTCGTACTTCGCCACCAGTGGCGTGAGGGCGATCTGGTCGTCTGGAACAACACCACTCTGCTGCACCGTGCCCGTCCGTTCGCGGCCACCGCCCGTCGCCTCATGCACCGCACCACGCTCGTGGGTGACGAAACAACCGATCAGCAGTGAGCCCCCGTATCGCCGGTAGGGTCGCCGGGGTATGGCCGCTCCGGACCGCGATCGCCGGAATAAGTCCAGGCGGCGGAGCGGTCCGGCCCACGCTGCCGGCCCGGAATGCGCCGGTGATGCGACGAGGTCCCGGTAACCGCCCGGCCACAGCAGCAGATACCGCGGGCCGGGACTTCCCTCATCGGAGACCCGGCCCGCGGTATCCGGTTCAATCGGCGTAGGTGGGCGGCGTGTCGCCGGACTGGTAGACGGTGGGATCACCGATCATCTCGTAATCGGTCTTCCATTGCGTATGGATTGCTTCGTAGGCGCCGGTGAGCGGAGGTCGGCAGTCTTGGCGGTGCCTCCGGCCGACGCGGGCCTGGCGATCCGGGCCGGACCGCCGTTAGGGAACCGCGGGATCATCGCCGCATCGGGCGCAAGTGTCTCACTGAAGTACACCCGGTGGCCGAGAGCCCAGGGATCGACGGGTCGTCGAGCCATCGGTCAATCGGTCGGTGGTCGGCAACAACCTCGTCCGGCCGTCTCCGGCACCGGATTGCGGTGTTCTGCCGATGCCGAGTTGGCAGTCGCTGCATACTGATGTTGACATCGATGTTGATGTCTGTGGTATCCCGGTGCGCGGCCGCGGAGAAACCGTCACGGTGTCTCGGCCGGCGACCGGGCGACTATAGGAAGGCGGTCCATGAACAGTCCTGCGATGAGCTACGGGAGACGGCTGGCCGAGCTGGCGGAGGAGCGTCCGGACGATCTCGCTGTCCGATTCATTCTGCTCGATGGAACCGAACCCGCCTTCAGTTGGCGTGAGCTGCACCAGCGTTCGAGTCAAGTGGCCGCCGCGCTGGCGGCGCGGGGTCTGGCCGTGGGTGACCGCTTGGCGTTGAGTTTGCGTAATACTCCCGAATTCGTGCTGGGTGCGCTTGCCGCGTGGAAACTCGGTGCGGTGCCGGTGCCGGTCCGCTGGGACCTGCCGGAGTGGGAATTGTCGCGGCTGCGGGAGGTGGTCGATGCGAAAGTGAATCTCGCGCCGGCCGATATCCCGTGGCTCCGCCAGACCGCCGAGGACGAGATTTCCGAACTTCCGGATGCCATCGCACCGCAACGGTTCGGGATCTGTAGCAGTGGTTCCACCGGGATGCCCAAGGTGATCCTGCCCGGGTATCCGGGGATCTGGGACGAGTACCTGGGGACACCGTTCGCGCAACTCTGGCAGCCGGTTCCGCGGCCGGAGACGGTGATGGTGCTGGCGCCGCTGTATCACACGAACGGCTTCTCCACCCTGTTGAGCCTGCTGGCCGGAGACCGGCTCGTCATCTTGGAGAAGTTCGATGCGGCACGAGTGCTGGATGTGATCGAACGGCATCGGGTGTCGACCTTCACCGCAACTCCGACGATGCTGAAGCGTATCGCCGATGTGCCCGGGGTAGTGCAGCGCGATCTGTCGAGCTTGCAATGGATACTGCAGGGTGCGGCACCCATGCCGCCGTCTCTGATGCGCCGCTGGATCGAGTTGGTCGGTCCGGAGCGAATGTTCATGGCCTACGGTATGACCGAGGCATTCGGGCTGACCGCATTGCGCGGCGACGAATGGCTGACCCACGAGGGCAGTGTGGGGCGTGGCTTCCGGGATACCGAGATGCGAATACTCGACGAGGACGGTAGGGAACTACCCCCGGGACAGATCGGCACGCTCTATCTGCGGTCGTCGATCGGGGGCGGCTACACCTACCTCGGCGACGCGCCCCGCGCGGCCGCCACCGCCGACGGATTCTGCAGCGCCGGCGATATGGGCTATCTCGACGACGAGGGGTATTTGTACCTGAAGGACCGAGCGGCGGATCTGATCCTCTCCGGCGGCGCGAATGTGTTCCCGGCCGAGGTGGAGGCGGCGCTCATCGACCACCCGAAGATCGCCGACGTGGTGGTGATCGGGCTGCGCGACCCGGATTGGGGGCGCCGGGTGCACGTCGTTCTGGAACCGGCCGACCCTGCCGATCCGCCGGCCGCCGAGGAGATCATCGCCTACGCCAAGAGCCGGCTGGCTGCCTACAAGGTGCCGAAGACGGTCGAGGTGATCGAAGAGATTCCGCGTAGCGCCGCGACGAAAGTCAATCGTAAGGCGATGATCGAGGCGCGCGGCGGCTGACGAGCACCCGGTGGAATAGCTGCGACGGCTCGTCTACGTGAGCTCGTTCGTCGGCAACGAGGTGTCCGATCCGGCCGGCCGGACGGTTCGGGTGGTGGGAAACCGGAAGGAGATGCGGGTGACGGGCAGGGTGGAGGAGCGCGTGAAGGCCGGTTTCGTCGTCGGGGGTTGCCCGGACCAGGCCGCCCGGCTCGAACGGCTTCCCATCGACTCCCTTTGGGCCGGTGGCCATATCGCTTCCCGTAACCCGTCGACGGAAGCAATGATCACCCTGGCCCGGCTCTCCGCGGTGACCGAACGGGTACGCCTCGGTACGGCTGTGCTGCCGTTGCCGCTGTATCCGCCGGCGGTAATCGCGAAGCAGGTGGCGGATCTGGACCGGGCAACCGGCGGCCGGCTGACGCTCGGGGTCGGCATCGGCGGCGAGTATCCGCAGGAGTTCCGTGCCTGCCGAGTTCCCCGGCGGGAGCGCGGCAGGCGTGCCGACGAGGCGATACCGCTACTGCGTCGCCTGTGGACCGCCCAATGGATCTCGCACGATGGGCCTTTCTACCCGATGACCGATGTGCGCATCCATCCCGCGCCGGTCCAGCCGGGCGGACCGCCGATCATCGTTGCGGGCCGGAAGGAGCGGGCGATGCGCCGGGCGGCGCTGGTGGGTGACGGATGGATGCCCTACCTGTACTCACCGCGCCGCTACGCTGCGGCGGCCCGGACCATCCGGGCCTGTGCCGACGAGGTCGGCCGTGATCTGTCCGGCTTCGAATGGTGCGCCTTCGTATTCGTCAATATCGACCGGGACGGTACCCGCGCTCGGCAAGAGGCGGCGCGAACGATCGGCGGTACCTATAACCAGGACTTGAACGACATGATCGACAGCGTCGCCGCTGCGGGGACTCCGGAGGAGGTGACCCGCAGGCTCCAGGAATTCGTCGCCGCCGGCGCGCGGCATTTCATTTTCCTGCCGGTACCGGGCGCCGGTGCCGCGGACGCGGTGGTCCGGACGTTGGTCGACGAGATCCTTCCCGCGCTGCTCTGACCCGCCGCATACCGACTGGGTGGCGGTGCCGACATAGCGATCACCACGCGGATCGCGCGTGGACGCCGGGCCGGGCGATGGTGCGGGGGTGCCACCTTCGCGTGGCACCCCTCAGGGTCGCTGTCATACAC
The DNA here is from genome assembly GCF_044453135.1 of Nocardia sp. NPDC051750. Lineage (NCBI taxonomy): Bacteria > Bacillati > Actinomycetota > Actinomycetes > Mycobacteriales > Nocardiaceae > Nocardia > Nocardia sp. NPDC051750. The sequence continues at coordinate 507,316 of NZ_JBITCK010000005.1, read as the reverse complement.
CGACGGCGGCGAACGATTCGTGGTCGGCGGCAGCCGTGCCGAGACGGTGCTGGAGCACCGTGGTGATGGCGGGATCGACCTTCAGGGTGATGCCCCACAGATAGAAGCCGTGAATGATGCCCCGGCGAATACCGGACCATGCCTCGTCCCAGGAAGGCGCGTCCACGCCCGCCGCGCGTAGATGATCCAAGTAGTGCCGCAGGAGCGCTTTCTCGTTGTGGCGCCGATCCTCGACGGTGAGCGTGGAGGCGATATGGTAGCCGACATCGAGGTACCAGGGCCCGCGCTGAACCAGCTGCCAGTCGAGGAACGACGGCCGGCCGTGGCTGTCGAGGTAGAGATTGCCGACGTGGGGGTCGCCGTGGATGACCGACCACGGTTGCGCGGTATGGGCTTGCGCCGCCAGTGCCCGGTACGCGGCGACGAGCCGGTCGGCGTCGCGGATCTCCGACGGCACCCCCGCGCCGATTTCACTGTGGAAATTGTCGCGGATCTCCTTGACGCCACGCCCCATCAGAAGTGACTCGAAGCGCGAACTCAGCCAGTCGGCGGTGCCCAGTGCCGGGTCTCCCCAGGTCGCGGCATGCAGGGTGGCGAGTTCGGCGAGGCTGTCGGCCGCCAGACCGGGTGTGTAATCGCTGGTGGCGTCGAGGAATACCGCGTCCTGCGCGACAACGTCCTCGGTGATGACCACACCATGCCGGGTTTCCTCGTCCACGTCCGCGTACACGCTGCGTAGTGTTCGTATACCGCTCGTCGAGGCGAGGTGCCGGTAGAAGAAGGCTTCGGAAACACCAGCCTGCCGGGCCGGCCAGCAGCCGGTGTCCATGAAGTAGCCCTTACCGCACAGATCAGGGGAGAGGCCTTCCGGAAGACCGCCCGCTCCCTCCATATGGAAACGGACGTTGGTCGAGACCCGGCTCACGACAGGTCCCGGCGTGACATGGGTGATGCGCACATCGGGAAAGCGCGTGCCGAGTGCCCGGGTGAGCCATTCCGGAGACAGGAGTTCGGTCATGGTTCGGGGGACAGGGGTTTGTTGTTCGGTCGGTGAAGCCACGATGCCTCTTCCCTGTGGTGTTCGAGCATTCCGTTGGTGCGCAGCCGATCACCGGGCTCATCGGCAGGTGACCGGACGGAATCGAGTGGGGCCGATGTAGTGGTGTGGATCGGTGGACCGGCACCCCGAGCTGATCTCTCCGACGAGAGTATCCGAATGTCGATATTGACATCGACATTATTGATGAATCCGGGCCCGGTGCATAGCGGATGCAGCCGAGTGCGGGCACGCCTGCGGTATCGAGCGTTGGAGTTCACGGGTTGCGGTGACCTCGCCGCCGGGGCGCAGTGCGCTGTGCCGGATCAGTAACCGGTGTCGCTACCTGCGGCCTTGGCGGCGCGGCGGGCGGCATCGACGACCTGCCGTCCGATGGCGCTGACCTCTCGGCCTGTGAGCTCGTGCTGCGGGCCCATCACCATCAGCGATACCGCGGCGCGGCCGGTCGCGTCGAAGACCGGCGCGGAGATCTGCGTCAACCGGATGACTGCCTCGTCATCGATATTCGTTGCCAGATACTCGGTGTGCTGCATCCGTCCGGCGAGTTCCTCGCGGCGGAGTGCGTGCTCGTTACCCGGGGCGCTGAGTGCGATCTCGAAGACGGAGTCGAGGTCCCGGATGCGGTGGGGCGCGGGCGTTACCGAGATGCTGTAACCCCGGCGGCGGATCGCGTCCAGTGCCTTCTGCCAACGGTCCGGTTCTTCCTCCGGGGCGGCTTCGTCGGCCTGTGCCAGCCAGGCGGCTGCTTTCGTGCTGTCCCAGGCGACGAAAACGGCGCCGAACGGGGGAGCGATGGGTACCGCCTGGCCCGGCCGTGGCCGCAGGCCCAGGGGTGGGCCCCAATCGGAGACAGTCACCACCCGCGTCTCGTTCCCGATCGGTGCGGAAACTGCCACGCACGCGTTCAGTGTCCGAGCCAGGCCTTCCGCTTCGACGCCGGCGGCATTCAGGATCGGATTGGCCGCTCGGGCCGCATCGCCCAGGGCGATACAGAATCCCCCCAGCTCATATCGGAGTTCGGGTCCGCGGCGGACCACCAAGCCGAGTTCGGCGAGGGCCTGCAATGCGGAATCGCATGTCGCGCGGGGTATATCGGTAGCGCGCGCCAATTCGGCAATGGAGTAGGAGGTGGACGGTTGCCGGGCCATGTGCTGCAGGAGCTGGCCGGCGCGAACAACGGCCGGGGAAGGCTTGATGGGCATGTCACCCCCCTCGCATCGGCGCACTACCCCTGACGTGGACATCCAACAATAGCCGGTCGGCCGATCCGGTCGTCGCGGAGCACTTCGTACCAGTGTCGGCGACGGTCGTCCGGCGGTGTGGAAAAGGGCGTGATACCGGCGGTTTCGCCACATTCACCGCGGGCCGGCGGTAATCTGTCTGCCAGACGCAATATTGACGTCGATATCAAGATTGCTGAGTCGAAGATGTGCCCCATGGACGTCCATGGTTCCCGGCTGGGTTCGATGGCCGGACGGTGTGAGCGGATCGAAAATTCAGCCTCATCCCGGGAGGGCCAATGACGGTCGAACCCCCGCCGGCCAACGCATCCGGAGCACGCCGTGAGGCGCTACTTCTGGTCATGTTGATCGCCATCGAAGTCTTCGCGGTTACCGAGACGGCGATGGCGTTCGCGGCGGTCCCCACGTTCATGAGGGTCTTCGAGGTCGACGCCGCCGCTGTCGGCTGGACGACAACGGCCTACCTTCTCGTCGGTGCAGGCTCCGCAGCCACCTGTGGGCGGCTCGGCGATATCTTCGGCCGTAAGAGAATCCTGACTCTCATTCTGCTGGGTGCTGCGGCCGGGTCGCTGGTCAGCGCGCTGGCCGTCGACCTGTGGATGGTCATACTCGGCCGCGGGTTGCAAGGCCTGTCCGCCGGGGCCATCGCGATCTCGATCGGTCTGATCCGGGAGTTGCTGCCGGCCCCGCGGGTGCCGGTAGCGATCGCTCTGCTCGGCGGAATTGTGCCCATTTCCAGTGGTATCGGAGCACTGCTCGCCGGGGTCCTGCTGGACCTGAGCGGCTGGCGGCTGATGTTCGGCGTCGCCGTCGTCCTGGGCATCGGCTCGGCGCTGATCTCCTACTTCGGGCTGCCACCGACCACCGGTATCACGCCGCGGCCGACGGTCGATATCGTCGGTGCCGTTCTCCTGGTGCCGGCGACCGCCGGCGTGCTGTTCGGGCTCACGAAGGGGAATGTGTGGGGCTGGACCGACGGAGGGGTGCTGCTGCCCATCGGGTTCGGCCTGGTGGCGTTGTCGGCCTGGATCTGGTGGGAGCTGCGGGTTCCCGAGCCGATTGTCGATATGCGGCAGTTCAGGAATCGCAAGGTCGGGCTGACGACGGTGGCCACGATTCTCATCGGAATGGGACCGATGGGGGCCCTGGCGATGCTCGCCCCGATGATTCTGCAGCTACCGAAAGAAACGTCGATCGGTCACGGCCTGACACCGACCACGGCCGGAGTGGTGCAACTCGCGCTCTGTGTCGTCTGCTACGTGGGGGCATGGTCGAGTGGGTGGATCGCTGCGCGGGTCGGGGCGCGCTGGTCGCTGGCCACCGCGTGCGTTCTCTACATTGCCGGAACCTGCCTGTGGTTCTTCATGACCGACAGTCTCGCGGGCACGATCATTTGCCTGGGCGTGACCCTCATCGGGCAGAATATGAGCTATCCTGCCATGCCGAATCTGATCGTAGAATCGGTGCCGCCGGAGCAGACCGGCGCGGCCAATGGGATGAACCGGGTGACGCTGAATTTCGGCGTGGCCGCAGGTACCTCGGTGATCGGCGTAATTCTGTCCGCAAACGCGGCCGCCGGTTCGCATCTGCCTACCGAATCGGCGCTCTACGCCGGCTTCGTATTCATCATTGCCACGTCCACGGTTGGTCTTGTGCTGGCGCTGTTGATCGGTGGTCGTCACCGGCCCGCCGAGTCGGGCATGCCGCGTGCCGCGACTCGCGGAACCGAGAAAACGGTGGCCTGACGCCGCATATCTGCAATGTCCCGGTCCGGTCCGGTCCGAGGGCCCGGGACTGTGGCCCGCAGCACCGTCCAGGGTGGCGTTCCATTGCAGCATCGGCTGATCCAGCGCCACCCCTGTGGTGTACGGCGTTGGGGCAGAGGCGAAAGCGGCGTCCGTCGATTCGAGCGATCTGCTTGTGCCTCAAGTCACAGGGCACTATCATTTAGTCACTGACGCTGAAATACTAGCGCATACGCTGATGGAAACTCGGGCCTTGCCTGTCAGGTGTGGCGCCCCTCCTATTGATCCTCCGATCTCGCCCGAGACGTAATCGTCATCGGCCGGACCGGGCATATGGCTGCTGGTGCGGCCGCCGGGCCTAGAGCCGGGCCCGGTGCGGCGCGCAGGTCCGGCCGACCCGGGCCGTCTCCACCGATCAACCAGGTATCACTGCCGGAACAAGGAGCCAGACGTGGACGATCGCGCGTTCAGCGGCTTGCGAGTAGTCGAGTTGGCGCAATGGGTTTTCGTCCCGGTCGCCGGTGCGCTGCTCGCCGATTGGGGAGCGGACGTGGTTCGCATCGAACGCATCGAGGGCGACCCCTATCGCGGTCTCGCCACCCAGGGCATAGGCACGGACAGCGGTGGCGTCAATCTTTCGCTGGCACTGGCGAATCGGGGTAAACGGTCGGTCGCCCTGGATCTGCGGGCGGACAGCGGGCGGGCCGTTCTCGAGCAACTGCTCGAAACCGCTGATGTGTTCCTCACCAACTTCCGGCCCGGCGCACTCGGCCGTTTGGGGCTCGACGCGGAAACACTGACCGCACGGTATCCGAAACTGGTGTATGCCCGCGGGCACGGTTACGGCGCACACGGTTCCGACGCCGATCTGCCCGGCTACGATTCCTCGGCGTTCTGGGCGCGCGGCGGGATGGCCCATGTCCTGACACCACCGGACCGCGCGAACCCCATCAGCCAACGTGGTGCGATGGGCGACCGCAACGCTGCCATGGCACTGGCCTTCGGGATCGCCTCCGCGCTGATACGTCGCCAGCGCACCGGCCGGGGAACTGTGGTCGACGTCTCGCTGCTCGCCACCGCCATGTGGACGTTGTCGTCTGATCTGCTCGCCGCACTCCAGGGGCAGAAGCCACGGGCCGTATCCGGCAACGAGCAGTCGCCCAACCCGCTGGTCGGCACATATCGGACGAAGGATGCACGGCATATCCAGCTGGTCTTTCTCCAGGGCGACCGATACTGGGCCGACTTCTGCCGGCTGGTTGGGCGAGACGAATTGGTGGACGACCCACGCTTCGCGGATCTGGCCGCTCGCCGGGAGAACCGGAACGCTTGTATCGCCGAGCTCGTGACCGTGTTCGCCACAAGGACATTCGCGGAGTGGAAAGAATTGCTGGCCGGTATCGATGCGCCGTGGGCGCCGGTGCAGTCCGTGGAGGAGTTGCTCGAGGATCCACAGGTGTTGGCGAACGGCTATCTCGGCGAGGTGGTCGATCAGGACGTGAAGTACCGGCTGCCGACTGTGCCGGTGCAGTTCGACGGCCACCCGCCGGCGCTGACGCGGGCGCCCGAACACGGGGAGCACACCGAAACGGTCCTGCTGGAATTGGGCCACACATGGGACCAGATCAACGCACTGAAGGACGCCGGAGTCGTCCTGTGACACATGCTGAGAAGAACCCGGAGGTGGGGCGGCCGGTGCCGGTACCGGATGAGCAGTCTGCGCCCTTCTGGGATGCGGCTGCGGCCCATATTCTCACCGCCGCCCGGTGTGGCCGGTGCCTGATGTTCACTGTGGCACCGGGCCACATCTGCCCGCATTGCGCGAGCATCGAACCACGGTTCGCGTTCGAGCCGGTCGGCGGGGCCGGAGTCGTGCGCACCTGGACGATGGTCCGCCAGTCGTTCCTGCCCGGCTTCGCTGCGGACGTCCCTTTTGTTCTCGTCGATGTCGAACTGGCCGAACAGGCCGAACTCCGGTTGATCGGCCGGCTGCTCGACGGTCCCCGGGGCTCGGGTCGAGATCGGGTCCGCGGTGCGCGTTGCCTTCGAGGACATCGGGCCCGGTGTTTCCGTTCCCGCCTTCGTTCTCGCAGGACCGAACCCAGCGGAGGCGCAGATATGAGCGGCCGGTTCGGGGCGAGCAACAAGGTGGCCATTGCGGGTTATATGCACAGCACCGTGCGACGACACGCCGATCGTCCACTGGGTGTGCTCGCGGTGGATACCGCCCGGGGTGCGATCATGGACGCCGGACTGGAACTCGCCGAGGTGGACGGTATCGTCGCCGCGTCATTGTTTCCCACCGCGGGGTCACACACCGTCGAGGACGGGGTGAGTACCGTGACCGCCACGTGGATGGCCGAACACCTCGGCGCGCGGGCCCGGTACGTCGCGGGATTCCAAGGGATCGGCCAGGTTTCCGGGGCGCTGGCGCTGGCCGTCAATGCCGTGGCAACCGGTGCCGCCGACACCGTGCTCTTCTACCGGGCGCTGCACAATCCCCGGGGGAGCTACCACGGGAATTCGATGCGGGTGATCGCCGGACAGCAGCAATGGACCGCGCCGGCCGGTTATTTCGGGCCCCTGGCGATGATCGCGCTGCCGTACAACGAATACCTGCAGCGATACGGAGCCGACCGGGAAGCAATGGTGGCCGTGGTCGTCGAGGCACGGAAGAACGGCGCGCGCATCCCCTGGTCCTACTGGTACGAAAAACCGCTCACCGCGGCGGAGTACCTGGCGGCGCCGATGCTCGCCGACCCGGTGTGCCGCTACGACTGCGATATCCCGGTCGACGGTGTGGCCGCTTTCGTGCTCACTTCGGCGGAGCGGGCGCGGGACCTGCCTCATCGTCCGGTCCATATCAGCGGCTACGCGCATTCCGCGCCGGCACCGCATCGGTTGCCCCTGCACTGGCCGCTCGACGACATCATGGCAGGTGGCGCCGAGACCGCACGTCGATTGTGGGAGAGCGCCGGTGTGGGGCCGGACGAGGTGGACCTGCCCCAGGTGTACGACGGATTCTCCCCATTCGTCTGGTTCTGGCTGGAAGTACTCGGCTACTGCCCGGTCGGGGACGCGCACGAGTTCGTCCGGGACGGCCGGATCGATAGCGACCGTCCCGACGGACTGCCGGTGCTGTCCAGCGGCGGTGCCCTGGGAAACGGCCGGATGCACGGGATTCCGCAGATGCTCGAGTGCTATCTGCAACTCGCGGGCCGTGCCGGAGCGCGCCAGCGTGCGAAGGCGACGATCGGTGTCGCCTGCCAGTCCTCACCGCATTACGGGGGCGCCGTCGTGTACAGCGCCGAGCCGTTCTGATCTCGCCAGTTCGATGAAGGGACCCGACCGTGACGAACGTTCCACACTGGTGCTCCTATGTGGCCGGGAAATGGCTGGACGGCGGTGAGGTGTTCACCGTGGAGAATCCGGCGGACGAAACGGTCGTGGCGGAAATCGCCGCGGCCTCCGTCGGGGATATCGCCAGGGCTGTTGCGGAGGCGCGCGGCAGCTTCGACAGCGGAGGGTGGTCCGAGCTGCCCGCGCGGGAACGGGCGCAGATCCTGCATGCCTTTCTCGATCACCTCGAAAGCGCCCGTGCGGTACTCGTCGAGGTGATCGTCGCCGAGGCCGGGCAACCGGTGTTCTTCGCCGAGGGCATCCAGTTCCACAGCACGCTGGCCATCGCGCGGTCGACGATCGACCTGTATCTGTCGATGGCGCACGAGGAGACGAATCCCGTCCCGGTCGACGAACTGGTGCGCGGCGGCGCGACCCTGAGTATCCGGCGGCACGAACCGGTGGGGGTGGTGGCGGCCATCACGCCCTACAACGCGGCCTTCATCATGGGGCTGCAGAAGCTGATTCCGGCGCTGATGGCGGGCAATTCGGTGATTCTGCGCCCGAGCCCGTTGACCCCCATCTCCTCCCTGCTGTTCGGTGCCGCGGCGGAGGTCGCGGGTATACCGCCGGGTGTGCTCAGTGTGGTGGTGGAACCCGGCGCCGCGGGGGCGGAGCTGCTCACCACGGACCCGGCGGTGGATATGGTGTCGTTCACCGGATCCACCGCGGTGGGCCGGGCGATCCTGGCCCAGGCCGCACCCACGGTGAAGCGGGTGGGCCTGGAGCTCGGGGGCAAGTCGGCGCAGATCTATCTGCCCGATGCCGTCGACCGGGCGGCGCAGGGGGCCGCTGCGGTGGTGGCGGCCACCGCCGGCCAGGCGTGCATCGCTGCGACACGCATGCTGGTACCGCAGGAACGCAAAGACGAGGTTCTCGCCGCGGTGTCCCAGGCCTACGCGAGCATCAAGGTCGGCCCACCCAGCGACCGCACGGCCTTGATGGGCCCGGTGATCAGCGCCGGTCAGCGGGAACGGTGCGAGCGGTATGTGGCGCTGGCACAGGACCGCGGGGGCCGCGTGGCCTTCGGCGGCGGCCGGCCCGAGGGCCTGGAGCGTGGCTACTACTTCGAGCCGACCGTGCTGGATCTGCCGGACAACGACAACCCGGCTGCACGCGAGGAGATCTTCGGCCCGGTGATCTCGGTGATCGGCTACCAGGATATCGACGACGCCGTACGGATCGCCAACGGCAGTGATTTCGGGCTCTCGGGCCAGGTCTACGGCGGTGATGTGGCCGCGGCCACGGCAGTCGCGCGCCGTCTGCGGACCGGTGCGGTCAATGTCAATGCCGGACTCTACAGCGCGTATGCCCCCAGCGGCGGATACAAGCACAGCGGTCTCGGCCGCGAGCGCGGAACCGACGGTATCCGCGGGTTCCAGGAACTCAAACACATGGCTATCGCAAACCTCCGCTGAGCCCTGCGGGGCGAACCACGAGCGGAGCCGGCCTGCACGAAGGTCGCTGAAGAAAGGACAGATGATGAGCAGTGAACTCAACCTGGACTGGATGATCTCGGTCGACGATCACGTTCTGGAGCCGCCGAATGTATGGGTGGATCGGGTGCCGAGCAAGGACCGGGACCGGGCACCGCATATGGAAGCCGACGACTCCGGAATGGACTACTGGGTCTACGACGGCAAAAAACTTCCCAGCTCCGGACTCAGCGCCGTGGTGGGCAAGTCCAAAGAGGAATTCAGCCCGGAACCGGTGCCCTACAGCGAGATGGCGCCGGGCTGCTATGACGCCACGGCGCGCGTGGCGGATATGAACCGGGCGGGAGTGCTCGCCTCGTTGTGCTTCCCGTCGGTTACCAGGTTCTGCGGTCAGCTCTTCTACGAAGCTTCCGACCGGGAGTTCGGGTTCACCTGCCTGCAGGCATACAACGATTGGATGATCGAGGAATGGTGCGGGGCCGCGCCCGGCCGCTATATCCCGCTCATCCTGATTCCGCTGTGGGATCCGATGCTCGCGACGAAGGAGATGGAGCGCTGCGCGGACAAGGGAGCGACGTCGTTCGCCTTCTCGGAAAACCCGGAGCCGCTCGGCCTGCCGACCATCCATGACCTCGATGGGTATTGGGATCCGGTCATGGCGGCGGCGAACGATCTGGAGATGGTCGTGTCGATGCATGTCGGCTCGTCGTCGACGTTGCCGCAGATCTGCTCGAACGCGCCGTTCATGGCCAACCTCACCTGGGGTGCCACCAGGACGTCGGGGACAATGCTGTCGTTCCTGTTCAGTGGACTGTTCCAGCGTTTCCCGAAGCTGAAGATCGCGCTCTCGGAAGGGGAGGCCGGGTGGGCGCCCTACTTCCTGGAACGTGCCGAGCAGGTACTCGACAAGCAGCGCCACTGGGTCAAGCGTGGCCAGGTGTTCGCCGATCATGCCGGTAGTGGCGCGATCGACCTGGACAACCTGGATTTGCGCGGGGATTTCCGCGATCACATCTACCTGTGCATCATCGACGATGCGCACGCGATCGCGAGTCTCGGCGAGATCCCTGAGGACAACTTGATGTGCGAGACCGACTACCCGCACTCCGATACGACCTTCCCCGATTCCATTCAGGTGGTGAAGAACCGTATCGGTCATCTGTCCCCGGAAACGCAGTACAAGATCCTGCGCGGCAATGCCGAGCGCCTGTACCGCTTCGAGCCCGCCGAACCGCCGGTTCTGACCCGGGCCTGAGTCCGGCTGGGCAACTGCCGACCCCGCCGCGCGGCGGCGGGCACCGGTGCTTTGCGCCCGGTATCCAATGAGGAAGGAACGTGACGGCAATGTTGCTGGACGCGAAAAGCGCCGTGGTCACCGGCGCGGGCTCGGGCGTGGGGCGCGCGACCGCGCTGCGGTTCGCCCAGGAGGGTGCGCAGGTGGTGTGCGCCGATATCAGCCCGGAACGGGTCGAAGAGACCGCGCTGCTCGTCGAGAAGGCGGGGGGCGCGGCGGTGGCCGTCCGGGCCGATGTCACCGCGGAAAGAGAGGTGGTGGCGATGCTCGAGGCGGCGGTCGCGAACTTCGGCCGCCTGGATATCGTGTTCAACAACGTCGGTATTCCCACCCCGCGGTTCGGCACACTGCTCGAAGAGCACTCGGTGGCGGATTTCGATCGGTTGACGGCGGTGAACTTGCGCGGTGTCTTCCTGGGCTGCAAACACGCGGTGCTGCGCTTCAAGGAACAGGGTGGCGGCGGGGTCATCCTCAACACTGGATCGGTTGCGGGCCTGGTCGGTTGGGGTGGTTCGGTGTACGGCGCCACCAAAGGCGGTGTGCACCAGCTGACCCGCGCGGTCGCGATCGAGGGCGCACCGTTCGGTATCCGGGCCAATGCCATCTGCCCGGCGGGCATGCCGCACACGAATTTCTTCGCGGCCGGGGGGCTCGGTGCCGATGCCGCCGTACCGTCGGAGGAGATGGTCCGGCAGGCCGGTGCCCAGCATCCGCTCGGACAACCGATCACCGCCGAGGACTGCGCCGCGGCGGCTGTGTACCTGGTATCGGATTCGGCTGCCAACGTCACGGGAGTGCTGCTCCCGGTCGACGGTGGATACGTGGCGAGGTGAGCAAGATGTCGGAGACACATGCACTCGACCGGGAGCAGATCCGGCAACTGTTCGATCTGCGCAGCAGCTACAACCAGGGTATGGGTGGTGATTTCACCACTGATCCGTATCCGATCTGGCGGGAGCTGAGGGAGACCGGACCGGTGCACAAGGGCACCGTGCACAAGCTGACCGGCTATCCGGGCGAGGCATTCTTCCAAGGGCTGCCCGAACCCGATCGGCCGCACTACTCGGCCTTCGGTTATGCGGCGCTGGATGCCGCGTATCGCAACAACGTGGTGTTCGCCTCCGCACCGGAAGAGGTAGACCCGGCCGGCGGCGCCGGGGTGGCGAACAGTTTGCTGAACATGGGCGGTGAACAGCACCGACGCTACCGGGCACTGGTCCAGCGGTCGTTCGTTCCGGGCCGGACGGGCTGGTGGATCGACAACTGGATCGAGGACACGGTCCAGGGGCTGATCGACGGGTTCATCGACGACGGTCACGCCGAACTGAATGTGGACTTCTGCGCGGCCATTCCGGTGCTGACAATTACCGGCAGCTTCGGTATCCCGGTCGCCGAGGCGCTCGAGGTCCGCCGGATCATGCATGATCCGGTCGAGATCGTGCGACGGCTCGAACCCATTGTCGCCGCCCGCCGCCGGGAACCTCAGGACGATCTTATCAGCGTGCTGGTGGCGGCCGAACTCGCCGAGCCCGACGGCAGCTCCCACCGCCTCAGCGATGCCGAGATCTACTCCTTCGCAATTCTGCTGCTACTCGCCGGTTCCGGGACGACGTGGAAACAGATGGGTATCACGCTGACCGCGCTGTTGCAGCGCCCGGCGCTGCTGGAGCAGGTCCGGGCGGACCGTTCGTTGTTGCGCCCGGTGATCGAGGAAGCGCTGCGGTGGATGCCCACCGACCCGATGTTCTCCCGTTACGTCACCACGGATACCGATTTCTTCGGCACCCTGCTGCCGGCGGGAGCTGTACTGCACCTGTGCCTGGGCGCGGCCAACCGGGATCCGCAAAGATGGGAACGGCCGGACGAATTCGATATCACTCGAAAGTTGCGTGCCTCGTTCGCTTTCGGCGGCGGCGTCCACACCTGCCTCGGTATGCACCTCGCCCGGGCGGAGATCAGCACCGGGATCGCGGCGCTGCTGGACCGCCTGCCCGATCTGCGATTGAACCCTGACGTCGAACCGCCCCGTTTCATCGGTATGTACGAACGCGGCGTCACCGAGATCCCCGTACTTTTCGGATAGTGAGGACAGCTGTGAGTGTGAGGGAACCCGGTTACGTGCCGCCCGATCTCGGTCTGGTCGGCGACGCACATATCGCGCGCTACCGCGAAACCGGCGGCGAGGTGGGCTACGAGTGGAACGGTGTGGCCACCTTGCTGTTGACCACCACCGGGCGGCGTACCGGTGCGCAGCGCACGTCCGCGCTCATCTTCGGCCGAGACGGCGCAGACTATCTCGTCATCGCCTCCAAAGGCGGCGCCCCCGCGCATCCTGGCTGGTATCTGAATCTGGAGGCGCACCCGCAGGCCGAAATCCAGGTACGCGCCGAGCATATCCCGGTGATCGGACGGACGGCGACCGCCGCTGAACGGCCCCGGCTGTGGCAGATCATGACCGATCTGTGGCCCAACTATGACGTCTATCGGACTCGTACCGATCGGGTTATTCCGGTCGTTGTGCTCTCACCACGGTGAGCTCGCCGGGAGCTGTGGTGCCTGCCGCCGTTCAGTTGCGCGTGGCGGCCGGCCCTTGGCCGGGGTAGCGCATGCCGAGCGCGTTCACCCAGATTCGGGTGAGCTGCTCGGTGGCGGTCTCGAGGTCGAAGTCGTTGTCGGTGTTGAACAGGTTGTCGGCGAAATGAGCAACCATTCCGCCGAGTGCCTGGGCCGCATAGGCAGGGTGGACCAGCGGGTCGGCGTCACCCGATTCCTGGAGTCGGCGGATGCGGCGCTCGATGACCTCGGCGAAGGCATTCTGCCGTTGGAGGCGGGTGGCCCGGACATCGGCATCGATGGTGGAGACCTGGTGAATAACGCTCATGATCTTGGCGTTCGCGCCGTAGGCCCGCAGATAGTGTTCATTGGCCAGGCGGATCCGTTCGACGGGATCGGTGTCCTCGGGCGCCGGTTCGATAGCGAGCAGATCGAGTTCGATCGAATCGGCCACTTCGGTGAAGATCTCTTCCTTCGTCACGAAGTAGGTGTAAAAGGAGCCGTGCGAGATCCCGGCTGTGGTGCAGACGTCGGTGATGCGCGCGTGGACGAAGCCGTCACGCTCGAAAACTTCCTTGGCCGCATCGAGAAGTCGGCGCCGTGTCTCGCGGCCGCGGTAGGTGCGCCCCGTGCCGCGCCGCTTCTCGGGTCCCGCGGCGTTGCGGCCCCGGCTGGCATTGGAGATGGCCGGCTTCCGGCCGGTGACCTCCGGCATGAGTGGTCCTTTCCGTGGAAATGATCGATGAGCTCGCCGTGACGATTCCAGTGCCCGGACCGGCCGATCCGACCGCGTCGTGCGAAAACTCGGCCCGCACCGGGCAACTATAGCGATGTCGACATCAATGTTTATTCGTCGCGCCGGCCGTTCTCGTGCTCATGGTCGTAGCCCCGACTCGGTGCGGAGACCGCCCGAGGCGCATCGTGGGAGCGACCCCGATCGCCGGTCTTGAGAATGGCGCGGCTCACGTCGATCGGTTGCAGCCGGTCGATGGGCAGCACCCGCGCGAAGGCCTGGAGGTCACTTCCATCGGTCATCGGCGAGTGCGGATTGTGGATCATGAAGGTGTCGACGGCGGTCGGATGGATGATATTCACCCGTACTCGGTGACCGCCGAGCAATCTTGCCCAGCCTCGCCAGTCCGACCAGGCCGTGTTTAACGGCGCTGCAACCGGACATCCCTCCCGAACCGTCCGTCATGCCTTTGGAGTCCGGCGGTGGAGCCGGTGATCACAATCGCGCCACCCCGGCCCTGCTCGATGAGCGGGCGCTCGGGGGACCTTCAAGGTATTGAATACGCCCGTGAGCATTACGCCGATGGCGTCGCCCCAGCGAGCCGCGGAGTGTCCCAGCGATTTTTCGGATCTGTCGCTGTGCAGCACCCCGGCGTTCGCAAGCACGATATCCACCCCACCCATTCGGTGATGCCGTGCTGGAGGGCTCGGTCCAGGGCACGGATATCGCGGACGTCGGCCACCGCAGTAACACATCTCCGGCCAGTCGCCTCAACGAGCCGGGCGGACTCGGTGAGATCGGCCTCGGTAGCCATCGGGTAGGGCACGGTGGGGCTATCGGTGCAGATGTCCACCGCGATGATGTCGGCTCCGTTTTCGGCGAGAAGTACTGAGTGCGAGCGTCCTTGGCCGCGTCCGGTGCCGGTGATGAACGCGACCTTTCCGCCCAGCTGTCTCGTGGTGTCGAGGCCTCCTCGTATCCGGCGTGTCGGCGGCTCGCGGGCCAGCCGGCTACGGTATCAAATATCGACGTCGAATCGATATTTACGGAAGGCTGGTGCAGTGCCGGCTATGTCCGGAGTGTTGCGAAAATAGCTACGCGATGAGGTTTACGCCCGGGTGGATCGGAACGGTTTCCTTCTGAAAGCTATGCCCGCGTCCATAACGTTGGCGTCCGCCCCTCCAGCTCGACCTCTTCGACGGTTGCCATACGGTGCTGAAGCTCGTAATGCTGAAGCTCGTAATTCTGCCTTTGTCCGCAGGCGCGACACGGCCGCCGCGCTGAAGCAGTGGCTGGAGCAGCGGGGATGGTTAGAGGACTCACCCGCCACGCTGACCGGTACAAGCGGACTCCGGCCCCTCGGCCGCATCACCCTGCGATTGGGTTGCCGAATGTAGTCGTCGAAGGTTCGCGCCAGCTGGCCCTGACCGGGTGATGCAGAGAAGAGATCTTCCAGCCGGAGACCGAGCCGCTGAAGTAGAGCCGTGCGGCGTCGAGGTCTTCGGTGGTCAACACGGCCTCCGCGGGGTGTCGGTCGCGGCGTCCCCCGGCTACACCCGAACGCGCTCCGTATCGTCCCTCTACGACGCGGTCAGTGACATTGCAGTGAAGCGACCGTCTTGACAGTCGACCCTCTTCTCGAACTCATCGAAGAGGTAACGAGGTGCTCCGGCGCCGAAGGGGTTGTGCGCCGGAAGATCACGAGGTAGGTGCGACTCCGATGGTCGCGGTCACCGGTGCGCAGGCATCGGCTTCCACAGTGACGGTGACCTTCCCCGGCGCGGTGGGCCGTACGATCGCGAGTGCCTGTCCGTCGAAGGTCCGGCGGCGACCGGTACCGAAGTTCTCGTCGGTGACCGGAGCTGCGCTGCCCAGTCCCTGCAGAACTCCCGCACCGTGCACAGCCACGCGGATTTCGCGCTCGGCGCCGGTGTGGACGACGCCCGCCTCGTCGGTGACGGCGATGCCGATGAACGCCAGATCTGTGGTGTCGGCGCGCAGTACGTGGCGGTCGATCGTCAGTGTCAGTTGCTGTGCCTCGCCGGCCGAGGCCAGGGCTGTCCGGCCGGTCGGTTCCCCGTTCCGGTAGGTGACGGCGGTGAGTTCGCCGGGCCGGTAGGTGACCTCGAAGTCGGCGCGGAAAGCACGCTCCGCGCCGACAGGGTTGCGTGCCAGTACTTCTCCGTCGAGCAGGAGCTCGACCTCATCGCCGTCGGCGTACACCTCGACGTGTACCGGGTCGCCTTCGTGGCCGGGCCAGCTCCAGCTCGCGACGGTGTCGCTCCAGGCCCAGGGGGTGGCGACCGCGATCGGCCTTCCGTGGTTTCGCGGTGGTTGCACCGCGATCCAGGGATCTGTGCGGAGTCCGAAAACGATCTCGCGGTAGTAGGACACGGGCCTGCGGTGTCCGGTCAGGTCGAGATCGCCGCAGTTGGCGGTGAGTCCTGGGTAGCCGGGGGAGAACCCTGTCCCTTCGTTCGCCGTGTCCGCGTAGCGGATCAGTCCGATTCCGGTTTCGCCGAGGTAGTCGAGTCCGGTCCAGGTGAAGTCCCCGATGACGTGGGGCAATCGCGCCACCAGTGCCCAGTTGCGGTCGATCATCGTCGGCCAGGTCTCGGTTCCCAGGACAACGCGATCGGGGAACAGCTTTTGGTCGAGTTCGTAGCGGGATTCGCCATAGTTCATTCCGGCGATGTCCAGCGCGGCGAACGACTCCTGGGTTCGCTCGGTGACAGCGGGGGAGGCAGTGATCTGCCCCATCAGTTCGCTGAACTGGTGCATCATCCCGTTCACCCCGGCGCCGGTGGGCTCGTCGCTCGTGGCCGATTCCGTGGATGTCCTACGCTGTCGCATCCCGTCGAGCACGAGGTCGAGGGCCGAGACGAACCCGTTGATGCCATTGGTCACCGGGCGGGTGGGGTCGAGGTCGCGCAGCACCCGCACCATCCGCCTGGTCCATCGGCCACCGTCGGGCGTGCCGGTTTCGGGATTCTCGTTGCCGATGCTGTAGGCCAGCACGCTGGGGTGGTGGAAATCCTTGGCCACCATTGCTGCCAAGTCACGCTCCCACCACTGCGGGAAGTCCGCGGAGTAGTCGAAGTCGCTCTTGCCCTGGATCCACATGTCGAAGGCTTCGTCGATGACGTACATACCCAGCCGGTCGCAGGCATCGAGCAGGGCACTGCTGGCCGGGTGGTGCGAGCTGCGAACGGCATTGAACCCGGCCGCCTTCAGCAACTCGATCTTGCGCTCCTCGGCCCGCCCGGTCGCGGCGGCACCGAGCGGTCCGTTGTCGGCGTGCAGGCACGCACCGCGTAACTTCACCGGATTGCCGTTGATCCGCAGTCCGCGGCGGGAGTCGACCTGGACGGTTCGGATCCCGAAGGGGACTTCGACCTTGTCCAAGCGCCGGTCGCCGCTGCTTACCGCGACACGGGCGATGTACCGGTGTGGTGTCTCTGCGCTCCACCGCCGCGGGCGTTGGATCAGCATGCGGAGTCGTGAGGTGTCGCTCCCGCCGGGAAGGACCGTCATGGGTGTAGTCGCGCGGGTGATCTCGGCGCCGGCCTCGCCGGTCAGGGTGGCTTCGACCGTGATCGCTGCTGCCACTGTGCCGGCGTTGTCCACCTGCGCGGAAACCTCGACAAGGGCGAATTCGTCGTCGACGTCCGGCGTCGTGACCCGGACACCGTCGACAGCCAGGTGGACCGCGTTCTTCCTGATGAGGTGTACGTCCCGGTAGATACCGCAGCCGGTGTACCAGCGGCTGTCGAGGTGTGACCGGCACGCTACTGTCACCTCGTTCTCCGCGTCGAACCGCAGGAACGGGTCGATCCGGACCACGAAGCGGGAGTAGCCGTATGAGTGCCGACCGGCGAGCGCGCCGTTGACTGTGACCACCGCATCGCGGTACACACCGTCGAACTCGAGATAGACAAGGGTGCCCCGCTCGTCCTCGGGGACGGGAAAGTTCTTGCGATATTCGAACGCCCCGTCGGGGAAATAGCCGTTGGTGTGCCCGCCGGGCGCATCGGGGTGGCGATCGGCTTCGATCAGGGCATCGTGTGGCAGGGTGACCGGGATCCATGCCGCCACTTGGGAACCTCCGAGTTCCTGGAACGGGGTCACCTTCCGGCGGTAGCTCCAGTTCCGGTTGAAATCCTCGCGTGACATGCTCTGCCTTCCTCGGCGAAAACTCTCGACAGGAAAAAGGGTGTGGTCGGTCATGGCGGCAGTAAGCGCCAAGAGAAAACGGCCTCGGCGGGGTTGCCAATAAGAAAGGTAACGCGCGTTACTTCCCTGTGAGGCTATCACAGAGCCGGCACTGCTGTTGCGACGTGTTGCTCGCCGGCTCCGCTTGCCGAGCGCGCCGGAAGTAGCCGTGGCGCACGGTGTTGGTTACCAACGGGTGGCCGAGTCGGCCGCTTACGTCGTGAATCGATCGACGATGCGCGGCACTTGCAACGGGTTCTGTTCCCGGAGTTCGGGCGGAAGCAGCGGATCGGGTGTGTTCTGGTACGCGACAGGGCGCTGCCAGCGCTCGACAGCGGTGGCCCCGACAGACGTGGACGTGGAGGTCGACGCGGGATAGGGGCCGCCGTGGTGCTGCGCGGCAGCGACCGCCACGCCGGTCGGCCACTGGTTCACCACCAGCCGCCCGGCCACAGCGCCGAGCCTGGTGAGCAGGGCATGCGTCGAGTTGTCGGTGGAGTCGGTGTCGCTGATGTGAACGGTGGCGCTCAGGCTACCGGGCAACAGGCCCATCGCAGGGTCGAGGTCTTCGACGGAGTCGTAGCGCGCCACCACCGTCACCGGGCCGAAACATTCCTCGAGCAGTACGTCGTGCTCGGCCAGAGCGGTGACGGGAGCGGTCAGCACGGCTGCGCCGGCGCGGCGGTGTTCGTGGATCGCTGTCACCACCGTTTCCACACCGGGCAGTGCGCCGCGGGCGGCCACCCCACGGATGAAGTTCTCGCGTATTCGGTCGTCCAGCATGAATCCTGGTTCGGTGCCCGCGATCGTCTCGACCAGTGTCGTCAGGACGTGATCCCCGTCGGCACCGGACGGCAGGAAGACGAGACCGGGTTTGACGCAGAACTGGCCGTTGCCCAGGGTCATCGAGCCTGCTAAGCCGGTACCGATCTCCTCGGCACGTTGGGCCGCCGCGGCGGATGTGACGACGACCGGGTTCAGTGAACCCAGTTCGCCGTGGAATGGGATCGGTACCGGGCGCGCGGCGGCCGCGTCGAACAGGGCGCGTCCCCCGCGCACTGAACCGGTGAATCCTGCTGCCGCAACGAGCGGATGCCGGACGAGTGCCACACCGGCGTCGAAACCGTGCACCACTCGGACCACATCCGGAGGCAGGCCGCTGCGTTGCGCGGCGTCCTGGAGTACCCGGGCAGTGGCCTCGGAGGTTGCCGGATGGTCCGGATGGGCTTTCACCACGACGGGGCAGCCGGCCGCGAGCGCGCTCGCGGTATCGCCACCGGCGACGGAGAAGGCGAAGGGGAAGTTCGATGCCGCGTAGACGGCGACGACGCCGATCGGGACCCGGTACCGACGTAGGTCCGGGCGCGGTGGCACCGCGCCCGGATCCGCGTGGTCGATGATCACGTCGAGGAAATCGCCGACTGTCACGATCTCCGCGAACATCCGCAATTGCCCACTGGCGCGAGCGATCTCGCTCGTCATCCGGGGGATTCCCAGGGCAGTCTCGGCATCACCCACGGCAGTCAACTCTTGTTGCCGCGTATCGAGCTCATCGGCGGCCGCGCGCAGGAACTCGGCACGGCGTTCACGATCGGCGAGCGAAGGGAGCGTGGCGTGTGCGGCGCGGACCGCGGTGTTCACCGCGGGCGCGTCCGCCTCGATCGTCACCTGTTCGCGTCGGGCGCCGGTGCGGGCGTCCAGACTCCATACGGTTGCTGTCGTCACAGTATTCACTCGAGCGGTCACCTGACCGATTCTGGGCATGTCCCAGCGTCCATGCCAGGCGGTTGCCGCGAGTTTCCGCCGAGGGTTGCCGACGGCCTTGACCAGGTGAATCGCCCGGCTAGGCTCGCTGTCGGAGTGGGGGCTTCGTCTGAATTCTGATGGGACACAAGTATGCGAATCACGCGGCTGGACACCCATGTCGTCGGTACGCCGTGGCGGAATCTGACGTATGTGACGGTTCACACCGACGACGGATTGGTCGGTGTCGGCGAGACCCGGATGCTGGGGCATACCGACGCGTTGCTCGGGTATCTGCGTGAGGCGGAGCGTAATCACATCCTCGGCTCGGACCCGTTTGCCATCGACGATCTGGTGCAGCGGATGAAGTACGGGGACTACGGCCGGGCGGGTGAGATCGTGATGTCGGGTATCGCCTGCGTCGAGATGGCGTGCTGGGATATCAAGGGCCAGGCGCTCGGTGTGCCGGTGTGGCAGCTGCTGGGCGGCGCGGTGACCGACAAGGTCAAGGCCTATGCCAATGGGTGGTACACCACCGAGCGGACACCGGAGGCCTACGCGCACGCGGCCCGCGGTGTGGTCGAAAGGGGCTACCGAGCACTCAAGGTCGACCCGTTCGGTGCCGGGCGGTTCGAACTGTCGCACCGGGAAACGATGACGGCGGTGGCGCTGATCGAAGCCATCCGGGACGCGATCGGCCCCGAGGTCGAGCTCATGCTGGAGATGCACGGCCGGTTCAGCCCCGCGACCGCAGTACGCCTGGCCCGTGAGCTGGCACCCTACGATCCGGCGTGGCTGGAGGAGCCGGTGCCGCCGGAGAACTTGAAAGCACTGGCGAAAGTGGCGGCGCAGACGCAGACTCCTATCGCGACCGGCGAGCGCATCCACGATCGCATCGAGTTCCGCGAGCTCTTCGAGAGTCAGGCAGCCGATATCGTGCAGCCCGATCTCGGGCATATCGGCGGGATCGGGGAGACCCGCAAGCTGGCCGCGACCGCGGAGACCCACTATGTGCTGGTGGCCCCGCACAATGTCGGCGGCTCCGTGCTCACCGCGGCCTCCCTGCAGGTCGGTTTCAACACCCCCAACTTCAAGATCTTGGAGCACTTCAACGATTTCGCCGACCAGGAGATCGAGGCCGTGGTGCAGGATGCGCCGCAAGTCGTCGATGGCTACTTCCACCGCAGCGATGCACCGGGCCTCGGGGTACGTTTCGACCCGGATGCGGCCGCGGAGTTCCCGCAGAAGCAGGCACATTTCGACCTGTGGGCCGAGGGCTGGGAGAAGCGTGCCCCGAAGGTATGGCAATGATCGGTCCGTCCGGGGCCGAACTGATCATCGACCGGCCGGGCTCTTTCCGGATCGCCGCGCACCGACCACATCCGCCGGGCTACGGCGAGGCCCTGGTGCTGGTGCACACCGTCGGCGTGTGTGGTAGTGACCGGGAGATCTTGCAAGGAACCCGGCCCGAAGGTTTCGTGCGTTATCCAGTGGTGCCGGGCCACGAATGGTCCGGCACGGTGGTAGAGGTCGGCCCCGGCGTGCCCGTGTCGCTGGTTGGCCGGAAGGTGGTCGGCGAGGGTTTCCGGAACTGCGGGCAATGCGATCGGTGCCGATCCGGCGAGACGACGCTGTGCACCGCGGGCTACCACGAAACCGGGTTCACCACCGCAGGCGCGATGGCGACGACTCTGACGCTACCCGCGAGGCTGTTGCATGTGCTGGCCGATGACGCCGACCTCACTGCCGCCGCACTGCTGGAGCCGGCCGCCTGCGCTGCCGCAGCGGCGCTGAAGGCAGCGGTTGCGCCCGGAGAGCGGGTCGCGGTGGTGGGCACCGGGGCGCTCGGACTGCTCACCGTGCAATTGCTTGCCGCGTGCTCCCCGGCGCATCTGCTCGTCGTCGGGCGGCATTCCCATTTCGACTCGCTCGCCACGGAATTCGGCGCGACCCGCTATCGGATCAGCGACGATCTCGCTGATGAGGGCGACTTCGATCTCGTGGTCGAAGCGGCGGGAGCGCCCGAGTCTGCTTGTACCGCGGCCGGGCTGTTGCGTCGCGGTGGCCGGCTGGTGCTCACCGGAATCCCGGCTGCCGGCGCGGCCGGTCTGAACCCCACCGACCTGGTGGTGCGGCAAATCGAGATTCGCACCGTCTTCGGCGCACCCCCGGCCGCGTGGGCGTATGCCGTACGAGCCTTCGGTGCCGGGATTCTGAGACCCCGGCCGCTGGTGACCCACCGGTTCCAGCTGGCGGAATTCGCCGCTGCGATGGACCTGGTTCGCAGTGCCGACCCCGCCGTCGGCAAAGTCCTGCTGGCTCTCCCAGCGGGCTCCGGTCATCACCACCCCCATCGAGAGGATACGACGTGAGCGGTGTACAGCAAGCCCGGCGTGCGGGCGAACCCCACCTGGCGGACCTCGGACTATCTGGTCCTGAGCATCGTGACGGCGACGCGTCGCCGCGAACCTTCCCGGACGGCGGCACCTGGCGGATCGAGATCCCGTCCGTCGAAGGACCGGAAGCCGTCGTGACAGTGCTGGCGGAATCTCAGCGGCTCGATGTCCCGGTGCACCGGATCAGCCAGGGCAGCGGGATCTGGATGCTGACCGACGCCGAGATCGCCGAGATGGTCGAAGCCTGCGCCGCCCACGACGTCGAGCTCTGCCTGTTCACCGGACCCCGTGCGACATGGGATATCGGCGCGGGCACCCGGACCGCTGCCGGAGGGACCGGTCCCCGCGCGCTCGGCCATGCAGGGCTGGCTGGATGCGTGGAGGATGCCGTTCGCGCGTGCGAACTGGGGGTCCGATGCCTGCTCGTCGCCGATGAGGGTGTGCTGTGGACCCTGCATCGGATGCGGTGCAACAGTGCACTGCCCGCCGACACCACCTTCAAACTGTCGGCCCTGATCGGCCCGGTCAACCCCGCCGCAGTCGCGGTGTACGAGCGGCTCGGCGCAGACTCGGTGAATGTGCCTTCGGACCTGACCGTCCAGCATCTCACCGAGATTCGCCGTGCGAGCTGGGTCCCGCTGGACCTGTACGTCGAGACACCGGACGATCTGGGCGGGTACGTGCGAATGTACGAGGCGGCCGAGATCATCCGCCGGGGTGCGCCGGCCTACCTGAAATGCGGCCTGGCGAAAGCGCCGGGTATCTACCCCGCGGGCCTGCATCTGCGCGACACCGTGCTGACGACGGCTCGGGAACGTGTGCGCCGGGGCCGTCTGCTGATGGATCTGCTGGCGCGGCACGGAGCCGGAGATGGCCTTTCTCCGATCGGTGCGCGGCTACCCGGCGAGCTCCGCCGGTTCCCGGCCGACGAGGCCCCCGAGTGACCGACTGGTACGAAGCCGTCGCGGCCGGCGCCGAACTCGGTGAGGGGCCGACCTGGGACGCCGAGTCCGAGAACCTGTGGTGGGTCGACATCCTGGCGTCCCACGTGCACCGCCTCCATCCGGCCACCGGGACGAACGAGACTCTTGTCCTGAACCAGCATGTAGGTGCGATCGCACCACGCGCGACCGGCGGATCGGTGCTGAACCTCCGGGACGGCGTGGGGCTGCTCGACCCCGCAGGCGAATTCTCCTGGCTCCACTTCGAACCGGTGCCGGGCCGCCGTGGCAACGACGCCGCCGTGGCCCCGGACGGAGCGCTGTGGGCGGGCACCATGCGCTACGACGAGGCAGCAGGCGGCGGCACTCTGTCCCGGATCGCCGCGGATGGTGCTGTCACCCTCGTACTGGACGACGTCACGGTAAGCAACGGCATCGGCTGGAGCCCCGATGGTAGCCGGATGTACTACGTCGATTCGCCGACCCGGCGCATCGACGTCTTCACGTTCGTCGACGGCCAGGCGCGGGACCGCCGGTCATGGGTCGAGATCGAACAGGGGGCGGGATGGCCGGACGGCCTGACCGTCGATTCTGCCGGCGCAGTGTGGGTTGCGCTGTGGGACGGAGCGGCTGTGCGCAGGTACACGCCGGATGGACGCCTCGACCAGGAGGTGCCGCTGCCGGTGTCGCGTCCGACCTCCTGTGCGTTCGGTGGTTCGGGGCTGACCGATCTGTACGTCACGAGCGCCCGGACCGGGCTCACCCGTCCGCAAGTCGAAGCGGGTTCGCTCCTCGTAGTACCCGATGTGGGACGAGGTCTTCCACAGACCTGCTTCGCAGGCTGACAGCCCCGGTAGGGCCCTTATCGAAGGATTCGTTATCTTTTCGTGACCTCGACTTGTTGCCTTCGGATGCGCTGACGCGGTTGAGTACTAACGCGCGTTGGTAAGCGCGTTTGTTAGAGAATCGCCCTAGACGGGGCGGAGCTTTTTTTCCGACGACGAGGTCTCCATGACGCTGTCCTGCACAAATGATCCGGCCGAGTCCCAGCCGGCTACCGGCTTACCGGTGACCATCTATGACGTTGCGCGCAAGGCCGGCGTCTCACCGTCGACTGTCTCCCGCGCGTTCTCCCGGCCAGGAAGGGTCAGTGCCGAGACGGCGGCACGCATCCGCAGTGTTGCCGAGGATCTGGGTTACCGAGCCAAGCCGCTGCATCAGGCCTGTCGGGATCAGAAGTCGTCCACGGTTGTCGTGGTCCTTCCCGATGTCACGAACCCGGTCTATTTCGGACTGATCCGTGGGATCGAGGAAGCGGCGGCTGCGGCCGGCTACGGCGTCATGCTGGCCGACACGCGATGGTCAGAGGCACAGGAACGTGCAGTATTCGACCGGGCCCTGGTCGGTTTCGACGGTGTGATCTCGGCAGGTTCGCGACTGTCCGATCGAAGCTTGCGTGCAGCGGCGAGCCGGTGTCCGACGGTCCTGCTGAACCGGATCGTGCCCGGAACCCGCAGCGCGAACTACGATATCGCGGCAGGAGTCGGCGCTGCACTGCGCCACTTGGCGGATCTCGGACATCGGTCGGTCACCTATGTAGCCGGTCCGGCCGAGTCGTGGGCTGACGGTATGCGGTGGCGGGCGGTGCGCGAAACCGCGCCACAACTCGGTTTGAAGCTCTATCGCGTCGGTCCGTATATGCCCACGGTGCCGGGCGGGGCAGCGGCAGCAGAGGCGGTGCGGCGCCACCTTCCCTCGGCTGTGGTGCTCTTCAATGACATGCTCGCCATCGGTCTGCTGGGCGGCTTGGCCTCAGCGGGTATTCAGGTTCCGGGAGAGGTGAGCGTAGTGGGATTCGGCAATATGTTCGGCGCCGACTTCTGCTCGCCACCGCTGACTACCGTGGCGGCCCCGATGAGGGGTCTGGGAGCGGCAGCCTTCCGGCAGTTGGAACATGCGATGCGGAGGGCCCCGATGAATGCGCAGGACGTCGTGACGCTCCCCGCCCGGCTGGTCGTACGCAGATCAACCGGGCCGGCCCGCGGCCGGAGGGTTCTCGTGCCGACTCGGTCCCGTGGCGCAGATTCGGCCTCGGCAGGGCGGGAGCTGCGACCGGCCGCGGTGGCGCGTTCGTCGTAGCAGTGCAGCACCCTCGGTTTTGGTTGCTCGGATCAGGTCGAGCGCCGTTCGATGATGTAGGGCCGGCCCGACACCGGAGAAGACTGCGGAGGTCCGCCGGTCAGGGCGCTGACGACTGCCTCGGCGCGGCGTCGTCCCGCCGACCGGAGGTCGAAGACGACCGTGGTCAGCGGTGGTCCTGCCAGTGCCGCTGCGGGGATGTCGTCGGCGCCGATCACGGCGAGATCCGCCGGGGCGTTGCGGCCGGTCTCGCGCAGGCCGGCGAGGACGGCGAGGGCGGTGTCGTCGTCGAAAGCGCAGACGCCGCTGACCGAATCACGTGTCCACGCTTGCACGGCTTCGGTGGCGGCGGTGATATCGAGGTTCACCACGCGAACGGCGGGCGGCTCGAGCCCGGCGTCGGCACATGCTTGTTGTGCGCCGAGCAAACGCTCCTGTGCCATCGATCGCAGGTTCGGGTGTCCGGGAAGGGCGTAACCGAGTCGTCGGTGCCCGCGGCCGATCAAATGTTCGGCTTGGAGCCTGCCCACCGGTTCCATGATCGGTTCGTCCGGGTGCCCCTCGGGCAGCACCACTTCGGCGCCGGCGCGGCGCAAGGCGGCCGCGGTCTCGGGTTCGAACGGTGAGAGGCCGACGACCGCCGAGGCGTTGACCGTGGCACACACGTCCGGCAAGGGCGCGCCGTGCGCTCCGGCGAGGTGGGTGACCAGGGTCAGGTCGTGGGAGCCGAGGGCTGCGGCGAGTTCCTCGACGAAGCGGTTGATCCCGGCGCCCATCGGCAGGTCGGGGATGGACAGCAGGACGATATCGCTGCGCCCCGCGGCCAGTGCGCGGCCCGACGCGTTCGGCCGGTACTCCAGGCGCTGAGCTGCGTCGAGGACGCGTTGCCTGGTCGCTTCCGAAATCGATTGATCGGCGCGGTTGTTCAGCACGAAGCTGACGGTCGTGCGGGAGACGCCTGCCGCGAAGGCGACGTCGCTACTCGTGACACGTTTGGCGGATCGCGTCGTTTGCCTCTTCACATTCCCTGCCTGTCCAGTGTTCGACCTCGATGATCGGCGAGGGGAGCATGCGAGCGCCCGTCTCACGTTCGTGGCGGACGTGTTGTGGCCGATCCGTTATCGCCGCCTCACTTGAAGTGTATTCTGTTTTCAGGTTCAGTACTAACACGCGTTTGTAACACGTGTCAGCGCAGCATATGCGCTTGTGCCGAACGTTTCGGCCACCTGCGATGAGCAGAATCATCCCGACATCGAGGTCCTCATGACGCTCACTCCTTTCGAAGAGCCGCCCGCGGATGGACCGTCCGCGGGCGATCATCCCCTTCCCACCCGTTCCGGCCTCGCCACCGGTGAGTCCGCGACGATCACACCGGCAGGTCCCCGCTATGTCGTCATGATGATCTTCGCGGTTTTCGGCGTCTACATGGCGTTCGTTACCCCCATCGCGATATCTCTCGCGATCCGGGTGGAGCAACTCGCGCCCGGCCGTGAGCAGTATCTGGGCTATATCGCCGGTGCCGGTGGTCTCGCTGCGGTCTTGACCGGGCCGCTGATCGGCCGCCTGAGTGATGGCTTGCGTAACAGGTTCGGCCGGCGCCGCCCCGTCGCCGTCGTGGGCATGGTCGTCGGCATCCTCGGACTGCTCGTGATGGCGCAATCGCCGAATATCTTGGTGCTCTGTCTCGGATGGGTCATTGCGCAGGCCGGATTCAACGGCGTGATCACGGTTCTGCTTGCCTCGCAGGCCGATCGACTGGCCCCCACCCAGCGTGGCCGGGTATCGGCCATGCTGGGTGTTGTGCAACATCTGGCCCCGGTGGCCGGGGCGCTCATCGCCGGCTCACTGTCCAGCAACACGCTCGCGCTGTTCTTGGTTCCCGGCATCGTGGCTATGGTGGCGGTGGGACTGTTCGTCCTCGCCGTACCCGAGCCGGACACCCGGCACGCTAAGGTCCAGGCCGGACCGGTGGGACTTAGGTCGCTGGTCGGCTCGTTCACGTTCGACCCGCGCCGTTCTCCCGACTTCGCGTGGAACTGGTTGGGCAAATTCCTGTTCATGCTCGCGGTGACCTTCAACACGACATTCACCGCGTTCTTCATCGCCTCCCGCATGGATGTCAGCGTGGAGGAGGTGTCCGGAGTAGTCGCGATCATGGCGGGAGGTGCGCTGCCGGCCACCATGCTCGGCGCACTCGGCGGCGGCTTCCTCTCCGACCGGCTGCAACGGCGGCGGGTGTTCGTCCTGGTGGGCGGGTCGATATTCGCCGTGGGGGCGATCATCATGGCGCTCGCGCCGAGCGTGCCGGTCATCATCGCGGGTGTCATCATCGGCAATCTCGGGCTCGGTTTGTTCGCGTCGGTGGATATGGCGCTGATGCTGGACGTCATTCCCGATCGGGAGACCGACGCCGGTCGCTATGTCGGCATCTACCAGTTCTCCACCGCGATACCGCAAGGCGTCGCGCCCTTCATCGCGCCGCTGTTCCTGCTCATCGGCGCCGACGGTGACGACAAGAACTACACATTGCTGTATCTGGTCGCCGCGGCCCTTGCGGTGGTCAGCGGCCTGCTTGTCGCAACTCGAATCAAATCGGTCCGCTGAGAAGGGAGTGCAGATGATCGACCGAGAGTCGGTGGTCCGACGGCACAACGTGACGCTGACGGCGCCGGACGCCTCGTGCCCGGTAACGGTGGGCAACGGCGACTTCGGGTTCACCGCCGATATCACCGGTATGCAGACCTTCACTGCGTTCCATGATCAGACCGCCGCCTATCCGGCGGGTCGGCTGGCGGTCAACACCGCCACCATGACCTCCTGGGGCTGGCACTCGATGCCGAACCCGGACGGGTTCGTGCTCGACGATGCCATGTCCACCTATGAGACGCCACGCGGTGCGGTGCAGTACCCGGACAAGTTCGATATGGCCGCCGTGTTCGGCGCCGGGGTGCCGGAGGAATACCGGGCCGGGACGTGGTTGCACGTCAACCCGCACCGCCTCGACCTGGGCCGGATCGGGCTGGCGCTGCGACCCCACCCAGGAAGCCAGGCGGCGGATGACCCAGCCGTACTCGACGTTCCGCACCAGCAGCTCGACCTGTGGACCGGCACGGTCACCAGTGCCTTCGAGTACGAGGGACGGAAAATGCAGGTCACCACCGTCGCCGATCCGCAGCTGGCCCGTGTTGCTTTCCGGATCGAGTCGGCGCTGCTCACCGCCGGGCTGGCCACCGTCGCCATCCGGTTTCCCTACGCCAGCACCGGTTTCTTCCACACCGCGGATTGGGCTGTGCCGGAACGGCATCGGACTGTGCTGGAGCACACCGGAGAAAGCTCGTGTGTATTCGGGCGCACCCTCGACGATACCGAGTACTCGGTGCGCCTCGAATGGTCCGGTGGCCGGCTCGCCGAGTGTGAAGAAGGGCACCACTTCGAGCTCACCGCCGGCGATGACACCCTCGAACTCGTCGTCACCTTTCTCCCGAGGGGCGGTGCCGACCCCGAACCCGGCGAGTTCGCCGCGGTCCAGGACCGTGCGGTGGCCAGCTGGCGGGAGTTCTGGCAGTCGGGTGCTGCGATCGATTTCTCCGGCAGCAGCGATCCGCGTGCCGCGGATCTGGAACGCCGGGTAGTGCTGTCGCAGTACCAGACCGCTGTGAACTGCTCCGGCAGCCTGCCGCCGGCGGAGACCGGATTGGTCACGAACTCGTGGCAGGGCAAATTCCACCTCGAGATGCACTGGTGGCATGCCGCGCATTTCGCTGCCTGGGGCAGACCGGAACTGCTCGAACGCAGCCTCGGGTGGTACCTGTCCATCCTCGAATCGGCGCGCGCCACCGCGCAGCGGCAGCGCTACGCCGGAGTCCGGTGGCCCAAGGCGGTCGGCCCGGAGGGCCGAGAGAGCCCATCGGATATCGGCGCGCTGCTCATTTGGCAGCAACCGCATCCGCTGTATCTGCTCGAGCTCGTCTACCGAAACGAAAAGGACGAGACCGCCCGGCAGGAATTGGTGGCGCGTTACGCCGAATTGGTCGAGCAGACTGCGGAATTCATGGCCGATTTCACCGAGGAACGCGACGGGACACATCACCTGTCGGCGCCGCTGGTGCCGGCCCAGGAGTTCTACGACGCCACGACCACCGCCGACCCGACCTTCGAACTCGCCTACTGGTGGTGGGGCTTGGAGATCGCGCAGGGCTGGCGGGAACGGCGCGGCTTGCAGCGGCGCGCGCACTGGGGGCGCGTCCAGAACGGGCTCACCCGGCCGCACCGGGACGGTGGTGTTTATCAGGCGATCGCCACCGAGCCCTACCTGCGCCGAGACGACCATCCCTCGTTGTTGTGTGCCCTCGGCATGGTTCCCGCCACGCCACTGATCGATCGCGACATTATGGCGGCAACCCTGCTCGACGTGCGCGCGAAATGGAAATGGGATTCGGCGTGGGGCTGGGACTTCCCCGTGATGGCGATGACCGCGACCAGGGTCGGCCGCCCGGACCTGGCGATCGATTCGCTGCTGATGGATACCGCGAAGAACACCATCAATCGAGTCGGCCACAGCACACAGATCGGAAGCCTGCTGCCGATCTACCTGCCCGCCAACGGCGCCCTGCTCGCGGCAGTCTCACTCATGGTCGCCGGCTGGGCAGGCGGATCCACCAACTGCCCGGGCTTCCCGGACGACGGCACATGGACGATCCGGCAGGAAGGGTTCATGGCCTGGCCCTGATGGGCAGGGCTCAGACCTCAGGTGTCCTCCTGCGGTGAGATATCGGGGTGCAAGATCGTGGCGCCGTTTGCGCGGGCGGTCTCGCCAAGCCATGCCAGGCTGGGGTTGGGATGACGGTCGAAGGTATCGCGGTCCACGGCGATAAGACCGAATGTCGGATTCCAATGACCCCATTCGTAGTTGTCCAGCGCGCTCCAGTGCAGATAGCCGCGCACGTCGATACCGTCGACGACAGCCTCCATCAAGTGGCCCAGTGCCGCTGCAGTGGAGGCGACGCGCCGGGAGTTGTCCGCAGTGGCGATCCCGTTCTCGGTGACGATGATCGGCAGACCGGTCATCTCCCAGGCGTGGCGTACGGCGATGCCGATCGCGTCGGGCCGGTAGGCCGTTCCGACCACCGTGTTGTCCGGGTGCGCTGGATGCGGCACGATTCCGCTCGCGTCGACCGCCTGGGAGGTGTAGGCCTGCACGCCCAGCCAGTCGTCACCGCGCGAGGCTTCCAGATACATGTCCTCCCACGCGTAACGGATCTCGGCCAGTTTATGTTTGTTGCCGGGTATCGCCGTAAACGCCGGGTTGGCGATGGCCCAGCCGACCTCGGCGCCTATGCCTTCACGAACGATGTCCCGGACCGCGAGGTGTGCCTCGATGAAGGGACGCCCGTAGGCCGGCGTCGGGACCGGTAGCGACGCGGCGATGAGGTCGCGATCGTCGAGCTCGCATCCCCCCGCGATCCGGAGCCGCCCGGGGCCACACACGAGCTGCCGCTCGCCCCGGCCGAGACGGCGGTTGCAGGCGCGCCCACGCGGACTCGCACGGAGAAGCTGTCTCGGGTCCGCCGCACCATCGCCGCGCGCATGCTGGCATCGCTGCACACCTCGGCCCAGTTGACCACGGTGATCGAGGCCGACCTGACCGAGGTGGCGGCCCTGCGCGCACAGACCAAGGACGACTTCTACGCCAGAACAGGGCACAAGCTGACGTTCCTGCCATTCGTCACGATGGCTGCGGTACAGGCTATAGCAGAACACCCGGTCATCAATTCCGCACTCGACGCCGAGTGCACCACGGTCACCTATCACGATGCCGTGCACCTCGGCATCGCTGTCGACAGCCCGAAAGGATTGATGGTCCCCGTGGTTCGCGATGCCCACCGACTCACCCTCGCCGGTCTCACGGCAGCGATCTCGCAGTCGGCCGATGCGGTACGAACCGGCACGATCACCCCGGACGCGCTGACCGGCGGAACCTTCACCATCACCAATACCGGTAGTCGCGGAGCGCTTTTCGACACTCCGATCCTCAACCAGCCCCAGTCGGCAATTCTGGGTGTGGGCTCGATAGTCGAACCCCTGGTACCCGAGCGCGACACCGACGGCAACCTGCTCATCCGGGTCCGCTTGATGGCATACCTGGCCCTGTCCTATGACCACCGCATCATCGACGGTGCCGATGCGGCCCGCTACCTGGTGTCGGTCCGGACGCGACTCGAGGATTCGCGTGGCGCCGGATCCGATGGTCCATCGTGGTCCGGCGCATGATGGTCGGCGTGAGCGGCCGGCATGGCACGGCCGCCGGCCGCGCGGCGTCAGTACGTCGATACCGAACTCGAAGCGCTCGTCGAGGTCGAGGTCGACGACGTCTCGCCCCAGACGCTGCAGCGTAGGGTAATCACCGGAGGAGAAACCTCGTTCGATGTCGACGGCGCCGCTTCCCGCCGCCTGCTGTTCCTGGGTGAGGCCCAGCATGAAGTAGAACAGCGCCCACATGGTCTTGATGCCCTCTCCATCCGGAATCCCGGCCTCCGTGAGGGCAGCGGCGAGAGTCTCGGCGAGCATCATGGTGTGCTTCTCCAGGGGCGCGTTGCCCGCGGTGAGCCGGGCCCCGTCGCGGTGGGCCAGCAACACCCTGCGGTAGCGAGCCAACACCTCCTTCGCCCGTTCGATGCCGTCCTCGGGGAGATTCTCCAGCGAGAGCTCCGCGAGCACCGCATCCGACCTCAGCCCGAGCAGGCGAGCCTTGGTCCCGACCTGGAACGACACCGTGTTCACATTGACGCCCATCCGTCGAGCGACCTCACGCACGGACACAGCGTCGAGGCCTTCGTCATCGAGCAGTCCGAGGGCGGCACGGATTATGTCGTCGCGAGTGTGCTTTCGCGCCGGCACGGGTCCTCCTCGGGTCAGATCTTCGGCCTCGGCACCACCTCAGGCACTCTGCTGAATTAGGGTGCCCTGATCAAGTCAAGGTTCGCCCTGCCATACGCGCTTCGGGACACCGTGCGTGTCAGTGCAGCCGTGATCGTGACGGTGAATAGTGACGTCACCGCGCGCCAACGACAACGGTCCGATGCCCCTCCTAGTTGTCGACGCGGAACCACTCACCACATGGTGGGCGCGGCCCAGCGCCCCCGCCGCCGGGCGCCCGAAACTTGCGTCGGCCACGATCAGCGTCACTCCGGTGGGGCTTTTCAGCGGTGCGGTTGGAGGGCGGGGGTCAGTAGTCGGTGCAGGGCGGTGGGGGTGTGGCCCAGGTGTTCGCGGACGGTGCGGGTCAGGTGTGCCTGGTCGGCAAAGCCGAGGTGGGCGGCGAGGTCGGCGAGGCCGGTTTCTCCGTCGGTGATCCGGTCGAGGGCCTGCCCGACCCGTATTCGGTTGCGGTAGCGGGTCAGCGACACCCCCATGTGCTGGGAGAACACGCGGCTCAGCCGATACGGCGAGACCTTCAGCAGTGCGGCCAGAGAGCGCAGCCCGGCCGACTCCGGAACCCCCGCGATGATCGCCTCGCGGGCCGCAATGACCAGCATTCGGTCGGCGGGCCGCGGTCGTGGGATCGGCTGTTCGGCGGCGAGTGCGACGAGCCGGACCAGTTCCTCGGTCACCGCGTAGTCGATATCGCCGCCGGCGGCGGCGGTGAGCATGCGGCGGTGCGTGAGCTCGATACGCGCATCGACGTAGAAAGTCCGCGAGCTCAGCTCTCCTTTCAGAAGGCCGGGCTCGATGGTCACCGCGGTGCAGACGTCACCGCCGGCGGGGTGGGAGAACCCTTCCTCCTCACTCGGTGCGCCGATGTAGCCGACAGTGCGGTCCAGGTCGGCGAGTTCACCGTCGGCCTGGCGCCGGAACCGGCCTCGGCGCACGAGCACGAGCCGATGGTCGTCACGGACTTCCGGAGCCGAGAAGTGCGTGTGGTCGGAGCGGCAGTTCACGGTGGTTACGGTGAACTCCGGACGGGCGGCAAGGGTCGTGGCGGACAGCACTCACGGGACCGTACGCCCTGGGTACGACAAGAAACTGCCCGCAAAAATCTTCAAGACCTGCGCGGGGTCGGGCACGGATGCTGAGACGGCAACACCGACTACATCAGGGAGATAAACGAAATATGACCGTCCACGCGAACCCAGCCGCGATCACCTTCGACTGCGCCTCACCGAAGGTGATGGCGGAGTTCTACCGCGAGGTCACCGGCTGGAAGATCACCCATGTCGACGACGATTCGGCCTACCTGGGTGAGGGGGCGATCCAGCTCGCGTTCCAACGAGTCGAGGGATATCAGGGTCCCGGCTGGCCCGATACCAGCAAGCATGCCCACCTCGACTTCACGGTTGCGGATGTGAAAACCGCTACCGAGCGGCTGCGCACGTTGGGCGCGACCGTTCCCGAGTTCCAGCCGGGACAGGGGCAGTGGACGGTTCTCGCCGATCCCGAAGGCCATCTGTTCTGCCTCGCCGCTGCCTGATCAGGAGGATCCCATGGCATCCATTCACAAAGAATTCGTCGTCGACGCCACCCCTGAACAGGTCTGGGATGTGCTCGCCGATTTCGGCGCGGTGCACGAGCGTCTCGCCCCTGGCTTCGTCACCGATACTCGCCTCGACGCCGACACCCGCACAGTCACCTTCGCCGACGGCACCATCGTCGCCGAACGACTCATCGATCTCGACCCGGCGAGCAGGCGAGTGGCCTACTCGGTGGTCGGCGGGCATCTTCACCCCGCCCATCACCATGCCTCGATGCAGGCCCTGCCCGCCGAGAACGGCAGAACCCGTTTCGTCTGGCACACCGATGTCCTGCCCGAGGCTCTCGCAACACCGATCGCCGAATCCGTCGACCAAGGATCGACCGTCATACAACGGGCACTGGAGACGGCAGCAACAGCAGACCAGCGATAGCGGCATAGCAACCGGCCGAGAGGTGCGGGCGGCAATTCGGGTCAGCTTCCGACCGCTATGGCGTCTATCTTCGCTGACACCGACAACGAAAGGGATCGAGATGCTCGAACAACCCAGTGCAGTACCCGAGGGATACAACACCGTTTCTCCCTGGGTTGTCACCGAGGACACCGGAGCGTTCCTCGACTTCGTCAGCCAAGCATTCGACGGCGAGGAACTCGGACGGGTAGCAACCGACGACGGATTGATCGGCCACGGTGAGATTCGGGTAGGCGACACCGTGGTACTGGCGTTCGACCGGCACGCGGACTGGACTGCGGTGCCGAGCCTGCTGCGGGTATTCGTCGCCGACGCGGACACAGCCGTTTCCCGCGCTCTCGCTGCCGGCGCGCAGATTGTCACTCCGATCTCCGACGATGCATTCGGGCAGCGCGGCGCACGAATCAAGGATCCCTTCGGCAACATCTGGTGGGTGAGCTGCCACGTCGAACACGTCACCGAAGACCAGATGTGGGAGCGGCTGCAGAATCCTGGGTATTCCGAAAGAATGCAGGTTGCCCAGGCCACGCTCGATGCCGAACTCAGCGGCCGACCAGCGGGCCGCAGCAGCGCGCCGGTTCGCAACGGCTCCAATTGACCCGTCCGAGTACGAGCTACGCACCGACCGGACGCAGACCTCACAGGAAGGTATCCGCCCGCGCACGGTCGTTGCCGCGCTGCGCGGGCGGATCAGGTCGGTCAGCTGTGTAGCCGTTGATGGCGGTTGCTCATGGCAACGGTTTCTGCGTGTTGACCCGGGATCTATCGGTGAACTCCGACGTCACCGCGCGGCCGCGACGGCTTGGGCGGTGCGGGCGAGGCGGTAGGAGTCGGTGCCGGTTTCGATGATGTGGCCGCCGAAGGTGAACCGCCCCGGGTTCGGTGCCCACCTTCTTTCTTGGGAAGGGTGGGCAGATCATGCCTGCGAAGTACGACGAAGCGACCAAGGCCAAGGCTGTCCGGCTGGCATCGATCACCGTGACGACTACGACAGCGAGTGGGCCGCGATGAAAGCGGTCTCCGCAAGGCTGGGGATGGCCACCGAAACCCTGCGTAAGTGGGTCCGCCGAGCCGAGATCGACCGAGGGGAAGCCGAATGCGCGACCAGCGAGGCGGGGCGGACGATCCGAGAGCCGAAACCCAAGATCGCCGAACTCGAACAGACAATCGAAATCCTGTCTGCAGCAACATCTTTTTTCGCGCGGGCGAACGACCCGCGACAGAAGTGATCTGCAGGTTCATCGCCGAGCATCGAACTCGGTTCGGGGTCGTTCCGATCTGCCGTGCGCCTATGTCCGGCTGGCAACGGGCGTGTTCGCCTACACCGCGTTCGTCATCGACGCCTACGCCGGACGGACCCTGGGCTGGGAATGCTCGACCAGCAAACACGCCACGTTCGTCGAGTCAGCGATCCGGCAAGCCGTCGCGTTGCGGGCCCGGGAAGGCCATCCGATCGGTGGAGCGATACATCATTCCGATGCCGGGTCGCAATACGCAGCAGTGACACTCGATGAAACACTGACACTTTCGGATCCAAGGCCATCTATCGGATCCGTCGGTGATGCTTACGACAATGCACTGGCCGAGACCACGATCGGGCTCTGCAAAACCGAAGCGATCCGGGACGATTCCCCGTTCCGGCGCGGCCCGCTGACCCGCCTCGCCGACATCGAACTCCTCACCGCCGACTGGTACAACCAGTGCCGGATCATGCACCGACTCGGTCGCCGACCACCGGCCGAGTACGAAGCCGACTATTATGCACTCCACGCCGAGCAACCGGCTGGAGACAGAACAACCGGTGCGCATCCAACCCGGGGCGGTTCAAACCGCCGATACGCGGCCAAGGTGGCCTCGATCCGAATCGAGCCGAGATCACTGTTGGTGGTCGGGTCCGCCGCGGTGGCGGTGTGAGTGCTCTTGTGCGGATCGACACCGATGACGACCATGGCCTGACGGGTCCCTTCTCTCCTGTCCGGGTAGGGATCCGCGGCGGACAATCCGACTTCCAGTACCGTGCCCGTGCTGTGGTCATGCCTCTCTTCGGTCACGCCGCGAACGCAGGCCGGGTGGCGCGACCTACCCCCGCAGAGTCAGCCGAGAATGCTTCGGCGACAGGAACCTCAGGAGTCCAACCACCCGCCCCGCCGCGGTACGCTACGGGGAGCTACCCCGACCACGAAACCGCTACCGGATATATAAGTCGGGACCTCATCTCGACGTTGCCGGCCGCCACGCTGTCGCGGAGTGGGGTTCCTCAACTGCCTTCTGCGCTGAGGAGGCGAGTCAGGAAGTCGAGGTCCTGCTGGATCAGTGCCACGGCGCCGAGGGGGGTCGGCGCATCCGGGATGCGCCCGGGCTCTCGGGCCACCATCGCGACCGCGTTGTCCGCGATCTGTTCGGCCACTGGATCGGCGGGGTGGCTCGGGGACGGGTGGAACCACCAGGCCACCCAGTTGCACATGCCGATGATCGACAGTGCCGTGATGCGAACGTCGACTGGACGGAAGCGACCGCCGGTGATTCCCTCTTCGATGACAGTCGTGACCTCGCGGAGAACAGTTCGTCGGCCTTCGAGGTGGTTGTTTGCGATCTCCGGAGGCAGGGCTTGGTCGCTGCGGTCGAGTGTTCGGAACTGTGCCGGCTGTTCGGCGCGACTCAGGACCAGGGTGCGCACGAGCGCGTGCAGCTTCTCGGCCGAGTCGAGATCGGTGCGCTGTCGGACCTCCCGCAACGAATTCGCCACGCTCTGCGTCGTCGCCTCGACCATTGCCACGAGCAACTCTTCTTTGCTCTTCACGTAGTTGTAGAGGTTGGGGCGGCTCAACCCGACCGCGTCGGCGATGTCCTGCAGAGTGGTTCCGTCGTAGCCGCGTTCGGCGAACAGTCGCATGGCCTGATCGATGATCTCGCTCATGAGCAGTTTGCGCCGGGGCGCCGCGCCTCGACGAGACTCTGGGCGCCCACCGGTCTGTTTCCGCGCCTCGGAACCCTCTGCGGTTGCCATCTCCACCCTCTGTCCTAGGTCGCGGCGCGCGGCCATCCTCTGCGGTTGTCGGATCATGCTAGTCGTCGACCGCGCTTGTGCGCGTCGCGCACTCCGACGCGAAGGCGAATTGTCGAAGGTGCAGCGCACGGGAGAGTCGATGATGGTCCAGGTTGTGACCGGCGTCAGCCTGGAGCTTGGCGTCCACCCAGGGCGCGGAAGTGAAGTGCCCGGCGAAATTCGCCACCCGGCCCTTGTCGACGATCCACAGGCCGTCGTGGTCGGCGAGTGTGTACTGCACGGGGACAACGACCGACGCGGCCAGTTTCGCCACGTCCTCCGGCCAGTTCCCGACGATTTCGAGCATCTCCTCACGACAAACGGGCTCTATCGACGCCTTCGCCAACTCCACGACGTCGACGTCGACGGTCCTCTCCGGTCCGTACAACAGACCGCGGAGTTGCTCGGGCGCAAGCTCGACCGGTCCGCTCGCCGGGAGGTTCTGCCAGGTGTCGACGATGTAGTCGGGTGACCGATCGCTCACGCCGTGTATCGAGATGCCGCGTAACGGCCAGTCCGGGCGACGCGCGGCGATGTGCACCGCGATTGCCGCGCCGATGGAGTGCGCGAGCACGACCACGCCAGGGCGGTTCTCGCCGTGGGTGGCCCACACTGTACCGATCGCGGCACAGAGGACTGCGGCGCTGTCTTCGAAGGTCCGCTGACCTTCGGGAAGTGGATCGCTGCTGCCGTAGCCGGGACGGTCGAGCGCGAATGTGGGGAACCCTGCCGCGCTGCCGAGGTCGAGCAGTGAGTGGCCGGGCACATCGAAGTATCCGCAGTTGTAACCACCGCCGTGCAGGGCGATGACCAGCGGCGTCCCCGCGGTACCGCCGTCTGTCGCGATTCCGGAGATCCTGTGCCCGCCGGCGGAGAAGTCCAAAGGTGCCCTCGTCATGTCCCGCATCTCCTTTTGCGATGGCTAGCGATAACTCAACGTCACAATTTTGACGTCTCAGTACTGTACGCCGGCCTCGGACTGGTCACTGACGTATACGTCAGAATCTTGACACTAGTGACAGGATCGTTTTACGCTTTCCGCACACAGTTCGTCTTCGAGAGGAGTACGCAGATGACATCCCCGGAGCACAGGCCGCTTGCGCACACGGTGCGGGGCGTAGACCATGCGGCGTTCCCCACCTTCGATCCGCGCGCCACCATCACCTTTTACCGGGACGTCCTCGGCTTCCCAGTCGTCCACGCAACATGCGCGCTGGGGTGGGGTCCCGGTGACCACCCGGACTTCATCCACTTCTTCTTCGACATCGGCAACGGCGACCGGCTGGCCTTCTTCTACTACTTCGGCGTGGAGCCCTACCGTGACGACGAGCTTCCGGAATTGCTTCACCGCGCGCGCCACCTCGCGATCCATGTGGACGACGAGACGGATCTCCTGGAGTACCGGCGCCGGCTGGACGAAAGCGACTGGCCGTGCGAACTGCAGGTGCGACACGAGACGGTGGAGTCGATCTACGTCACCGACCCCAACGGGTACCTGATGGAGATCACCCGTCCACTGCGTGCGATCACCACCGAGGACGACATCGATGCCAACCTGAGCGTCGATGCCCTGATGGAGGTGACCGAAGAACCCGAGCCCAGCTTGGAGAAGTTCTTCGCGCGCAAGGCGAAGCTGATCGCCGAGCGGTATGAGGGCGAGCCGGAGCTGGTGACGTTCGCATGACAAAGCTCTTCGTCCTCGACATCGACGACTTCCGCCCGCTGGCCGAGGTGGCGGCCAAGGACGCTGACGTGACCGTCCGGCGGCGTGGCCCCTATCTCGAGATCGTTGCCACGGGTTCGATACGCATCGAGCGCAATGTCACGGGATGTCGCAACGCCCTCTGGTACAGCGCGGTCGCTGCCGTCCAGGATGGCCGAATACGCCAGTGGGACAAGTCGGAGCTGGTGGTCGAGCCGACCGGTGCCGAAGGATGAGCCCCTTGGCGGTGGATCGGCTGGGGGCCGGCCGGGACATCCACATGGCACAGATGCCACCCAGCGTCACGACGTCGGTACATCAGCTCACCACATTCGACGGCGCCAAAGTCGAAGGAGTGTTGCACGCGCTCGACGGCGCCACGACGGTGGTGACCATCATGCATCCGCGCCAGTCGGTCGCGCACCATCCGATGATCCCGCTCCTCCTGCGCGTCGGCGTCTCGGTCTGGACCCAGGGCACCCGCTCGCCGAACAACGATATCGCGCTGGTTCATGAGCAGGCGGTGCTGGACGCGGCCGCAGGGCATGTGTTTCTCCGTGACTCCGGGTTCGAGGCGGTGTTGACCTTCGGCCATTCCGGAGGTGGGACGCTGTCGGCGTTCTACATCGAGCAGGCGTCGCTGGAACCGGAGTTGCGGCTGGACGTGACCCCGGCCGGTCGCGCGATCGGATTGGCCGGCGCGCGGATGCCGCTTCCGGACGGCGCGATCTTCCTCGCACCGCATCCAGGCCAGGGCCAGGTCCTACTGCACTGTGTCGATCCGTCCGTCACCGACGAGTCGGACCCGCTGTCGGTGGATCCGGGGCTGAACATGTATTCACCGAGCAACGGGTTCGCCGCACCGCCGGAACCGAGTCGCTACGGCGCGGAGTTCCTCCGCGCGTACCGGGCCGCTCAGCACGATCGGATCGCACGGATCGACGCCCGCGCTATGGAACTGGCCGCCGAGACCTCGCGGGCGCGGGCGAGGTACGCCCGCACCAAGGACCCGGCCGACCGCCGGACCGGCCTCGCGCCAAGGATCATCACCACATACCGCACCGACGCCGATCCGTGCTACGTCGACCTGTCGATCGACCCGAACGACAGGCACTACGGCTCGCTGTTCGGTCGCCGCCCGGATCTGATCAATTACGGCCTGGTGGGCTTCGGCAGGCTGACCACTCCCGACGCGTGGTTGTCGACCTGGTCCGCGAACCACACCAACGCGGACTTCGTGCGGTGCGCGGGTGGAGTGCGGCTGCCGACGCTCTATCTCGAGTTCAGTGGCGACCAAGCCGTGCTGCCCCTCGCCAGTGCCCGGATGTTCGACGCCTTGGCCGCTGAGGACAAAACCCGACACGTCGTGCGGGGCCAGCACTTCGGACAGCCTCTCGCGGACGGGGAGCCAACGGGGTACGCCGCCGCGAACGTCCACATCGAACGCTGGATGGCCGATCGTTTCGCCATCGCACCATCGCAGAGAACGAGGTGAAGGAAATGGGCTCCATCGGAGTCATCTACGACAGTGGCTACGGCCACACCGCCGCGCAGGCCAGAGCCGTGGGAGAAGGCGCGGCGTCGCTCCCGGGGATCGACGTCGCGCTGTATTTCGCCGAGGAGGTCGGCGCCGATCCCCGACAACTCGACGACTGCGATGCGCTGATCTTCGGCACCCCGACCTACATGGGTAGCGGCTCAGCCGTCTTCAAGACGTTCATGGAAGCCAGCTCGAAGATCTGGCTGAGCCAGGGGTGGAAGGGCAAGCTCGCCGCGGGTTTCACCAACTCCAGCGGCCACTCCGGGGACAAACTCAACACCCTCACACAGCTCTGGCTCTTCGCTATGCAGCACGGAATGGTCTGGGTCGGACTGGGTCTGCTTGACGGTAACGGGCGCAGCACGGGATCGAACTCCGCGCTCAACCGGCTCGGCGCCTACGCCGGCGCCATGGCGCAGTCCAATTCGGACCAGGGCATCGAAGGCATGCAGGACAGCGACTTGCGAACCGCGTCAGCGCTGGGGGAACGCGTCGCCCGCCAGGTCGTGTCTTGGCAGGGAGGTGGACAGTGATGTCGGGAAAGTCTTCGAAGATCCTGGTGATCGGCGGCGGGCCCGCAGGCCTTTTCTTCTCGATCATCGCGAAACGAGCGGTTCCGACCGCCACGGTTCACGTCAGGGAGCAGAACCCGGAAGGCGTGACATACGGCTGGGGCGTGGCGTTCAGTGAGAGCGCCGCGAACACGATGCGCCCCGCCGCACCCGATGTGATCGACGCGCTCACCGCGGGTACCCAGCATGAACAGATGGTTCTCAGCCTTGACGGCGCCGATGTGCCGGTCCACGTCGGCCGCAGCCATCTCAACGCTCGTTGGTCGCTTCTCGCCACGCTCGAGAAATCCGCTCTCGAGGCCGGGGTGAGCATCGAGCACGATTGCGACGCGGTGGTGACGGAAAACGAGCTGGCCGACTGGGATCTGGTGGTCGGTGCCGACGGCGTCAACAGCCGCACGCGGGAGCATTTCGCCGAGCACTTCTTGCCGAGTGTGGAACTCGGGACCAACTGGCTGGCCTGGTACGGCACCCCGAAATCCTATGCGCCGTCGATCATCCTCCAGAACAGCGAGCACGGGCTGCTCATGGTGCATGCCTCCCGCTTTTCTGCCGAGATGAGCAACTTCACCGTCGAGGTCGGCCAGGAGACGTTCGACCGGCTCGGATTCGCCGGTATGACCGAGGACGAGTCCCGTGAACTGTGCGAACAGTTGTTCGCCGACTCGCTGGACGGTATGCCACTGCGTAGCAACCACTCTCCATGGTTCCAGACGAAGTTCGTCAGCTGCGCTCGGTGGTCCCACCGCAACCTCGTACTGATCGGCGATGCCTTGCACACCGTTCACCCTTCCATCGGCTCCGGTACCCGGTTCGCGATGCGTGACGCGGTCTACCTGACGCGGGCTCTGACCAAGGCGGGGTGGGACATCGAGGTCGGACTGGCAGCGTTCGAGGGAGCGCGCAGGCCCGTCGCCGACGCCTTCCAGGCTGCCGCGAAGCGAAGTATCGCCTGGTACGAGGGCCTTCCGTCGCGCACGATCACACACCCGACGAAGTTCGCGCTCGAATACCTGATGCGCACGGGACGGGTCTCATACCGCGAGTTCCGGCGGGAGAACCGCGATGTCGTCCTCGGCTATGAGCGAGATCTGCGGTGACGACGGCGCCGGAAGAAGAGAGCCACGCAATGACGCCGACTCCCGTCACAGCCGAAAAGATCGCCCTCTACTCGGACGAGGAGGAAGCCCGTTACGTCCGAGATGGGCTGTGGGAATCACTCACCATCGCCGAGCACCTGCACATCATCGCGCAGGACCACGCCGACCGAGATGCCCTGATCTGCGGTGATATTCGTGTGTCCTTCGCGGACCTGGACCGGGTCACCGATCAACGTGCCGCGGGGCTCCATCGCCTCGGGCTGCGGCCGGGTGGTGCGGTCCTGCTGCAAGTGCACAACACCGCCAACACCGTGATCGCTTGGTACGCGCTGCTCAAGGCGGGTTTGATCCCGGTGTGTACGCTGCCGCTGCACCGCGGACACGAGATCGGCGAGATCGCACGGCAGACCAACCCGGTCGCGCACCTCGTCGCGGCCCGCGATCCCCGCTTCGACCTCGAAGGCTTCGCTCTGGCCCAGGCCGAGGGGCGGGAGCGCACGGTTCTGGTGTCCGACGGACCAGCGGACGACCCCCGTGCCG
The DNA here is from genome assembly GCF_044453135.1 of Nocardia sp. NPDC051750. Taxonomy (NCBI): domain Bacteria; kingdom Bacillati; phylum Actinomycetota; class Actinomycetes; order Mycobacteriales; family Nocardiaceae; genus Nocardia; species Nocardia sp. NPDC051750. The sequence goes on along the minus strand of NZ_JBITCK010000005.1, from coordinate 464,988 downwards.
TGGAACTGGACGAACTGGGGTCCGACATCGACAGTGCCGAGGCCCGGGCGGTCGTCGAACGAATCCAAGCCGGACTCGGTAGGCAGTCACTCGCGGTGTTCCAGCTCTCCGGTGGAACCACCGGTGTGCCCAAAGTGATCCCGTGCCTGCACGCGCCCTATTGGCACTACGGTTCGAGCCTCGCCCGTGCGATGGGATGGGCGCCTGGCGACCGGGTCGCGTTCATGATGCCGATCGTGCACAACGCGGGCATCATCATCGGGCTCCAGGGCCCGCACAGCGTAGGGGCAACCCTCGTGCTCGGAGCTCCCGACGCCGCGACTGCGCTCGACCTCGTGGTCCGCAACGAAGCGACCGACGCCCTGTTGGGGCCCTTCGTCTTCGATCTGGCGCTGGACCCGGGGCTGGCCGCCGCGACCGCACTGCGGCGCGTCCTGTTCAGCGGCAAGAAGGTGCCGCGCCGGCACATGGAGTCGCTGGAAGCACAAGGGATCTGGGGCGGGCAGATCTTCGGCATGAGCGAGGGGCTATGCCTGACAACCCCGCTGGATTTCCCGCTCGACGCCCGCGTGGCGAGTGTCGGGGTGCCGATTTCGCCCGGAGACAAGATTCGGTTGTACGAGCCCGGTACCGAGGTGGAGGTGGCGCCCGGCGAGGTGGGTGAGCTGTGTGCGCGTGGCCCGTACACCCTGCACGGTTACTACGATGCCGCCGAGCACAACCGGGCGGCGTTCACCGCCGACGGATTTTACCGGACCGGTGACCTCATGGCCGAGCAGACGATCGGCGGGGTCCGGTGCTACACCGTCGAGGGCCGGATCAAGAACATGATCAGCCGCGGCGGCGAGAAGATCAATACCGAGGAGGTCGAACTCCTCCTTTGTTCCCACGACGGGATCGCCGAGGCTGCTCTGGTGGCGATGCCGGACGAACGGCTGGGCGAGCGGGCCTGCGCTTTCGTCGTGACCCGCAACGGGTTCGAGATCGACCTCGCCGTTGTTCGCGGTCACTTCGATCGGCTCGAGGTCGCCAAGTACAAGTGGCCCGAGCGAATCGTCGTGTTACCGGAGATGCCGCGGGTCAGCCAGGTCGGCAAGGTCGACCGTCGCCGTCTGCGAGAGATCGCCGAAACGCTCACGGCCGAAAGGTGACAGGCCACCGCCGTGAGCGCACGCCGTCGGCCTCCTTCGTCGCCTCGCACACGATGGCGGGGCCGGCACGAATCGGATAACCCGAATGGCCCGTCCCCAGCAGAATCGGCGCACGTCAGCGCAGACGAAGGAGCCATGATGACAAACGAAATCCCAGCCCTCGACCACCTCGACCGGGCACTGTCGGCGACCGATGTCCGCCGGGCGCATGCGCAGATGCGCGAAGCGTGCCCGGTGGTGCACAGCGACCGACACGGCGGGTTCGACTTCCTGACCCGTTACGAGAATGTCCGTGCCGCGCTGACCGACGCGAACACGTTCTCCTCGGCCGATGGTGTGCACATCCCAGCGAGCGGGTTGCTGCCTCCGGTGCCCGCGCTGGAGTTCGACGAACCCGAACACTCCGAGTGGCGCACGGTCCTCGACGGCCCGCTCACCCCACGCGCGGTGCGGGCGTTCGAACCGGTCATCGCCGAGGTCGTCGACCTGCTGATCGACGACTTCGCGACCGCCGGCAAGGCCGACCTGGCAGACCAGATCGCCGAGCCACTCCCCGCTGTCGTGATCGGACGGATGATCGGCCTCGACCAAACCGAAGCGGTGCGTGCCCGAGGTATCGCGGCGGCGCTTTTCGCGGCTATGGGTTCGGAGGAGTTTCCCGCGCGGTTCGCCGAGTTCTCCGCCCACACCCGGCGCTGGTTGGCCGACCGCCGTGAGAACCCTCGTGACGACATGCTCACCGAGATGGCCAGTGGTGTGGTGCAAGGCAAGTCGATCGATGACGCGGGTGCCACCGGACTGATGCTGGCCTACATCGTCGGCGGCCACCACTCGACAGGTTCGGCCCTCGCCGGCCTCATCCGCCATGTGCTGGCGGTGCCCGGACTGCGTGACGAACTCCTGGCCGATCGCCGCGGTTTGCCGCGCGTGATCGAGGAAAGCCTGCGATTGACCACCCCATTGCAGCTGTTCGCGCGCACACTCCGCTGCCCTGTCCGGGTCGGTGACCGCGAACTCCCCCAGGGCGGTCGAGTTCTGCTGGATCTCGCGGCGGCCAACCGGGATCCGCGAGAGTTCGACGCGCCGGAGCAGTTCGATCGCCACCGGACCCGGAATCGGCACGTCAGCTTCGGTGCGGGGGCGCATGTCTGTCAAGGGCAGCACCTCGCGCGGGCAGAGTTGCGGATCGCGCTCGGGCGCCTTCTCGACCGGCTGCCGGACCTGCGCCTCGACGACGAACCCGTCGAGAGTGGGTTGATCGGTGGTTCTCTGATGACTCATTTCGCCTTGCCCGTGGCCTTCACCCCGGAGAGCGACGCGTCATGAACGATTCCACAGAACTCCAGGTCGTGGTAGCAGGACGAAAGATGATCGCCCTCGACGTCGTCGAGTTCGAGCTGCGAGCGGCCGGCGGGGAGGAACTGCCATTGTGGGAACCCGGCGCCCACATCGACGTCAGTACCGGAACCGGGATCGTCCGCCAGTACTCGCTGTGCGGCGACCCCCGGGATCACACCTGCTACCGGATCGCTGTCCTGCGTGATGCGGGCGGTCGCGGCGGATCGGTGTGGCTGCACGAGCGACTCCGTGAGGGCGACCGGATCGGTATCAGCAATCCCCGCAACCACTTTCCGCTGCGATTGGCACCGCGCTATCTGTTCCTGGCCGGCGGAATCGGCATCACGCCCCTGTTGCCGATGTTCCGTCAGGTTTCCGATGGGGGCGCACGCTGGTCGCTGTACTACGGAGGCCGGACTCGCGCTTCCATGTCCTACGGCGACGAACTGCGGGAGTTCGGCGGCAGCCGGGTTCGGTTGCTCCCCTTCGACGAGTGCGGATTGATCGACCTCGACTCCGCGCTCGACGAGGCCGGTCCACAAGCGCATGTCTATTGCTGCGGCCCGGAGCCGCTGATACGCGCGGCCGAAGAGGCGTGTACACGCCGCGGGATCCCATTGCGAACGGAGCGCTTTTCCCCGAAACACGTCGAGACCCCGCGCGCGGATACACCGTTTACCGTGCGAATCGCCTCGACGGGCGCCGATCTGGTGGTGCCCGTCGGACGTTCCATCGTCGACGTGCTGATCGAGGCAGGCGTCGACATCCTCACCTCATGTGAGGAAGGCACCTGCGGTACCTGCGAAACCGCCGTCCTCGCGGGCCGCCCGGACCATCGTGACTCCGTGCTGACCGAAGAAGAGCAAGCGGCGAGTGACCGGATCCTGCCGTGTGTCTCACGCTCGTATACGTCTCCACTGGTTCTCGATCTCTGACCAGTTCAGAGGACATTCGATCGTGTTTCGGCACATCGAAAAAGACCCGTTCGAACTCGCCTGACGGCCGAGTTCGGTCCACTGGTGGGGCAGTGTCATCGATTCAGCCGTGGGCTCGACCGTGGTCGCCCGATCGAAGGAGTAAGCAGATATGCCGCAGCAGGTTCGTGGAGTTGTCGCCCGGCCGAAGGGGGGGCGCCGGTCGAGCTGACCGAGATCGTCGTCCCCGATCCCGGCCCGGGGGAGGTCGTCGTCGCTGTGGCCGCGTGTGGGGTGTGCCATACCGACCTGACCTATCGAGAGGGTGGTATCAATGACGAATTTCCTTTTCTGCTCGGACACGAGGCTGCGGGAACCGTTGAAAGTGTCGGTGCAGGAGTCGATTCCGTTGCTGTCGGTGATTCTGTGGTCCTGAACTGGCGGGCGGTGTGCGGTCGCTGCCGCGCCTGTAAGCGCGGCCGGCCGCAGTATTGCTTCGACACCTTCAACGCTTCGCGGAAGATGGCATTGGTCGACGGCACCGAACTCACCCCGGCACTGGGGGTCAGCGCGTTCGCCGAGAAGACCTTGGTGCACGCCGGACAATGCACGAAGGTACCCGACCGCCGACCCCGCGGTGACCGGATTGCTGGGATGCGGTGTCATGGCCGGCCTCGGCGCCGCGGTCAACACCGGCGGGGGTCGGGCGCGGTGATTCGGTCGCGGTGTTCGGATGCGGGGGAGTGGGCGATGCCGCGATCGCCGGCGCCCGCCTGGCCGGAGCGTCAACGATCATCGCCGTTGACCACGACCCGCGAAAATTGCGCTGGGCAACCGAACTCGGTGCGAGCCACACCATCGACGCGACCGAATCGGATCCCGTTACCGCTATCCAAGAACTGACCGGTGGTTTCGGTGCCGATGTGGTGATCGACGCGGTCGGTCGTCCCGAAACATGGCAGCAGGCCTTCTATGCGCGTGATTTGGCCGGAACCGTTGTCCTGGTCGGTGTTCCGACTCCCGATATGCGCTTGGAGATGCCGCTGGTGGAGTTCTTCTCCCGCGGTGGCACATTGAAGTCGTCGTGGTACGGCGACTGCCTGCCGGAGCGGGATTTCCCGGTGCTGATCGACCTGTACCAGCAGGGCCGGCTGCCGCTGGACAGATTCGTCACCGAGCGCATCGAGCTCGATCAGGTGGAACAGGCGTTCCACACTATGCACAGTGGTGAGATTCTGCGGTCGGTGGTGGTGCTGTGAGCGGGGCGTTGCGCATCGATCGGGTCGTCACCTCCGGCGTCTTCGAACTCGCGCGGCCCCGCCGTACCGGTACGTCGTCGAGGGCCGGGTTGTCGACGACATCCATCCGGCACCCTGCCAGATCGGGGGTCTTCCTCGCTTACGTCTCCCGTCACGGTCATGCTCTGGTCGATCGGGAGTTTTATCTGCCGGAATCGTGGACCGGTGACCGCGGCCGTCGCCGGGCCGCCAGGATTCCCGACAAGGTCGAGTTCGCGACCGAGGTCACGACGTTCGGCCTCGGCGACCGGCGCGCGCATGGCGGCATTCAGTCGCTTGCGGTGGGAATCGGTTTCGACGAGTGCGCAGCAAGTCGGCATCGGCGAGTTCCGGCCATCCTGGTGTTCGGCAGCCGGCGCCGGCGGGGTCGAATTCATGGTCGCCGAAGGAGCATTGTTCAGACTAGAACATATGCTCGATAGCTGGGCCGGGGTAATGCGAATCAGATCGGAAGCACCCGTGAACCCATGGGCCCGTCCTAGGTAGCTGGGTAGTCGCCATGTAGCCCGGGTAGGCTTCTTCGGGCAAGTGTTGACGTGTGCGGCGCTCGTTGCCGGGACTGCTGACAGATGTGTGCAGCTATGAATGAGGATGATCCGTCTCCGACGGTCCGTGATGTGGTCGATCCGGTCACGGAGGGGTTGGCTGCGTCCGGGTTGGATGACGCCGAGGAGATCGGACGGGGCGGTTTCGGCGTGGTTTACCGCTGCAAACAGGCGGAGTTGGATCGGGCGGTTGCGGTGAAGGTGCTGCCTGCCGAGTTGGACGCAGAGAGTCGGGCGCGATTCTCCAGGGAACAGCGGGTGATGGGGCGTTTGACCGGGCATCCGAATATCGTCATCATGCTGGAGACGGGTGTCACCGCAAATGGGCGGCCCTACTTTGTAATGCCGTATCACCGGTTGGGGTCATTGGACGGGCGAATCCGCAAGCAGGGGCCGCTACTGACCGAGACCGTTCTGTGGATGGGCGTAAAGATTGCTGGAGCCCTGGAGAGCGCGCATCGCCTGGGCGTCCTGCATCGGGACGTGAAACCGGGCAATATCCTGCTGACCGATTACGGTGAGCCGGCGTTGACCGATTTCGGTCTGGCGCGGATTGCCGGTGGGTTCCAGACAGCCGCCGGTGTCCTCACCGGGTCGCCGGCGTTCATGGCCCCAGAGGTCCTCGCGGGTGAGGATCCTACGTCCGCGGCAGACGTCTACGGTCTGGGCGCCAGCTTGTTCTGCGCGTTGACCGGACACGCGGCGTTCGAACGGCGAAGTGGCGAAAATGTGGTGACGCAGTTTCTGCGGATCTCCACCGAGCCGGTGCCGAACCTGCACGAGCTGGGCATTGCTGAGGACGTTGCGGCGATCATAGCGGCGGCGATGAGTCGAGAACCGCAGCGTCGGCCGACTCTGGTGGCGCTGGGAGAGGCGCTTCAGCAGGCACAACGGCATCACGGGTTCGCCGTCGATGAGATGGCGTTGTATTTCGAACCCGACGGCGAACCCCGGGACCGCATGGTCGACGCGCCAGGATGGCGTCCACCGGTGTCAGTGCCTCGGCAGGGTGCGGGGACGTTACCGCTGGAGTTGACCAGTTTTGTCGATCGCCGCAGCGAATTGGCCGCGGTGAAGAACCTGCTGTCCACGGCCCGGCTGGTGACATTGGCCGGGATCGGAGGGGTCGGAAAGACTCGGTTGGCACTGCAGGCAGCCGCTGCCGTGCGCGGGGACTTCGCCGATGGGGTGTGGCTGGTCGAGTTTGCCGATGTCTCCGAGCCGGCACTGATGGTCAACACGGTGGCGACCGCTCTCGGGTTGCGTGATGATCCGGCGCGGTCGTTGTCGGCCGTGGTGCTCGACTTCCTGGTCTCACGGGAGTCGTTGCTGGTCCTGGACAACTGCGAGCACCTGGTGGAGGCGGTGGCGGAACTGGTCGGCAGTTGGCTACAGCACTGCCCCGATTTGCGGATTCTGGTGACCACCCGGGAAACGTTGGGCTCTGCCGGAGAGGCGATATTGCAGGTTCCGCCGCTGGCAGTGCCTGAACCGGATCAGGAGCCGTCGCCACGAGGACTGGCCCGCTACGATGCGCTGACTTTGTTCGCTGACCGTGCGACCGCAGCCATGCCAGGTCTGCAGTTCTCGGACGAAGACAAGGTAAGTGTGGCTCGGATTTGTGCTCGGTTGGACGGATTGCCATTGGCGATCGAGCTGGCGGCGGCCCGTATACGCACGATGTCTCCTGAGCAGATCCTGCAGCATCTCGACGATCGATACGCATTGCTGACCCGCGGGAGCCGCACCGCGCCCAAGCGGCAACAGACCCTGCGGTGGTGCATCGACTGGAGCTACGAATTGTGCACCCCGGCCGAGCAGCGGCTGTGGGCCCGGCTGTCCATCTTCGCCGGTGGCTTCGAACTCGACGCCGCCGAGCAGGTGTGCGGAGCTGATTCGGCTACGGGTGATCTGCTCGATGTGCTGTCGTCGTTGGTGGACAAGTCGATCCTTATCCGGGACGAGTCGCGTGGTGTGGTGCGATTGCGGTTGCTGGAGATGGTCCGTGAGTATGGTCGGCACAGGTTGCGGGAATCCGGCGAGGAACAGTTGCTTCGGCGTCGTCACCGCGACTGGTTCAAGCAGCTGGCGCAGTCTGCGGACGCCGAGTGCATCAGCGCTCGGCAGCCCTACTGGTTCGCCAGGATCCAACGCGAACAATCCAACTTACGTGCCGCCCTCGAATACAGCCTGGCCGAAGACACCGAGCAGGCGGCGGAAGCCGGACTGAAGGTCGCCGTTGCGCTATACGGCGTCTGGACCTTCCTCGGGATGTACAGCGAAGGTCGCCGATGGATCGAGTTGCTCCTCGACCATCCCGCTCAGCAGTCTGTAGCCGACCGGGTAAAGGCTCTTCAAGTGGGCTCCACCATTGCTGCTATGCAGGGTGACCTGCCGACGGCCGCTGAGCTTGCGGAACAGGGGCATGTGTTGGCTCAACAGGACCCGATCCCGACAACTCGGGCGCCGATCGCCTACGCCGACGGCGCTGTGGCGCTCTACAGTGGTGATCTTGCAGCGGCGTCTCTGTCCTTCGAACGTGCTGTTGAAGAGCTGGGTTCGAATCGGCAGGGTTTCCTTTACGGTTCTGCTTTGACCTTTCTCGGATTGACGCGCGAGCTTTCCGGCGATCCGAAGGGGGCGATCGAGTGTTATCAGGAGCTGCTTTCCGTCACTGAGGCCTGTGGCGAAGTACTTTTCCGGTCTGCTGCGTTGTGGGGCATGGGCCTCGCCGCTTGGCAGCAGGGCAGCCTGGCATGGGCGATGGAACTGCTCGAGAATGGCCTGCGGGTCAATCGACAGATGTCCAGTCCGTTCGTTGCTGCATTGGTTCTCGAAGTGCTGTGCTGGGTGCATGGTGACCAGGGCGAAGCCGAGCGCGCAGCAGTACTGATGGGAGCCGCGGAAGAACTGCAGCGGTCCATGGGCAACCCTGCGAGCATTTTCCCTACCTCCCGCCATCACGACGAATGCGTGCTGCTGACGAGATCCGCCCTCGGCGACCGTAGGTTCGATGCGGCTGTCCACAAAGGACGAGCGATGGTGATGGACGACGCTGTTGCCTACGCGCTCGGTGAACAACCCGCCGAGAACAAGCCCTCGGCAGGGCCCGGCGGGGCGCTGACCAAGCGCGAACAACAGGTCGCTGACCTGATCGCCCAGGGTCTCACCAACAAGCAGATTGCCGCGAATCTTGTGATTTCCCAGCGCACCGCCTCTGGCCATGTCGAGCACATCCTGATGAAGCTCGGGTTCACCTCTCGCGCACAGATCGCGGCATGGATCGCGGAGCGTGCCGAACAGCAGAATCAGTGACCGCTCCGAATCAGGATGCAGCCTGTGCGGCACCTGCCCCTGCCCGTGGGGAGCGCAGGTCCTCGGTTGGTGTGCCCTCCGGTGAACTCATCGCTGCGCAACGGGTCAGTGGAGCTCCCTCGGTGTCGGCGGCCTCCGGCCTCATTCCCGCCTCGCTCGACGTTCGGGCGGCCCTACCGCTGATCTCGGCGATCCTGCGGATCCGGACGGTGCGGACATTCGCGATCGGCTGGATGGCCGGCATCAAGACAAAGGCCGCCCTACGCCCACGCCGCTGCGGCAAGTACTGGCCGACTGCAGTCGTATGCATCCGCTCATGGCGGAGCTGCCCGAGATCGGGCACCTTCCTGGCCGCGTAGGTTGCCACCTCGAACTCCGTGCCGCGATCGACCTGCTGGCCGGTGAGCTGGACGAGATACAGACCGGCTCCTGTATGGCGCTTCACAGTCTGCTCGACCTGCTCCTCGTGTAGCCGATCCGCTCCTGGATGAGGGAGACCACCTGTGGAGCCTGGCCAGGAGCGCTGGGCGCCCCGGTCGCCGCCGCGCTGCGGGCGTTGCATTCGGAGTCGGCCGCGCCGTGGAGCAACGACCGCTCGGCCGCGGAACGGTCCGCGTCCCGCGTGGACCCATCAATCGAATACCCCTGACAACAACGAACTCTGAGGCCGGGCTGTCGTCATGCCCGGGGCCGGTCACTACGATAGAGGCCATGGCGGCTTCGTTCTCAAACGGTCTCAACGGCACCGAGCCCCGGGCTGGTCGGCGGAACCTCAAGGGCGATATGCGAGAGCAAGCGATCCTTCAGGGTGCTTATGAAACGCTGCGCACCGAGTCGATGCGTACGGTCTCGATTGATGACCTCGCCAAGAGCGCAGGATTGTCGCGGTCATCCTTCTACTTTTATTTCGAATCGAAATGGCAGGTTCTTTCCGCGCTGCTGTCGAGTGTGACCGACGATGTTTTCGTCGCGTCGTCGATGATTTTCGAACGGCCGGCCGGAATCCCGCCGGAGGTTGCGATAGAGCACGCGGTTTCTGAAGTCACGGCTGTCTGGGAGAGGCACGGACACATTCTTCGCGAAGTTGGTAATGCCGCGGCGGCGGAACCTGCCTTGCAGGCGCAGTGGGACAAAATCATGGGCCGATTTATCAAGGCCGCTTCTGTCGCTATCGAGCGCGACCGGTCCACGGGCGTGGCGATCGACGGACCCCCGGCCCGCGCGCTGGCGGCAGCGCTTATATGGATGGGTGAGAGAAATCTTGGTCTGATGAGCATGCGCAGCGCGAATGCCATACCGACGGAAGATATGGTGGAGACGGTGACTACCGTGTGGCTCAGAACTGTATTCGGCCTCGAATATGCGGGAACGACGAACCACGCCTGAGTCGAATAGTGCGATCGCAGCAAACCGGACTCCGTAGGAAGCGGTTCGCTGCGATCGGGTGTCTGTTCAGCTGGTCATATTTGTAGGCAACGTACGTTTTCGCCGATGTTGTACGGTGCAATTCGGTGTCGAGATCTCGCTACTGCTGTTGATCCGCAGCCATCTTTGCCATGTTCAATCCAGGCATCAGCATGTGTCCGCCATCGACGAGCATTTCCAGTCCGGTGGTCCAACGTGACTCATCGGATGCCAGCCAGAGTACGGCTTCGCTCATCGCGCGCGGTGGGAGCAACCCGATGTCGCGAAGGGCGGACCAATACTTCGCGCCTTGGAGATCCTCCTTGACTCCTTGCCCCGGGCCCTTGCCCGAACAGAGGTCGTATCCGCCCTGCCAATCCAGCGCCGGGGTATCAGTCGGCCCAGGAAGAAGAATGTTGACTCTGATTCCGTACTGCCCGAACTCGAGCGCGGCACTCTTCGCGAGCCCGATCACGCCGTGCTTCGAGGCGACGTAGTGCACGTAGTGTGGTGATCCCTCTACGCCGTTTCCGGAGGACGTCACCACGATCGACCCGCCGCCCCGTGCCTTGATCGCGGGTGTGACAGCTTTCAACGTTCGCCATACTCCGGTGATGTTGACGTCGAGGACGGCCGCGAACTCCTCTTCGGGGATTTCGTCGAACGGGCGAACGGTCCAAATTCCGGCATTGGCGACGGCAACGTCCAGGCCGCCGAATGCCTTTACGCCGTCGGCGACCAATCTATCGATCGAGGACTGCCTTCGAACATCGCCCTCGTGTGCGATGATGCGCCGTCCCAATCCTTCGACCTCTTCGACGGTGATCTGGAGATCTTCCGGCGATCCGGTCGCATAGGGGAGCCCGGTGTCGGTGGGGCAGTCGAGGGCAAGGATGTCAGCACCCTCTTCTGCGAGGCGAATCGCATGAGCTCGCCCCATTCCACGTGCCGCTCCGGTCACCAGAGCAACTTTTCCATCCATTCGTCCCATTGTTATCTCCTCTTTGAGCGGGGTTTTCGTGAATCAATTACTGCGCATCGAGGGTTCGGAGCCCAAGGCAGTAAAGCGCGTTGCCGATCTCCGTGCCAGACGCGCAGCGACGTGGATGAATTGCATATCCAACGATCAAGACTGCGTATTTATGACAACCAGGAAAACTATCATGCGGTATCGGATGGCGTGATCAGCTGTAGCAGAATGTCGATTCCGGGCGGCTCGGTCCAGATATGGTCAGAACTGCCGATATGAAATGGCGAACTGATTGGAGCGGGCCGACCGGGACCTCGAATAGTGCATCCGCTCAGATCGGCGTCGCTCAGGCTCGCGCCGAACGTGAGAGCGATATGATCTATTTTGGCCGGTGCACTGCCCAGCGCGTACTCGAGGGTCTTCGGCTCATCAATGGTGTACAACTCGATTTTTGCCGAGCCAAGATCGAGGAACGTTGCCCGAATATTGAGTGCGGGCGCTTCGAACGTGGACGCGATGGGAACTGCGAACCTGCTCTGCCATTGGGCCGACGCCTGCTCCAGGTCGCGAACCAATATGCCGACGTGGTCGAGACGCGGAAATTTTTTCTCGGTCCCGTCGGCGACGTCCGGTGACAGCTTCGACATCGTCATTGACTTCCGGCGGCGACAAAGTGCGGCGCGACACCTTGGCGCGGTTCGGTCCAACGCTGGGTGATCACCTTGGCCTTGGTATAGAAGCGATACGCGTCGTAATTCAATCCGTCGTCACCGAACCGTGAGTCGCCCCATCCGCCGAACCCGAACCAGGAAATCGGCACCGGAATCGGGACGTTGATCCCGACGCTTCCCGCCCGCACAGTGTGGGCGAATCGACGACCAGCTACTCCACTTGTGGTGAAGATCGACGCGCCGTTTCCGTACGGGCTCGCGTTGACGACACGAAGAGCGTCGTCGAGATCGTCGACGCGGACCACGCTGAGGATCGGGCCGAAGATCTCGTCTTTGTAGAGGTCGCTGTCGGTCTGGACGTGGTCGACCAGACTCGGGCCGATGAAGTACCCCGCGTCATGTGAGTCGTCCTTTCGACCGTCCAGGACGACCGTTCCGCCTTGGCCGGTAGCTGTATCGAGGGCGCTGCGAACTCGGTTGACCGCCGACTCCGAGATGAGCGGCCCCATGTCGGAACTCGCCGCGTCTCCCGGGCCCGTGCGGAATGCCTCGGCTCGTTGCACTGTCTTGGCAACGAGTTGGTCGGCGATGTCTCCGACCACCACCGCCACGGGCACGGCCATGCATCTTTGGCCCGCGGCGCCGTACGCGGCCGACACCAATGCGTCCGCCGCTGCGTCCAGATCGGCGTCGGGCAGCACGACCAGGTGATTGTTCGCTCCGCCGAGCGCTTGCACCTTCTTGCCGACGTCGGCTGAGCGCCGGTAGATCTCACGCGCGACCGGAGTGGAGCCGACGAAAGAGATGGCGGCGACATCGGGATGGTCGATCAGCGCGTTGACTGCGTCGACGCCTCCGTGCACGACGTTGAAGACACCGCTGGGCAGACCGGCTTCGGCCAGAAGTTGCGCTAGGCGCACAGACGCCGACGGCACCTTCTCACTGGGCTTGAGCACGAACGAGTTGCCGCATGCGAGCGCTGCCGCGAACATCGACACCGGCACCATAATGGGGAAGTTGAATGGCGTGATGCCGACACATACTCCTAGCGGTTGGCGGAAGGAGTATGTGTCGACGCCTCGGGAGACTTGTTCCGCGAACTCGCCTTTGAGCTGTTGAACCGCGGATGTTGCCACCTCCACGGCTTCGACAGAACGGGCCACCTCGCCCCTCGCGTCAGCCAGGGTCTTTCCTTGTTCCGCGGTGATGATCGATGCGAGCTCCTCGCCGTGTTCCAGTAAGAGCGCGCGAAATGCCAGAAGAATCGTGGCCCGAGCCGGGGTGGGAGTCGACGCCCATGCTTCCGCTGCGCTTCGTGCGCTGGCGACAGCCTGGCCGACGACGTCAGCGCCCCCCAGCTCGACCGACCGTATCGGGTGGCCTGTCGCCGGGTCTACGATTTCGGACTTTGTCGCGCTTGCCGAACCCACGGGAGCGCCCGCGATCCAGTGCGGAACGGTTTCGAGATGGACACCGTTTGTAGTCACAGTTACTCCAAGTTAGCGAATTGGCGAATTATTTCTCAAAGGTTCAGGATTTTTTCTCCCGAGGATGGGGCAGCTCCGGGAACATTTCCAATCCGTAATTCGTCTTGAGGTTCTCGACCTCTGCCGCGAGCTGCTCGGGCGTACGCAGTTCGCGATCACGAGCTTCGTAGAAGTACTTGTCGATGCCACTGCCGGGCGGGAAAGTACCGGCTGGTCCCGGCACGAATACGACGAGAATCCTCGCCTCTTCTCCGACGACCTCATAGGTATGCCGCTGGTCCTTACGCCCCCACACAAATTGGCCGGCGCCCGCGTTGTACGACCCTGCTTCGGTGTGAATCGTAATTTCCCCGCTCATCACGAAGAAGCCCTCTTCTTCGCGGTGATGGATATGCCAGACCGGCTCGGTTCCGCGAACCCAGTTCGTCTCGATGACAATTAGCTGGCCCTGAGTGGTCTCTCCGGTCGCATGAATCCAGAAATCCACATCGGTCATGAAATCGCCGGTCATTTTGAAATGCACGTCATCGCGGTGGGAGACGTAACTCTCCCCGTCTCGGGTTGTTGACGGCTGGATCTGATCGACACCTGGCTCGGTCACCATGGGGGTCCCTTTCGTTTACTCGCCGGGGCGAGTAGCTGCGTTCTGCCTTGAACAAGATTGAGACTAGACTCACTGTTGGCTGTAGTCAACAGAGTGTCTAGTATTCATGAACTAGCTGTTGAGAGGTGGTATTGCAGTGAAGTTCACTCGGTCGCAAGTTGGCTCTCTAGTTCAATTGGACAGGGTGTTGACAAATCGCGACAGCATGTGCACAATGCTCCCCACTCGTATGCGCTCAGGCATCAGAGTTCGCACGCGAGGCTTCGGCGCCCGACTCCAAGAGGACCAATGACCTTGCTTCAGGAAATGAATCATCTCCGCCCGGCCGATTGTGCGGTTCGATAATGGGAACTCTGAATGATCAGGTAATCGAATTACTTGCGTCACTGTCTACGAACCCACCTGCGCAGCCGTGGGACGTGCCGATTTCCTCATACAGATCGGCCGGCGAGAAGTTGATCGCGTTGGCGGGCGACCCTAATCGCGGCTGCGAGGTTCGGAACTTTCACATCCGCCTTCCCGGAAGGACGGTCGGTGCGCGCGGTTATCGCCCGAAAGGCGCGGTAGGTCGCGTACCCGGCGTCGTCTACCTACATGGTGGCGGATTCGTCAGAGGCAGTCTCGATTCGCATGACAGGCTGTGCCGGGAGTTGAGCGTCCAGGGTGGGCTCAGCGTCATCGCCGTCGAGTATCGACTGGCTCCCGAAAATACCTATCCAAGCGCGCACGACGATGCGATGGACTCGTTCCTCTGGGTATCGGAGCATTCCGACGAGCTGAATATCGACAGCGACGCACTGGCAGTCGCCGGTGACTCCGCAGGAGCGATGCTCGCGGCGGCGACCGCCGTAGATGTCCGGGTACGCGCCCACGGTGCGACGGTGAAGGCGCAGGGACTGCTGTGCCCTGTCCTCGATGCGACCATGACCGGAACCTCCGCCGAGCGATACAGCGCGGCGCCCATTTTGTCGCGGCCCGTTCTCGAATGGTGTATTGATCAGTATTTTCCGAATGTACTGACTCGACGGTTACCGGCCGTATCACCATTGATGAGGGAAACCCTGACAGCGTCTCCTCCTGCGCTCATCCTCAGCTCGGAAATCGATCCGGCCTCGGATGACGCTTGGCGCTACTCGGCCAAATTAGAGGCTTCGGGCGTCGGGGCCGAGTTCCGTGAGTATGCGGGCATGCCACATAGCTTCTTTCTGCTGGCCGGTGTGCTGGACGAGGGCGAGCGTTGCATCGCCGATTTCGCGGAAAAGCTATCCAGGTTGCTGCGCTAGCTCCTGAACAGTGGAATGAATTCGCGGGTGGCGATGGCCGGTGGCGGCCACCTGAGAAGGAGGCGAGTTCGGTCAGTCGTTCCAGCCACTCGCGGCGATGATGTCCTGCCAGGTGGGGACCAGTTCCGGGTGGTTCAGCCGCACGATCTCGCCGGGCAGCGAACCCGGTTGTGCTTTGGCCGGGTTCGCCACCGCTTGTTCTTCGACGATCCGCGTCAGTGCCCGGATACAGCCCAGTCGTGGATAGGCGGCATGTACCCGGTCGGCGTAACCGGGAGGGAGCATCTGTGCACTGCCGCCGATATCGATGGCGATGCCGTCGACGGCGATCCAGATGGCGGCGGGGCGGCGCCGGCGGTAGACCGGCGAACCGCTGAGGCCGGTGGCGATGGCATCCCAGACGATATCGACCCGTTCGTCTGTCGGTGAACCGGCGTTGCAGGTGGCGCGGGCTCAGCCCGGATCGCGTGGCGAGTTCGTCGATACCGGGCCGAGCTCCCGGTTCGGCGTGGATCGCCGTGACTGCCACACGGATAGGATCGGTGGCCGGTTGGGCCCGCCACAGTGCCGTGCTGAATTGGGTCTGACCGCCGGGGCGACGCAGGAACAGGACGAGGTAGCGTGCCAGGTTCAGCGCGACCTGCCGGCCGAGATCGTCCTCGACCAGTGCCAGCGCGAGATCCATTCCGGCTGTTACTCCCGCGGAGGACCATACGCGCCCGTCGTGGACGAAGATCGGATCGCGCTCGACGGTGATCCGCGGGAACTCCCGGGCGAGTTGCTCGGTGTAGGCCCAATGCGTGGTGATCCGCTTGCCGTCCAGGACACCCGCCGCGGCGAGCAGGTATGCGCCGGTGCAGACCGAGGCCACTCGCCGGGCCCGCTGATTCGGCGGCGATTACTGCTTGCGTGCTACTCCGGCCCAGCAGTTCACCTGGGTGTCCAGCCAGGCCGGTGATTCCCCGGCGGGACGCCACTGGTTGGAGGCGACAACGCCCGGTTCCAGGATCTCGTGTCCCGTGAAGAACCCGGTGACTTCGTCCCGGTTGCGGGACTGGACGAAAACCCCGCTCTGCCGGTACACGTCGAGGGCGATCGCCATGTTCTCCGGGTCGAGATCGGTGGTGATATGGGAGATCACCAGGAACGAACCGGGCGCGAGCGCGTCCATCAGGGTGGCGACCACACGGTAGGGGTCCTGCTCGTCGGACAGGAAGTGCAGCACGGCGACCAGGCTCAGCGCGATCGGGCGGTCCAGGTCGAGTGTTTCGTGCAGTTGCGGGGCCGACAGGATTGCCTCGGGGGCGTTCAGGTCGGCATCGATATAGGTGGTGCGGCCCTCGGCCGTGCCGACCAGTAGTGCGCGGGCGTGGGCCAGCACGATCGGATCGTTGTCCACGTAGGCCACCCGCGCATCCGGTCGCGCGGCCTGCGCCACCTGGTGCAGGTTCGGCTCGGTGGGGATACCGGTGCCGATATCGAGAAACTGGGTGACGCCCATCGCGGTGATCTCGTTGACCGCGCGGTGCATGAAATTCCGGTTCTGGCGGGCAGCGACATGAACGGTCGGAAACGCCTCGATCACCTTCTCCGCGGCGTCCCGGTCGACCGGATAGTGGTCCTTGCCGCCCAGGACGTAATCGTAGATTCGGGCGCTGCTCGGCACCGCCTGGTTCACTTTCGGCAGCGCTGGGCGGTCGGTTTCGGTCATCCGCTGTCCCTCACGGTTCCGGATCGTCTGCGGGGCATGATGGCGAACCCGGCCGATGACACGGGCTCGCAACGACATCGGTCCAACCATACGCCGCTGTACGGTCGGGTGCCGCCACCTCGCCCGGGGCCCCGGTAACAGGACTCCGGTGTCAGGGGAGGGGCGCCTGCCAGCGGACGGTGGTGCCGCCCTCGGGTGGGTTCACGATGGCGCAGTGGCCGCCCGCCGCCTCGGCGCGGGCGGTGAGGTTCGCCAGGCCGCTGCGCCTGCCGATCTCGGGGGAGATGCCGATCCCGTCGTCGGTCACCTCGATCGTTACGTCGTCGTCGACGCGAAGTTCGACCGCCAGGGTGGATGCCCGGGCGTGCCGGACGGCATTGCTGACGGTTTCCCGCAGCACCGCCTCCACATCGTCGGACAGCGGGGCGACGAGAACGGCGACCGGGCCGGACATGCGCAATGAGGTGCGCAGCCTCGTCTCGGCTGTCACCTCGTCGAACAACCGGCGCAGGTGGGTGCGCAGATCGACTGCGCTGCTGTGCAGGTCGAAAATGGAGTGCCGGATATCCTGCACGATGTCCTGGATATCGTCGATGGTGGAGCTGAGCCGGTCGCGGACCTCCGGCGTGCCCGCCCGCTGTAGTGTGCCCTGGAGCGAGAGCCCCACCGCGAACAGGCGCTGGATCACGTGATCGTGCAGATCGCGGGCGATCCGGTCGCGGTCGGCGACCACATCCAGCTCACGCATCCGGCGCTGACTCGCCGCGAGTTGCAGGGCCAGAGCCGCCTGGTCGGCGATGACCAGCATCATCGTTTTCGCGTGGTCGTTGAGGGGGCGGGCGCCGGGCGGGCGGACCATGGTGAGCACCCCGATCGGCGTGCCGCCCACGCGTAGTGGCAGGACGAGGGTCGGGCCCGCATCACGGACGAAATCCGCGCGCGGCGGATAGTCGGGCCGGTCCGCGGCGACCGGCCCGCCCGCCCGGAACGCCTGCCCGGAATGTGAGCCGTGCAGGGCGATCCGCTGCCCGGTGAGCTCGGCGCCGTTGGAGCCGGCGGCAGCCACGATCACCAGTTCACCGACCTCGTCGGCGGGGAGGTCCGGCTCGTCGGGGAGGGCGATGAAGGTGTATGCCGAATCCGTCAGGGCCAGCGCGCGATCGACCACGAGATCGAGCACATCGTTCGGTTCGCCGCGCTCGAGCAGTTCGGTCGCGACATCCTTGGTGGTTTCCAGCCACCGCTGCCGGGCCCGGGACTGTTCGTAGAGGTGGGCGTTCTCGATCGCGATACCGGCCGCCGCGGCCAGCGCCTGCACCACGACCTCGTCGTCCTCGGTGAACGGGTGGCCGCCGGACTTCTCGGTCAGATAGAGATTGCCGAACACCTCGTCGCGCACCTTGACCGGAACACCCAGGAAACTGCGCATCGGGGGATGTTGCGTGGGGAAACCCACCGAGGACGGGTGGTCGGAGAGATCGGTCAGCCGGATGGGTTCGGGCTGCTGGAAGAGCAGTCCCAGCATGCCGTGACCGCGGGGGAGATGCCCGATCCGGGTATGGGTTTCGGGGTCGATCCCCTCGTGGATGAATTCGGCCAGCTCATGACCGGA
This sequence comes from Nocardia sp. NPDC051750, assembly GCF_044453135.1. Classification (NCBI taxonomy): domain Bacteria; kingdom Bacillati; phylum Actinomycetota; class Actinomycetes; order Mycobacteriales; family Nocardiaceae; genus Nocardia; species Nocardia sp. NPDC051750. The sequence continues at coordinate 446,685 of NZ_JBITCK010000005.1, read as the reverse complement.
CTGCTCGGTATCGCGAACCCCCAGCGCGCCGTAGCGGGCATCCACGAGTTCGATGGCGGTGTGCACGATCGTCCGCAGTGTCTCGTCCAGATCCAGTTCGGCGGTGATCACCAGCATGGCTTCGATGAGCCGATCCATCCGGTCCCGGACATCGATGATCTGCGCAATGCGATCCTGCAGTTCCAGCAGCAGTTCACGGAGCCGGAACTGCGAGAGCGTCTCCGAGACCGGGGTCCGTTCCGACCCACCCGAAACTGTTCTCTGCACGCCCATTTCCCCACCCCGCCGCTGTCCCGACACTGTCGTACTCGGTATCGGACGCACGCGGGAAACCGCTACACACTGCTCAAGTGGGATTCTGATATTTCGTGGCGAGTATCGCCGCCTGGGTCCGGCGTTCGACCCCGAGTCTGGCCAGCAGCCGGGAAACGTAGTTCTTGACGGTCTTCTCGGCCAGACACATCCGGTCGGCGATCTGCCGGTTGGTCAATCCTTCACCGAGCAGCGAGAGCAGTGTTCGTTCCCGTTCGGTCAGGCCGGACAGTGGGCCCGCATCGGCCTCGGCTTCGGAGCGGAGTTTGCGCATGAGGGCAGCGGCGGCGCGGTTGTCGAGCAGTGATCTGCCATCCGCGATATCGCGGATGGCGCGGATGAGTGCCAGGGTGGTGATGTCCTTGACCACGTAGCCGCGCGCACCCGCCAGGATCGCGTCGAGCATCGCCTGTTCGTCGGTGAAAGACGTCAGGATCAGACACGGCAGATCCGGTCGCGCCGAGCACAACTCACGGCACAGTTCGATGCCGTTGCCGTCCGGCAGGCGCACATCGAGGACCGCGACATCGGGGCGCAGGGCGGGGATCCGCGCCAGCGCCCGGGATACGTCACCGGCCTCGCCGATGACTTCCATATCGGCTTCGGCGTTGATCAGGTCGGCGACGCCGCGCCGGACGATCTCGTGGTCGTCGACGAGGAAGACCGATATCACACCGCGCCCCTCTCCCGAGCTGTGCCCACAGCTTAGGCGGGCGGGGTCAATCGCGGGGGCGGGTGACGATCAGCGGGACAGGGGCGCCGTGCAGGACGGCCTGCCCGACAGAGCCGAGAGTCATTCCGGCGAACCCGCCGCGGCCGTGACTGCCGACGACCACGAGCTGAGCTCGATCCGCCTCGTCGAGGATTCTGCGGGCCGGTCGGTCTTCGACCACGACGTGGGTGACCGGCACATCGGGATACCATTCGGCGCGCCCGGCCAGGCTCTGCGCCTGCAAGGTACGGGTCCGCGCCTGCATGGCGGCGCGAGATCCGTGCGGGGACAATTCCGACCAGGCCGTGACGGCGACGATACCGGCCGCGCGCCGGGATGCCTCGTCGAAGGCGATCTCGATCGCCTCGGCGCCGCAGGCGGACCCGTCCACTCCGACGACGATGGGCCTTCCAGGTAGGCCGGCCGGCCCGGTGTCGGAGGTGGGGATCACTGCGACAGGACAGTGTGCGTGCCGGGCCAGCGAGGTGCTGACCGAACCGAGGATGCCATGCCCGACCGCACCGAGACCTCGGGCGCCGACAACGATCATGCGGGCGTCCTTGGAATATCCGATCAACACTGTTTCCGGCCGGGGATCGGCCACACTGCAGGTGATTTCGAGTCCGTCGGCGTGCCGGCCGGCGAGATCGCGGGCCGTGGACAGGAACGTCGCGGCGTCGGCGCGGAGGGCATGATCGTCGTAGGCGGGGGCTGTCGGCCCGAGGTCGACGTCGCCGGGCAGGTCGATCGCGCATACGAGGTGCAGGGGAGCGCGACAGCGCGCCGCGGCACTCGCTGCCCATCGCAGGGCTTCCATCGAGCCGGAAGACCCGTCTATGCCGACGACGATAGGTAGTCGGGTACGCGTGGTCACGAAGGTTCCTCTTTCGGTCGGTCGTCCGGTGCGCTTGTCCAGCCGCCATCGCTGCAGTGTGCCTACCGGTCTACAGGCTCGGTGCCGACACTAAATCCCACCGCGCAGCGCCGGATGCGGTCGATGGTCCCTGTCCGAGGGGCCGAAATACCCTCGGTGCCGGGACTCGGTGCCAGCGGGTACCGGGGAACGGCGGCGGATCAGCTGACGTCGAATTCGTTGCTGATCCCCAGCACCGGACGTAACTGTCCGTACTCGTCGAGCCGATCGGCGTAGTGCACGAAACGGTGCCGCCCGGTTGGTGACTCGGGCGGGATATCCCAGCTGAAGGCCGCGATCGAGGTGGCCGGTGCGCGTTTGCTCCACCGGAATCGCACGGCCCATTCGCCCTCGTTCGCGATCCGCCGCCATTGCCCGTCGACGAGCCGCTGGACCTCGAGGAACGTTCCGTTGCGCCGCGGATTGTGTTTGGGGTGCGCCGAAAGGAACTCGGCGAAAGCCTGGGTGCCGCGGGCGTACGAGGGGGCGGGCTGGGTCAATGTCGCACCGAATTCATATCCGGGTAGCGCGGTATCGGGCCCGGGTGGGGGGACGAAATTCGGCTGCAGGTGGGACAGATCGCGGGGCGCCGGCCCCCGGTCGACGGCGGTACCTGTGGCCAATGCCGAGGCCAGGCGGGTGAACTCCTGCTGATAGGCGGGCAGGGTGTAGCGGCCGAAGAGCGTGGAGGCGCCCTCGTACTGCTGGACGTCGTATTCCTCCGGAGTGGTGACATATTCGTGGTAGGCGTTCGCGTAGCCCTGCAGCAGCACCTGATCGAGTGCGACGCCGAGCGTGGCCGCTACGGCCCGCCGTACGCGCAGACCGGCGACGATCGTGAACTCGGCGCCCGCCGCCGCCAGATACAGCTCGCCGATCCGCACGATCTGGATCGGGACGATGCTGGGCACCCAGGGGGCCGGGGGCAGCAGACTGAACGGCACCGCGATCGCTTTGGGGGCCTGGGCGTCGGCCAGCCACGCGGGCGCCGGCCGGTGGGGGTCGCCGAGCGCATCCAGGAACGGGTTGCGGACGCCCTCGGGAATCGGGCCGCCGGGCAGGCCGGGCCCGTCCTCGACACTGCCCGCCAGCAGCGAGACACCGGCCGCGGCGGGCGCCGTCCGGCGCGGTTGCCCCTCGGGAACGAATTGTGCGTCGACTGTTATGTCGGACAGGTCGATATAGCAGAACACCGAATCGATCGCCGGGCTCATCGGCTGTCCCGCGGCCACGGCGGCGTGGGACGCGTTGTACTGGCGCGCGCCGATGATCCGGGTGTTGTCGAACTCGTTGCCCGTCGGACCGGACCCCGGTTTCAGATCGAGGTTCGGGGACATATCCCCGGCATTGGTCTGCGCGAACGCGGCGACGAAAGTGGATGCGCCGTCGAGGTAGCGGACACCGTGATCGGTGTGCTCGTGGGCGAAGGCGGCGTAGCCCTTGTTGTCCGAGCTGATCAACCGGTTCTTGTTGGTCATCGAGGTGTTGTGGGTGGCGAACCAGGTGATCATGCCGGCCTGTTTGCCGTTCCTGGTGATCGACACGGTGGTGACGGCCGGGTCGACGGCTCCGGGGAAGTGGGCGCGGTCGGCGGCGGGGTTGCGGTCGAAGGCGACCTGCGAGCGGTTCACGCTGGCATCGTGCAGTTCGGCCCGGCCCAGGGACAGGGTGCCTGGGGCGAGGTCGGTGTGGGCGGCGGCGATCGCTTCGACCAGGCCGTTCACTTCGGCGTCGTAGACCTGCTGCTGGAATCCGAGGATCGAGAGGTTGTAGGCGTAGTCGTGGGCGGCGCCGCCGCAGACCGCGTGCGAATGCGTCGAGGTGAGCAGGACATTGCGCTCGGTGTAGAGATCGCCGAACCGGCGGGCCAATTCGGTGAGCACACCGCGGTGCACCGACTGGAAGATCATCGTGTTCTCCGCGACGGCGAAGACCACCCGTTTGCCGCCGGCGGCGAAGACGAATGCCCGGGCGCGGGGGCGCAGATGGATACCGGCGGTCGTCTGGTCCTGCTGTGAGTACCCCATCATTCCGCATTCCGCGGCGGGTCCGGTGATATCCGAAATGCCGAGGCCGACAAGGTATTCACCGGACGGTGGTTGGGCGTGGGCGAGGTTGCCGAGCGTTTCGCCGATGCCGGGTACTGTCGCGGCGACGGTGCCGAGGGCGAACGTTCCGGCCGCCCTCGTCAGAACCGTTCGGCGGGGCAGTGCCGGCGGCCCGATCGGAGGGCGCCGAACGGCGGCCGGGACAACGGGGGTTCCTGCCATCGGTGATGGTCCTTCCTCTCGAGAGGCAGCGAACCACACAGTTGAACGTTCGTCCACGTTTCGTTGGTCATTCGTTCAGTTCTTCGGCGGGGGCTGGGTAAACCGTTCTGGCGCGCGGTGGCATCAGTCCGGTAGGAGCGGTACCGACAGTCCTTCGCCGCGGCCGAGCAGGGCGGCGCGCGTCACGGCCGACGAGCCGAAACGGGTCCGCAGCTCATCGAGCGCCGTATCCAGGGCGGGCACGGGGCCTTCCTCGAAAGGTAGGGCGAGCTGCCGCGGGTCGGCGTTGCCGAGGTTGGTCAACGCCAGCCCGATGAGGGTGATTCCGCGCTCACTGATCAGCGGTTTCGCCTCGGCCAGCAGGCTGAGTGCGGTCCGCAGGATCAGCTCGGTGTGATCGGTGGCATCGGCCAGTGTGCGTGAACGCGTGGCGCGGGAGAAATCGTCGAACCGCATACGCAGCACCACTGTCCGGCACACCCGGTCCGCGGCGCGGAGCCGGCGAGCCAGGCGGTCGGTGAGACCGTGCAGATAGGCATCGATCTCGGCAGGGGAGTGCGGTCGCCGCCCGAGCGCACGCTGCGCCCCGATCGACCGGCGGCGGCGCCCGGTTTCCACCCGGCGCGGGTCCCGCGCCCACGACAGGGCGTGCAGGTGCCGGGCCGCCGCGGAGCCCACGATCGGCCGCAGCCCGGACTCGCCGAACTCGGCCAGCTGGCCGATGCGTTCGATACCGTGCTCGTGCAGCGCGCTCGCCGTCACCGGGCCGACACCCCACAGCCGGTGCACCGGGAGCGGGTGCAGGAACTCGAGTTCGCGCTCGGGTTCCACCAGTAGTAACCCGTCCGGTTTGCTCACCGCGCTGGCGACCTTGGCCAGGAACTTGGTCGCCGCGATACCGACGGAGATGGGTAACCCGACCTCCCGGCGCACCCGCTCCCGGAGCCCGGCCGCGATCGCCCGCGGCTCACCCGCGATCCGGCGCAGGCCCGCGACATCGAGAAACGCCTCGTCGATCGAAATACCCTCCACCACCGGGGTGGTGTCGGCGAATATCTCGAAAACCTCGCGGCTGGCCCGGGCGTAGACGGACATCCGAGGCGGAACGACCACCGCCTCCGGGCACAGCCGTATCGCCTGCCCGAGGTTCATCGGCGTGCGCACACCACGGGCCTTCGCCTCGTAACTGGCAGCCAGAACGACGCCCCCGCCGACCAGCACCGGCTTACCGCGTAACTGTGGCTGGTCCCGTTGCTCGACCGATGCGTAGAACGAATCCAGGTCCGCATGCAGGATCGACGCCTGCGGGCGCGCGGCGATCCGGGGCCGCCGGCCGCTGCCCGGGTGATTGGCCGCGGGCACGTCGCGCCCGAGGCTATCCCGCGCGGATTCGAACATATGTTCACATTAGCAGGATGGGAGGCGGTTCCGGGATATGGCAGGCCGGGCTGGGACGGCAGGCTTCAGTTGTTACCGGCCGATGATGCTGCGCGCGTGGTGTCGGTGTCGGCGATGGTTGTTTTGAACTGGGGGCATTCGACCAAGGGCTCGTGGGTGCAGACCGCTGCGTGGCGCAGACTGTCGCGCATGCGGGTCAGCCGGGTGATGTCGTGGTCGAGTTGGTTCGCCCGTCGCGCGAGGTGTGCGCGTAGTTCGGTGTCGTCCGGCGTCGCGGTCAGGAACCGCTGGATCTGGGCGAGGGTGAAACCCGCTCCGCGCGCACAGTCTATGAGCATCAGCCGATCGAGTACGCCGGGCTCGAACGTGCGGCGCAGTCCGTTGCGGCCGGCCGAGTCGATGAGGCCGCGCCGTTCGTAGAACCGCAGGGCCGAGGGTGCCAACCCGGACTGGGCGGCCACCTCGGCGATATCGAGTAATTCCACGTCGGCACTCCTTGACTTGAACCATGCTTCAAGTCGCAGGATAGTCGCATGAGCACAGCGAATACACCTACCTCGGGGTTGCATCCTCAGGTGCAGGCATATCTGGAACGGATCTCGCGCGCGGGCTTCGCCGAACTACACACCTTCACACCCGAGCAGGCGCGCGAGGGACTGCGACGCCAGATCCCGTTGCTCGGTGAGCCGGAACCGGTCGCCGCGATCGAGGACCGTGTCCTTTCGCTGGCCGGCCACCGGGTCCCGATCCGGATCTACACACCGGCCGGTGTGGCGCCGCTGCCGGTGCTGGTGTTCTTCCACGGGGGCGGGTTCGTTGTCGGTGATCTCGATACCCATGACGGTCTCTGCCGTAGCCTCGCCAACGGCGCCGCCGCCGCCGTCGTCTCGGTCGGCTATCCCTTGGCACCGGAGCACAAATATCCCGCTGCGGTGGAGGTGAGTTTCGCCGCTACGCAATGGGCCGCGGCCCACGCCGACAGTTTCGGCGCCGACGGAAACAGGATCGCGGTCGCCGGTGACAGCGCCGGCGGCAATCTCGCCGCGGTCGTCACGCATATGGCCCGCGATCTGGGGGGACCGGCACTGGACTTCCAGTTGCTCATCTATCCCGATACGGATTTCCGGCGCAGCAATAGAAGCATCCGGGAGTTCGCCGGGAAATACGGGAATATCACCCGTGCGGGCCAGCACTGGTTCATGGACAACTATCTGCGCGGCGACGGGGAAAAGCTCGATCCGCATGTCTCGCCGCTGCTGGCGACCGACCATTCCGGCTTGCCGCCGGCGCTGGTCATCACCGCCGAATACGACGCGCTGCGGGACGAGGGCGAAGAATACGCCGCCGCACTGGCCCGCGCCGGAGTGCCGGTCGAGGTCCGCCGCTACCCGGGAATGATCCACGAGTTCGCGCGCCATCCGTTCGAAGTCAGCGCCGCGGCGCGGTCCGAAGCCGCCGCCGCACTACGCCGGGCATTCGCCGAGATCTCCGAAAAGTAGCGATGGCTTCTCCGCTCGGCAAGGACAGGGCCACCCGAAATTGCCGCGTGGTCGCCCGATCCCTTCACTCACCTGGGGGTGGATTTCCGCCGAGGATGTGTGTGTAGGGATCGTCGTCGGCGCCGACGCGCTCCGGCATGGGGTAGTAGGTCTTGATCAGCAGATCACCGTCGGCATCCCACGCGAAGGTCTCGATGCTGTGGACCATCACGAGGTCCTCGCCGGTGCCGAACCGGTTCTCGCACACCCACGCCATCTCGTCGCCGTTGACCTGGACGGTCAGCATCGTGATTCGCAGCAGCTGCTGAAAAAGATCCCAGCCGTGGGTGGTGGCCGCCTCGAACCCGGTTTTCTCCTCGGTGCCGACCGGATCGAACATACGAACACCGGCGGGGATGATGGTCCGCCAGGAGGCGACCCACTCGTCCTTGCGGCCCGCGTTCCACAGTTCCGCGTGTTTCGCGGCATGTGCCAGCCGTGCTTGCCGGGTAGGAACCTTCGTCACGAGCGAGCCTCCCTTTCGTGTCGCGGCAGCCGAATCGTCGTCACCGCCATTTCTGGACAATAGAGTGGACAGATGTCCATGTCTACGACCGCGGTGCGACGCCGGCGGTTCCGATTCTCGGCCGGCCCGGCTCGCGGGTAGCGTCGCCGCTCGTGACTTCGACTCTGCGTACTCAGCGTCTGGTCCTCGGGCGGTACGTCCCGGAGGATGAGGAAGGCTTCGTCGCCCTGTTTCAGGACACCAGGGTGTCTCGATGGATGGGCGACGGCCCGTCTTCCGAAGCGGCCGACCGGGCCTTGTTCGGGCGGGTCTTCACCACGGTTTATGCGGACGATCTGTTCGACGTCTGGGCCGTCCGTCGGGACGGACGCCTGGTCGGGCATGCCGAGATCAAGCCGACCGACGTGGTCGAGGGCTACGAGATCATTTACGCTCTGACCCCACAGGTGTGGGGATGCGGTTTGGGCGTCGAGTTGGCAGAAGCGCTCGTCGCCTACGGTTTCCACACCCTGGGACTGACCGAGGTGCACGCCACCGTGGCCGCGTCGAACAAGGTTTCGCTGCATGTTCTGCGCAAAGTCGGTTTCGAGCACATCCGGGACATCACGGAAAACGATGGCAGTATCACCCTGCTGTTGACCCGGTCGATCAGCGACCGCTCACCCTCCGGCCGATAGCAAGAACGCATCAAGCAAACCCGCCGCTTCGCCTCATTTCGGCGAATGTTACGACGACCGTAAACGGTGTCACCGTCGCGTACGAACCGCTGAAACCGGTGTCGAGGTTGTCCGGCGCACCGTGTGCAGTGGCGGTCGTGCAGTGCCTCGCGCCAGCCATCTGGCCGAACAGGGCTTCATGTACCAGGTGACACGATCGTCGACAATCCTGCGGTCGCCGTAAAAGGTCGTGAGCTCAATCGGTCAGTGCATCACCGCGCCGATCCGAACACCGGCAGGCGTCGGGATCGGGCGATGACATTTACATAAACTATGAATATAAAAGTGTTATGCTTCTGGTGTGAGTCATCGAGACACCGTTTCCGGCGGGGCCGCCGCCATCGGGGCAGCCCTCTACGGCCTGGCCACCAGTGCCGTGAGACGCCTGCCCCGGGACATGAGCCTGACGTCCGCCGCGACCCTGGCCACCCTGGACCGGACCGGCCCGCGGCGCATCACCGATCTGGCCGCGATCGAGGGCGTCACCCAGCCCGCGATGACCGCCCTGGTCCGGGTGATGGAGGAATCCGGCCTGGTCGAGCGGCAGGGCGACGCGTCGGACAAGCGGGTCACGCTCGTGTGCCTGACCGAGGCCGGAGCTTCCTATGTCCGGGCGCGGCGCCAGGCGGGCGTCCACGCGTTCGAGCGGTTGATCGGCGAGCTCACCGGCGACGAGGTCGAGACGCTGGCGGCGGCCCTTCCTGCGCTGAAGCATCTGGCAGAGCTCGAAAGCCGGGACCGCGAAGGGCCGAAGCAGTGACCGGGCAGCCGGGCGACGGGGTCGCTGTGAACGCTCTCCCCGGGGAGCATTCCGAGGCGCGGCTGCTGGTCCCCACGCTGATGTTCATCGGTCTGGTCGTGGCGGCGGTCGGTAGCCTCGGGGCGCCGCTCATCACCAGCGTGGCGACCTCGTTCCACGTCTCGCTCGGCAGTGCGCAGTGGACTCTGACCATCGCGCTGCTCAGCGGCGCCGTCGCGACGCCGGTCCTGGGCCGGCTCGGAGCCGGCCCGCACCGGCGGGCCACGATCCTCGCCACGCTGGCGGTCGTCGTCGCAGGCAGCGTGCTCACCGTGCTGCCGCTGCCGTTCGCGTGGCTGCTCGCCGGCAGAGCGGCCCAGGGCATCGGGCTCGGGCTGACGGCGCTGATGATGGGCGTGGCCCGGGACCACCTCCCCGAGGAGCGCAGCGCGGCCGTGATCGCCCAGATCTCGGTGGTCTCGATCATCGGAGCCGGCGTCGGCTACCCGCTGGCCGCACTGCTCGCCGAGCTCGGCGGAGTACGGGCCGCCTACGGCCTCGGCCTGGTCGTCACCGCCGCCGCCCTCCTGGCCGCGTGGCGCTCCGTGCCCGAAGCCCCCGAAGGCCGCTCCGCCCGTGTGGACGTGGCGGGCGCGGTCGTCCTGGCCGCTGCGCTTCTCCTGGTGTTGTTCCTCGCCGGCGAACGGAGTCTGTGGAGCGGGCACCTCGCCGTGGCGGCGGGCCTGGCCGTCGTCGCGGCGATGCTGCTCTGCGTCTGGGTCGTCGTCGAGCTGCGCAGCACGACGCCCCTGGTCGATGTTCGGGCGGTGCGGCATCCGGCGGTCGCCGGGGCGAACCTGGCCATGTTCGTCGGCGGCATCGGCATGTACCTGCTGCTCACGCTCGTCACCCGATACGCACAGACCCCGCACAGTGTCGGCTACGGCTTCGGGCTGACAACCTTCGTCGCCGGGCTGGTCCTCATCCCGTTCTCGGTGCTGGGGTTCGTCGCCGGCAAGCTCACGCCGCGGCTCCGGACGCGGATCGCCGCCCCCCTGCTCCTGGCCGCCAGCGCCGTCGTGGTCGGCGGCGGGTTCGCCTTGTTCGCGGCGGCTCGGTCGGACCTGGCAGAACTGTTCGCGGCGATGGGCGTGCTCGGCTTCGGCGTCGGCGGCTTCTCGGCCGCGATGCCCGGCGTCATCCTGGCCGTCACCCCTAACAGCGAGACGTCGAGCGCCATGAGCTTCAACTACGTCGTTCGCAGCGTCGGGTACTCCCTGGGCAGCGCCATTGGCGGCCTGATCCTCGCTGCGGGCACCGGCTCCGGCAACCTCTTCCCCGACGACAGCGCCTACACCACCGCGGCTCTGGTCGGCATCGGCGCCATGGCGATCACGACACTGACAAGCCTCGCACTCGCCCGCCGACGCTCGTCCGAGACCAGCCCGTGAGTCGAATGCACTCATCCCATCCAACACCGGAGGTTCCAATGCCCAAGGGCTACTGGGTCAGCGCTTACCGCACCATTTCAGACACTGAGAAGCTGGCTGCTTACAACAAGCTGGCCGGTCCGGCCGTCAAGGCCGGAGGCGGTCGCATCCTCGCCCGTGACGGTCGGGTCGTGGCGCATGACGCCGGAATCGCCCAGCGCACCATCCTGATCGAGTTCGACAGCTTCGAACAGGCCGTCGCGGCGCACCAGAGTGCGGCCTACCAGGAGGCGCTGGCCGCCCTCTCCGACGGCGTCGAGCGCGACTTCCGCATCATCGAAGGCATCGACTGACCGAGGTCCGGACGGATCTTCACCGAGATCACCGAACCCTCCATGCCGACATGATCATCCACGCGGTGATGCACTGACCGATCGAGCCCGAGATCATTTCCTGAACAATCGACCCGAAACCATCCGAACCCGCTGGGACGGCGCGTGATTTCGCGTCAGGACGGGCGTAGGCGCTCCAAGAACGGTAGAAGGACCGCGAGGTACCTGTCGGGGTCGGGGCTCCACAGGTCGTGTCCGGCGTCGCCGATGGTGGCTGTTTCGACCGTGGGCAACGCCGTCAGCCATCGTGCGGCAATGTCATCGGTGACAACCGCGCTGCGCCGGCCGCCCCGGACCACGAGTACCGGACAGCGTAGTTCGGGCAGTCGGTCCCACAGCGGCACTTCACGACTCTCGGCTATCACGCCGCGCACGGCGTGTTCGGGCATGCGCTGGGCCACCGGGACGCCGCGGATCATCATCTCGAGCTGCTTGCCGAGGAACTCGAGGGGCAGCCCGGCATGCCGGGCCTGGTAATCCCCGACGACGAGACCGACGACCCGGTCCGGGAACTGGAGCGCGTAGCCGAGCGCGTAGGACGAACCGCGGGAGAACGCGACGAGGACCGGTCGTTCCAGCTCGACGGCGTCGACGACCGCGCGGAGATCGCCGATGTGGTCCTCCCAGGTGTAGCCGGTAGGCGGTGCGCTGCTGCGACCCCGCCCGCGGACATCCACCACCAGGACCCGCCGGTCGCCGAGCCGGTCGAGCAGCCACGCGTATTCCTCGGCGTACTCGCCCATTCCGGGCACCACCAGCACCGGCGGCTGCGCGCCCGAGCTTCGGCCGTTGTCGAGTACGTACAGGTGCACCGCACCGTTGTCGACGAACACGGATTCACATCTCCGTCCGAGGGGTGCATACCGTCACCGCTGATCATGTGAGCGCCGGTACGCCGGACCGTCCGTTTCGGGCGGTGCCGACGCCACGCCACCGGGTACCAGGGGGCGTTTCCGGACGATCTCGACCCTAGCCGTCGACGGCTCGCTGAGGTGCCGACGGCAGAAGATATTTCTGGCCCGGTCGCATCGGGCCATCGGAGCCGGACGCGGCTGCGTGGACGCGGACTCGGAAATCTACCGTTCTTGCCTGCGGCGCGAGCGCCTGTCACACGAAGTTAAGTCAATCGCTTGACTTCAAAAGTGCAGCGGTGTTTGCTTTCGACACTGGGTACGGAGGAGCAACGATGACCGCCGACAACCTGTCCGCACGGGCGATACGGGTGACTGCCACCCGGGACGCGATCTTGATCGCCGCCGAACGGCTGTTCGCCGAGCTCGGGGTCAACGCGGTCTCCAACCGACAGGTGAGTGAGGCTGCGGGGCAGGGCAACAACGCCGCGGTCGGCTACCACTTCGGTACCAAGGCCGACCTGGTTCTGGCGATCGTGCGCAAGCATCAGGCGCATACCGAGCGGCTCTGCCGGGAGCGGGTGGCCCGGGTGCGGGCATCGGCCTCTCCCCAGGTCCGCGATTGGGTGGAGTGCCTGGTGCGTCCGGTCACCGAGCACCTCGGTTCCCTGGGACATCCCACCTGGTATGCGCGGTTCGTGGCGCAGCTGATGGCCGATCCCGCCTACCGCCGGCCGCTGACCGATGAATCGCTGTCCTCACGGGCGTTGCGATGCGTGATCGAGGGCTTGCAGGTGTCCATGGGCCACCTGCCGGCGGATCTGCGGCGGGAACGGAACATCATGGCGAGCTTGCTGATCGTGCACAGCTGCGCCGAGCGGGAGCGGGCACTGGCCGCAGGCGAAACGGACCCCGCCGGAGGCTGGGAACTGACCGCTACCCGGCTGGTCGACGCGATCACCGGCCTCTACCTCGCACCGGCGACGGCATGAGCGCGCCGGCCGCAGGGCGGACCGTCCGTGAGGTCGAACGCCGTACGAGAGTTACCGCGGTGGTTGCGCCGCGACCGGCCGCGCACGGGCTGAACCGTCGCGGTGATCATCGGAATGGAGTTCATCATGGATACTCGGCCATTCGATCCTGCTGATCGAGGTGTCCGGCCCGTACACAAACTCGCTGCCTCGCGCCTGCGGTTCGGGTGGGGCGACGCCCGGTACCGGCTCGATATCGTCGGGCACAGCATCGCCGATGTCGTGGAGAACGCGGGCGGGTGGTTGTTCGATCGGGCGCTGGCCGGTTGGGATGTGGCGGTTCTCGTCGCCGAACCCTCCGACGACCGGCCGCTGCGCATCCTGGGTGCTCAGATGCTGGATCTGGGGGAGGTTCTCGACTCCGGCGGGTCCGGCCGGCAGCCGCATGCGCTGGCGGTGGCGGCCGCGATGGCCGAGCGGGACTCGCGGATGAGTGCGGGTTTGCACGCGGCGCTGGACGACGGTGGACTGCAGGTCGTGGGGTGGGGCGAGGGCTGGCCGGTAGGGCCGGGGTATCGCGTGGACCCGGTGTGGCATCGGCTCAGTGCCGCGGCGCGCGTGTTCAAAGCCCAAGCACTGGCCGCGGCCGGGAACCCGACGCCGGGTGGTGACGGTGTCGGTGGCTTCGAGTTTCTGTGTACCGGTGCCGCGTGGTGGCCTCCGGTCGTCGCGGACCTCAGTCCGGTCAACTGATCATTCGCCGAACCGCAGCGGCGGGGGCCGAGTCGGTGGTCGCCCGTCACCTGTCGTCACGTGGTCAGAGGCGGACCGGCAGCCGGGTGAGGCCGTGGATCAGGGTGCTCTCGCGATGGGGGCCGGGCTCGCCGTCGAGAGCCATGGCGGGGAACCGGGTCAGGAGCGTGCGGAAGGCGATCTCACCCTCCAGCCTGGCCAGCGGCGCGCCGAGGCAGTGGTGGATGCCGTAACCGAACGCGAGGTGGCCGGCAGCGTCTCGTTCGATGTCCAGCCGGTCGGCGTCGGGGTAGCGGTCGGGATCGCGGTTCGCGCCGATGAGCGAGATGAGGACGAACTGGTCGGCGGGGATGGTCGTACCGGAGAATTCGACCGGCTCTGTGGTGAATCGGATGGTTGCCAGGTTGACCGGGCCGTCGTAGCGGAGGAATTCCTCGACCGCGTTCGGAATCAGCTCCGGGTTGCTGTGCAGCAGGGCGCGTTGTTCCGGGTTCCGCAGCAGCGCGAGCATCCCGTTGCTGATCAGATTGACCGTTGTTTCGTGCCCGGCTACCAGCAGGAGGAACGCCATCGCTATCGCTTCGGAGTGGCTGAGCGAGTCGCCGTCCTCCGCGGCCCGCACGATATCGGAGAGGATATCGTCGCCGGGGTGCGCGGACTTGACGGCGATCAGGTCGGCGAGAAATGCCGACATCGCGCCCGCGGCCGCGGCTCGTTCGTTGTCCGCGCTGCCGGAGAGCAGAGTGTTCGACCAGGCCCGGAATTCGTCGCGGCGATCCTGCGGGACGTCGAGGATTTCGCAGATAACGGTCATCGGCAGCGGGAAGGCGAAATGATCGAGCAGGTCGACGGTGGGTCCCGCCGCGTCCATGCGATCGGCGAGTTCGGTGGCGATCTCTTCCATCCGCGGCCGCAGCCGGGCGATCGCGCGCATGGTGAAGGCCCGCCCGACCAGTTTGCGTAGCCGGGTGTGATCCGGCGGGTCGGCGTTGAGCATGTGGTGCAGGAGCGAGCCGCCGATGATCCGGGCCTCGGGAATATCTTCATTGCTGCTGAAGGACCCCGGAATTCGCTTGGGGTCCTTCGTCATACGCGCGTCGTTGAGGGCGGCGCGGGCATCCGCGTAGCGGGTGATCATCCAGAACCGCAGACCGTTCGGGCCGGTGGCGCGGACCACCGGCCGCTCGTCGCGGAGGTCACGGTAGAGGGCGGCCGGGTCCGCGAAGAAGGACCGGTCGAGCTGTAGCGGCTGAGTGTCCTGGCTGGTCGGCATCGTCCGTTCCTGGAAAGTCGGTGGGGGTGCGCTCTTCCAGGCTTGCACAGGGCGCGCCCCGTGGACCCGTTATCGAGGAAACGATCGGGTACGGGCCGCTCCCGGTGGAGCTCTATGTGGTTGCGAGGGCGCTGTCCACCGTTTCTTCGCCGGCCAGGGTGGTGCGGTGCATCAGGCGCAAGGATGTCGGGGAGAAGGGGAGCGCCCGGTGCAGCATCCCGGTGTTGTCCCAGACCACCAGATCGCCCTCGCGCCAGGTCTGGCGCACGGTGAACTCGGAGCGGGTCGCCCAGTCCAGCAGCCGGTCGAGGAGCGCGCGTCCGCGGTCGGCGGGCCAGTCGATCACCTCGGCGGCGGTGGCGCCGAGGAGCAGCGATTTCCGGCCGTTGCGGCGGGTCCAGACCAGCGGGTGGACCCGCTCCGGGACGCGCGCCCAGGCCGTGCGCTGGGCCTCGGTCGGCTCGGGGTTCGCCAGCGATTGCGCGTGGGCGAAGCTGTGCCGGACCCGCAGCGAGGCGATTTCTTCTTTGTCCGAATCACTGAGGGCGTCGTAGGCGGCGTAGGTGCTCGCGAACTCGGTGTCGCCGCCGGCCGGGTCGATCGCGCGGGCGGTGAGCAGGGTGGCTTTCTGCGGGATTTCACTGGTGGCGCCGTCGATATGCCAGTGAAAATTGCCCTGCCGGTACGAGGCCATCACGGCGTTGGTTTTGGCCGGATTCATCGTGATCGTCTGGATCTCCGGGAGCCGGTGCTCGCCGGTCGGCTGAACGACGACGGTGCCGAGCATCCGGCTGAACGCGAGCAGGTCATCGTCGTCGATGCCGATTTCCCGGTACACGAGCACGCCGTGGCGTTCCAGCGCTGCCTTGCATTCGTCGGCCGCGCGGGGGTCGAGCAGATCGCTCGGCTCGACGCCGGTGAACTCCAGTCCGACGGATTCGGTGATGTGCTGCGATGTGCCGGCCATACGTTCTCCCGATGCCCCGTTGCGACGACTCGTTACCGATACGGACTATACGGATGTAGAGCACGAAATGGGCCGAATCGGCGTGCACGCCACCGGTGCCGCGCGGGCGGCTCCGCCGATCACCTCGTCCGACGTATCCGGCTCCTGACCGGCGGCCCCGGGTGGCCCGGGCGCGGTTCCGGATCAGCGGGCCGCGCGCCGGGCGGATCGGCACACCGAATCCCCGGACGGCGGGCCCGGCGACCGCCACCATGTGCAAGGGGATATCCAGTGGTATCGCGCCGGCGGACATTCGACCCCCGAGGAGATCACCCCGCAGTACGGCCGCTTCGCTCTCGCCATGCTGGGCGCCGGAGGCGGCGGAGACATGTGAGGCGGTCAGGCGGAAGCGGGCCGGGCGCGCCACCAGGCGAGCGCGAACGCGCCGGTGAAGCCCAGGTGGACGACGAGGAACAGTGCGGCGAGATCTCGTGCCTCACCGCTGAGTACACCCCATACATCGTTGAGGGCGACGACACCGAATCCGACCAGGTCGGCCAGGATGACCGTATTCCGGATCGTGGCGGGCTCGGCAGCGCGGGACATCCAGTTCAGTACCGCGATCCCGAGGAAGGGTCCGCCCAGCAGCCGCAGCAGGGCGATCAATTCGGAGGAAGCGTCGTCGGGCACGGCCCCGGTACCGAACTGTGCCGGGGCGAGTAACAGTGCGAGACCGATGGCGGCAAGGTAGAGCGCGGCGATCGTCAACAGTGGTTTGAGCACCTCGTGGAGATCCTGTCTCGTCGCGGGACACGGCCGGTTGCCGGCGTTACCGATCCAGGCGCGTTCGGCGCAATGGGATCGCCAACATTCTCTCCGATACCGCCCCTGCGCAGAACGGCTTTGGCCCGGAGGAGTTGAACTCAGCCTGATCGAGACCGGCGACGCCCGGCCGGTGGCTACCTACCGTTTTTTCTACTGCCCGGGGTCGGCCGCGGAGTCGGCCCCGGCTCGACGATGCCGCGACCGGCTGTGCGGCGCGGTGCGATCCGGAGAGCTCGATGAAACGAACCGTAGCCCTGTTCGGGGTGCTCGCCGCGGCGCTGGCTGTCGGCGCCTGCGCGGGGACCGGCCCGCAGGACACCCCTGCCGGACCGCCCCGGCCCGGCGGAACGCTGCGTTACGGGCTGTCCCAGGCACCGACCTGCTCGGACCCCGCGCAGAGCGGCACCAACCAGACGATCTACGTCACCCGGCAGATCGCGGACTCGCTCACCGATCAGGATCCGGCGACCGGCGAGATCCGCCCGTGGCTGGCCGAACGCTGGGAGGTGAGTCCGGATGTCAGTACCTTCACCTTCCACCTGCGTTCCTGGAGCAGGTGTGGGGTCGCGACCTGTCCGCCTACGACCCCGACGGCCCGCTCCCGGGCCTCGACCCGCTCGACGATGTGACCATCACCCGCGGCCGGGTCCGGCATACCAGGGATCCGCACGCCCTGGTGGAACAGTGGCGGGCCCGGGCCGAGGCGGAGAAGCTGAGCATCCGCGAACTCGTCATCGAGGTCACCGCGCGCCAGCAGTTCGTGGGCACCCCGGCGCAGATCGCCGCCGAGATCGACCGGTACGTGCAAGAGGACGCGGCGGACGGGTTCATCCTCGTCCCGCATCTCACGCCCACGGGGTTGGACGAATTCGTCGACAAGGTCGTTCCGGAACTCCAGGAGCGCGGCAATTTCCGCACCGGGTACCGCGGTACGACGCTGCGACCACCTGGGTCTACGCCACCCGCACAAAGCCGGAGAAGAGGTACGGGCATCATGACCACACCGCTATCGATACTGGATCTGTCTCCGATCAGTACGGGATCGGATGCCCGCCGGGCGATCCGCAACACCATCGACCTGGCCCGCCACGCCGAGGCCTGGGGATACCGCCGGTTCTGGGTCGCCGAACACCATTTCGTCGCGGTGGCATCCTCCGCGCCCACCGAGTTGATCGCGCTCATCGCGGCCGCCACCGAGACCATCCGGGTGGGTTCGGAGGCCGTCCAGGCGGGCTACCGGACCTCGGCGTCGGTGGTGGAGGCCTTCGGCACCGTCGACGCGCTGTACCCGGGGCGGCTCGACCTCGGACTGGGTCGTTCGGCTCATCGTCTCCCGCAGCTGCGCACCCCCGGCACCCCGCCGCCTCCGCTCGCGCCCCGGCCGACCCTGGTGCGTGACGGAGTGGTGGTCCCGCCACCGTTCTCACCGGCGCAGATCCGCGATACGAGCCGACTGGCGGCCTCGCTCGAGGCGCTGCGGCTACCCGGTGCCGAACCGCTGGACTACGCCGAGCAGGTCGCGGAGATCCGGGCACTGCTCGCCGGGACGTACACGACCTCCGACGGAATCCGCCTGCGCGCGGTGCCGGGGGAGGGGGCCGACGTGCAGGTCTGGCTGTTCGGCAGCAGCGGCGGGGAGAGCGCGCAGCTGGCGGGCCGGCTCGGCCTGCCGTTCGTCGCCAACTACCACGTCTCGCCGGGGACGATCTTGGAAACCGTGGCGGGTTACCGCGCGGCGTTCCGGCCGTCGGAGCAATTCCCGGAACCCTATCTGGTGGTATCGGCCGATGTGGTCGTCGCCGAGGACGCGGCGCGGGCCGAACACCTCGCGTCCACCTACGGGCACTGGGTCGCCGGTATCCGCAGCGGTGCGGGGGCGGCCGAATACCTGGACCCGGATACCGCACCACCGCTGACCGATTATCAGCGGCAGCTGGTCGACGACCGGGTGAACACCCAGTTCGTCGGAACTCCGGCGGCTGTCGCCGGGCGGCTCGCCGCACTCCGGCGGTTGACCGGCGCCGACGAGCTAGTGGTCACGAGCGTCACCCACCGGCACGAGGACCGGTTGACCTCGCATCGCCTGCTCGCCCGCGAATGGGGACTCACCCGCGCCCGCGCCGCGTAACCGGTCCACCGGTCACGCTCAGAACGCCCCGCCGCCGGCGGGGACGGCCGCACCGGTAATCCAGCGGGCGTCGTGGGAGGCCAGAAAGGCGACGATATCGGCGATATCGTCCGGTTCGCCGACGCGGCCGAGCGGTATCGACTCGGCGATCCGGTCGAGCTGCCCGGTGATACCCGACGCGGCGAGCGCCTCGGTGCGGACGGCGCCGGGCAGCACACTGTTGACCGTGATCCCCCGGGGCGCCAGTTCGCGCGCGAGCACCCGCACCAGCTGTTCGCCGGCGGCCTTCGTGGCACCGTAGAGCCCGGAACCGGGCCTGTGGGTCCGCGTGACACCGGAGGAGATCACCACGATCCTGCCGCCGTCGGGCAGTCGGGCGGCGGCTTCGCGTAACAGGGTGAACGTGGATTTCGCGCTGCCGGTGAACATCAGGTCGAAATCGTCGTCGGTCGCCTCCACGAGTGGGGTGAACCGTGCGGTACCGGCATTGCCCACCACGATGTCCGCGCCGCCGAAGTGGTGTGCGGCGGCGTCGAAGAGCCGGCGGATCTGCGCCGGATCGGCCACATCCGCGCGCACCGCGACCGCGCGGCCGCCGCCGTTCTCGATCGCGGTGACGACCTGCGCCGCGGCCGCGGCATCCGAGAGGTAATTGACCACGACGGACATCCCGGTGCGGCCGAGTCGTTCGGCGATGGCGCGGCCGATCCCGCGTGAGCTTCCGGTGGCGATCGCGACGGACCCCCGTACCTCGAACGACGATCTGGTCTCCGCCTTCGGCGGGCTCTACCGCGAGGTGAACGCCTTCTACGGCGCGGTGGCTCGGGAGTTCGGGCTCACTGCCCAGCAGATAGCCCTGCTGTGCGAGGTGAAGGGCCGCCGGCCGTCGTTCGGTGAACTGGCGGCCTCGCTCGGCTGCGATAAAACCAATATCACCGGGATGGTGGACCGGCTGGAGCGCCGCGGGTACCTGACCCGGGAGCCCGATCCGGCCGACCGCCGGGTTTCCCGGGTGGTGCTCACCGCCGACGGGATCGCGGTGGGCGAGGAGATCCGTGCCGCGGTATCCGGCCGGCTGACCACGGGTACGTCCACCGGCACCCCCGGCGAACTCGCGACGACGGTAGCCGGGCTCGTCGCAGCCCTCGCGGACCGCGCCGGACGCTGAGGCTGCCACGCACGCCGCAGGTGTACGAACAGGCCGAACCCGGCGCGTGGGTGTCGAAGGGTTCCCGGCCGTCGATCTGTTGTTACCTCGGACGCCGGGCCGCCGGCGCGGGTGGCCGAGGGTCGACCCATTAAGCATGATCGCTTAATGTGAGCGGGTGTGGGTGACACGAGGTTCCGCGCCTGCGCCGCCACCCCTCGCCGGACATTCGGCACTGTCGTCCAGAAAGGCCTGGCCCATGAGGTTCACCTACGCCGAGACCATGACCGACCCGTCCTATTACGTCCCGCTCGCCCGGGCCGCCGAGGCGGCCGGGTACACGTCGATGGCGCTCGCCGACAGCATCGCCTACCCCCGCGACTCCGACGCCACCTACCCGTACACCCTGGACGGCAGCCGGGAATTCCTGGAGGACAAGCCGTTCGTCGAAACCTTCGTTCTCGCTGCCGCGCTGGCCGCGGCCACCACCACCCTGCGGTTCACCCCGTTCGTGCTGAAACTGCCGATCCGCCCGCCGGTGCTGGTGGCGAAGCAGGCGGCGTCGGTGGCCGCGCTGAGCGGTAACCGGCTCGGGCTGGGCGTCGGGATCAGTCCGTGGCCGGACGATTTCGAGATTTTCGGCGTACCGTTCGGGCAGCGCGGCAAGCGGATGGACGAATGCCTCGATATCGTCCGCGGTCTCACCGCCGGCGGGTATTTCGAGTTCCACGGCGAGATCTACGATCTGCCACCGATCAAGATCTCGCCGGTGCCCACCGAACCGATCCCGCTGCTCATCGGCGGTCACAGCCGGCCCGCACTGCGCCGCGCCGCCCAGCGCGGCGACGGCTGGATGCACGCCGGCGGCGACCCGGCCGAACTCGATCGCCTGCTCGCCGAACTCGGCACGCTACGCGCGGAGTACGGGACCCGCGCGGACTTCGAGGTGCACGTCATCTCGCTGGACGGGTTCACCGTGGACGGCGTGAAGCGCCTGGAGGACAAGGGTGTCACCGATGTGATCGTCGGCTTCCGCAACCCCTACACCCGCGAGAACGACACCGAGAGTCTGGACACCAAGATCGCGAACCTCTCCCGATTCGCCGACCGTGTCATCGCCCGCGCCCAGTGAGCGCATCCACCGAACAACAAGCCGTAGGAGTCGCAGTGAGTAGCTTGTCGAACAAAGTGGCACTGGTGACGGGCGCGTCATCAGGGCTGGGTGCCGCGGTCGCGCGACTGTTCGCCCGGCGCGGCGCCTCGGTATTCGGGGTGGCCCGCGATGAGCAACGCCTGACCGAGGTGTTCGCCGAGGTGCCCGGCGGACGGTTCGTCACGGCCGATATCGCCACGTCGGCCGCGTGCCGGTCGGTGGTCGAACAGTGCGTGGCCGACTTCGGACGTCTGGATATCCTGGTCAATGTGGCCGGCGCGCATCGGATGCGCCGCACCGGGGAAGTCACCGACGAGGACTGGGACCACGACCTGGCGGTGAACCTCAACGGCCCGTTCTACCTCTGCCGCGCGGCGCTGCCCGCCCTGCTGGACGCCGGCGGCGCGATCGTCAATGTCGCCTCCATCGCCGGTGTCGAAGGCCAGGCGTACTCGGCGGGCTACTGCGCCGCCAAACACGGCCTGGTGGGTCTGACCCGGGCCCTGGCCGTGGAGTTCACCGCCGATCGCCTGCGCGTCAACGCGGTTTGTCCCGGCGGCATGCTCACCCCGCAGATCACCGGGTTCTCCCTGCCCGACGGCGCCGATCCGAACCTTGTCCTGCGCGCCGCCGCACCGCGGGGCATGAACGAGCCGGAGGAGGTCGCCGCCGTGATCGCATTCCTGGCCGGTCCGGACGCGTCCGCGGTCCACGGTGCGGTCTACCTCGCCGACAACGGCAAGACCGCAGGCTGAGCGGACCCCTTCGCTGGGGCAGTCGATGGCCTTGCCCACCCGCGTTCATCAGGCCGGTGACGACCGGCCGAGTGCCGACGCCGACTGCCTCACTGCCGGTTCGCCCCGCAACGAATCGCCGAGATCAGGCGGGGATACGCGCGTTCTACGAGTGCCGAGGCACGAACAGCGCGGACCGTCCGGCTCACCCGGTGGCCGAGGTTTCGGCGGACCTATCGACTGGATGAACCGGGGCGGTGAGCATGGCCCCGAGCATGGTGACGATCTCCTCGGGGAAATCCGCGGCCGTGTTGTCCGACCGCTCCTTGCGCTCCCACTCGGCGAGCAGCGCGAACATGGCTGTGCCGACCGCGCTGATCCGGCGACGCTTCGCGGCGGCGTCGGCGGTCGGGATCGCGCGGGCGAGCTCGCCGAGGACCTGCGGCCATACCGTCCCCTGAGTTCCGTCGAGATCGGTCGGTAGGTAGCGGGCGGCCGCCTGCAGGAATCGCGCGTAGTAGTCGCTGTCCACCGAGGTCAGCGGCTGTACAAGGATCCGCAGCAGGGCTTCGACCCCGGTGCGGGCCTCCGCGTCGAGGGCTGTCAGCATCGCGGCGCGCTCGAGCTCCATCGGGGCGAGGCGCCGTTCGACCACCGCATGGATCAGTTCGTGCCGGTTCCGGAAGTGGTAGTTGACCGCGGAATTGTTCCGTTGACCGGCCGCGATCGCGATATCGCGCAGCGGTACCTGCGCGCCGCGCTCGGCGATCAACTGTTCGGCGGCGTCGAGAATATCGGCCCTGGCCCGCTCACCACGGTTCACAGCGATTCAGCATAATAACGGCGGATCCGGGTCGATGACCTTGTCTCGACCGGCGCGGGGGACGCGGCAAATAGGTATGTCCCGGGTCACTCGACCGATGTCTGCGCATCCTCGGACCGAACATGCTGAAGCACCTCGTCCGCACCTTCAGCGAAGGTTCTCCATGTACTCACCTGATCCAGAGAGCACCGGCGGCATCAGCGACGAGCACGCGCAGCGCATGACAGGAACGCTGATGATCCGCCGGTGTGCCCGCTGTGACCGGCTGTTCGCGCCGCTGACCGTCGATTGCTCGTCCTGCGCATCCGACAGCCTCGAATGGGTTCCGTCGTCCGGCGCCGGGACGATCCTTTCGTGGCGGGTGGTGGATCGTGGCGTGGTCGGGGGCCGCGACGGGCCGATGCCGTTGACGATCGCCATCGTCGAACTCGACGAAGGGCCGTGGGTCTACTCCTCCATCGAGGGGGACGTGCCGTTGCTTCCGGGGCGCCCGGCGTTGCTTCCGGGGAGCCCGGTGCGGGTGCGATTCCAGCCGTGCCCCCGGGAGGACAGATTTCCGGTGTTCACCGTCGATACCGATTCCGGCGGCTCGGGATATCGACACATAACCGTCCACGGCATCGGCGACCGGTCAGGGGAGAACTATGTCCGCGACTGACCAGCCGTCCGCGGCCATCTCCTGCGGTACCTCATGGGTCCGTACGGCATTGCAGCAATGCCGTGCCCTGGAGATGAGCAGGGCGGTGGACCCGAAAGCGTTGCCGGCCATCGTTTTCGCGATCCGATGGGCCCCGTTCGGCGGCGCCGGCCCCGAGGAGCTGTTCATGAACTTCGGGGTCACCCGTCAGCGATTCCTGCAG
The DNA here is from genome assembly GCF_044453135.1 of Nocardia sp. NPDC051750. Lineage (NCBI taxonomy): Bacteria > Bacillati > Actinomycetota > Actinomycetes > Mycobacteriales > Nocardiaceae > Nocardia > Nocardia sp. NPDC051750. Next base: position 423,335 of record NZ_JBITCK010000005.1, on the reverse strand, counting down.
ATGGTGCGTGCGGCGCTGAGCCCCCACGGGTCGGACGACCCACGAACACGGCAGGTGAAAAGACATCTTCTGCTGTCACTGTCGTGGGCCTGGCGGGCCGATCCCGGCGGGGTCGCGGTGGGAAGCACCGTGTGATCGCCGGCGGCCGGTTTCCGGCGTGCGATATCCGGTGGACCGGTGCCGACTCAGTCCGACTTCTCCTGCGCGATCTGGATGAGATTGCCGCAGGTGTCGTCGAAGACGGCGGTGATCACGGTGCCGTAGTCGACCGGATCCTGGGTGAACACCACGCCGAGATCGCGCAACCGTTCGTATTCGGCCCGCAGATCGGTGACGGCGAACTGGGTGAACGGAATCCCGTCTTCGACGAGGGCCTGTTTGTACACGGCGGCCGCGGGGTGGCCGGTCGGTTCCAGCAGGAGTTCGACGCCGTCGGGATCCAGCGGCGAGACAACGGTGAGCCAGGAGGCGTCGCCTACCGGGACATCGGTTTTCTTCCGGAAGCCGAGCACTTCGGTGTAGAAGCGCAGTGCCTTGCTCTGATCGTCGACGTACACGCTCGTGACATTGATCCGCAGCATTATTCCTCCAGCCAGCGGTCGGTGAGATGGCGCAGTGGTGCGCGCTCGAGGTAATGGAATTTGTGCCGCCCGTCGCGATGTGTGCGGACCAGCCCCGCGGCGGCGAGCAGGTCGAGATGCTGGGAGATCGCCTGCCGGGTCGAGGACAGGCCGTGTTTCATCGTGAGACGCCCGCACAGTTCGAACAGGGTCTGTCCATCGCGGCCGGCCAGTTCGTCGAGAATCACCCGCCGGGTCGAATCGGCGAGCGCTTTGAACACAAGGCCCTGGTCGGCGTCCACGAACCCACTATAGGCAAGTATCTGCTTGCCTATCAAGCCGGGCTTATTCGCGGTCGTGGAATTCCTCGCTCGAGCGGAGGGCCGGGTCCGGCACCGATGCCGGTCGGTTGCCGCGCCGGGCTCAGCCTCCGGCACGCAGACGGGCGCCGTGCGGCAGGACCCAGGACGGTCCGGGACGGATACCGGTGGCCGGGTCGGTGACGTCCACGACGTAATGCCACTGCATCGCCACGCGGTCCGCGTCGATATCGACCACGCCGTAGCCGTGGGAATCGAGCTCGGCGTAGTGGATATGCGGGTTCACTGCGCCGACCGATTTCTCCAGAGCGACCGCCGCGGTACGCGGCGGGCCCGGCAGCAGATCACCGATACCGGCCGAGGTCACCGACGGCACCACGAACTCCGCCCCGGCCGTACGGCCGCCGGGGTAGGCCGCCGCCTCGACCGGGACATCCGCCGCCCACGAACTGTGGATATCGCCGGTCAAGTAGACGACGTTCGACAGATTCCGGTCGGCCAGGGCGGTGAGCAGCCGCCGACGGTCGGCGGTGTAGCCGTCCCACTGATCGGCGTTGGGCGCGACACCCTCGCGCGGTATACCGAGTACCTCGGTGACCGCGGCCGTCGTGGCCGGGTCGAGCGGCGGGAATGCCAGCGGGGCGATCATCACCGAATTGCCGACCAGCTGCCAGCGCGCGGAACTGGAGACCAGCCCCGCGGTGAGCCATTCCATCTGCGGGGCGCCGGTGAGCGTGCGGGACGGGTCGTCGGCCCGGCGCGAACCCAGGTCCGGTTGGGCGTCCCGGTAACTCCGCAGATCCAGCATGGATAGTTCGGCGAGCGTGCCGAACCGCAGCCGGCGGTAGATCCGCGGCGCCGCGGCCGTACCGTCCGGGCGGACCGGCATCCATTCCAGATACGCGCGCACGGAGGCGGCCCGTCGCGCGGACCAGTCGCCCTCGGTCGCCGGATCGTGCTCCTCCGCGCCGCCGGACCAGGCGTTATTGGCCGACTCGTGATCGTCCCAGGTACAGATGAACGGCACCTGGGAGTGCAGGGCCCGCAGATCGGGGTCGGTCTTGTACTGCGCGTGCCGGATCCGGTAGTCGGCGAGTGAGACGATCTCGTGCGTCGGCTCGTGCCGCCGCACCGAACCCGCCCGGCCGTCGAAGGATCCCGCCGCACCCTCGTAGAGATAATCGCCGAGGTGCACGACGGCATCGAGATCGTCGCGGGCAGCCAGATGCCGGTAGGCGGCGAACCAGCCGGCTTCCCAGTTCGAGCACGACACCACGCCGAAGCGGAGTCGCCCGGGCGCGGCGGACGCGTCCGGTGCCGTCCGGGTCCGGCCCACCGGCGACGTCTCGCCGAGGGCAGCGAATCGGTAGTAGTAATCGCGCGCGGGAGCGAGTCCGCGGACGTCGACCTTCACCGTGTGGTCGCCCTGCGCGTCCGCGGTCGTTTCGCCGGCCGTCACGATGGTGGCGAATCGGTCGTCAGCGGCAACTTCCCAGTGCACTGTTGCCGGACCCCCGGCCCCCGATCCGGGAACTGCCGCCGGGTTCACGGTCACCCGGGTCCAGATGATCACGCCGTCCGGAAGCGGGTCGCCCGAGGCGACACCGTGGCCGAATACCGGTACCCCGGCCCGGGCCACCGGTGCCGCCAGTACGCCCGAGGCAGCGGCGGTCGCGCCGGCCCGCAGCAGTACGCGGCGACTCAGCGTGCTCGGGCCCGAGGGTTTCGAACCAAAGATGTTTCCGCTCACGTGCACAGATCACAGCCGACGGAGGGTCAATCGGCAAATCGGAATCGGTCAGGAGCATATGTTGTCGCGTACGCAGGCCAGGAGCAGCTCGGTGACATCGGCCCGCGGCGGGGTGGTGGCCCGCGGCTGGGGAGCCAGCGGGATCTGCGGGAAATCCGCGGTCCGCGCCGCGCCGAGCTGGGCGGCGGAACGGAAACCGTAGCGTTTCCAGGCAATGTCCTGAACCCGGGGATCCTGCAGTGCGGTGATCAGCTGGTGGGCCGGCGCGGTGAGTGCGAGGACCGGGTTGCTGTTGAAGATGGTGGGATCCGGATACAGCATCCGGGCACTGTTCAGCAGCGCATCGGTGGCGGAACCGTTGTCGCGGTAGGCCACCAGTTGCTGCAGGATCTGGCTCTCGTAACCGGCGTAGAGCGAGGTGGCGCCCTGGATGAGCCATTCCCGGAACCCGCCGTCGGAGCTGTCCGACTGCAGCCCCTGCGCATCGTAGAGACCGCGTACCGTGGGCAGCCCAGCCCTGGCTTCGGCGACGGTGGGCGGCTGGAACACGTCACCGGAGGCGATCACCGTCAATTCGAGTTGCAGCAGGGTGAATCCGGAGTTGGACGATTGCGGATCCGTACTGGTGATCCGGATCGGCCCGGCCGGTCCGGTGGCGTTCAGTTCCGGCCACTTGCGTTTGGGCAGCACATAGTCCAGCAGTAGCCGTTTGAAATCGACGACGTAATACGCGTTCTCGCGCATCTCCACGATCCCCGCGGCGATCAGTGCGTCCGTGGCCGCCGCCCCGGCATAGATCACCTCCGGGGTCTCGAGGACCGGTTCGGCGCGGTAGTCCGGGAAATCGCCGGTGTCGTGCGACTCCTCGAAGATGCTGCGTGCGCTCGCCGAGGACGGCCACAGGCAATCGACCTGCTGATCGCGCAGCTGTCCCGTCGGTATCTGCACCAGATCGTAGGAGCCCCGTTTGTCGAACTGCACCTCGAGCCCGAAATCGTTCCGCAGAATATCGCGGATCTCGGTATCGGCCATCAACGCAGATTTCTCGGAGCCGCCGAGGCAGGTGAGTTGCTGCACCGCGGCCGGGGTCTCTTTCGAGCTCTGGATCACCACCACACCCACCACAATGGCGACCACGGCGACCACCACCGCGACGAGGACGGGGAGACGGGATCGGTTCACAGTTCCTCGCTCGGGGGTAGTCGCGGCGGAGTCATCAGTTCCAGGTGCGCCAGATCCCGGAAGAAACTCTCCAGATTCGCGTCGCCGACCTGTCCGGCGGCATGCGCGGCGAACGATTCGAATCCGGTGAGTGTCCGGCGGCCGGCGGCCAGGAGGTTCTCGGCATCGCGGTAGGACGACGGATGATCCTGGATTTCGGCATACCGGCGCAGGGCCGACTCCACGCTGAGGAGGTAGTCGTGCAGTTTGTGCAGGGTCGCGGGCAGCGCGGCGGGGTCGACTGTTCCGGTGCGTTCCAGCAGGCGCGGCACGGTATCGCAGGCCCGGAGCAGGGAAGAACGGGTGGCGGCATGACTCACCCGAGCCGCCAGGGCGGCCACCCGGCCGTTCACCTCCGACACGTCCCGCGCCAAGCGCCGGCGCCGCGCCGACTGCGACACCGTGTGCCCGGCGAGCCCGGCCAGCACGGCCGCCCCCACCGCCACCAGCGCGGCACCACCGGCCGAACCGAGCACGGCATAGAGACCGAGGAACGAGGCCACGAGAACGGCCAAGGCCGCGATCACGGCGGAATTGTTCGGCACCGGCAGCTCCTACCGGTAGCCGGTCGCCTGGCGCAATGCCGCGACCATATCGTCGCCGGTGAGATACGAGCCGCCGGTACGGTCGGCGATCGACCGGAGCGCGTCCTCCTCGATATCGGAACCGAAACCGATGACGACCACCGGGATCCCGGTGGCGGCGATGTCGTCGAGACCGTTGCCGCCCTCGGTATCGGCGCCGTCGGTCATCAGGATGACCAATTGCTTACGACCCGGCTCCGCCGCGCCGGAGAACTGGTGGGCGGCGGTGCCGAGACAGCGGTAGATGCCGGTGTCGCCGGAGGGATATCGGGAATGCACCCGGTCACGCAGCGAGGTGAGTGCCGGTTCCGCGTTGCCGGTGACCCATTCCGTGGTGGCGCTGGTGTGGTTGAAGACCAGGACCGCGGTCCGGTCGTGCGGTCCGGTCTGCAGGAGATACTGCTCGGATTGCGCCGGATCGAACAGCAGATCCGCGGCCCGCAGCACCCCGTCCCAGCCGTCGTTACCGTCCATACTGCGGGACGCGTCGATGCAGTACACCAGGTCGGTGGGGGTGCGGTAGACGGTTTGGTAGTCCTGCAGAACCGCCGCGATCACCGGCGCCGCCGGAAAGGTCATCGGCTGCTCGTCGAGGGTCGTGCGAATACCCCAGGCCGGATCGAATACCGCACGCGGCGCATCCGGTAACGAGAGTCCGATACTGGTGATCGGCCGGCGGCCCAGCTGCACGAGCTGCTGCTGAGTATCCGCCGTGAGCAGGAAGTCTTGGAGCTTGCGGAAATTGGCGAGCTTCCCGGGATTGTCGCCGTGCGGCAGGAACCCGAGCGGCGCATCCGAGATCGCTTGCACGCCTTTCGGATAGATCACCTGCAGCGGCTCTTCGCCGTCGCGCACCAGCTGCTGATTGCGTTCGATCACCAGATCTTCGTAGGTGAACATCGTCTTGCACCGGTCCGGTGCGGCCAGGCATTCGTCCATCAGCAGGCCCGTGGACGGTGGGGTTTTGGTGACGGCCCGCGCGAATCGGGTGAATCCGGTGCGCACGGGTTCCGAATCGAGCTGCTCCCGGGTCAGCGGCACGCCGGGTCCGTTGCCGGCGAAATGGTTGAGGAAACCGAGCAGCACGGTAGCCCCGGAATTGGACTGGGTGGGGTTGGTGGTCCACACCGTTGTCTTCTTCGATTCGGCGGCCGCCAGGATCTCCTCGACGCCGACGTCCCGTCCGGTGAACCCCAGCGCGTCCAGCTCGGCGCGGCGTCCCGCGAACACCAGCGGCGTGCTGAACATCGGCTGCACGTCCTGCAGCCGGTGCGCGGTATCACCGAACTGCTGGAACACGCTGCTGGCGAACCAGAAGGCATCGTAGGGCGCGTCCCCGTTCTCCAGCAGCCGGGCCTGGTCCACCGAGCCCAGTTTCGTCATGGTGCAGGTCAGATTCTGCTCCCGGCACCACGGCTGCACGATCTGCTGGAACACGGCCTCGTGCTCGGACCCCGCGACGATGTTCAGCACACCGGAATCGGCGTCGTATTCGGTCACGGCACCGGATTCACCGTCCTGCCCGCAACCCGCCAGTACGGCAGACAGCAGTACGAATACGGCAGCCAACAATGACCCACGGCGATAAAGCAATTCGCCACCTCCCCTCGCTGGGGAGATCGTAGGCGTAAAGACAGGTGAGACAGGGTGAACTACCGGTGACGACCTGGCGAATCCTCGACTCGGCCGCGACGTATTTCGACCGGGCCGCGGCGACCGGAACGCCCGCGAGACCCTCCGTTGTCTCGGCCTGCGCGCCCGGAACGCGCTCTTCTCCGTATCCGCTCTGTTCTCGCGTCTGATGACATTCACCGAGCGTTCGGCCGCCAACATATCGCTCGAGGACTACGGCTCGGACGATCGAGCCGCGCCCTGGTCCCGCTGATCTCAGCGGTAGGCGTCGCGGATCTCTTGTGCCCTGGTGCTCTTCGGCTTGCGCCGGTAGGTCTTGCCGGAGGGGATGGGCTGGGCGGCACTGGAGCGGCGGAGTTGCTGGCGTCGTCGCCATCCGGTGAGGTCCGGGCGTTCGGGTTTGTCGGGGGTGCTCACTGTTACTCCGAGTCGGTACGGGGACGGGGGCGGTGATGGGCCTCGGAGTCGGTCATGTGATGGATCATTGCGTGTGCAGCGGAATTTCGCCCGGGGTTTTCTCGCGTGCCGGGATGCCGCCGTTGGTCGGCGGATCGTTCACCGCGGGCCGCCGGCCCAGCGCGGGGGCGATCAGTTCGACGGTGTCGTGCAGGATCTGTTCGTAGTCGCCGCGGTGGAATTCGTAGGGTAGTTCCAGGCGCAGTTCGGTGGTGTGGGCGAGGACAGGTTCGGCGTACAGCCTTTCGATGATCTGCTCGGCGGTGCCGACCAGATCGGGGGCGAACAGAACGCGCCGTTCGCCCTGCGGGGCCAGGGTTCGCTGCTGCCTCCCGGCCGCATACCGGCGGTAGCGTTCACGGGTCGCCCGGTCGGCGCTGTCGACGGGGACGATCACCCGGCCCACCGCGATCCGGGCCGGGCGGCCCGGAACGATGCGGCGACGGTATTCCTCGATCAATGCCAGCTGTGTGGTGCTGAAATCATCGCTGTGCTCACCGAACACGATATTGCCGGTGAGAATATTCAGGCCGTTCTCGCCGGCCCAGCGCACCGAACGGGCGCTGCCGCCCCCATACCAGAGCCGGTCGATGAGGCCCGGACTGTGCGGCTGGAGCCGCGGGCGCTGGGTGTTGCCGGGGGAGTGGATCACCGCATCAGGTTCGCCCAGATAGTCACCGCGCAGATTGTCGATGAGCCGGGCGATCCGTCCGTAGGACAGGTCGTAGCTACGCCACTCGCCGTCGAAGACGAGGTCGCCGATCAGGTCCGCGTGCGGTGGAGTGCCCGCGCTGAAGCCGGGTTGCAGCCGGCCACCGGAGAGCACATCGGCCATCGACAGATCCTCGGCCAGCCGGAACGGGCTCTCGTAGCCGATGGGGATCACGGCGGTGCCCAGCTCGATCCGGCTGGTGCGCTGGCCGGCGGCGGCCAGGAAGACCGCCGCCGATCCGACACCGTGCTCGAGGTGACGCTGCCGGATCCAGGCACCGTCGACACCGAGGCGTTCCGCGAATTCGAACAGGCGCAGGGTGTCCTCGAGGCCGGTGGCGGGATCATTGTCGGGATAGTTGCCCGGGGTCAGCAGCGACAGGTTCGTGATCGATGGTGTCACGGCGCTCATGGGTCAACTGCGCTCGTACGGGATCTTCTCGCCCGCTTCGACCGCGACCGGGAGCCGGTTCTCGGCCGGTGGCAGCGGGCAGGTCGCCAAATCGGTGTAGGCGCAGGGGAGGTTGACCGCCCGGATGCGCGCCTGCCCCGTCGAGCGCTACGCCGCGATGTAGTTGCTGTGCCATCGTCTCCCGTTTCTGTGCGTACGCGAGTGGTACGGGTGAACGCCGAGGTTCGCCTTCCCGGGCCGGTTCCGGTCGATCACTGCTCGCAGGAGATCTCGGAGAGGCATGTCGCGACGACGTCCCGGTTACCGGTATCGGCTGGCCGGGGCGCTGCCGCGGTTCGCGCCGCGGCCCGGACCAGGCGATGTCAACGATTGAGATCAGGGCGAGCCGGGTGGAATGCGGCTCCAGATGCACAGCTGAGTTGCGAAGCGCGTGACGAGTCGGTCATGTACACGCGGGCTCGGGTGATCAGGTCTGCCGCCGGTGACCGAACACGCGGAAGGGGCAAGCGGGCGCCTGTGAGTGGCGGCCCCTGATTGCTTCAGCATTGCCGTGTTGTTGTGTTCGAAGGAGACACCGAACCCGTACTGAGCCCGTACGCTGGCGGTATTACAAGTGAGGGGAGGAAGTTCGAGAGATGGCGATCGTTACGTGGACCGGTCTCGAGGTCGCAGCGCTGCGTGCGCTGCGGGATACTCAGATTCAGTTCGCCGACCGGATCGGTTGTTCGCTCGAAGCGGTCGGCAAATGGGAACGTAGGGGTGCAGACATCACTCTGGGGGCGAAGTACTCCTTGTGCATGGACACCACCCACAGGCGGCTCGATGACGAACAGCGAGCGCGCTTCTATGCCGCGCTCGATGACCGGCGCGAGAAATCCGATCCCCTGGCCTTGCTACCTACCCGAGTTGCGGCTCCCTATCCGCCACGGCCTCATACGGAAATGGCCCACCCTGGCAGCGACGGGATCGTGGACAAGTCAAGTAGCGGCATACGCGATGGCAGCATCTTTCAACTGAGGCGAGTCATAATGGGTTGTATTCCAGATTCGCCCCCAGCTGAGCAGTTCGATCTGACCGCTGCGGTGAATCGCGCATGGGATCTATTCTTCTCGGCTCGATTCGACGAGTTGAAACGCGAGCTCCCCGCTGCTTTGGCCAGCGCTTACAGTGCAGCAGAGTTCGCGGTAGGCGAGCCCCTGCGTCAGATCAATATTTCGATCGCGAAACTCTTGCACGCCGCTTCGAATCTACTGGGCTACGTGGCACACGAAGACTTGGCCGCATTCGCGCTCCTGCGCGCAGAGGCACTGGCCGACGACAGCCGAGACGAGCTGACACTGGCTGCTATCAAAGCCTCGCAGTCGTGGCTTCTTGTGAAAAACGGAATGCATGACGATGCGGCCGCGTATGCCGACCGAGTAGCAACCGATATCGAACCGCGGTTGTCTACAGCCTCCCCACGCCATATCGCTATTTGGGGCGAACTTCTCTGCTATGCCGCATTCGCGGCTTCCGGAACAGGGGACTATCGCGAAGCGCGAAGGTATCTACGCTTGTGCGAGTCGGCCGGAATACAGTTGGAAGGCGATTATGCCAGTCGCCCCGAGGTGTCCAATGTGTTCGGCTACGCCTCGGCCGCTAGTTTCGGGGTTGTCAACGAAATCAGTGCGAATCGCCCGCGCGAAGCTCTGAGACTTGCCTCCGTTGTCACCGGTCCGGATACCGGAATCCCGCCCACCCTGCGCAGCCGCTGGTTCGTCAACGTCGCGCAAGCCCAGATCCACAACCGGGACGATGCGGACGCCGTGGATACCCTTCGTTGGGCGTGGTTGATGGCACCGGAGTTCATCGGTCACGTTCCCCTGGCGCACACACTGATCAACGAGCTGCTGACCCGCCGGGGTAAGCAACAGTTGGACGGGCTTGTCGGAATCGCCGAACACCTGGGTGTATCGGACCAAATGGGAGGAACTCGACCTTGATCGTCAATCCTGCCGCGCTCGCTGTCTTGTGCTTCGGCGATTCCAACACCTTCGGCCAACCTGCCGAAAAAAGTGGCCGATGGCCGGCCGACGTGCGTTGGACGGGGCGGCTACAAGAATATCTGGGTACCGGATACGCAATTGTCGAGGAAGGTCTCGGCGGTCGCACCACCGACCTGGACGACCCTGATCGTGACGACCGGAACGGCCGCAAGTACTTTCGGCCGTGCCTGCGCAGCCATTCACCGTTGGACATGGTCGTCATCATGCTCGGCAACAACGATCTCAAGAGCAAGTTCGGTCGGGAAACCGACGCCGTAGCCGGCGCGATCGAAGGCTATATCGACGATGTGGAGCGCACTGCCTGGACTCGTACCGGGGTAGTGCCGACGGTGTTGCTGGTCGGTCCGATCCATCTCGATGCCGGCCAATCCGCATTCGCCGAGCAGAGTTCCGAATACGACGCCGGCTCTGTGCGCAAGTCGCGGGAGCTCGGCGCGGCGATACGCCGCGTTGCTGACAAGCGCAGGACTCTCTTCGTAGACGCCGCTACCGTCGCGTGTCCGGGAATTGACGGTATACACCTGAGCCGCGACTCACACGAACCACTGGCAAGGCTGATTGCCGATGAAATCCGGTCGATTCTGTGATCGCGTTGCCGGCGCGAGTCAGCCACTCGAGCAGGAACAGCCATCGTACCCGCCAAATCTCAGAGCACCTCGAGAGTGTCGCGTGTGCTGAATTCTGTTGTGCCCGTGCGATGAGCACTGTTTCGGCCGTCGGTTCCTGCCTGGCTGGATCGGCCGCTGCCGGGGAAGTCATGGCAGCCGGCAGTTCGCGGAAAATGGCTCATGGTTGACCGTAGCTCTCATAACGCTTCGACGTTGCCCCTTGGCACCGGGCAGTCGACGTGCTGGACGAAGATTCGTTCCAGGCGTTTCTCGCCGAACTCGTCCACGATGTCATCGTTGATCAGGTAATTGGGGTCGTGGTCGAGTAAGTACGCGACCGTGTTGCTGCCCTCGCTGGTCGGCGGCTGGAGTCTCAGGTAGTCGAAAACGCCCTTGCTGGTGTTCGCCCGCCAGAAGCGCGGTGTCAGCAGGTCCCCTTCCGGGAAGAAGTCCCAACCGGTGACCGTTACCGAGCAGAAGAAGTCGAACTTGCGTCCAGCATAGTAGCGCTCGGCGTGCCGGAGGATACGGTCGAGATGAGCTGCGGCCGCCTGAACCAGCACCCGATTGCGTTCGATGAGCGACAGCTCTTCCAGGAAAGCGATTTGGGAATACGTCGTGAAAAGTGGGAGCTCGTCGAAATATCCGTCACACGTCATCAGCCCGTCGAAGTCCAGTAAGTCGACGGCGGCCAGCAGCCGCTCGAAGGCATCTCGAAATCGGGGGTCGACCTCAACCGTCACTGTGCCTCCCCGGCTGGGTAGCCGCCCGTGCGTGCGCGACGAACTGCAATCTGCGGACGGACCAGGCACGCCGGATTGCATGGGTCGGCCTCACGATTTCCTTTCTACCTCGGATAGGCAGCAAGCGGCTATCGGAACCACCGTGTCCCATACCCGCCGGGTGTGCGGCCCGCCGTGCAGCAGGACGAGCGCGGGGCCGGAGCCGGTGATCGTGACGGTGAGTTCGACGGAGTTCGCCGGTATTCGATGTGGCTGGTGTGGGGCATCGATCGGCACGGCTGCCTCCTCGGTTACCACTACGGGCTCACTGAGCTCGGGCGATCCCTCGAGGAGCGACTTGCCGGCCTGCGGGAGTGGGCGGAAACCCATATGTCGGCGACTGCCGATCACCGGGCAGGCGCCGCCGAGGGGAATTGCCGAACCGGGTGATTCCACCGTGTTCCGATGGCCTCGGGTACGCCCGAAGGGCAGGTCCAGCAGGGTGATTCGAGAAGTCTCATCATGCGGGCACGACAACCGTTGCCGCATACGACCAACCTGGCCACACTGAATCTCGTAATCCATCAGAAGAGGGAGAAATGATCATGTGGCCATTGGACGCGGCCGAAGTCACTCGCGCCGTTCTGGAATTTCTGGACTGGCTCGTGAAGTCCCTTGTGGGCCCGCAATACGGCAGTAACGGTGGTCAACCCGGCGGGCTGTGATGCCCACTGAACAACCAGGTGGCGTCGATCCGCAGCACATAGGAACGGCAGACGTCCGTTACCTCGGCCATCACCTGGGCTTCCGCAACGTGCATTGATACGCAACGCGGTGCACGGGTTACCCGGGGCCTGCTGGGGCTTGCCAGCATTGCCGCATGGCCGGCTCGGCTCGCCGGTCCACGAGTTCGATACGGAAACCCAGTGGGTTCTACAGGAAGGCGAAGTGCAGCGCGCCATCCGGCGTTTTCCGGGTCGCCTCTACCTGCCAGCCGTGCCGGATCAGTTCCGTGACATCTGCGGCCACGTCGTCGGACCAGTAGCCGACGTGGTGGATGCCGCCGCCCGGCACCGGCTCCCACAGCGTTCCCGATACGGCACGCACAACTTCGAGCCGCGGCTCGTTGATCGAGAACATACAGGAGAGCTCGATATCGGTAACGCCGCCGGCCACGGTCACCTGGACGACTGAGCCGATCCGGTCGCCCCATTCGTAGCCGAGAGTTGCCGACAGTGTGGCGGCTGTCGCTGCCATATCGGTGGTGGCGACCCCGGTATGGAAGTGGTCGTCAGCCTTCACCGCCGGCCCCTTGTCCACGTGCCCGGGTCGGGCGGTTTGCGCTGCTTACAGCCATTTTAAGAATGTTGTTCATGACACATGAGAAGGATATTCTCACCGAAGCGCCCGCGGTACAAGGGGTGCGATCGCGGGTGCTGTTCGTTCGTCGTTCGAGAGGGCGCGGCCGAGGTGATGCCCGTGGCGGGTGGTCAGCTGTTTGCGTGGGCCTCGGCGCGTTGCAGGTTGATGGCGACTTCCTTCTGCCATTCCTCGTGTGCGTGACGGGTGTCGACTTCGCATTCGAAGCGGTTGGTCATTTCCGGGGTGACGTCGGCGACGTCGACGTAGAACTGTTCGTACCAGCGGCGTTGCTGGTATACCGGGCCGTCTTCGGTGGTGAGCAGGGGATTGTCGATCCGGGTCTTGTTTTTCCAGATCTCGACGTCTTCGAGGAAACCGGTGGAGAAGTTCCTGGAGAACGCGGCGGCGAGTTTGCCGGCGGCGTCCTGGGACATGCCCGGGATCTTCTGGACGCTGACGGCCCATTGCAGGACGAACGAGTCCTGGGTCACCGGGTAGTGGCTGTTGATCAGCACGACTTCGACGGTGTTGCCGCCGAAGTCGTTGTGCAGGTAATTGATCATGTAGGACGGCCCGTAGTAGGAGGCTTCGGAGCGCAGGAGCGCGTCCTCGATCTTGCTGATGTCGGGGCGTGGCTCGGAATGCATCAACTGGGTGGCCACGTGACCGTCGAAGACATTCTTGAAGTAGACGGGGTAGGCGCCGTGGATGTAGAAGAAGTGGGCCATATCGACGTTGTTGTCGATGATCTCGCGGCAGTTGGACCCTTCGATCAGCACCGATTCCCACGTCCAGTCGCTCCACTGGTCGGTGCCGATACCGTCGATGTGCGGGATCGCCAACTCCGGTGGTGGCGGGTTGCCTTCCGGGTCGTTCCACACGAACAGCTGAAGATTTTGCTCGGTGGTGATCCAGGTGTGGGTGCGCGCGAGCTTCGGAATCCGTTTCGCGTAGGGCACCATCGTGCAGCGGCCGTCGCCGCCCCAGCGCCAGTCGTGGAACGGGCAGGCGATGGAGTCGCCCTTGATCGTTCCCCGGGAGAGATCCGCGCCCATGTGCCGGCAGTAGGCATCGAGCACCCGGAGTGTGCCGGTGGCATCCTCCCAGATCACCAGCTTCGTGCCGAATGCCTGTACGGAGTGGGGTTTTCCATCGCGGAAGCTGTCGGACAGGCCGAGGCAATGCCAGCCCCGGGCATAGCGCGTGCGGTTCGCTCCGATATCGATCGAACGGACGCCCGTCTTGCTGGTCATGATTGTTCCTGTTCACCCGGGTTGTCGATACTCGTGACCGGTAGGCGTCGAACGCGCGGATTTGCACACCCGAGCGCCGGTCGCGCGGTCACCGGGCTCGATGACCTCGGGGTGCTTGTTCCCGCGGGTCTTTCCTGTCGTTCCGGTCCTGGGATCGGCAGTGTTGTTGCCGCTCCGCCGGTCTGGTGACGGGGCGAGATCCATCCGTAGTTTAAGCATATCTGCTTAAACTGTCGAGGGTCGGGTTGCCGAGCCGGCCGCGTCCGATGTTGATTGCGGCCTTGTCGAATGTGGCGTGTGCTGGTCGGGAGATTCGTAGCCCAGCCATTCGAGCCCGGTCGGTGTGCTCTGGGTGGGGGCCGGTGGTCCCTGGTGCTGCGTCATCGTGGTGCCCCGGCTCGATCCCCACCGTGTACTGTTCCGGCTCGGCACCGTTCTCCCCGGGGATCGGGATCAGCGGCGAAGTACCTTGCGCGCCAACCCACTCCCCAGGAATTGGATGCCCTGCACCCCAGCGCGCTCGAGTCGATCGAGATCCACGACTGGCCCGCGACCGTTGCTAGCGTGGTTCGGTGGATCTGAGACTGGACGGAAAACGTGCCATCGTCACGGGCGGTAGCAAAGGTATCGGACTTGCCGTCGCCCGCGGGCTCGCCGCCGAAGGCGTGGACATGGTGCTCGCCGCACGCTCGCCCGAACCGCTCGCGGCCGCGGCCCGCGGTGGCCGCTGAGACGGGCCGGCGGGTGCTCGCGGTCGCCACCGATACCGGCGACGACGAGCAGGTCCAGGAACTGGTTCGGCGCACCGTGCGGACGTATCACTGGCCCGCGGCGTGCGGCGGTACCAGCCGGAGGCCGTGGCCCGAGGTAGCGGTGCGGTCGACGAGCCATACGACGAGGCTCTGATCCGTATCGCTGTCCAGTGTTTCGAACGGGACGTCGACGGTGCCGAGTTCGGGATGGTCGAACCGCAGCACCTTGGCTATATCGAGCCCGGCGCCCTGCGGTCGCCAGCGCGCCGCGAAATCGGGGTTCCTGCGCAACGTGTCGATGGTCTCGCGCAGAGTCGCGTCGCCCGGCCGGCGCAGCGTGGCGCGGCGCAGGATCTCGGCGAAGGTGTCGGCGGCCGCGGCCCAGTTGCGCAGCGTCCTGCGGGCGAGCGGATGCGAGTAGACGTAGTGGGCCAGGTTCACGTTCTCTCGCTGGTCCAGGAGGCCGAGAGGGACGGCGAAATCCTCCCAGGCCGAATTCCAGCCCAGGACGTTCAGCCGCAGTCCGAGGACGAATGCCGGGGTGGGCTCCAGCGACCGGAGGATCGCCTCCATCGTGTCCGAGACCTGCTCCCGCGCCGGGGGCACTTCGGGGCAGTGTGCCTCCTGTGTGCTGGTCAGCGCCAGCCAGCCGAATACGGCGCTCTCCTGGTTGTCGAGCAGCAGGGCCTCGGCCAGTGCTTCCACCACCGCGATCGACGGGTTGGTATCGCGGCCCTGCTCCAACCGGGCCAGATAGTCGACGCTCACGCCGGCCCGCACGGCCACCTCCTCGCGGCGCAGGCCCGGCGTGCGGCGCCGGCCGCCCTCGGGCAGGCCGATATCGGCGGGGCGCAGTTCGGCGCGCCGCTTGACCAGGAAATCCGCGAATGCGTTGCGGGTCATCACACCATGGTGCCCTGCCGCGACGCGGTTAGCCGCGCCCTCTCAGGACGAGGATAACCAGGGTCTGGCGGGCGGGCCGCGGCCCGGAGATCGTGAGGTCATGACGACAACACCCGAAACCACCGGAACCACCCTGCGGGCCGGCGAGTGGGCGCTCGATCCCGCGCACTCCTCGGTCGCGTTCACCATCCGCCATCTCGGAATCGCCAAAGTGCGTGGCGGATTCGGCCGCTTCGCCACCCGGTTCGAAGTCGACGACTCGGGCGCGGCGGTGATCGGCGCGACCATCGACCTGGATTCGTTCGACACCGGTAATCCCGATCGGGACGCGCATATCCGCACCGCCGATTTCCTGGACGTCGCCAACCGTCCGACCCTCACCTTCCGTGCCACTGAGCCGGTCCGGGTCGCCGAGAACTTCACCGTGGCAGGGGAGGCCACGCTGGGAACGGTCACCGCGCCGGTCACCCTGGAGGCCGAATGGGGCGGAATCGAAGATTTCGGTCCCAGCGGCGAACGGCATGCCGGGTTCTCCGCGACCGGCACGATCAAACGCTCCGATTTCGGCGTCGGCGACGCACTGCCCGGGCTGTTGAGCGACGTCGTGAAGATCGAACTGGAAATCCAGCTCGTCGAACCGCGGTAGCGGGGCGGTCAGCGTCCGGAGTCCTCCGTGATCCACGCGGCGATCTGGGCGCGCGAGGTGAACCCGAGCTTGGTCAGGATATGTTCCACATGGCTCTGCGCGGTGCGCTGGGAGATCACCAGTTTCGCCGCGATCTGTTTGTTGCTGAGCCCCTGGGCCACCAGGTCGGCGACCTGCCGCTCGCGTTTGGTCAAGGCGCCCGCCGAGCCGGACGCGGCCGGCCGGTCGGTGTCCGGCGCCCCGAGAGCGTAGGCGACAGCAGTGTCCATTTTCATCGTCATGCCCCGGCGATGGGCGGCGGCGAAGCCGCGATTGCCCAGCACACGGCGTGCTTCCCGCTCACAATCCTCGTGGAAGCGCCCCAGGTTGTGGAAAACGATGGGGACCTGGGTACCTGTCGGCGTCAGCCCCTCCGCGGCCCCCAGCAGCACGGCTGCCCGTTCGGCATCGGCACGGACGTCGATAGTCCAGGCCAGTGCCTCCAGGGAGTACACGGTGAGCACCGTGCTGTTCAACCCACTGTTCACGCGCAACGCTTCCTGGATCAGCGGCTGGGCCCGTTCGCGCGTACCGTGCTGCCACTCCGCGACACCCAGACCGCGCAACGCGGCGGTACGGTGCAGCACCTCGCCCCGCGGTTCGGTCGCCGAGAGGACGTCCCGGTAGAGTTCACCCGCGCGGGCCACGTCACCGCTCAGCTCGTGCGCCCAGGCGAGCAAGGCGAGCGCGCTCATCCGGAACTGCCCCAGGGGATCCGAACTCGTCAGCTCCACCGCGCGTTCGAACTGTTCCCGTGCGTGCCCGGATTCCCCGCGTGAGAGTGCGAGCAAGCCGTCGGTGTAGGCGATCTGCGCCCGGGTCGACTTCCCGAGTTCGGCGGTGACCAGGGCCCGGGCTTCCTCCAGTCGCGCCGCCGACGCCGTGAACTCTCCGCTCGATGCGGCCAATTTGCCTGCGGCGCAGAGCGCTTCGATGCGGCCGGATATCGAATTCGCTATCGGATACGCGAGCAGGCGGTCCAGCCAGGAGCGCCCCTCCCCGTACAGGCCACGGAAGTTCCAGAACTCGTACAGACCCTGGGCGGTGCGCAGGCCCGCTTCGGCTGCCTCGGCGGTGTCCTCGGACAAGCAGTATTCGAGCGCGTCGCGCAGATTGGCTTGTTCACGTTCGAGGCGCGCGATCCAGCGCGGCTGTTCCGCGCTCATCCAGCCGGCCGCGGCATCGGATATCAACCGCTGGTACCAGTCGTGATGCCGCCGGCGCAGCTCCCGGAACCGGCCCGCTCTCCGCAGTTCCTGCCGGCCGTAGTCGCGCAGCGTCTCCAGCATCCGGAAGCGCACGACGGGACCGGATTCCTCCCGGACCAGGATGGACTTGTCGACCAGCGACGACAGCACGTCCAGCAGACTGTCCGGTGCCGTATCGACGTCGCAGACCCCCTCCACAGCGTCCAGTTCGCAGCTACCGGCGAACACCACGAGCTGCGCCCACAGCTGCTGTTCTGCCGGGGTACACAGGTCGTAGCTCCAGTCCATGGACAAACGCAGCGTCTGCTGGCGCGTCGGGGCGGTGCGCGCGGACCGCGTGAGCAGCGAGTACCGATCGTTGAGCCGCTGCAGGATCTGCTCGGGTGACAGTGTGCGCATCCGGGCGGCCGCCAGCTCTATCGCGAGCGGCAGACCGTCCAGCCGCGCGCAGATCCTGGCGACAGTGCCCTTGTTGTCTTCGTCCAGCTCGAATCCCGGAACTGCCGCGGCTGCCCGCTCCGCGAACAAGGTGACCGAGTCGAATCGGGGCATCCCCTTCAGACTCGGTTCGCGGCCCGGATCGGGTACCGACAGTGGCGCGACCCGCAGCACGGCTTCGCCGGCGATATTCAACGGTTCCCGGCTGGTCACGAGAACACGCAACTCCGGGCATACCTGCAGTAATACCTCGTTCAGTTCGGCAACGGCCTGCACCACCTGTTCGCAATTGTCCAGGACGAGCAGCATGTCGCGGGGGCACAGGAACTGCAGCAGCACATCGGTCAGCGGGACGGCCGATTCGTCCCGCACCCCCACCGTGGCCGCGACGATATCGACCAGTAGCGAGGAATCCGAGACGTCGGCCAGGTCGACCAGCCACACACCGTCGGCGTAATCGCGGATCACCTGCGACGCGGCCCGCAACGCCAGGCGGGTTTTCCCGACACCCCCGATCCCGGTCAAGGTCACCAGCCGCGAAGTGGACAGGAGATTCTTCACTTCCGTCAGCTCGGTCCGCCGATTCACCAGACTGGTCAGCTCCAGGGGAAGATTGCCGGTGCGGTCCCCGGTGACCGGCCCGCGGGTGCGCGGGTCCGCTGGTTTCTCTTCCCGATCCCCGCGAATCGGAGCGTCCTGTAGTGCCATCGACCCCATCGGATATCCGTGCTGCTGCTGTACCCGGCGGGCGTCCTCGCCGAAACCGGCGGCGGAGGGACGTGCCCGGGGGTCCCGGTTCATCGCCGCTTCGACCAGCGTCGTGACATTGCCGGGGATACCGAGTTCACGCAGGTCGGGAAGCGTTTGGGAGGTGATCCGCAGGAACTGGGTGACAATTTTCTCGCCGGATCGGCGTTCGAATGCCGCATGCCCGGTGAGCGCGCTGAACAGCGTGGCGCCCAGCCCGTACACATCGGCAGCCGGTGTGGGAGTGCCGCCCTCCAGGACTTCGGGCGCGGTGTACGCCGGGGACCCGGTCACGGTGCCCTCGGCCGTCCGGAACCCGCCGGCGATATGCGCGATACCGAAATCGGTCAGCGCCGGTTCCCCGTAGTCGGTCAGCAGAATATTGCCGGGTTTCACGTCCCGGTGCACGATGCCGACCCGGTGCGCGCTCTCGAGTGCGCCCGCGATCTTCACGCCGAGCTGCAGTGCCTCTTCGGTGGCCAGTGGCCCGTGCCGGCGAATCCGGTTCTCGAGCGAACCCGACGCGTAATAGGGGGTCACCAGATAGAGACGCCCACCGTCCGTGATTCCCTCCGCCAGAACAGGGACGATATTCGGATGTCCGGTGAGGCGGCCCATGGCCCGCTGCTCACGAACGAAGCGCGCGCGATTGTCCTCGTCCGATTCGCCGGACAGGACCTTGACGGCCACTGTGCGGTCCAGCGCCTGCTGGGTGCAGCGGTAGACCACCCCGAAACCGCCGCGCCCGATCTCGGCGGGCGCCGCGAAACCGGCCGCATCGAGTTCCGCCGCGACCGACGTCGTCGTGTCACGACGGGTCCGCAGCGGGTCGTCGCCGGTCATGGGCTCGATACGCTCCGTCGAGCAGCTGCCAGGGCATCGGGCAACATCTGTTCACCTCTCGCCACTGTCAACTCTATCGCCGAGCGGACTTCAGTGCCGAGATACGGGAAACCGGCACCGTGGCCGTCCGGCGCGGTGACCGGGTTGCCCGGCCGGTCTCCGCCGGCTACCCCGCCAGGGCGGATCCGGAGGTCAGCACCTCGAAGATCGGGAACCTGTCGCCGCACGGCGGCGCGCAGAATCGCACCCGTACCGGCTCGTGCCCGGATGCCGGCACGTCACCGTCGATCGCCGTATAGACCCAGGGGCCCTCGTCGAGTTCGACAATGGCAATGGTCGTCGCTACCGGTACGGCACGCGGATGTGCGGCGCACTGCACGATGCGCCAGCACACGATGGATCCGGTGCCGGCCGCCGCCACTTCTTCGCACGTGTCGGACCAGCAGGACGAACATCGCCCGACCGGCGGTGCGAACAGCCTGCTACAGGCCACACAGCGGCGGATCATGAGCGCGTTCGCCGCGAATTTCAGATAGTCGTCGCCGGCTTCTCGGATATGGTCGGTGTGCCCTTGCTCCATCGATACGCCTCGGTGTCCTGGTACTGACGGGGTCAGCTGCCAGCATCTCCCGTCCCGGCTCCCACCACGTCGGTCGAATGGCCCGGCACATACCTATTTTGTGAATGTTCCAGCGCCGGCGGAGAGCCATCCGGGACGCGTGCCGAGCGCTCAGCCGACGATCCCGATCAGCACGATCACGGCCTTCAGCGGGTCTTATGCCGATGTCGAGAGCGCCGGCCGCGAGCCGGGGGAGCCGGTGACGCACCCACTACGGACCGTCGCAGAACTGGGCGGCCGGTCATGGGGTCGCGTGGGTGGTGTAGATGTGCTGGGCGACCTCGTCGCGCATGGCGGTGAACTCCGGGGCCGCGCGGATCGCGGTGAAGGGCACGTCGCCGAGTCCGGTTTTGAATGCCGTGGGACGGTCGTAGATGATGCGTCCCGGGCGGGTGCCCATGACGAGGACCCGGGTGCCCAGCAGTAGAGCCTCGTCGATGCTGTGGGTGACGAACAGGACGGTCTTGCGGCGGTCCCGCCAGAGGGTCAGCAGTTCACCCTGGAGGTTCTCCCTGGTCAGCGCGTCGAGGGCGCCGAAGGGTTCGTCCATGAGGATGATCCGGGGGTCGTTGATGAGTACCCGGGCGATCTGGGCGCGTTGCTGCTGGCCACCGGACAATTCGTAGGGGCGGCGGCCGCCGAGATGGTCCAGGCCGACCATGGTCAGCAGCCGGTCGGCCTCGGCTGTACGTTCGGCGCGGGCGACCCCGCGTACCTTCGGACCGAATTCGACATTCTGCCGGACCGACAGCCACGGATACAGGGCCGGTTGCTGGAATACCACGCCACGGTCCGGATCGGGTCCGGTGACGGGGCGGTCGCCGACGTGCACCGTGCCCGACGTCGATGGTGCTGCGGCGGATAAGGGTCGAACTGGATACCTGGGACGAACTGGACCGGCCGGGCCGCGAGATCAGCGTCGGCCGCAGCCTGGCCACCGGTGCCCCGCTGACGGGCGTGCACGAAACCGACGAACCCGATTTCACGGCCACCGACCGCAACGGCATACCGGTTATCGCGCCGGGCGCGCATATCGCCCGCGCCCACCACACGCGGGCGGGCGAGCGGATCTTCCGACGTGTCTACAACTACGACGATCCGCCGGCGTCGGGCGCCGTATCGAACTCGGGCCTGCTGTTCGTGTCCTTTCAGCGCGATATCACCACGCAGTTCCTGCCGATCCAGCAACGTCTCGACGAATTCGATGCACTCAACGAATGGACCACCCCCGTCGGCTCCGCGGTGTTCGCGGTCCCGCCGGGGATCGGGCCCGGAAGCTATCTCGGAGAGGGGCTGCTCGGTACATGAACTGGCCTGAGGGGTGATCGTCGCAGCTCGGGCGACCGCGCCGCCGACGGGAGCGGAACCGGGCGGCGCCGGCCGCCCGAGTTCACGCGGCTGTGCTAGCGCTTGGCTTCGACAGTGGACTCGACCTCGGACTTCTTGTCGGCCTTCGCTTTCTTGTCGGCTCGCTTTTCCTTCAGAGACTTTCCGGTCTTCTTCGAGGTGGAACTGCGCGGAGACTTATCGGACATCAGCGCGTCCTTCTGCCGGGGGGCCCGAGCGGCCCCGTCGGCTCGACCGTACGCGATGCCGGCGACGAACCAGCGGAACACGTATCCGTGGTGTCGTCGCCGGTCTCGGAGCCGGTAACGAGCTCGCAGGGATTTCGCCGCGGGTACCTCCGCCTGCCGTACAGGCGGGTGCGTGCGGCGTGACGGTCGGGCCGCCGGCGGTGAGGCCGGTCGGGCGCGTGAGTCAGTGCGCGGCCGTTCGCCGGAGTTTGGTGTTGACGAATTCGCCCATACCCCAGCGACCCAGTTCACGACCGTAACCGGAGTGGTTGACACCGCCGAAGGGTAAACCGGGCAATGTCGTGCCGTGTTCGTTGATATAGGCCATCCCGACCTCGAGACGATCGGCGACCTCCTCGGCCCGGCCGGTGTCGGTACTCCATACCGACCCGCTCAACCCGAAGTCGACGTCGTTGGCGAGCCGCACCGCGTCGTCGGCGGAGGCGACTTTGTAGACCATCGCGGCCGGACCGAAGATCTCCTCGGAGTAGGCGTCCATCTCCGGGGTGATTCCGGTGAGAACGGCGGGCCGCAGGAATGCTCCGTTGCCTTTCATGGGCGCGCCGCCCGTGTGCAGTGTCGCTCCCTGCCGCACGGCGGTGCTGATCTGGTCCGCGACGGTGTCCCGCGCGGAAACCGAGGACAACGGCCCCACCTCGGTGCCGGGATCCCGCGGATCCCCGACGACCGCGCGATCGAACTCGTCCACCAGTCCCCGGACGAAGTCGTCGTAGAGGTCGTCGAGGACGATGAAGCGTTTCGGGGAGTTGCAGGCCTGGCCCGCATTCGCCAGGCGGGCCCGGGCCGCGGTGCGGACCGTGCGCGTCATATCGTCCGTGTCCAGGAGGATGAACGGATCGGATCCGCCCAGTTCGAGGACGGATTTCTTCAGATTCTTCGCGGCCTCCGCCGCGACCGCGGCTCCCGCTCGCTCGCTACCGGTGAGTGAGACCCCGCGGATGGCCGGATGCGCCAGGAGTTCGGCGATCTGGCCTGCGCTGGCGTACACGTTGATGTACGCGTTCTCCGGCACGGACGCACTGTGCAGGATTTCGGCCATGAGGTTCGACGAGGCCGCGCAGATAGAGGCGTGCTTGAGAATGATCGTATTGCCCAGCAGCAGGTTCGGTGCGGCGAAGCGAGCCACCTGGTAGTAGGGATAGTTCCACGGCATCACCCCGACGAGCGGTCCGATCGGCACTTTCTGGACCACCGACTCCGCGGAGCCCTGGGGATCGAGCTGCTCGGTCGTCAGTAGGGCTGGCCCGTTCTCGGCGTACCAGCGATAGATGTCGGCGGCGAGCTGCACCTCCCCGGCCGCCTGCTCGGTGGGTTTGCCCATCTCTCGGGTGATCGTCGCGGCCAGCTCCGCCGACCGCTTCTCGTACAGGTCCGCGGTCCGCGCCAGCGCGGCGGCGCGCTCGGCTACCGGGGTGCGCTTCCACGTCGCGAAGCCCTCGGCGCACCGTTCGGCGATATCGGAGATCTGATCGTCGGCCAGGCCCGGGTATTCGTGCTCTGTAGTACCTGTGGCCGGGTTCGTCGTCACATAAGTACTCATGGCCCAATGCTACGGACCCCCTTGCCGGTGTTCGACGAAAATCGCATGCGCTGATTCGGAGGGTTTTATTGCATAAAGATCAAGGTTACATCCGTGTAATTACCGATTTGCGAGGTTTTGTATGCGTCCGTCCGCTAGTTCACCTCGAGTTCACCTTGCGGTCGTCCGATGTTAAGATAACCGGCCGGTCAAGTTAAGATTACGGAATTATCAAGGTGTGCGGCGGCCCAAAAGGTGTCGTGGATAAACACAGAACAAACAGGAGTGGGAACTATGGGTTCGGTCGACTTGGGCAGCCTCGGCACTCTTTTGAGCGCATTCGGCAGCATCTTCAGTGGTTTCGGCGATCTGTCGAGTTTGTCCGCCGAATAGCTTGTAGTGCAATGCAGTACGCTGCGTGGGCAGCCCGCTGGATGTAGTCCGGCGGGCTGTCGCATTTTCGGACCCAGATCCTCGATGGGCATGTATAGGCAGGTAGTGGCGCTGCACGGATGGCTGCGGGGGGGGGCATCCTCTGTCGGTGAATGCCTTTCTTCAGTTTTTGTGTGAGCGACGAAAACCGGTTCGTGGCGAATGGTGTCCGACGGTGGGCCGGATGGATTCTTCTCGAACCGTCATGGTATTTCCTCGGAGTTTCTCCGCGGACCGCCGGTGTGGGATCCAATTGGTTCGGCAGATATATTCGATCATGAACGGTTATGGACCTGCGGCGGTCCGTTACTCTCCGGGCCGGGGGGTGTAACGCGCAATTCCCCTCGCCCCGATGGTATTCGAACTGTTCGCCAGTTAATCGCCGCAGTTGAAGTCTATTTCGCTGGAGGGTAATGGACGCCCGGGCCTGATTTTCGGTGATGTGCGAGATGAATTCCATCGCGGCACGGTCTATTTCGACGGCGAGCGGTTTCGCTTCGGCTCGCCCGCCCGGGAGACTTCCCCCGGTGGGTGGAGCGCACCCTCATCGCGCGCTCCACCCACCGTCCATGGTGTAGGCCGCCCCGGTGACCATGCCGGCCTCCGGCGACGCCAGCCAGGCCACCAGGGCCGCGACCTCGTCCGGCTCGACGAGGCGTTTGATCGCGCTCTCGGTGAGCAGGATCTTCTCCAGCACTTCCTGTTCGGCCACCCCGTGCGCCTCGGCCTGATCCGCGATCTGTTTGTCCACCAGCGGTGTTCGTACGTAGCCGGGGTTGACACAGTTGCTCGTCACCCCGTGCGGGCCGCCCTCCAGCGCGGTCACCTTGGACAGCCCCTCCAGGCCGTGCTTGGCGGTCACGTAGGCGACCTTGTACGCGGAGGCACGCAAACCGTGCACCGAGGAGATGTTGACGATCCGCCCCCATCCCTGCCGGTACATATGTGGCAGCGCGGCCCGTACCAGCAGGAACGGCGCTTCGACCATCAGCCGGTGCAGTTCGCGGAACCGCTGGGGCGCGAACTCCTCGATCGGGCTGATGTGCTGCACCCCGGCGTTGTTCACCAGGATGTCGGTGGCGAGTTCGAGATCTTCGAGCGCCGCGACGTCGAGCAGATCCACCACCCACGCCGCGCCGCCCAGTTCCGCGGCCACGGCCGCGGCGCCGGCGCTGTCGACGTCGGCCACGGTGACCGTCGCCCCGCGCGCCGCGAGCGCCCGGGCGCAGGCCGCGCCGATCCCACTCGCGCCGCCGGTGACCAGGGCCTTACGTCCGACCAGGTCGCTCATCGCGCGGGTACTTCGGCGGTGCGTGCGTCCAGGCTCTCCGCGTCGGCGCGATCGATACTTTCCAGGGCCAGCCCCTTCGTCTCTCGTGCGGCGAGCACCGCGATCGCGCTGACCGCCGCCGCGCCCGCCAGATACCAGGCGATGGGTACCGCGGAGCCGTAGGTGTCGAGCAGTCGTACGGCGATGATCGGCGCCAATGATCCGGCCACGATCGAGGTCACCTGATAGCCCAGGGACACACCGGAATAGCGCATCCGGGTGGGGAACATCTCGGCCATGATCGCGGGCTGCCCGGCGTACATGAAGGCATGGAAGACCAGGCCGATGATGATGGCGGACACGATGATCAGGTTGTTGCCGCTGTCCATCATCGGGAAGGCGAAAAACCCCCAGGTTCCGGCGGTCAGCGCGCCGATCATATAGACCGGTCGCCGGCCGAAGCGGTCGGACAGGTGGCCCACCAGCGGAATCGCCACGAAGTGCACCGCGTGCGCGGCGAGCAGCCACCACAGGATCACCGTGGTGTCGGCGTGCACCTCGACCTTCAGGTAGGTGATGGTGAAGGTGACCACCAGGTAGTACATGATGTTCTCGCCGAAACGCAGCCCCATCGCGGTGAGCACACCGCGCGGGTACCGGCGCAGCACCTCGACGACGCTGAGCGAGGTGGCCTTGATCTGTTCGGCCTCCTGCTGCGCCGCGACGAAGATGGGCGCGTCGGTGATCTTGGTGCGGATGTAGTAGCCGATCAGCACCACCACCGCGGACAACCAGAAGGCGACCCGCCAGCCCCAGCCGAGGAACGCCTCGTCGGACAGTGTCGTGGTCAGCACCAGCAGCACCACGGTGGCCAGCAGATTGCCCGCGGGCACGCCCGCCTGTGGCCAGCTCGCCCAGAATCCGCGGCCGCGGCTCGGGCTGTGCTCGGCGACCAGCAGTACCGCACCGCCCCATTCGCCGCCCACCGCGAAACCCTGGATGAAGCGCAGCGCCACCAGCAGGCCCGGGGCCCAGTAGCCGATCTGCCCGAACGTCGGCAGACAGCCCATCAGGAACGTCGCGCTGCCGACCAGGACGAGACTGAATTGCAGCAATTTCTTGCGGCCGTACTTGTCGCCGTAATGCCCGAAGACCACCCCGCCCAGCGGGCGCGCCGCGAAGCCGACCGCGTAGGTGACGAACGCGGCGAGGATGGCATCCAGGTCGCTGGTGCCCTCGGCGAAGAACACCTTGCTGAACACCAGGGTAGCGGCGGTGCCATAGAGGAAGAATTCGTACCACTCCACGACGGTGCCTGCCATCGACGCGGCCACCACGCGCCGCAGACCGCCGGTATCCGCATCCTTCGGGCCGGCCGGGTCGAACCCGGCACTCTGCTCCCTCATCGCCACTCCTTCGTGCCCGGGGCCACCCGTCTCGTCGATGTGACGGACCCCACAACTTTCGGCTGCGTTGAGTATTGGTGCAGACGAAGGGAGTCGCAATGACCATTACTGCACCACGGCTGTGCGAAAATGCAGATATGAGTGGGGCCTTCTCAGGGCGTCCGAGCGCGGATGATCTTCTCGTGCTGCTGGCTGTCGGGCGTTCCGGCCGATTCGTGACGGCGGCGGACGCCCTCGGTCTCAATCACACCACCATTTCCCGGCGCATCGCCGCGCTGGAGCAGACCCTCGGCGGCCGGGTGCTCACCCGGGTGACCGGCGGCTGGGAACTGACCGAGCTCGGCCGGGAGGCGCTGGCCGCGGCCGAGGCAGTGGAATCGGCGGTGACATCGCTCGCGCCCGGCGGGAATCGCGTGCTGGAGGGCGTGGTCCGGATCTCGGCGACCGACGGCTTCAGCGCCTATATCGCCGCGCCCGCGGCGGCGGAGGTGCAGCGTCAGCATCCGAGTATCGCGGTCGAGATCGTGGCGACCACCCGCCGGGCCTCGCAACAGCGCTCCGGGCTCGACCTCGAGGTCGTCGTCGGCGAGCCGCGGGTCCGCCGCGCCACGGCCACCCACCTGGCCGACTACCGCCTGGGCCTCTACGGGTCGCGAGAATTCCTGCGCGACCACGGGGCCCCCGCCACGATCGACGATCTGGACAGGTATCCGCTGGTGTACTTCATCGACTCCATGCTGCAAGTCGACGAACTCGATCTGGCGTCCGGTGTCGTCCCCGCGATGCGGGAATCGGTGACCTCCACCAATGTTTTCGTGCACGTCGAAGCGACCCGTGCGGCCGCCGGCCTGGGCCTGCTGCCCTGTTTCATGGCCGACCGCCACCCCGACCTGGTCCGTGTCCTGGCGGATCCGGTGGCGGTGACCCTCGGCTACTGGCTGGTGGCCCGCACCGAAACCCTGCGCCGGCCGGAAGTCGCCGCGGTGGTGGCCGCCATCCGGTCCGTGGTCGACGACCGCCGGGACACGCTTCTGGGCCGAGCCGGATAACAGTCACCCGGCCCGGTGAGGCGTGTTCCTACTTCTCGGTGAGCTGCCCGCCGGCCATCTGCCAGCGGCGGGTCGCGCGCACCGAATCCAGCATCCGGCGGTCGTGTGTCACCAGAATCAATGTGCCGGTGAACGAGTCGATGGCCTGCTCGAGCTGTTCGATGGCCGGCAGGTCGAGGTGGTTGGTCGGCTCGTCGAGGACGAGCAGGTTCACGCCGCGCGCCTGCAGCAGGGCCAGGGCCGCGCGGGTGCGTTCGCCGGGGGACAGCGTGTCGCAGGCGCGGATGACGTGCGGGCCGCGCAGTCCGAACTTGGCGAGCAGGGTGCGGACCTCGGCATCGGGCCAATCGGGCATGGCCGCACCGAAGGTGGTGGCGAGAGCGGCACCGCCACGGAACAGGCCACGTGCCTGGTCGACCTCGCCGATCTGCACGCCCGAACCGAGCGCGGCAGTGCCGGTATCGGGGGTGAGTTTGCCGAGTAGGAGGGAGAGCAGGGTGGTCTTACCGGAGCCGTTCGCACCGGCCAGGACGATGCGGTCGGCCCAATCGATCTGGGTGGTCACCGGTCCGAGGGTGAATTCACCGCGGGTGACCGTGGCGTTGTTCGCTGTCGCGACGACC
This sequence comes from Nocardia sp. NPDC051750, assembly GCF_044453135.1. Taxonomy (NCBI): domain Bacteria; kingdom Bacillati; phylum Actinomycetota; class Actinomycetes; order Mycobacteriales; family Nocardiaceae; genus Nocardia; species Nocardia sp. NPDC051750. Next base: position 395,610 of record NZ_JBITCK010000005.1, on the reverse strand, counting down.
GAACCGCTGCGCGGAGCCGCCGCGATCTGCATGCGGAGTTCCCACTCTTTACGCGGCTCCTCGACCACATCGAGTCGTTCGATGCGCCGCTGCGTCTGGCGGGCCTTCGCGGCTTGTTTCTCGGTGGATTCGGCGCGGACCTTGCGGCCGTGCTTGTCCGAGTCGTTCTTGCTCTTGCGGCGCGCGTTGCGGACACCCGATTCCAGCCAATTGCGCTGCATCAGCGCCCGGGCTTCCAGACCGGCTCGGGTATCGGCGAATTCTTCGTAGGCCTCGCGGGCGTGCCGGCGGGCGATCTCGCGTTCGGCCAGGTAGGCGTCGTAACCCCCGTCGTAGAAACCGACCTGCTGCTGGGCGAGATCGAGTTCGAGCACGCCGTTCACCGTGCGGGTCAGGAATTCCCGGTCGTGGCTGATGATCATCAGCGGGACCCGGATACCGGTGACGAAGCGTTCCAGGCGTTCGAGTCCGTCGAGGTCGAGATCGTTGGTGGGTTCGTCGAGAAGCAGGATGTCGAAGCGCGACAGCAGGACCGACGCGAGGCCGGCGCGGGCGGCTTGCCCGCCGGACAGTCCGGTCATCGGGGTGTCGAGTCCACCGGCGAGACCGTCGGTGAGGCCGAGATCGGCGGCGACCTCCGCGGCGCGCTGCTCGAGGTCGGCGCCGCCGAGCGCCAGCCAGTGTTCGAGCGAGGGGGAGTAGTCGTCGGCGCCGCCCTCGCCGAGACGTTCGGCTGCCGCGTCCATGATCTGCTGGGCGGGCGCGACACCGGTTCGGCGAGCGAGGAATTCGAGGACGGTCTCGCCGGGGACGCGCTCGGGTTCCTGGGCCAGGTAGCCGACGGTGGCATCGGGCGGGCTCAGCGTGATCGTGCCGTCGTCGGGGGTGCCGTCGGCGAGCAGGCGCAACAGGGTCGATTTGCCCGCCCCGTTGACGCCGACCAGGCCGATCACATCGCCGGGAGCGAGGGTGACATCGAGGTCGGCGAACAGGGTGCGTTCGGCGTGCCCGGCCGAGAGGCCGCTGGCCTGCAATGTTGCGCTCACCGGGCATATTCTGCCCGGTCGGCCGAAACCCCGGGATCTGCCCCCGCTTGTGGTGGGCGCCGGTCCGGTGGCCCGCAGCGTCGTCGACGGTGCCCGGCAGCCCCTGCCGACAGCCGCGCGAGCACCTCGGTCTCGCCCCGGTACGGGTGCAAGAGGACCGGGGGATAATGTGAGTCTGTATTCTGCAGGAATTACACTCTCGTACTTGCGGGAAGGCGACTCACCGGCGAGTGGCATGCATAACGTCGTGATCGGTCAGGTAGAAGGGACACCCTGTTGACCATGTCGAGTTCGCCGGGCCACGACGGCGCCGATACTCCGGCGCCCGCGTGGGCCGATCGCGCGGCCGATCGGTCCCGTTCGGTACAGCGGTCGCGTGCGCGCAGTGTCGAGCAGGCGCAGGCGATCGTTGCGGCGGCCCGGCGGCTGCTGCAGGCCGATGGCGCCGCCCTCACCACCCAGGAGCTCGCGAAGGAAGCCGGGATCGCCCTGCAGACCTTCTACCGGCATTTCCCCAGCAAGGACGAACTGCTCCTGGCGGTGTTCGAGGACGTCATCACCGAACGGACGGCTGAGCTCGAGGCGGCCGCGCGGGACCTGCCGGACCCGGTGGAGCGTTTGCATTTCTATATCGTCCGAGTGCTCCGGTCGGTCAGTGAGAATGCCGATTTCGGTCCGCGGTTCGTCACCGCCGAGCACTGGCGGCTGCATCAACGGTTCCCGGCGGAGATGGAGCGGGCCAACCAGCCGTTCGCCGTGCTGATCGAACGGGAACTCCGCGAGGCGGAGGCGGCGGGTCTGCTCCGGCCGAACGATCCGGCGGGTGACGCGTGGTTCGCGATGAAACTGGTGATGTCGGTATTCCACCACTTCGCGTTCACACCCGCCCGGGACAGTGGCGACGCCCCGGAGCGGCTGTGGAACTTCTGCCTGGCCGCGTTCGGCGGGCTGACCCGGGTAGCGCCCGCCGGGTCGCCGGAGGACACGTGATGTGACCACCGGCGGGCCTACCCCGGTGATGTAGCGGAACTCATCTGTGCGGCGAGTGCCGGAACGCGCCGCACCGGTTCAGGGCCGGCTGTCGGCGACCTGCTGACGCACCCGGAACTTCTGCACCTTGCCGCTGGCGGTGCGCGGGAAATCGTCGACGCAATGCAGCTCCTCGGGCCATTTCTGCCGTGCCAGCCCCGCCGCCGCGAAATGCTCGCGAACATCCGCCAGCGTCGGCATGGCCGAACCCTCGCGGATTCGCAGCACCGCCGCGGGCTGTTCGCCGAAACGCTCATGCGGTGCGGCCACGACGACGGCCTCGGCGACCGCGGGCATCGAGAGCAGGGTTTCCTCGACCTCCAGGGCGCTGATGTTCTCGCCGCCCCGGATGATGATGTCGGATTTCCGGTCGGTGATGCTCAGATAGCCGTCCGCGTCGATCTCCCCGATATCTCCGGTGCGATACCAGCCGTCCTCGTCGAAGGCCGCGGCGGTCAGCGAGTCGTCGGTGTACCCCAGGCACAGATCCGGTCCACGGCTGTAGATTTCGCCGTCCTCGTTCAGCTTGATCTCCACTCCCGGACGTGCGGCACCATCGGTGAACAGCCGTTTCGCCGCGTCCGCGGTGTGGTGGGAACCGGTGATCGACGGATGTTCCGTGCTGCCGTAGGAGCGGGTCACGATGATTCCGAGATCGGTGAGCCGCTGGGCCACCGCGGTGGGGACTGTCGAGCCGCCCAGGCCGATATGCGAGATATAGCGGAGGTGGCGGGGATGGAAATCGGGATGGTCGAGCAGGCTGGTGACGAAATACGGAGGTCCACCGCCGATGGCGACGCCGTCGCTGTCCATCAATCCGATGACGCGACCCGGATCCCAGGCGTCGAGCAGATGGATGGGCGTGCCCTGGAGGACCGGGAGCAGGAACGCGCCCAGCATGCCGATGAAATGCCCGACCGGTAGCGCGGTCAGCTGCGCCGGTTGATCGGCCGGGTAGTTGGCCATCAGCTGGCGTGTTTCGAAGGCCAGGGTGCGGTGGCTGTGGACGACGCCCTTCGGGCTGCGGGTGGTGCCGGAGGTGAACGCGATCAGGGCAGGCTCGGCGGGGTCGTGCCGCGCCGGCTCGGTGAGAGGTTCGGTGGCGAGCAACTCGTCGAAGTCGAGTCCCACGACGCCCACGACGGGCACCTCGGTGGTGAGTTCGGGGTGGTACTTCATCCGGCCGAATTCCGCGGCGGTGATGAAAACCCGTGGGCGTGTCACCGACAGGATGTAGCCGAGTTCGCTGGGGCCGTAGAAATGCACGACCGGTACGACTATCGCGCCCAGTAGTGCCGACGCCCAGAACGTCGCCGCGGCCTCCTGCCAGTTGGGCAACTGGAAGACCACGATATCGCCCGGCCCGACGCCGCGTTCACGGAGACCGGCGGCGAGCCGGCGGGCGGTCGTTTCCACCTCACCCACTGTCGCGCGGTACGGCCGGATCTGCGAATGCACGCAGAATTCCAGTTCCCGAGCTTTTTCCAAGCCTTCCGCGAGTGCGGTCCCGAGCGTTTCGTCCGTCCACCAGCCCTCCTGCTCGTATCGGCGGCGGAGCTCGTCGGGGATCCGGCGTGGACGTGGTGTAAAGGCTGCTGTCGCATCCATTCCGATCACTGACATCACAGTTCTCCCTCGAACTTCTCCTCGACGACGGCGCGGTCCGGGAACGTGTCACCGGCCGGCCGTGGCGACCCGGCGGAGTGCGACCCGGACGGTGCCCGGGTCGTCGGCGCTCATCTCCGGGCTGGGAGAGGAAACGCGGCCCTCGTCTTTCTCGGCTGCCGGATCCGCCGCGTTCGCGAGAGCGCCGATGTCATTATGTAGAACGTGACTTCCACTCGTAGGAGAATGGGATTATCGATCGGCCGGTGTCGCTGATGGTCGAAGCGTCCGCCGCTGTGCCGGCGCCGGTCCGCGGGGCCACCGGTTCTCGCCGGGGGCGGGATGGTCTCCGTAGCGGCTGGGTGGGCCTTCCACAGTCGCCTGCCGGCCGCCACGGATCGTCCTCGCGGGCTTCCGGGGGGGCTGCGGCGGTACCCGGAGGTGGTGCCGTCGCGGCCTTTCGACGTGCAATGCGCCTGGTAATCGCAGTAGATGAAGTTCGATTCTTGCGGATTCCGGAGTTTTACTCCCCAAAACGAGAGTCATGTTCTACCTTTATGTAGAGTCGCATTCTGCAATGGTCTTCGGGAGGTATGTGGTGGACGACGAGGCCTTGGATGGTGTGCGGGTGGTCGAACTCGCGCAGTGGGTCTTCGTACCCGTTACGGGTGCGCTGCTGGCCGATTGGGGCGCCGATGTCGTCCGGGTCGAACGTCCGGACGGCGATCCTTACCGCAATCTCGCGACGCAGGGCATCGGCAGCGACAGCTCGGGCGTGAATCTCTCCGTGGCGCTGGCCAATCGGGGAAAGCGCTCGGTGTCGATCGATCTGCACAACGAACAAGGACTCGAACTGCTGGACCGGCTCCTGGAGACGGCGGACGTCTTCCTGACGAATCTGCGCCCGGGCGCACTGCGCCGCCTCGGTCTCGACGCCGAAACGCTCACCCGGCGATATCCGCGTCTGGTGTACGCGAGCGGCCACGGTTTCGGTGCGCGCGGCCCGGACGCCGACAAACCCGGCTACGATTCCTCCGCCTTCTGGGCGCAGGGCGGGGTCGCGCATATTCTCACCCCGCCGGAGCGGGAGCATCCGATCAGCCAGCGCGGCGCGATGGGGGACCGCAACGGCGCGATGGCCCTGGCGTTCGGGATCGCGACCGCACTGGTGCGCCAGCAGCGTTCCGGCCGGGGCGCGGTGGTCGACGTATCCTTGCTCGCCACCGCGATGTGGATGCTGTCCTCGGATGTGCTGTCGGCGCTGGCCGGTGGCACCCCTCGCGCGGCAACGGGCCGAGGCAGTGCGGTCAACCCGCTCGTGGGTGCCTACCGGACGAAGGACGGCCGGCACATTCAGCTGGTCTTCCTACAGGCCGACCGATACTGGGCACCTTTCTGCCGCCTCCTCGGGCGGGACGACTTGATCGAGGACCCGCGGTTCGTGGATATGGCCGCGCGCCGCAACCACCTGGACGCCTGTGTGGCAGAACTCGATTCGGAGTTCGCCAACCGGACATTCGACGAGTGGAAGGAACTGCTGGCGGGTCTGGACGCGCCGTGGGCGCCCATGCAGTCCGTCGACGAATTACTCGACGATCCACAGGTTCTCGCCAACGACTATCTCGGCACGGTCGAGTTGGCGGACGGCCGGTCCTATCCCTTGCCGACCGGACCCGTGCAGATCGATCGACGCCCGCCGGCGCTACGGCGCGCCCCCGAACACGGCGAGCACACCGAGGAGATCCTGCTCTCGCTCGGCTACTCGTGGGATCAGATCGGTGAGCTGAAGGATGCGGGGGTGGTTCTGTGACCGACCGGCCTCTCCCGGTCCCGGACGACCTGTCCGGTCCGTACTGGACCCAGGCGAACCGGCACGTGCTCGCGCTGGCCCGGTGTCGCCGATGTCGTCGGTTCGCGATCCCACCCGGCCTGACCTGCCCGCATTGCCGCACCGCGGAACCGGCGTACGAGTTCGAGCCGGTGAGCGGCCGGGGCACGGTGCGATCCTGGACGGTGATCCGCCGGGCGTCCCTGCTCGGGTTCGCCGGCGAGGTGCCCTACCTGCTCGTGGATGTCGAACTCGCGGCCCAGGCCGAGCTCCGGATGATCGGGCGTCTGCTGGACGGTCCGGATGCCGTGGTGCGGGCGGGCGATCCGGTCGAGGTGGCGTTCGAGGATGTCACCGCGGAGGTTTCGGTTCCGGCATTCGTTTTGGCGGGCCGGTCATGACCGGGCGGTTCCGGGCGACCGGCGAGGTCGCGCTCGTGGGGTTCGCGCACAGTGCCGTGCGCAAGCATGCCGACCGTCCGCTCGGTGCGTCGGCCGTCGAGGTCGCCCGGTCGGCGATCGCGGACGCGGGATTGACACCCGAGGTGATCGACGGGTTCGTCACCTCGGCCCTGTTCCCGACCTCGGGCGCGCACGCGGTGAGCGACGGGGTCAGTACGGTATCGGCGCAGTGGCTGGCCGGACGGATCTCGCCGGCACCGCGGTACGTGGCCGGCTTCCAGGGGATCGGCCAGCTGCCGGGCGCTGTCGCGCTGGCGGTGAACGCGATAGTCAGCGGCGCCGCGGAGTACGTTCTGCTGCACCGGGCCCTGCACAACCCCGCCGGTGGTTACCACGACAACCCCGTCCGGTCCGTTTCCGGGGACCACCAGTGGACGGCACCGCAGGGTTTCGGCGGGCCGCTGCCGATGATCGCGCTGCCGTACAACGAATATCTGCAGCGCTACGGGGCCGACCCGGAGGCCATGGCGAGCGTGGTGGTCGAGGCTCGCAAGAACGGGGCCCGGATCCCGTGGTCGTACTGGCATCACCGGCCGCTGACGCCGGAAGAGTATTCGGCCGCGCCGATGATCAGCGATCCGGTGCGGCGGGTCGACTGCGATATCCCCGTCGACGGCGTGGCCGCGTTCGTGCTCACCTCCGCCGACCGGGCCCGCGACCTTCCCCATCGCCCCGTCTACGTGGCCGGCTATGCCCAGAGCGGTCCGCCACCGCAGCGGCTGCCGCTGCACTGGCCGTTGGACGACATCATGGCGGGCGGCGTCGACACCGTCCGGCGGCTCTGGGAAGCAACGGGTTTCGGCATACAGGACGTCGACCTGCCCCAGCTCTACGACGGGTTCTCCCCGTTCGTCTACTTCTGGCTGGAAGCGCTGGGCCTGTGCCCGGTGGGCGAGGCCCACCGATTCGTCCGGGACGGCGGTATCGACAGCGATCGGCCCGGCGGGCTCCCTGTGCTCTCCGGCGGGGGTGCCCTCGGCAACGGCCGCATGCACGGCATACCGCAGATGCTCGAGTGCTATCTGCAGCTGTCCGGGCGGGCGGGATCGCGCCAGCGCGACAAGGCGACGGTCGGTCTCGCGTGCCATTCCTCGCCGCATTTCGGTGGCGCGGTCGTCTACAGCACCGAGCCCCGGCGGGCAGGAGGAACACGATGACATCGAACAAGAGGCCACGTGGTGGTCGCGAGGAGGCACTCCGGTGGCAGAGTTGATCAGTGAGCGCCGATCCTACGTAGCAGGAACCTGGGGCACGGGAAAAGACCTTGTCGCCGTGGAGAATCCGGCAGACGAGTCGCACCTCGTGGACGTAGTCGCCACCACGCCCGACGAGTTCGAGCGCGCGATTGTGGAGGCGCGCCGATCCTTCGACAGCGGTATCTGGGCGCACGCCCCGGCCGCTGAACGGGTGCGGGCGGTGACCGCGTTTCTCGACCATATCGAATCCGCGCGCGACGCACTGGTGGCGACAATGGTGGCCGAGGCCGGACAGCCGACGGCCTTCGCCGAACGCTCGCAGTTCCTCGGCGGACTGGGCATCGCCCGCGGCACGGTCGACCTGTACTGCTCGCTGCCGGAAGAGGAAGCCAATCCGGTGCCGGTGGACGAGGCGGTGCGGGGCCGGGTCGCGCTGAGTATCCGGCGGTACGAACCGGTCGGCGTCGTCGCGGCGATCACCCCGTACAACGCGGCGCTGATCATGGCGCTGCAGAAGGTGGTACCGGCGCTGCTGACCGGTAACTCCGTCATCTTGCGACCCAGCCCGCTGACCCCGGTATCGTCGCTGATCCTCGGGTCGGCGGCCGCAGCCGCCGGGCTGCCGCCCGGGGTGTTCAGTGTGGTCGTGGAAGCCGGTGCGGCCGGAGCTGAGTTGCTCACCGGCCATCCCGCGGTCGATATGGTGTCGTTCACCGGATCCACGGCGGTCGGTAAGCAGATCTTGGCCCAAGCGGCGCCGACGGTGAAGCAGGTGGCACTGGAGCTGGGTGGCAAATCGGCGCAGATATACCTCGACGACGCCCTCGGCAAGGTGGGAGCCGGTGCGGCGGCCGTGGTTGCCGGAACGGCCGGCCAAGCCTGTGTGGCGGCCACCCGGATGCTGGTCCCGCAGAACCGCAAGGCCGAGGTCCTGGAGCGGGTGTCGAAAGCCTATTCGGCGCTTGTTGTCGGCGCACCCACCGACCCTTCCGCCATGATCGGCCCGGTGATATCGGCCGCGGCCCGGGAACGCTGTGAGCGTTTCGTCGGTCTCGCGGTCGAGCACGGGGCAACGGTGGTGGAAGGCGGGGGCCGCCCGGCGGGCCTCGATCGCGGCTATTACGTCCGGCCGACGGTGCTCGATGTGCCGGACAATGCGAATCCGGCCGCACAAGAGGAGATCTTCGGGCCGATTCTCACGGTGCTGGGCTATCGCGATATCGACGAGGCCGTCGCCATCGCCAACGACAGCCGCTACGGGCTGTCCGCGCAGGTCTACGGAGCCGACCCGGCCGCCGCGACGGCCATCGCCCGCCGGTTGCGCACCGGCGCGGTCAACGTCAACACCGCGCTGTTCAGCGCCTACGCCCCCAGCGGCGGATACAAACAGAGCGGCCTCGGCCGCGAGCGCGGCCCGGACGGTATCCGCGCCTTCCAGGAAGTCAAACATCTGGCCATCGGTGAACTCCGGTGACATTCCTCGATCCGAAGGAGCACATCGTGTCTACTGAACCGAACCTCGACTGGTTGATCTCGGTCGACGACCATATCCTCGAGCCCGGCCACCTCTGGCTGGACCGCGTACCCCGGGCGGACCGGGACCGCGCGCCCCATATCGAAATCGACGACAACGGTATGGATGCCTGGGTATACGACGGTAAGCGGTTCCCCAGTTCCGGCCTGTCCGCGGTGGCGGGCAAGTCGAAAGAGGAATTCAGCCCCAAACCGCTGTCCTACAGTGAGATGCGGCCGGGCTGCTACGATCCCAAGGCCCGCATCGAAGATATGAATCGCGCGGGAATTCTTGCCTCCCTGTGTTTTCCGACCGTCCCCCGGTTCTGCGGTCAAATGTTCATGGAGGGCAGCGACCGTGAGTTCGGGTTGGTCTGCTTGAAGGCCTACAACGACTGGATCATCGAGGAATGGTGTGGCGCCGCGCCCGGCCGCTATATCCCCTTGGTACTGATCCCGCTGTGGGATCCGGCGCTGGCGGTCGCGGAGTTGGAGCGCTGCGCCGCCAAGGGAGCCACGACGTTCGCCTTCTCGGAAAACCCGGCACCGCTGGGACTTCCGACCATCCATGACGCGAACGGTTACTGGGATCCGGTGATGGCCGCGGCCAATGACCTGGAAATGGTCGTCTCGATGCATGTCGGTTCGTCCTCGACAGTCCCGCAGATCGCACCCGACTCCCCGTTCCTGGCCAACCTCGCCTGGGGTGCCACCCGGACCTCGGGTGCCATGCTGTCGTGGCTGTTCAGCGGCATGTTCCAGCGGTACCCGAAGCTGAAGATCGCGCTGTCCGAGGGGGAGATCGGCTGGATGCCGTACTTCCTCGAGCGGGCCGAACAGGTCCTGGACAAACAGCGCCACTGGGTGAAGAAGGGGATGAAATTCGGCGACCACGAAGTGAGCCGCAATGTCGACCTCGACACCCTCGATATCCGCGCCACCTTCCGCAACCATATCTTCGGCTGCTTCATCGAGGACACCCACGGAATCGCCAGCCTGGCCGAAATCGGCGAGGACAACATCATGTGCGAAACCGACTACCCGCACTCCGATTCGACCTGGCCGAACTGCATCGAGACAGCGAAGAAGATGGTCGCCGGCCTGACGCCGGAGGTCCAGTACAAGGTTCTGCGCGGAAACGCCGAGCGGCTCTATCGCTTCACGCCCGCCGAACCGCCGGTCGTCGCCGGAGTCTGAGATATGGCCGGATGGACTGTCGAGGTCGACCGCGCGGCGTGCCTGGGTTGCGGGGTGTGCGTGGCCTACGCGCCGGGAAGTTTCGAGCAGGACGATGAGGGCCAGGCGGTCTTCCTCGACCCACCGGCCGATCCGGAGCCGGATATCCGGATGGCCGTCGACGGCTGTCCGACCGGCGCGCTGCGGTTGTCCGCGGCTGCCGCGGACGACCGGGACCGGGCCGACTACGAGAAGAAAGCGTGAAACACGTGCTGCTGGAAGGTAAGAACGCGATCGTCACCGGTGCCGGATCGGGGGTCGGTGCCGCGTCGGCCCTGCGTTTCGCCGCGGAGGGCGCACGGGTGGTGTGCGCCGATATCCGGGTGGAACAGGCGAAGGAAACGGTGGCCCGGATCGAGGACGCCGGCGGGACGGGTATCGCCGTGGCCTGTGATGTCGCCCGCGAGCAGGAGATCACCGACCTGATCGCCACCGCGGTGGATCGGCTCGGACGCCTGGACATTCTCTTCAACAATGTCGGAGTCCCGACGCCGCGCCTGGGCGCCGTCCTCGAGGACCACTCTGCCGAGGATTTCCAGCGCCTGGTCGCGGTGAATGTGGGCAGCGTGTTCTTCGGCTGTAAACATGCGGTCCGGCAGTTCAAGCGGCAGACGGGCGGGGGAGTCATCCTCAACACGGGGTCGGTCGCCGGTCTGGTCGCCTGGGGCGGTGCCGTGTACGCGGCGACGAAAGGCGCGGTGCACCAGCTCACCCGGTCGGTGGCGATCGAGGGCGCGCCGTTCGGGATCCGCGCGAACGCGCTGTGCCCGGCGGGCATGCCGTATACGCAGTTCATGGCCACCGGCGGACTGGGCGACGATCCGGAGTCGGTCCAGCGGGCGGCGCGCAGCACCGCCGCCAATCATCCCCTGGGCCAACCGATCACCGCGGAGGACTGTGCCGAGGCCGCCGTATTCCTGGTATCCGATCGCGCCGCCAACATCACCGGGGTTCTGCTCCCGGTCGATGGCGGCTACGTGGCGAAATGAGTTGACATGACCCCGACGAGCCCGTTGGCGGCGCTGGACCGTGACCGGATCCGAGAACTGTTCGATCTGCGAAGCGCCTATCTGGTCCAGACCGGCGGTGACTTCGATGCCGACCCCTATCCCGTGTGGCACCGGCTGCGGGCGGAGGCCGAGGTCCATCCGGGTGTGGTGCACGAACTGACCGGTTATTCCCGGCCTGCGATGTTCGCCGGCCTGCCGGAACCGGACCGCCCGCACTTTTCCGCCTTCAGTTTCGCGGCCTGCGATACCGCCTACCGGAATCCGGAACTCTTCGCGTCGTCACCGGTGCCGGTGGACCCGAACGAAGGATTTCTGCAACCGCTCAACAGCATGCTCGCGATGGGTGGTTTCCAGCACCGCCGCTACCGGTCGCTGGTGCAGCCGTCGTTCATGCCGGCCAACGCGCAGTGGTGGATCCGCAACTGGATCGAGGATGTCGTGCACCATCTCGTCGACGGCTTCGCCGCCGAGGGACGGGCCGAACTCAATGTCGACTTCTGCGCCGCCATCCCTGTCCTGACCATCACCGGCAGCTTCGGTGTGCCGGTATCGCAGGCCCTGGAAATCCGCGAGGCTCTGGCAACCCGGCGTTTCGATGTCGTGGTCGACATGCTGCGCCCGGTGGTGGCCGATCGCCGCGACGAGCCGCGCGACGATCTCATCAGTGTGCTGGTCGAAGCGGAGTTGGCGGCCGAGGACGGAAGCCGGCACCGGCTCACCGATGCCGAAATCTATTCCTTCGCCGTGCTGCTGCTGACCGCCGGGTCCGGTACCACCTGGAAACAGATGGGCATAACCCTCACCGCGCTCCTGCAACGTCCCGAGGTCCTGCAGGCGGTGTCCGCGGACCGGGCGCTGCTCCGCCCGGCCATCGAAGAGGCCCTGCGGTGGCAGTCGACCGATCCGATGTTCGCGCGGTACGTGATGGAGGATACCGAGCTGCAGGGCGTCCACCTGCCGAAAGGTGCGGTTCTGCACCTGTGCGTGGCCGCCGCGAATCGGGATCCGGCGCGCTGGGACGACCCCGACGAGTACGACATCACCCGGCGCCTGCGGCCCTCGTTCGCGTTCGGCAGCGGCGCGCACGCCTGCCTCGGCATGCACGTCGCGCGCGCCGAGATGGCCACCGGAATCGGCGCCCTGCTCGACCGGCTGCCGAATCTGCGGCTCGACCCGGACGCCGAACCGCCCCGGTTCATCGGAATGTACGAGCGCGGCGCCACCGAAATACCGGTCCGCTTCGACTAGGGCCCGCCGAGAGCCCCGAGAAGGAACTGCCATGGAACAGCCCACCTACCGCAAGCCGGATATTTCGCTGCGCGGCGCCGAGCACGTACAGCGTTATCGGGAAACCGACGGACGCATCGGATACGAGTGGAACGGCGTTCCGATCCTGCTGTTGACCACCACCGGGCGCAAGACCGGTCAACCGCGGACCTCAGCGCTCATCTACGGAACGGACAGCGACGACTATCTCGTGGTCGCCTCCGCAGGGGGAGCCGACAGCCATCCGGCCTGGTACCTGAATCTCCAGGCCGAACCCGACGCCAGGATACAGGTCAAGGACGACCACATCCCGGTGATCGCCCATACCGCCGGACCCGGGGAACGTGACCGGCTCTGGCGGATCGTCACCGGCTATTGGCCGAATTACGACGCCTACAAGGCACGCACCAGCCGCACGATTCCGATCGTGGTGCTGCGGCCGTCCGGTCGGTGAAAAGTTGAGATGAAGGTGAGCAATGGAGCAAGCACCTGTCTTTCCCAAACGCGGCGATGTCGAGGCCACCGCCGAACGGCTACGCCCGTGGCTGGCGGATCGACTCGGAGTCGCTGACGTCGAGATCGATGATCTCGCCTACCCGCAAGGCGCCGGGGTATCCAACGAAACAATCCTGTTCCGGGCACGCGATGGCCGGACCGTGGACCATTTCGTGCTGCGGATCGCGCCGGGAGCCGAGCACCAGATGTTCTACGATCCCAGATTCCGGGTGCAATACGACATTGTCGTCGCGCTGCGCCGGCACGGGACGGTCCGCGTTCCGGATGTGCTGTGGCTGGAGGATGATCCGGCCGTGCTGGGCCGCCCGTTCTATCTCATGCGCAGAATGCGCGGCAATGTGCCGGTGAGTATGCCGGTATACAACTCCACCGGCTGGCTGGTGGACGCCACCCCCGCGCAACGACGAACACTGTGGACCGACGCCGTGCACCAATTGGCCGCGATCCACCGGGTGCCCACCGAGCTGGTGTCCTTCGTCGACCATCCGGAAGACGGAGCAACGGGCGACGAACAGCAGCTGACCTATTGGCGGCGTTTCGCGGCCTGGGCCCTGGAAGACGAAGTCCCGGAGACAATTCTGCAGCTGTTCGGGTGGCTGGACGACAACCGGCCCCGAGATCCCGTCGCGGGTCTGTCCTGGGGCGATGCCCGGATGGGCAACATCATGTTCGACGACAACTTCCGTGTGGTCGGCGTGATGGATTGGGAGCAGGTGTCGCTCGCGGGGCCGGTCGCCGATCTGGCGTGGTGGCTGATGTTCGACGAAGCGCACAGCCACGGTGTGGGTGTGCCCCGCCTGGCCGGCCTCGGCACCCGCGACGAAACGATCGCGCTGTGGGAAGAACTGACCGGACTGTCCAGCGGCGACCTGCCGTGGCACGAGTCGTTCGCGAGCCTCAAAGCCGGTTTGCTCAGTCTGCGCAGCCGCCGGATGCGGCACCAGTTGCCGAGCACCAAGCACGAACGGTTCTCGTTCCTGCGCCGGGCCTGCGAAATGACCGGAGTGGCCACAGAAAAGGAGCTCCTATGAGCGCGACGGCCGGCTCGGCACCCTTCGACGAGAAGGAGGTGCTGTCCCCCGGCTGGCTCGCCGGGATGCTGTCCACCCGCTATCCGGGAGCAGTCCCGATACGGGTCGAGGTGGTGGAGCGGATCGAGACAGTCGCTACCAAGCTTCGTTTCCGCCTCGAATACGCCGAGGACACCGACGCCCCGGGCGCCCTGTGCGCGAAGGGATACTTCGATCCCGCGCGGCGCCGGGCGACCCGCGCGGAAGCCGACTTCTACCGGCTCGTCGCCGACCAGCTACCGGTTCGCACCCCGCCCTGGCTGCATGCGGCCGTCGACGACGAATCCGGTCACCCGTTGATCGTGTTACACGACCTGGTGGCGCGCGGGGCCCGGTTTCTGGACCCTCTGGTCGGCTACACCGCCGAGGAAGCCGCGGCGACGCTGGACCAGCTGGCGGCGCTGCACGCCGCGACCCAGGACGGCAAGCATGCGGTGTGGCGGAAGCTGTTCCCGCCACGGTTGACCGGGTTGACCCGGGTGCTGGACCGCGAAACGCTGCAACGGCTGGTCGATGACGGCCGGGCAGCGGGAGTTCCGGCGCAGGTTCGCGACGCGGACCGTTTGACGGCAGCGATGCGGGCGATGGAGGCGTTGAGCGCCGAGCATCCGTCCTGCCTGATCCACGGTGACCTGCACGCGGGCAATATCTACCAGCTGGCAGACGGAAACCCGGGCCTGATCGATTGGCAGGTGGTCCAATTCGGCAACTGGGCGCAGGATGTCGGCTACCACTTGGCGACTGTGCTCGACCCGGACGAGCTCGCTCGCAACGAACGCCGTCTGGTAGCCCACTACCTCGACCGGCTGGCCGCGCACGGAGGAACGGCCCCCGATTGGGAACAAGCATGGTGGATGTACCGGGCGTACCTGCCCTACGGCCTGTTCCTGTGGTCCATCACCCGGGCCGTGGAGCGGCCGATCATCGAGCATCTGGCCGGCCGGTTGGCTCGGGCGGTAGCGCGGCACGACAGTCTCGACCTGCTCGACGTCTGATTTTCTGCCACTTCGGTCCGGAGTGCCGGGCGCACCACACATTCAACGATGAATAGCACCGAAACCGGTACCGGACGAAAGGGAGACAGCCGTGCCGCATTCGAAATTGGACCAGTTGCCTGCGGGCGGCGGTGGTCGCTGGCCCGCGTGCGGGGCGGGATTCCGCTCCGAACAGTGGGGAGATATGGAAATCGGCTACACCACAACAGTGGGCGCGCGTGATTGCACCGAGCTCTACAAAGTAGCCGGACTGCCCGGCGGAGTGTGCCAGTGCCCGCATTACGGATACATTTTCACCGGCACCATTCGTGCCACCTACCCGAACACCGATGTGCCGGACGAGGTCGCGACCGCGGGCGAGGCGTATTTCTTTCCGGCCGGTCACATTCTGATCTATGAAGAAACCACCGAGGCGCTCGAACTGAACCCGGCCTTCGCGCTCCAGCAGACGATGGACGCGATCGAGCGAGTCGCGAGCCGAATCCCACGATAACCGGATACCGCCCGGCGGGGCCGCCGGTCACCGTGATCGGTGGCCGGCGGTCGCATCGGACGCCTACCCTCGGTCGCATGCCACTCGTTGCCGGCGTCGACTCCTCCACGCAGTCCTGCAAGATCGTTGTTCGCGATGCCGAGACCGGGGCGTTGATCCGGCAGGGCCGCGCGGCGCATCCGCCGGGTACCGAAATCGACCCGGGCCATTGGTGGTCCGCATTCGAGCAGGCGGTGGCCGCGGCCGGTGGGCTCGACGATATCGACGCCCTGTCGGTCGGTGCGCAACAGCACGGCATGGTCTGCCTCGACGAGGACGGCCGGAGCGTCCGTCCCGCGCTGCTGTGGAACGACACCCGCTCGGCGGCGGCAGCCGAACAGCTGGTCGCCGAGCTGGGTGGTGCGCAGGCATGGGCGGATGCGGTCGGTGTCGTCCCGGTCGCGGCGATCACCGTGACGAAACTGCGCTGGCTGGCCGATCACGAACCCGCTTCGGCAGACCGGACGGCGGGCGTGTGCCTGCCACACGATTGGCTCACCTGGAAACTATCCGGCGCGGATGGGCTCGACACACTTGTCACCGATCGCGGTGACGCGAGTGGAACGGGCTATTACTCGACTGCGAGCGACAGTTACCGGCCCGATCTGCTCGAACTCGCCTTCGGTGCCCGCCGCCCGGTGCTACCGCGGGTTGCCGCGCCGAACGAGAGCACCGGTGTTGCCGAGATATTCGCGCCCGGTGCGATCCTCGGTGCCGGAACCGGCGACAATGCGGCCGCGGCACTGGCGCTGGACGCCCGCGACGG
The DNA here is from genome assembly GCF_044453135.1 of Nocardia sp. NPDC051750. Lineage (NCBI taxonomy): Bacteria > Bacillati > Actinomycetota > Actinomycetes > Mycobacteriales > Nocardiaceae > Nocardia > Nocardia sp. NPDC051750. Next base: position 379,542 of record NZ_JBITCK010000005.1, on the reverse strand, counting down.
TGATGTGATCGTGTCGATCGGCACGTCCGGCGTCGTCTCGGCGGTGAGCTCTGCAGTCGTCGACGACGCGTCCGGGGAGGTCGCCGCGTTCGCCGATGCGACCGGGCGGCAGCTGCCACTGCTGTGCACGCTCAACGGCGCACCGGTGCTCGACGCGGTGGCCGGACTACTCGGCGTCGACCACGACCGCTTCGCCGAGCTCGCGCTGAACAGCACGAGTGACGGTCTGGTTCTCGTCCCCTATCTGAGCGGCGAGCGAACACCCAATCGGCCCGGGGCCGCCGGCGCACTGCACGGATTGCGTCTGACCAATACGACACCGGGGCATCTCGCGCGGGCCGCGGTCGAGGGCCTGCTGTGCGGACTCGCCGACGGTATCGATCGGCTCCGTGATCAGGGAGTACGGACCGAACGGGTACTGCTCGTCGGCGGTGGCGCGAGGTCGCGGGCCGTTCGTGCGCTCGCACCGGCGATTTTCGGAATGCCGGTAGCGGTGCCCGAACCCGGTGAATATGTCGCCGACGGCGCGGCCCGTCAGGCGGCGTGGGCGCTGTCGGGTACGACCGCACCGCCGGAGTGGCCGCGACCGGCCGCCGCCGAGTTCACCGCCGAACCGGCTCCGCATATCCGTGAACGGTACGCCGCCGTCCGCGATCTCACCGAGCACTGACAGCGCTCCCATCAAGAGCCACGGCGGACCTCACCGAGCATTCACAGCGTTCCCACCCAAGGGCCACGGCGGATCTGGGCCGGGGACTCAGCCGATCTCGGCACAAGGCGCAGCGACCTGGCCGAGGGTTCACGCCTCCTCGGCCAGCACCTCGACCGTCGCGCGCGCGCCGTGCTCGTGCAGTGATTGCAAGGCGGCCAGATACGCAGCGACGAACCTCGGCTCGTCGATGAGATCACCGAATACGGCGCGGTCGGTGAGAAAGGCCGTGGGTTCCGTACGCTGGGTTCGGGCGCGCGCCATCAGGCTGTCGCGGAGTGGATCGACAATATCTATCGGTCCGCCCTGTTCGTCCAGACCTTCGGCATAGCGCGCCCAACTGGCCACCACCGCTGCGGCGCAGCTGATATCACCGCCGGTCTGCAATTGGCTACGGACCACCGGCAGCAGCCATTTCGGAATCCGGTCGGACGAATCGGCGCAGAGACGGGCGAGGGTGTCCCGGATCGTCGGGTTGGCGAACCGTTCGATCAGTGTGCGTTTGTACTCGTCGAGATCGACACCGGGCACCGGGCGCAGGGTCGGTGTGGCCTCCGTGTTCATGTAGCGCAGCAGGAACCGTTCGAACATCGGATCCTGGGCTGCCTCGTGCACCAGCCGGTATCCGCTGAGATAACCGAAATAGCCCAGCGCCTGATGACTCGCGTTGAGCAAGCGCAGTTTCATCAGCTCGTACGGCGTGACATCGGCGACGGGCTGTACCCCGACCTTTTCGTAGGCGGGCCTGCCGAGAGTGAAGGTGTCCTCCAGTACCCATTGCGTGAACGGCTCGGTCACCACCGGCCAGTGGTCCTCGATCGCACAGCGTTGCGTCACCGCGGCGATCGTCTCGTCCGACGTGGCCGGCGTGATCCGGTCGACCATGGAATTCGGGAAGGCGCCGTGCCGGTCGATCCATTCCGCCAGCCCGGGATCGCGCAGCCGGGCGAAGGCGGTGAAGGTGGCGCGCGCGACGTGCCCGTTGCCCTCGATGTTGTCGCACGACATGATTGTGAACGGTGCGATTCCGCGGTCCCGGCGTCGCGCCAGTGCCTCGACCACGAGCCCGAAGGTCGTCGCGGGAACCGCGCCGGGCGCGAGGTCGGCGACGATCGCCGGATTGTGCGTATCGAATTCGCCGGTGGCCGCTGAGAAGTTGTAACCACCCTCGGTGATCGTCAGCGACACGATGCGGGTGCCCGCGTCGGCGAGCTTCTCGACAACGGCTTCGGGATCATTGGGCGCGTACAGGTATTCGACGATCGAACCGATCACCCGGGTCTCCCAGGTCCCGTCGGGACGGTTGACCGTCAGCGTGTACAGGCAGTCCTGTCCGCGCAGGACATCGCGCATCCGCTGATCGGACGGGAGCACACCGACACCGCAGATGCCCCATTCCCGGGCCTCGCCGAGTTCGAGCAGCCGGTCCAGATACATCGCCTGATGGGCGCGGTGGAATCCGCCGACGCCGAAATGCACGATTCCGGTCTCGATACCGGAGCGTTCATAGGTGGGGACGGAGACGACGCCGGCCAGGTCGCCGAGCGTGCCGGCCCGCAACCGCACCGGTTGGTCCCGCGCTGACTGTGCTTGCATCCTTGTCCTTCCGAAGCCCTCGGCTCCCTCGGAGAAAGCGCGGGACCCGTCCGATCCCTCCGCTCCGGGCGACGCAGGGGCTCAATTGTCCGGCGCTCCAACTGTTGTGCACGTCACATGACGATGTTACTTTGGATGAGCAATCGCTCATAGTCTGATCATCTGCTCACAGGGTAGCGACTCGCGGTACCCCTGCGCCGAGGGCCCTGCCCGGTCCGGCTGTCGACCGATCCGCTCACCGAGGAGTGCACGTGACCACCGAGCCGCCCCGTCCGGTCGCATCCGACGATGTCCGGCTGGCGCTCCGCGCGGCGACCCTCTACCACCTGGAGGGTGTGACCCAGGCCGAGATCGCCGCGAAACTCGGCGTGTCGCGCCCGACGGCGGGCCGGCTCATCGCCCGGGCCCGCGCCCAGGGTCTCGTCCGCATCGAGATCAGCGTCCCCGACGATCTGAGTGCGACCGTGCACACCGAACTCGAACGTGAACTCGAGCGGATCTTCGGGCTGACCGAAGCCCTTGTCGTCGGTTCCGTACCCGACGGAACGCCCTTCGGGTACCAGGCGCTCGGCCGGGCAGCGGTCGGAGTCCTCGCGCGCCGGTTGCACGAGCGCGACACCCTCGGCTTCACCTGGGGCCCGGAAACCGTCGCGATGGCACAGGCCCTCGGACCACGGTCCGCGCGCTGCGCCACCGTGGTCCAGCTGGACGGCTCGATGACGGCCACGGACTATCAAACAGGCGTCGATTTCACCCTCGGCACCTGCGCGCGGCTCCTGCAGGCCGACTCGTTACGGCTGCACGCGCCGCTCTACGCCGATGCGGCGACCGTCACCGCCCTGCACAAGGATTCGCTGATGAGCCGCGCGCTCGACGCGGGCCGCGATGCCGATGTGATGATCTTCGGTATCGGGCCGGTCTCGACGGCGACAACCCTGTTCGAGGGCAGCTTTCTCGATACGGCGATTCTGGACGAACTGCGCCGGCTCGGTGCCGTCGGTGAGGTGGGCGGGCGTTTCTACACGCGGGACGGCGCCGATGTCGAGAGTTCACTCACCGCCCGCACGGTGTCGGTTTCGCTGGACGCGGTCCGCGCCTGCCCGACCACGGTTCTGGTGTCCGGCGGCGAGTCCAAGCACGAGGCAATTCTCGGTGGACTCAACGCGGGCCTGGCCACCGTCGTGGTCACCGATGTCGACACCGCACGTTGGCTGGTCGAACAAGAGGAGGCAGCCGCCCGATGAGGATTCGCTCGAAATATCTCGCCGCCGTGCTCGCGATGGCGACAACCGTGGCTCTGTCCGGATGCGCCGGTGCCGGTTCGATCGGCGGGGGAGGCGCCGATGCGGTGACCATCGCGATCATCTCGAATTCGCAGATGCAGGACGCCATCGCCCTGTCCGATCGATTCGAACGCGAGAACCCCGGTATCGAACTGAAGTTCGTCTCACTGTCGGAGAACGAGGCCCGGGCCAAGATCACCGCCTCGGTCGCGACAGGTGGCGGTGAATTCGATGTCGTGATGATCAGTAACTACGAGACACCGCAGTGGGCCGAGAACGGCTGGCTCACCAATCTTTCCGATTACGCCGCACAGACACCGGGCTACGACGAAGAAGATTTCATCCCGTCCCTGCGCCGATCGCTGTCCTACGACGGGAGCATGTATTCGGTCCCGTTCTACGGCGAATCCTCGTTCCTCATGTATCGCAAGGATCTGTTTGCGCAGGCCGGGCTGGCCATGCCGGCCGAGCCCACCTGGGACGAGGTCGCCGGATTCGCCGCGCGGCTCGACGCACCCGGCGATGTCTCCGGTATCTGCCTGCGCGGCAAACCGGGCTGGGGTGAACTGCTCGCCCCGTTGAACACGGTGATCAACGCGTTCGGCGGACGCTGGTACGACGAGGACTGGAATGCGCAGCTGACCAGCCCGGAGACCACGCGGGCGGTGCAGTTCTACGTCGACCTGGTCCGCAGCCACGGTCAGTCCGGCGCCGCGACGAGCGGGTTCAGTGAATGCGCGACGCAGCTCGCCCAGGGGCGTACCGCCATGTGGTACGACTCCACGGCCGCGGTCTCGGTGCTGGAGGATCCGTCGTCGAGCAAGGTGGTCGGCGATATCGGCTATGTCCCCGCCCCCGCCGCGGCGAAATCCGATAACGGCTGGCTGTATTCGTGGTCGCTGGGGATTCCGAAGACCAGCGACAAGCCCGACGAAGCCTGGAAGTTCGTGGCGTGGATGACCGATAAGAAATACCTCCGGATGGTCGGCACCGAGCTCGGCTGGGAGCGGGTCCCGCCCGGTAGCCGGCTGTCCACCTATGAGATTCCCGAGTACGAAAAGGCCGCCGCGGCCTACGGTCCGCCGACCCTGTCGGCGATGGAGAAGGCCGATCCCGAGAAGCCGACCGTTCAGCCGGTCCCTTACACCGGCGTGCAGTTCTTGACGATTCCCGAGTTCCAGGATCTCGGTACCCGGGTCAGTCAGCAGATCAGCGCCGCGATCGCGGGGCGGATCAGCGTGGGTGAAGCGCTGGAACAGGCGCAGCAGTATGCCGAGGTCGTCGGCGAGACCTATCGGGAGGCGCAGTAGCCATGTCCAGTACCACCACAGCAGAGGCGCCCCCGGTGGATCCGGGCCCGTCCGGGCCGATAACGCGGCCCGAACGCCGCATCTCCCGGGCAGAGGGCTGGCGGCGCCGCGGTCCGCTGCTGCCCGCCCTGATCTTCATGATCGTGGTCACCCAGATCCCGTTCCTGGTGACGCTCTACTATTCGACGCAATCGTGGAACCTGGTGCGTCCCGGCTCGCAGCACTTCAATGGGCTGAACAACTACGTCGATGTTTTCCAGGACAGTCAGTTCCGCACCGTCGCGCTGAACACAGTCGTCATGATCGCCGGCACCGTGGTCATCTCGGTGATCCTGGGGTTGCTGCTGGCCTTGCTGCTGGACCGGAAGTTCTTCGGCCGCGGTGTCGTGCGCACCCTGCTGATCACGCCGTTCCTGGTGACGCCCGTCGCCGCGGCACTCATCTGGAAAACGACCATGTTCGATCCCGTTTTCGGCCTGGTCAATTTCGTCCTGCAGCCGTTCGGGGTCGGCGAGATCGACTGGATCAGCAGATTCCCGCTCCCCGCGGTGATGGCGAATCTGGTCTGGCAGTGGACGCCGTTCATGATGCTGCTGATCCTCGCCGGACTGCAGTCGATGCCCCGCGACACTGTCGAAGCCGCCCGGGTGGACGGCGCCGGCTCGTTCGCGATATTCCGTGAGCTGACCCTGCCGCATCTGCGCCGATTCATCGAACTGGGCGCCGTGCTCGGTGCGATCTACCTGGTCAACACCTTCGATGCGGTGTACATGATGACCTCCGGTGGGCCCGGCGTGGCCAGCGCCAACCTGCCCTACTACATCTACCAGCGCGCGTTCCTCGGGTTCGATATCGGCCAGGCCGCCGCCATGGGTGTGATCACCGTGGTCGCGACCATCATCGTCTCGACGCTGGCCCTGCGCCTGATCTTCAAGAGCTTCACCGGGAACGAGGAGGCGGCCTGATGAGTACCGCGACGACCGCACGCATCGACGAGGCGCCGGTGAAAGCCACCCGGCACCGGGCCCGTGATTCCCTGTGGGCCGTGCTGGCCTGGGTGATCGCCCTCGGGTTCTTCTTCCCCGTGCTCTGGATGGTACTCACCGCCTTCAAGGAGGAAGGCGATGCCTACACCGACCCGCCGAAACTGTTCTTCACCCCGACACTGCAGCAGTTCCGCGACGTGCTCGACAGTGGTGTCGGTACCACACTGCTGAATTCCGCCTTCGCGACCGGTATTTCGACACTCCTGGTGTTGCTCCTCGGAATCCCCGCGGCATTCGCCCTGTCGCTGCGGCCGGTGCGCAAGACCCGGGACGCGCTGTTCTTCTTCATCAGCACCAAAATGCTCCCGGTGGTCGCGGCGATCATTCCGCTCTACGTCATCGTCGGGAATATCGGGATGCTCGACAATATCTGGACGCTGGTGATCCTCTATACGGCGATGAATCTGCCGATCGCGGTCTGGATGATGCGCTCGTTCTTCCTCGAGGTTCCCGGCGAACTCCTCGAGGCCGCGAGCATGGACGGCGCGGGTCTGTGGACCTCGGTCCGCGAGGTGATCCTGCCGGTGGTGTCGCCCGGTATCGCCGCGACGGCACTGATCTGCCTCATCTTCTCCTGGAACGAATTCTTCTTCGCGGTGAACCTCACTGCCGTTCAAGCACAGACGATTCCGGTGTTCCTGGTCGGGTTCATCACCGGCCAGGGCCTCTACTGGGCGCAGCTCTCGGCGGCAGCGGTACTGACCGCGCTGCCGGTGGTGCTGGCCGGGTGGATCGCACAGAACAAACTCGTGCGCGGCCTGTCGTTCGGTGCGATCAAATGACCTCCCCGCAGTACCCACGCATATCGCAGAACATCAGCTTGTCGCAGGATCAGGAGTAATCGTCATGGCCGAGATCTCGTACCGGAATGCGTCGTGCGTCTATCAGGGCGCCGACCAGCTTGCGGTCGATTCGCTGAATCTCGATATCGGCGACGGTGAATTCGTCGTCCTCGTCGGCCCGTCCGGATCCGGAAAGAGCACCGCGCTGCGCATGCTGGCCGGGCTCGAGGAGATCGACGGCGGCTCGATCACGATCGACGGCGCGGATATGACCGGCGTACCGTCGAAGGATCGCGATATCGCGATGGTGTTCCAGAACTACGCGCTGTATCCGAACAAAACAGTTGGCGAGAACATGGGATTCGCGCTCAAAATGCGCGGGGTGCCGGCGGAGGAACGCAAGCGTAAGGTCGCCGAAACCGCGAAACTCCTCGACCTCACCGAATACCTGGACCGCAAACCGGCCAAACTGTCCGGCGGGCAGCGGCAGCGCGTGGCGATGGGGCGCGCCATAGTCCGGGAACCGCGGGTGTTCTGCATGGACGAGCCGCTCAGCAATCTGGATGCGAAGCTGCGGGTCCAGACACGCACCCAGATCGCCGCGCTGCAGCGGCGGCTGGGCACGACGACCGTCTATGTCACCCATGACCAGATCGAGGCCATGACGATGGGGGACCGGGTCGCCGTGCTGAAGTCCGGCCGGCTCCAGCAGTTCAGCTCGCCGACCGACCTGTACGACCGCCCCGCGAACGCTTTCGTCGCCGGGTTCATCGGCTCGCCCGCGATGAACCTCTTCACCGCACCTATCACCACCGGCGGTGTCGAGGTCGGCGGAACCACTCTCGCTCTGCCGCGGGATGCGATCGACCGGTTGGCGGCGGCCGGACTCGACACGGTGACCGTCGGTGTGCGACCGGAACAGGTCGAACTGCACCGGGACGGAACCGGTTTCGGTGTCATTGTCGAGCTGGTCGAGGAACTGGGCAGCGAGTCCTACGTCTACGCGCGCCCCGCCACCGGACTCACTCTCGGTCCGGACGGAACACCGCTGACCTTCGTCGCCCGGTCGGCGAGCCGGTCGCCGGCCGAACTCGGCGAGAGCGTGACGCTGGCTGTGCGTCCGGACGGGGCCGTCCACCTGTTCCATCCGGTATCCGGCGAGCGTATCGACGGGTAGGCTCGCCGACGGCACCGTGATCAGCGAACTGCACCGCCGCCACCGCGCGACCGAGTTCCGCAAATTCCTGGTCACGATCGACAAGACGGTGCCCGCCGAGCTGGATGTCCACCTGGCCTGCGACAACCTCGCCATCCACAAGACCCCGATCGTCAATGAATGGCTCGCCCGGCCCCCTCGCTTCCATGTCCACTTCACCCCGAGCGGGTCGTCCTGGCTCAACCAGGTCGAACGCTGGTTCAGATACCTCACCGATCAGCTGACCCGCCATGGTGTCCACAAAAGCGTTGCGGCACTGGAGAAAGACGTCACCACGTGGATCGAATGCTGGAACGAGAATCCCCGGCCGTTCGTCTGGCGCAAGAGCGCCGAGGAGATGCTCGACTCCCTCGCCCGATGATTTCAGGCGCAGAACACTAGCTGTGAAGCGTCCTGCGCAGAATACGCAATCATTGCAAGTATAGCAATACTTGTGATGTCCAACGTTTGCTGATTACACTCGCGTTCGTCCATAAAAGTGGCCTGCGTCACGATCTCGGCGCCGCCGGATCACGCAGTGCCCGTTCCGATCCCCCCTTCACCAGCGAGGAGGCCCCAGATTGACGCAAGGGGCACGCTTCAGTGGCGCATGCGCATCCAGTGCCTGCGCGAGTAGCTACGACAGGAGCAATAAGAAATGGTGAAGTGGCGAACGGTGTCACGATCCTTGGGCGTAGCAGTGTCATTGGTAATGGTGACCGCCGGCTGTAGTGGCGGCTCGGCTGGAAGCGAAGGTGGCTCGGCGACGCCTGTGCGCGGCGGGGAACTGGTGATGGCAGTGAACACCGAGGGGCAAACCATGGATCCCGCCTGGTGCGCAACGCTCGCGTACGACCGGTGCGCACCGGTATTCGGTACGTTGCTGCGTTACGACACCACGAATGAGCAGTACATACCGGGCATGGCGGCGTCATTCGATTCCGTAGACGGCAAGACCTGGACACTCAGGCTGCGCCCAGGTGTGAAGTTCACTGATGGCACGGACTTCGACGCCGCGGCCGTGGCATTCAACTGGGAGCGGGTCAAAGCCCCGGCGACACTTTCCCCGGCGGCCCGAATCGCCGCGCAGCTCTCGTGGAAGGTGGTGGATCCACTGACCTTGGAGGTCACCCAGGAGAATATCAACTTCCAACTGCCCCGGGCTCTGACACAGGGCCTCAGCATGATCGGTTCGCCGACCGCGATCACGCAGCTGGGCAAGAACTTCGGCAATGCACCGATCGGAGCAGGCCCGTTCGTGCTGAAGAAGTGGACCCGTAATTCGCAGGCCGAGTTCACGGCGAACGCGAACTACTGGGATCCGGGATTACCGTATGTCGACAGTTTTGTGCTGAAGGTGATCGGCCAGGACGACCAGCGTCTCAACGCGTTGCGCACGCGACAGATCAACATCAACTGGTCGCTGCTCAGCAAGGACGCCAAAACCATCGAAGCCGAGGGCTACACGGTCCATTCGCTACCGCTCATCGGCGGCACCGGTCTGAAATTCAACTTCGACGACCCGGACCTGAAGGATCCACAGCTGCGACTGGCGCTGCAGAAGACCTTCGACAGTGCGCAGATCAACAGCGCGCTGTATCCGGGTGACAAGCCGGTCGACGTGTTCTTGTACCCCGGCAATCCCTACCGTGACGACTCACGCGGAAAATTCCCGGAGCAGGACCTGGCGGGTGCGCAGAAGCTGTTCGATGCATATCTGGCCAAGACCGGGAAGGCGGGCCTGACATTGCGGTTGACCGCCTACGCGGGTATTCCCGCACTCGATCGGGTGGCACAGATTCTGCAGTCGCAACTGCAGCAGATCGAGGGCCTCGAAGTCGGTATCGAGCAGATGGATAATGCGATGCTGCAGGGTAAGTTCCGGTCCGGGGCGTACCAACTGGGATTGGGTGCCACGCTGTCGGAGCAGATGGATGCGATCTACGAAGTGTTCCATTCCGGTGGGTCGGCCAACACCACGCGCTACTCGAATCCGAAGGTCGACCAGGCGCTCGAAACGAGCCGGACATCCAACGATCCGGGAGTGGTCACCGAGGCGTACAAGGTGGTCAACGGGGAGATCTCGAAGGATGCGCCGCTGCGGACCTGGCGATACCAGACGGGCTATATCTATACGCCCAAGAACGTAAAGGGCCTGGTTATCGTCGGCACGTATGGGGCGCCGGGGTGCAGCTGGATCGGGCATGGATCGACAAATAGCACTCCGGGAAATACGCGGCGGGCACCACTGTGCGCCGCGGTCGGGTCCGACCAGCGGCGGCCTGTCGAGTGAACGGAGGTGAGCGAGGCGTGAATGGGAAACTGCTCCGGCGATATCTGGTTCCGGTGGCATAATTGGCCCTGCTGATCGTGATGGTCAGTGTGGCGGTCTTCCTCCTCCTGGAATTGATTCCCGGTGATCCGGTCGACGGCTTGTTTTGGTGTGGGACGCTGAGCTGGCGGGTGCCCCCCATCGCCTCGAATCCTCCGAGCGGCTGCCGGTTCCGCACCAGATGCTCGCTCGCACAGGAGATCTGCGCGGCCGAGGAATCGGTGGTTCGCGAAATCCGCCCCGGACATTCGCGGCTTACCATTTTCCGTGGGAGCACGCGGAGTACTCTGAGCCGGTCCGACGCGATCACATTGAATTGTGCAGGTACGAAACACGCTTCGGTGTCATCATTGCGTGGGCCACCAGACTGCCGCTGCGATCACTGCCAGGGACAGTCCTATCGCCACCACGAATCCCATAACTACCAGCGCGCTCACGGCAATCGTCGCTCGACGTTGCATCCAGCGAACGCCTGGTGAGACAGATAGCATCAGGTTCGGCCTTCGCGGCCCCGCACCGACACGGTGCGGGGCCGCTGCCGTGTGCCAGGTAGGTCGGCCGGTGGCCCTCTCGCGATGAGGAAACCGGGGTCAGGGGAGAACCTGCGGGATCACGTCGGGGTGAAGATATCCCACGAGTGCGCCGATCGCGGCGCCGATGAGCGAGCCGGCGGACCCGGTGGCCGATCCGACGGCGGAACCGACCGATCCGCCCACCGATGAGCCGTTCAGTACCGGATCGGGAATCAGTGAGTGCGGGTTGGTCGCGATATCCTCGCTCTTCTGCAGCGGGATACCGGCCACTGGTGTGGCGTGCTGGGGAGCGGCTTCGGCGGCGGCCGGGCCCGCGAGAACGAGTGCTGCGGCCAAGGACAGAGCGCTGGACGCCACGACCCCTACCGTCCTGGTCAGGGCAATTTTTATCATTGTCATTCCGGCCTCTCCGACCCCCGGGCCACGCGCGAGGGTGTGGGTTATGGATCGTCCCCGGCTGCCTGACTCCTGGGTAGCAGAGGGATCGATTCTATCCACCGGTGTGTGAGTACCAATGCGTAACAGCGGTATCAGTGCCGCCGCGTGTGGGTGCGGTGGTTGGCGTTGAAGCGCGCCTTCTTCTGGCGATTCCCGCACGTGTTCATGTCACACCATTTGCGGGTGCGGCTTTGGCTGGTGTCGAAGAAGGCGGCTCGGCAGGTCGGCGATGCGCACAAGGCCAATTTTCCGTCTCGTTCGCCGGCGATGATGCTGATCGCATCGGCGGCGATCACGCTCAGGGCATCTTCTACGCAGGAAGTCGAGCTGAGTTGCCACTGCCGATTGCCTTCGGGTGTCAGGACAGCCGCGGCCCGGCCCTGAATGCTGCAGTCATTGATGACTCGGAGGGCAGACGCAGGGAGGGCGTCTCGCTTCGCGGCCGCTGTCGCGGCAGCGTGAATTGATTCCCTCAGTTCCCGGGCGAGTTCGAGTTGGGCGGTAGTGCAGGACTCCACGGTCAAGCCGTTCACTGCCAGCCAGTCTACGAGCCGCTGTGGGGTGGGGATGCGCTCCATTGCGTCACCGCACCGCTCCGTCAGGGTCGCCGTGAAGCTGGTCGCCAGCACGCTGCCGAGACGAAAGTCAGGGAACCGATCGCGCATGGAACCACCTTAGCCGGTTGCGCACGGGAATCGGTCATGTTAGAACCGCCTTAGCCGGTTCGGAACTGCCTAAGCCGGTTCTACGTTGACCAGGAGGTCTCATGCCCACACATCGGTTCGTCACCGGCACTGCGACCGGCAGTGATCGTGGCGTTGTCACCACGACAGCTCGCGTCGGCGGCATCTCATGAACCGGCCAGCCACCGACGTGCAACCATTCGAAGCCCATGCGACCGACGCTGACCTCGACGATCTGCGCGCGCGATTAGCGGCGGCGCGCCTGCCGGAAGCCGAGACGGTGTATCGCGCCGCGCCCGACCCTCGCCGATGGGACCAGGGCGTTCCGCTCGGCGACCTCGTCGAGGTCGTGAACTACTGGCGCACCGGCTACCACTGGCGGGCGTTCGAAGACCGCCTCAAGCGTATCGGCCAGTTCCGCACGACCATCGACGGTCTGGGAATCCACTTCCTGCACCGCCGATCCGCGCGGGCAGACGCCACGCCGCTGATCATGACGCACGGCTGGCCGGACAGCATCGTTCGGTTCATCGATGTAGTAGACGAACTGGCAGATCCGAAAGACGCAGACGCGCCGGCATTCCACGTCGTGGTTCCCTCGCTACCGGGCTTCGGTTACAGCGATAAGCCGGCCACCACCGGGTGGGGAACCGAAAAGATCGCGGCAGCATGGGTGGAACTGATGGGAAGGCTCGGCTACAGCACGTTCGCAGCCCACGGCGGCGACTGGGGAGGCAATATCACCACGGTCCTCGGCGGCAGGTTCCCGGCGCACGTTCTCGGCATCCACACCACGTTCGCGGAGGCGCCACCCGGGTCGACCACGGACGGGCTGACGGAGATCGAGCGGAAATGGACCGAGGAAACCCGCGATTTCTGGCGTCACCGCGCGGCGTACGCGAAACAGCAGGCGACCCGGCCGCAGACCATCGGCTACTCGCTCGTCGACTCACCGGTCGGGCTACTCGCTTGGATCCTCGACAAGTTCGCTGAGTGGTCGGACACCGAAGACAGTCCGTTCGAGACGATTTCCATCGACCGCCTACTCGACAATGTCACTCTGTACTGGCTGACGCGGACCGGCGCCTCTGCGGCCCGCATCTACTACGAAAGCCACAACTCGCTGGACCCCGAACTTCGGGTCGACGTCCCGTCGGCCCTCACTATGTATCCCTACGACGTCGAGAAGTGTCCGCGCCCCTTGGCACAGGAGCGGTACCGGCAGATCGTCCGATACAGGTTGCCCGAAAGCGGTGGGCATTTCCCGTCGCTGGAGGTTCCGGAGTATTTTGTCAAGGATTTGCAAGAAGGCCTCGCGGCAGTGCTGGCCGCTGCTGCGCTCCCCGCGTCGTCCCTATCTGGGGCACCGGATCATTTGGTGTCGAGGTCGCGTTCGCGGAACCGGTAGGCGCCCGCCGCCGCGGCCGCGAGGGCTAGGACGGTCAGCACGATCAGTGCCGGCCAGCGCAGCTCCTCCATCGGGATGCGGCTGATGTGCTGGAACGGGGACAGATCGTGCAGCCACTGCGGCAGGTTCATGAGGGGCCCGAAGAAACCGAGGATCAGGGCGAACCCGAACAGGGCCCAGGTGGCGCCGATCGCCTGCGGGAGGAAGCCGTAGAGCAGTGCGGCCACGGCGAGTACCAGCAGGACGGCGGGGGCGAACACCAGATGGGAGACGAACGCGTCCGCGAGGTAGCCATCGTCGCCGACCGAGAGTCCCAGTGCGATGCCGAATGCCACGCCCGTCACGGCCAGGAGGGCGATTGCGCCGGCGGCGGCGACGCCGATATATCCGGCGAACCAGACGATCCGGCCGGTCGCGGTAGCGAGGACCGGTTCGGTGCGGCCGATGGTTTCCTCCGTGCGCAGCGACTGGACGGCGAGGATGGCGAAGACGGCGACCAGGAGGGCGTCGAAAAAGGCCATGGTGCCGAGGTAGCCGTCGAGCAGGCGGGTCGCGTCGCCGCCCATGACGTCGACGACGCCGTCGGGCAGGTCCTCGAAGGAGTCGACGATCGTGTTGCCGATCCCGCCGTAGAGCGCGGCACTGGCGACCAGTGCGCAAGCCCAGCCGATGAGCCCGGCTCGTTGCAGCCGTGCTGCCAATGCGACCGGTGTCGCGAGCCAGGCCGGGGCTTCGCGGCCCCCCGGCCGTGGCGGGACCAGTCCGGCACCGAGATCGCGACGTGCCGACAGGACAAAGGCGACCGCGACGACCACGAGGATGAACGCCACCGACAGCAGCAGCGGCCACCAGCGGCCGTCGGCGTAGGCGCGGGTTTGCTGCGACCATGCCAGTGGCGAGAACCACGACAGCGTGCTGCCGCCCTCGCGGATCGCATCGCCCGCAGCGCGGATAACGTAGGCGATGCCCAATGCCAGACCGGCCAATCCGGATGCGGCGCGGGAATACTCGGTGACCTGGACGGTGACGGCCGTGATCGCAGCGAAGGCCAGGCCCGCCGCACCGACACTCGTACCGAAGAGCAGGGCATCGGAGGTGCTGAGTCCGGCTGCGGCGAATGAGCCGGCGACCAGCACTGTCACCGCGAGGTCGGCGATGAATGCGACGACGAGCGCGGCGGTGAGCTGGGCGTGGCGGCCCACGGCATTGGCGCGGACGAGTTCCGCACGGCCGGCCTGTTCCTCGACCCGGGTATGGCGGGAGATGAGCAGGATATTCATCAGCGCGGCCAGGAGCAGGTAGTAGAGCCCGTAGACGGCGACGATCACCGATTCGGTGGTGGGTTCGCCGAGCCCGTAGCCGGGTCCCGAGATGAGGGCGCCCACCACCCCCTCGCTGAACTGGCTCACCGCCCGCAGATCTTCGGGAGTCTTGTATACCTGCTGCAGTGCCGACGCGTAGTAGACGCTCATCAGTGCGATGCCCAGCACCCATGCCGGAAGTTTGATGCGATCCCGGCGCAGATCCAGCCGCACCAGCGCGCCGGTACCGGCCAGCGTATCGCGCCAGGTGCTGCGCGGTGGCCCGGCCGGCGTTGCGGCAGGTGTCCCGGGATGTGTTGCGGTGGTGGTCATTCGCCCGCTCCGTTACCCGTGGGGGCGAGCTCGTCGCCGTAATGACGCAGCATGAGTTCCTCGAGTGTGGGCGGATGACTGGTCAGTGCGCGGACCCCCGCCCGGGAGACCGCCGCAATGGCGGCATCGAGGGCGTCGGCGTCGGCGTCGAAGCGGGTCCGGCCGTCCTCGGTGATCACATTGTGGACGCCGGCCAGCGCATTCAGGTCGCCGACCGGGCGTTCGGTGACGGCTTCGACCGTGGTCCGGGTCAGATGCCGTAGTTCGGTGAGGGTGCCGGTCTGCACGACCCGGCCATTGCGGATGATGCTCACGCGGTCGGCGAGCTTCTCGACCTGCGCCAAGATATGGCTGGACAGCAGGACCGTGCCGCCGCGCGCCTTCACCTCGCCGACGACATCCTGGAATACCACCTCCATCAAGGGGTCGAGCCCCGCGGTGGGTTCGTCGAGCAGGAACAGATCCGCGTCCGAGGCCAGCGCCGCGATCAATGCGACCTTCTGCCGATTGCCCTTGGAGTAGGTGCGCGATTTCTTCGTGGGATCCAGGTCGAACCGTTCGATGAGCTCGTCGCGCCGGCCCGGGTTCACCGCGCCGCGCAGCCGCGCGAACACGTCGATCGCCTCACCTCCGGTGAGGTTCGGCCACAGTTCGACATCGCCGGGCACATAGGCCAGGCGCCGATGCAGCGATACCGCGTCCCGCCAGGGATCCCCGTCCAGTAGCCGGACCGAGCCACTGTCCGGTCGCAGGAGGCCCAGCAAGACCCGGATGGTGGTGGTTTTCCCGGCGCCGTTGGGGCCGAGGAACCCGTGTACCTCGCCCGGTTGCACCTCGAGGTCGAGGCCGTCGAGCGCGGTGGTGCGGCCGAATGTTTTGCGCAGGCAGGAGATCGCGATATCCATTGACCAAGCGTACATAGAGTTCATAAAAGTATGAATAGTGTGAACGATATGATGTAACGGCGGTTGTCAATGGGGGTCGAGGAGGCTGGTGTGAACGAACGGGACCCGCAGGAACAGGCTGTCCTGCGGTTCGTCGAGCAGTTTGCGCTACTGCTCGCCGACTCCGGGACTCCCCGGATGGCGGCCCGGGTATTCGCCTACGTCCTCGCCGACGATGCCGAGCGCTACACCGCCCAAGAACTCTCCACCGGACTGCAGGTCAGTCCGGCCGCGATCTCGGGAGCCGTTCGCTACCTCGTCCAAGCCGGGCTGCTGGGCCGGGAACGTGAACCCGGGGCACGCGCCGACACCTATCGTGTCTACGACGAGGACGTCTGGTACGCGATCACCGCCCAGCGTCAGGAATCTCTCGACCGGGCGCTGCGCTTCCTCAGCGACGGTGTCGAGCTGCTCGACGCCGCCCGGCCCGGCGGTCGCCGGGTCCGCGAGACGCTGGAGTACTACCGGTTCATGCGTGCCGAACTTCCCGAAATGATGAGCCGCTGGCAGAAGCACCGGCGCGAGATGTTCCCCGACGACCACTGACCTGCACGTCTCACCTTCGATCGATCGTCAGCGGACGACATGCGGAGCAGGCGGCATCACAGGCGTCCGGCGAGGTCGTCGACCAGTTCCATGATCCCGGCAGGGTCGTCGTCGAGGGCCAGATGTCCAGAGCCGGGAAGCACGCGCAATTCGGTTCCGAGCAGGTCGCGAACGGCGGGTTCCAGACGGGCCGGTGGTAGGAAGATGTCATGTGAGCCTGTGGCCACCACGCAGGGTGCCGACCTGCTGCTCGCGAGTACCTCGGGAGCCAGCGGCCCGGGCGCCAGGGTGGTCCGGCAGTAGCGGGCGACCAGGGTCATCCAATCCACCAGATGCGGTGGCGCAGTTCGTGCCGGGCCCGTCATCAGCTGCAGAAGCCGGTCTGTTCGGGCAGGTGACGGGGCGATTGACGTAAGCCGAAAGCATTTGCCGGGCCCCCTTTTCCGATGTGGGGTGGGCGTCGAAAGGTGACGGCATGTCAGGACCCTTGCTGGTAGATATCGGGAACGCCGTCGTTGTCGTCGTCCCGGGTTTCTTCTTCGGCGATGCGGCGGTAGACGCGATTGCGTAACCGCAACAGAATGCTCGCCAGCAATGCTGCGGTGAGGGTGCCGACGAGGACACCGATCCGGACGTGGTCTTCCCACAGCGGCTGGTCCGCGAACGCCAACTCGCCGATCAGCAGCGAGACCGTGAACCCGATACCGCCGAGCAAGGCCACTCCGACGACGTCCACCCAGCTCAAATCGGTATCCAACTCGGCGCGAGTCAGTTTCGCGGTGACGAAGGTCGTGGCCACGATTCCGACTGCCTTGCCGGCCACCAGGCCCACGACGATCCCGAGCGTCACCCGATCGGTGAGGGAGTCGACCATCCCGTCTAGCCCGCCGAGGGTGACCCCGGCGGCGAAGAACGCGAAAATCGGTACCGCGACACCGGCCGACAACGGCCGGATGCGGTGTTCGAACCATTCGGCGAGGCCGGGGTCCCGGGTGGACGGGGTGCCCCGCCCCGAGCGGGTCGTCAAGACGGGAACGGTGAAGCCCAGCAGCACCCCGGCGACCGTGGCATGGACACCGGATTCGTGCACCAGCCACCAGGTCAGCAATGCCAGCGGTATCAGCAGCCACACCGACCGGGTTCCGCGCTGAACGGCGAAGGCGAAGGCGGTCAGCGGTATCAGTGCCAATCCCAGGTAGGGCAGATGCAGTTCGTCGGTGTAGAAGATCGCGATAACCGTTACCGCGAGCAGATCGTCGACCACGGCCAGCGTGAGCAAGAAGGTCCGCAGGGCGGTGGGCAGGTGCGAGCTCACCACCGCGAGGACCGCCAGCGCGAACGCGATATCGGTCGCAGTGGGAATCGCCCAGCCCTGTACGGCGTCACCGTTGCCGGCGTTGAACGCGACGAAGATCGCCGCCGGCCCGATCATGCCGCCGACCGCGGCCACCACCGGTAGTGCGGCGCGGCGCGGATCGCGGAGATCACCGGCGACGAACTCGCGTTTGAGCTCGAGGCCGACGACGAAGAAGAACACCGCCAGCAGTCCGTCGGCGGCCCAGGTCTCCAGCGATAGGTCCAGGTGCAGGCGCGATGGCCCCACTTGGAAGTCGCGCAACGCCTCGTAGGCGCTCGACCAGGGGGTGTTGGCCCAGATCAAGCCGGCGGCCGCGGCGATGATCAGCAGCACCCCGCCGGCGGTCTCGGTGCGCAGGATCGCGGTGATCCGCCGTGCTTCGGGCCAGGAACCACGAGCGAAGAGTGGCGGGCGGGATTGGGGAGAGTTCATCGGCGTGGGTCGTCTTTCGTCGGCGGCGACCCCAGCCCACATCCGGGCCAGGTGTGCCGACCAGACTTCCCGGCTCTCCCCCTGTAAAGATGCCGTAAAGACCACCGCGAACGCAAACCGCGGGCCCCGCGACCGGCGGGTGTCGCGGCGGATTCCCGGCTGCTGAAATGCAGGCCCAGCTCATGCTCCCGCTGAGGGGCTACGAGTTCAGTTGGGGGAGGGGTGGTCGGCGGCGTATTGCTCCCGCCACCGGTCGATCAGGGGGACGAGTTCGTTGAGCATGAACGTGTAGAAGTCCTGCATCTCGTGCAGGCGGCGGGCGGTGACAGTGTCCGGGGCGGTGGCGTCGATGCCTTCCTGCGCGGAGTCGCGCATGGTGGCCAGCAAGGTGTTCTGCTGTGACATCAGCGCTGCCCAGGCTCCGGCGCGGAAACGGTAGTGGTCGCGGCGGCTGCCCGGCGCGGGGACCCGTTCGATCAGGCCGACCGGCATCAGATGTTTGATCGCGGTCGATACCGCACCGGAGCTGATCGACAACTCCGCGCACAGGTCGGCGGCGGTCATCGTGTCCTGCTCGGTGTAGAGCAGGGCCGTCAGCACACGCGCGGTCGATCGCTGCATTCCGCCGCCGGCCGAGAGGGTCAGGGCCAGTTTCTCCGCGGCGTCCCGCAGTCGCTCGTTGGTTCCCATACCACGAAGGTATCAGAGCTCCGAATTTTCTGAGTATTTACGAATCTCTGAAAGTTCGATAAGTTCTGTCTCATGGTGAAAGCAATCGAGCTGAATGGGCTCACGAAGACCTATGGCTCGTCCCGGGGCCTGGTCGAACTGTCACTGTCGGTCGAACCGGGCGAGGTCTTCGGATACCTGGGCCCCAACGGCGCCGGGAAATCCACGACCATCCGCCTGCTGCTGGACCTCATCCGCCCCACCAGCGGCACCGCCCGGGTCCTCGGCATGGACCCCCGCGCCGACGCCGTGGCATTGCACGAGCGGATCGGCTACCTGGCAGGAGATTTCGTCGCCCCCGGGCGGCAGAAGGTCGGGGCGGCACTGCGCTTCCTCGCCGCCCTGCGCGGGGGAGTGGGCGCCGACCGTATCGACGTCCTGTGTGAGCGGCTGGAACTGGATCAGAGCAAACAGATTTCGGCGCTGTCCAAGGGCAACCGGCAGAAGGTCGGCCTGGTGCAGGCATTCATGCACGAACCCGAACTGCTCATCCTGGACGAACCCACCTCGGGCCTGGATCCCCTGGCGCAGCAGATCTTCCTCGACATGGTCACCGAGGCCGCTACCGGCGGGCAGACGGTGTTCATGTCCAGTCACATCATGAGTGAAGTCGAAGCAGTGGCCGACCGTGTGGCCATCATCCGCGAGGGCCGTCTGGTCGCGCTCGACACCGTCGCCGGTTTGCGTGCCGGCGCGGTTCGCGATGTCGAAGTCACCTTCACCGGGCCCGTCGACACCTCTGCATTCACCGGTCTGACCGGGGTGGCCGAGGTGCGGATCGAGGGCTCGACCCTGCGCTGCCAGGTGACCGGCAGCCCCGATGCCCTGCTGCGTGCGCTGGCCGGTCATCACGTCGCGGGCCTGCTGGTCACCGAGCCCGCCCTCGAAGACCTGTTCCACAGCTACTACACCGGAGAATCCGATGCTGCCTGATATCTACACCCGGACCCTCGCCGACAACCGCCGCGCGCTGGCGGCCTGGTCGATCGGCACCGCGGCGGTCGGCCTGATGTATGCCGCGTTCTACCCGCAGATCGGCGGCAGCGGCGGGATGGCCGAAACTGTCCAGAACTACCCCGAAGCCATGCGCGAAGCGCTCCGTATGCAGGACATCGGCTCAGCCGCCGGGTACCTGGGCTCAACGGTTTTCGGGCTACTGCTGCCCCTGCTGGTCATGGCCTTCGGGGTCACCTTCGGCGCGCGCGCCGTCGCCGGCGACGAGGAAACCGGCTACCTCGACCTCCTGCTGGCCCACCCGGTGAGCCGCACCCGGCTGGCCGCGGAACGGTACGCCGGGCTGGTCACCGGCGCCGCCGCCATCGCGGTCCTGGTGTTCGCCGGCATGTTGGCGATCCGGTCCGCCGCGGAGCTGGAATCGATCGGGATCGCCGAGCTCGCCGCCCAGTGTGTGCAATTGGCGCTGCTCGGGACAACTTTCGGCGCGCTGGCCATCGGTCTGGGCGCCGCGCTCGGTAAACGCGGTCAGGTGCTGGGTATATCGGTCGGTATCGGCGTGCTCACCTACATTGCGGGCAACCTCGCCGGAGTGATCGGCGTGGACTGGCTGAAATATTTCTCGCCGTTCCACTATTACATCGGCGGCGAACCCCTGCGTAACGGAATGCAGTGGGCCGATACCGCAATCCTGTTCGCGGTGAGCGTCGCCCTCGTATCGCTCGGGTTCCTCCGGTTCAACCGGCGCGACCTGCGTTCCTGACCTGCATTACCGGGCCCCGCAGTCGCTTCCCGGCTGCGGGGCCCACCTGTTCTGCGCGTGCGGTTCAGGTGAGATCCGCGAACCGCTCCACTTCGTCGACGCGGCCGGACACGATCAGCACATCGCCGACGGCGACCACCGTATCGGCGGTAGCGTAGGTGAATTCGCCGCCGCGGTGTTTGATGGCGACCACGGTGATATCGAAATGTTGGCGCAGGCCGCTGGCGGTGAGGGTTTTGCCGATGCTGGTCCTGGGTGCGCTGGTTTTTGCCATGGCGTAGTCGGTGTCGAATTCGATGTAGTCGATCATCCGGCCGGTGACAAGATGCGCCACTCGCTCGCCCATATCGTGTTCGGGCAGTACGACATGATGGGCGCCGACCCGCTCGAGGATCTGCCCGTGGCGGCGGCTGATGGCCTTCGCCCAGATCTTCGGTATCCGGAAATCGGCCAGCAGCGAGGTGGTCAGGATGCTGGCCTCCATATTGCTGCCGATCCCCACCACCGCGTGCGGGAAGTCCGGGACACCCAGCTGTTCGAGGGCTGCCATATCGGTGGTGTCGGCGACCGCGACGTGCGTGAGCTCGTCGGAATACTGCTGTACGAGGATCGGATCGGAATCGATGGCCAAGACCTCCGAGCCGTGGGTGACCAGCTCCCGGGCCAGCGCGCTCCCGAACCGCCCGAGTCCGACCACCACGACCCGGGTGCCCTGCTTACGCGGAGTCCTACCCGACAATGGGACGCTCCTCGGGTAGTTCGTAGCGGCGGCCGCGGTCGCGCAGCGCCAGCGCGGTGGCCAGGGTGATCGGGCCGAGCCGCCCGATGAACATCAACACGATCAACACGATAAGCCCCGGATCGGGGATATCGGCGGTGATACCGGTCGACAGACCCACCGTTCCGAACGCCGACACCACCTCGAACAGCACCGAGTCCAGATCCATGCCGGTGATCGTCAGCAGCAGCAGGGTGCCGATCACCACGGCGCCACCGCCCAGCAGCACCACCGTGATCGCCTGGCGCTGCACCGAGGCGGCGAGCCTGCGGCCCATCACATGCACGGTCGGCTCACCGCGGATCTCGGCCATGATCACGAACGCCAGCAGCGCGAACGTGGTCACCTTGATCCCGCCCGCGGTACCGGCGCTGCCACCGCCGATGAACATCAGCACATCATTGACCAGCAACGTCGCCGAATGCATGGACCCCATATCGAGAGAGTTGAAACCGGCCGTGCGGGGCGTCAGCCCGTGGAACCCGCCCACCAGCAATTTGTGCGCGGTACCCAACGGCCCCAAGGTGCCGGGGTTGGACCACTCGAACGCGGTCACCGCGACCACCCCGACCACACTCAACAACGCATAGGCGATCAGCGTGATCCGGGTGTGCAGTGACCACCGCCGCCACCGATTTCCGGGCACCCGTTGCCGGCGCAGCGACCGGGTGACCTCGAAGATCACCGGGAACCCCAAACCCCCGATCACCAGAGCCAGCGAGATCGGCACGATGATCCACGCATCGGTGGCATAACCCACCAGACTGTCCGGATACAGCGCGAATCCGGCGTTGTTGTACGCCGAGACCGCATGGAACACCCCTAGATACACCCCATGCCAGCCGCGTTCGCCGTAGCCGATCATGAACCGTGCCGCGAGTACGACGGCCACCAGCGCCTCTACCAGCAGGCTCATCCGGAGCACCCCGATGACCACCCGCCGGCTTTCCCCGAGCCGCACCGTTTTGGTTTCCGTTTGCGCGATCAGCTGCATCCGCAAACCCATCCGCCGCGCCACCAGCAATCCGAGCAGCGACGCCAGGGTCATGATCCCCAGCCCGCCGACCTGGATCAACCCGAGAATCACCAGCTCACCGAACAGCGACCAGTGGCTTTCGGTATCCACGACCACCAGACCGGTCACACACACCGCCGACACCGCAGTGAACAACGCCGTGACCGGATCGGTGACCGCCCGCGACTCTGCCGCGATCGGAAGCATCAACAGCAATGTTCCCGTCACGGTGGCCGCACCGAAACCGAACACCACCAGCCGCGCCGGATGCCGCGGCTGTCGTAACCAGCTACCGAACCCGCGCGCCGCCGCGCGGCCACGCCGCATGTACGCAGCACCGGGTGTCGTGGGTGTAGTACTCAGGGTCGATCCTCTGGCCGGGGCGCAGCGACACAGCGGTCGACGCTGCTGACAGGTGGACCAGCCGGAAGCTACTGCCACGTCGAGGTGAGTGCAAGGCTGTGTGCCCACCGTGCCGGACGCGCGCCGCGCCCGGCGGACTTTCTCAACGGCAAGATCTGCCACGGCTCCTTGGATCTACCGGCAGTATCGAAGAGCTTCGTCGAGCCATCGGGTGAGTCGCTGTGGGTCGGTGCCGCGCCAGGCCAGGTGGGCGTCGGGGCGGATGAGTTGTACGTCCGGTCGGCCGGTGTTGTGTTCGGCGATCAGCGTTACGACGTTGTGGCCGAGGCGGGTTGCCGGTGCGGTGAAGGGGGTGGCGGCGCCCCGGCCGGGTATCAGCAGGACCCAGTTCCGGCCCAGGTGGTTGTAGAGATCGGTGGGGTTGCCGTCGATATGTCGGCAGGACAGGTTCGGGATGCGGTCGCCGGGCCTGGGGGAGCGTCCGATGCGGGAGCGTATGCCGCGATTCAGGGGGCCGCGGCGGTAGGTGACCCAGAGTTGGGACGCTAGCCGGCTGGCTCGGCGCTGCACGGACGGCATGGCGGCGATCGGTACGAGCAGCCGCCGCCGGAGGAACCGGTAGAAGGGGCTGCTGCCGACTTGCAGGCGGGTCGCGGTGGTGGTGTTGCGCAGCACTTCGGTGGCCAGTGGCCGGCGTTCGGCCTCGTAGGTGTCGAGTAGGGCGGCCGCGGCGCGTGCTCGGAGGACGAGACCGAGTTTCCAGGCGAGATTTTCCGCGTCACCGATTCCGGTGACGATTCCTTGTCCGCCCAGGGGGCTGTGGATGTGGGCGGCGTCGCCGGCGAGGAAGACTCGGCCGCTGCGGTAAGTGTCGGCGAGCCGCCGGTGGACGCGGAACACCGAGGTCCATGCGGAGTCGGTGATGCGGATGTCGGTGCGGCCGGTGCGTTCCGGTATCAACTGCCGGAAGCGGTCGACGATCTGTTCCGGACTTTGCTCGTCTTCGCTGCCGGTGGGGTCGTAGGCCATCAGTCGCCACAGGTTGTCCGGGCGGCCGACTTCGTGCATCGGTACGGCGAACAGGGGGCCGTCTCGGTGGGGCCAGCCGTGCCCGCCGGACCGGTCGACGGGCCACTCGGCGTAGACGTCGGCCAGCAGGAACCGTTCGGTGAGCCGGACCCCGGGGAACGGGATGCCGGTCAGCTTCCGCACGGTGCTGTGCGCACCGTCGCACCCGGCCAGCCATCGGCAGCGGACGGAAGCGCCGGTGTGCAGGGTTGCGGTGACACCGCTGTTGTCCTGCGTCATGCCGGATATCGCGCAGTTCCATTCGATCTCGGTGCCCAGTTCGCGGAGACGCTGCCGTAGTTGTTCTTCCACATCGGCCTGCGAGGCGTACAGGGCCGGGCGTGCGGTTCCCGGTCCGAGGTCGCCGAAACGTACTGTGACGGCCGGTTGGCCATCGAGATACTGGGTGACGGTGAGGGCGGTCAGGGAGCGTTCCGGTAGATCTCCGAGTGCACCGATACGTTCCAGGACCTCCGTGCCTCGGGCATGCAGGATGTTCGCCCGTGAGGTCGTCGCCGGCCCCGGCGCCGCATCCACCACCCGCACGTCGGCGCCATGTAGACGCAGGGCGCAGGCCAGTACCAGTCCGGTGGGGCCGGCGCCGACGACGAGTACATCGGTTTCCGCAGCATTCATGACAACCTCGTGGACTCCGTCGCTGATACGTCGGAACGGTTCCGTTCCGTATATGAGAATATGCGCCCGGGCTGATGGAACGCAACCGTATCGTTCCGTTCCATTAGACTGGCTGCGATGACCGATCCGACCCGCTCCCGTCCCGCTGGCGCGGCCCTGCTGCGCGGGCATGTCACCGATGCGATCACTGCCGCCGCGTGGGACGAGATCGCGGAATGCGGTTACTCCCGGATGTCCATGGAAGCGGTAGCGCGTCGCGCCGGTGTCGGCAAGGCGGCGATCTATCGGCGCTGGGGATCCAAGCAGGCCATGATCGAGCAAATCGTGGCCGATCTGACATGGAACGCTGTACCGGTGCCCGATACCGGGTCGCTCCGTGGGGATGTCGCTCGTTACGTCGCGGATGCCACCGAGGCTCGCAACGATGAGCGCACGACCCGGATTGTCGCCGATCTGGGGGCCGAAGCGACCCGGAATCCGCGGCTGGCCCAGGCCTTCTACTCCGCGTTGCGGCAACCCCGCAGAGACGCCGGCGCGGCCATGCTGCGCAGAGCGGTCGACCGGGGTGAGCTTCCTGTCGACCTGGACACCCACCTTGCCCTGGACTGCCTGGTCGGGCTCGCCCATGCGCGACCCCAGACGCTCTCGGCCGCAGGTGAGCGGGTAGACCCCTACTCGCAGGACCGGTTGGTCGACGTGATCCTCACCGCCCTCGCTGCCTGCAGCCAGGAGTCCGGGTTGTGAAGAAGGTGGGCGAATCCAGGTAACCCGGTGTGTCCCGTGAGACGCCCGATTTGTGGCGACCGGCGGTTTTCGACATCCAGCGGTGGGTGACTGTTCACCTACTCGGGGATCAACACGACACTTTCATCTAGATGAATGTAGGGCGTGACCACATCAGCCCCGCTTCGCCGACTCCCCGTCGGCAGCACGTACAACTTGCGCGATATCGGTGATTACCAGGTGGCGGGCGGTGCCCGGACCGGCTGGGGCCGGCTGTTCCGCTCCGACGCCGCCCGATTCACCGAGGGTGCCGAGATCGCCGGTCTCGGCCTGCAGACCGTGATCGACTTGCGCGACGACGCCGAGATCGCGGTGCTGCCCACCGGTCTCGACGCGTTCGTCCCAAAGGTTCTCCACCGGCCCCTGGATCCCCGTTCACTGCTGTCCGCGCTGCCGGACGGCTCGCCGGACCCGCTCGGCGAGCTCTATGTGGCGCTCGTTCGCCAACGGGGCGCCGAGCTCGCGGCCATCGTCGCCGACCTCGCCCGGCCGGGTGCGCTGCCCGCCCTCGTGCACTGCGCCGCGGGTAAGGACCGCACCGGTGTGGTGATCGCTCTCGTGCTCTCCGCCATCGGGGTTTCCGACGATGTCGTCGCCGCCGACTACGCGCTCACCGCCGACTATCTCACCGCCGACTTCTTCGCCGCGGTACCGGTGGAATCCGGCGCCGCCGACCCCACCGACGAGGTGCTCCGCGGCGCTCGCCCCGAATCCATGACCGCGATGCTGCGGGTGCTCACCGCCGAATACGGCGGCGCCCGCGCCTACCTCACCGGCCACGGCGTGCCGGACGAGGCCATCGACCAGCTCCGCATCACCCTCACCCGCTGATCCCAGAGGAGATTCCCCATGAAAATCGTGCAGATTTCCGATACCCACCTGACCGCGTCCGGCGGCCCCACCACAGCCGCGTTCCGGCTCCTGGCGCAGCATCTCAACGAGGAGGTCCGGCCCGACCTGGTCGTGCACTCCGGCGATATCCAGGTCCTGCACCCGGACGACGCCGCCGACCGTGCCCACTCCCGTGAGCTGCTCGACCTGATCAGCGCTCCGCTGCTGGTGGTTCCGGGCAACCACGACATCGGCATGCCCGGTCTCAACGCCTGGGCGGGCCTCGGCGTGACCGATGAGCGCGTGGCCGCTCACGAGTCCGCGTTCGGCCCCGGCCATTGGCGCCATGACACCGACGAGGCGATCCTGCTCGGGATCAACAGCGAACTGCTGGGTTCCGGCCTGCAGCTCGAGGCCGACCAGTGGCGCTGGCTCGAAGAAACCCTCGCCGACCTGCCCGCGGGCCGCCCGGTGCTGCTGTTCCTGCACAAGCCGCTGTGGGCGGTCACCGACGAACCGGTAGACCATCAGGTCGATATCGGGCCCGTTTCCCGCGACCGGCTGCTCGGGCTGCTGGCGCAGATCGAGCTGCGCGCTGTGGGCTGCGGACATCTGCACCGCTACCGGCAGACGCAGCGGGACAACGCGATCGAGGTGTGGGCGCCCGCCACCGCGTTCCTCGCATCCGGCGAGGGCGGTCTTCCGGAAGCGCGGGAGGAGCTGGGCTACGTCGAGTACACCGTGGCCGGCGGCGAGGTCACCGCCGAGTTCCGGCTGGTGCCGGGGATGCCGCAGATCACCACCGATGACGTCCCCGAGATCGCCCAGGCGATCGAGGCCATGACGGCTGCCGCGGTCTGATGGCGACACTCGAACTCGACGGGATCGTCCGCCGTTTCGGTGACACCACCGCGGTCGCCGACGTCTCGCTGACCACCGAACGCAACGAATTCCTGGTGCTGCTCGGTCCCAGCGGCTGCGGTAAGACCACCCTGCTGCGCATGATCGCCGGACTCCTTCCGCCCAGCGAGGGACGCATCCTGGTCGACGGCAAGGATGTCACCACGCTGCCGCCGCGGGAGCGCGACCTGGCGATGGTCTTCCAGAACTACGCCCTCTACCCGCATCTGACCGTCGAGCGGAACCTCGGTTTCGGCCTGAGTGTGCGCAAGACCGGTAAGCAGGAGATCCGCCGCCGCGTCGACGAGGTCGCGGAGCTGCTCGACCTCGGCCACCTGCTGCGGCGGCGCCCGAAGGAGTTGTCCGGTGGGCAGCGGCAGCGGGTGGCACTGGGGCGCGCGATGGTGCGTGAACCGATGGCGTTCCTCATGGACGAGCCGCTGTCCAACCTCGACGCGAAACTGCGGTCGAGCACCCGGACCCGGCTCATCTCGCTGCACCGCCGGCTGGACACCACCTTCGTCTACGTCACCCACGATCAGGTCGACGCGATGACCATGGCCACCAAGGTCGCGGTGCTGAACGAGGGCCGGGTCGAACAGTTCGGTACCCCGGTGGAGATCTACGACGAACCCGCGTCGGCGTTCGTGGCCGGGTTCATGGGCGCACCGCCGATGAACCTGCTGCCTGCCGAGCTGGGTACCGGGCTCGACGGTCAACTCGTATTACAGGCTCCCGGAATGGAAGTCGAGCTGCCGTACCGCGCCGGTGACGACCCAGGCGTCCGCGAGGTGCTGCTGGGTGTGCGCCCGGAACATCTCGTCCCGGTGCCCGCCGATCACGACGGGCCCACTCTGCGAGGGCGCGTCGATATCGTCGAGAACCTCGGCAACGAGGAGATCGCCCAGGTCGAGATCGGGGACCTGCGGGTGAGCGTTCGCGGCGCCCGGCCGATCCACCTCGTGCCCGGCGATATCACCACCCTGGCGGTGCGTCCCGAGCATGTCCACCTCTTCGCGCGGCAGAGCGGCCGGCGCCTCACCTGGGAGCCCGAACGGGTCCCCGCCCTCGTTTCGTGAAGGTGATCCCCATGAAGTTCCCACGCGTCCTGCCGGTTCTGGTGGTCGCGCTCGCCGCAGCTCTCTCCGGCTGTGCCACCATCCCCACGACCTCGGATACGGGGTCCGGCGCGGCCACCGAGATCATCCCCGAACTGGCCCCCGGCCAGCAGGTTTCGATCCGCTGGGAGAGCTACAACCTCGCCAGCGCCGGCATCTTCGGCGATACCACGCGGGGCCTGGTGGCCGAATTCGAGCGCCTGCACCCGAATATCGATGTGGAGGCGGTGCCGCCGCAGGGCTCGTCGAACGAGATCGCGCAGAGCGTGCAGCGCCAGGTCATCGCCGGCAGCCCGCCCGATGTCGCCCAGCTGACCTTCGCCGACCTCCGTTACACCGCCAGTGATCTCGGCGCCAGGCCACTCGATGCCCTCGTCGGCCGCGACGAGGTGCAGAGACTGCTCACCGACGGTCCGCACCCCTACGCTCCCCGGGCCGCCGTGCTCGGCGATGTCGACGGCACCACCTACGGCATCCCGTACGTCTTCTCGACGCCGATGCTGTTCATCAACGCCGACCTCTTCCGCAAGGCCGGACTCGATCCCGCGAACCCGCCGAAAACCTGGGACGAGGTCGCGGCCGCAGCCCAGGCCATCGCCAAGGTGCCCGGTACCAGCGGTGGTGCCTACCTCAGTTGCCTCGATGCTGCATCGGGCGGCGACTGGTGCCTCACCGGGATCGTCCGGTCCGCGGGTGGCCGGCTGTTGTCCGAGGACGGAAAGTCCCTCACCTGGACCGATCCCGAATCGGTCGCCGCGTTCGACGGTATGCAGAAAATCGCCCAGGCCGGTCCGAACGCACTGCCGAATCTCAGCGGATCCGACGCGCAGGACGCGTTCCTGCGCGGCAACCTCGGCATGCTGCTGACCTCGGCCGCCCTCCAGAACGCCATACTCGAATCCTCCGCGGGCAAATGGCAGGCGGCCGCCGCACCCATGCCGGGCTTCGGCAGCACTCCGTCCGTGCCCACCAACTCCGGGTCGGCGTTGTTCGTCATGACCGGCGACCCGGCGAAGCAGCGCGCTGCCTGGGAACTGATCAAGTTCCTGACCAGCGCCGAAAGCGAGACCACGATCACTTCGAATATCGGGTACGTCCCCCTGCGTGCCTCCCTGATCGACGACCCCGACTATCTTCAGGCCTTCGCTGACGAGCACCCCGGCTTCGTCCGGCCCAATGTCGCCCAACTCGACCGGCTCGAACCCTGGGTCTCCTACCCCGGGCCGAACTACCAGCAGATCCGCACACTGCTGAGTAAAGCCACCGACGAGATCGTGTTCCGCGGCGCCGACCCACAGCAGACCTTGTCCGCCGCGCAGACCAGCGCCCAAGCCCTCATGCCGAAATGACCGCCGTCCTCGACCGGCCGGCTCCCGGACGCTTCGTGGAAACGGCCCCGCCGCCGAAGCGGAGCGAACCGCGTCCGGTGGCCCGCCGCCCGCTGCTGCGGCGGCTCGCCGGTGGTGTGACGCCCTACCTCTATCTGGTGCCGGCTTTGGCCGGGCTGGTGGTGTGGGTGTACTCGCCGCTCGTCCAGACCATCCAATTATCGTTCTACGACTGGAATCTGGTGCCCACCTCACCCGCCCGCCCGGCGGGCTGGTCGAACTACGCCGAGGCATTCGACCTCCCGCAGCTCGGCCGGGCAACCCTGAACACCCTGCTCTACCTCCTCGCGCTACTGCCCTTCACCATCGTCATCCCGGTGGTGGTCGTGCTCCTGTCGCAACGGGTGCACGGCCGGGCCCGCGCCTTCTACCGGACCGCGATCTTCGCGCCGTATCTCATCGCCCCGATCGTCACCGCCATCGTGTGGCGCTGGCTGCTCGATCCCAACGGCGGGCTGGTCAACCAGGTACTCGGGCTGTTCGGTGCCGCACCGATTTCCTTTCTGCGCGACCCGAAATGGGCGATGTGGTCGATTGTGGTGATCGTCGGCTGGCAGCTGCTCGGCTTCGCCGTCCTCGTCGTCTCCGCGGGCATGTCCGGCATTTCCGACGACTACGCCGCCGCCGCTCGCACCGACGGCGCCACCGAACGTCAGATCACCCGGCGCATCACGCTGCCGCTGCTGTCGCCGACACTGTTGTTCATGGCGACGCTGACCATCCTGTCCGCCGCCCAGTTGATGTTCCCGATGATCCAAACCCTCACCCAGGGTGGTCCCGGCGATTCCACCACCAACCTCTACTACCTCCTCTACGACACCGCATTCGGCTCGTTCGACGTCGGCCTAGCCTCCGCCGCCAGCGTGCTGTTCTTCCTCGGCTTCGGGCTCATCGCCTGGGGTGCGGTGTGGCTGATGGACCGCTGGAGCTTCCATGACGACTGACCTGACCACGCCCGAAACTGTCGCCCGCACCCGCCGATTCGATATCTTCGGCGGCCATCTGGTCCTGGCCGCGATCGCGGTGTTCAGCCTGGTGCCGATCATCTGGATGTATGTCACCGCGCTGCGCCCCCGCGACGATGTGCTGGGTCAGTCCGTGCTGCCCAGCGGGGTCAGCCTGGACAACCTGCGGGCCGCCGCCGACCTGCTGCCGCTCGGCGGCCTCATCGGCAACACCGCGCTCATGGCCGTCGGGGTCGCGGCCTGCCAGCTGTTCACCGCGCTTCTCGCCTCGTATGCTTTCGGGCGCTGGCAGTTTCGCGGCGAACGGCTGCTGTTCCTGATCTTCGTGGCGACCTGGCTGGTCCCGTTCCAGGTCACGATGCTGCCCAACTACGTCCTGCTGTCGGACCTGGGCTGGCTCAACACCCTCACCGGCGTGATCGTCCCGCAGATCACCGCGCCGTTCGCGGTGCTGCTGCTGCGCCAGCACATGCGCTCGTTCCCGCGTGAACTGCTCGACGCCGCCCGCATGGACGGCCGCTCGCACTGGAACACCCTGTGGACCGTCGTCGTGCCCTCACTGCGCGGACCGCTCGCCGCACTGGCCATCCTGCTGTTCGTCACCGCGTGGAACGAATACTTCTGGCCGTTGCTCGTGCTGTCCGACCCGTCCTCGGTGGTCCAGATCGGTTTGCGCAGTCTGATCACCGAAGCCGGAACCGACTATGGTGCAATGATGGCCGCCGCCGGGGCCCTGTGCCTGCCCATCCTCGCCGTCTACATCCTGCTGCAACGCCAGGTCGTCAACGCGTTCGTGCGCTCCGGGCTGAAATGACCGCTACCCGCAACAGCAGACAGGGCCGTGTCCCGCTCTACCGCCAAGTGGAAACCGAACTGCTGCGCCGGATCCGGGACCGCGAACTCACCCCCGGCCAGCGGCTCCCGACCGAACCCGAGCTCGCCGCGGAATGGGGGGTCAACCGCCTCACCATCAGGCAGGCCGTCGGCGAACTCGCCCGCGCGGGTCATGTCGTCGTCCGGCAGGGATCGGGGACCTACGTGGCCGAGCCGCCACTGGTCATCGATCTCGGTCTGCCGGCGATGCCGTCCACGGACGCCGACGCGGGCAGTACCGCCTCGGTCGCCGACTACGTTCAGCAGGACCAGACCGAGACCCTGGTCGACATCACCGACCGGGATACCGCCCGCGACGCCGCCGAAGCGCTGGAAACCGCAGCGCCCTTCATCCGCGTCGACACCCTGGTCCGAACGGGCGAGCAGCCGTTCATGGTGTGCAGCTACTGGCTCGAGGCACGCCGGTTCGCCGGCTTCACCGGGCTGGTTACCGAACGGGTCGCGCTGTTCCAGATCCTGCACGAACGCTACGACCTCCGGCTCCGCCACTCCTGGCGCGGTCTCACCGCAACGGTCGCGAGCACGGCGGACGCCGGCCTGCTCGAGGTGCCACCGGGAAGCCCGGTGATGCTCCGGGACGGGGTCAATGTCGACACCGATCGCCGCCCCACCATGTACCTGCGCCGCCGGCTCCGCGGCGACCGGATCCGGTTCACCATGCACTACGACAGCGCCTAAGTCCTGACCTGGAAGTCGTCGAGGCAGCGGTGCGGGTCATGCCGCTTGCTATCCGGGTCCCGTCGCTCGGAAGGCGTTCGAGCCGGACCCGCAGATAGGCAGGTCCTCATTTGCCCTCGAGTTCGCGGCGGACGGTGGCGGCGCCGCCGCCGAGTACGTGCTCGCCCCGGCCGCGTCCCTGGCACCCGCGCCCCGGACCGCCGATCTGGTCGACGCCGCCGCGCTACCACTCACGGGCCTGGCAGCCTGGCAGCTGCTGTTCGAGCTCGCCGAACTGAAGCCCGGGCAGAATGTCCTGGTCAATGGCGCGGGAGGCGCGGTCGGCAGCCTCGTGGTGCAGCTCGCCGTCGCGGCGGGAGCGCAGGTGACCGCGGTGGATGCGCCGCAGAACGCCGGCCGCCTTCGCGGCTACGGCGCGCACCGGACCGCAGGTCCGCTCGACCTCGCCGCGGGCCCCGCCGATATCGGTGGCCCGTTCCAGGTGGTGGTGAACCATGTGCGCGTCTCTCCGCAGGAGCTCTCCCGGCTGACGTCCTACGTCGCCGATGGTGGGGCGGCGGCCAGCTCCGCGGGTCCGATCCCCGAGGACCCGTCCCGCGGGGTGCGCAGCGCGAATCTGTGGGTGCGCAGCGACGGCACCCAGCTGGCCGATCTGGTTGCCCAAGTGGATGCCGGCACACTCCAGCTCCACGTCGCCGCCCGTCGCACGTTCTCCGAGTTGGCGGCTGTGCATGCGGACGCCGGCGCGGGGCGGCTGCCCGGCAAGACTGTCGTGCTCGTTCCCTGACTCCACCTCACCGATCGGGCCCCACCGTTCGCCCTCGATCGCGGACCGGCGCGGTCGGCGATCGACGTGAGCTGAGCCGTCCGTGATGAGTGCCTCGACCTCGGCGAGCGCGGCGGCCGATCTGTACACCGGTTGGGCCGGCCGGTCTCCGTCCCGATTCGGTGCACTGTTTTCAGTGGGCGTGGATCTGGGGCGGTGGGGGTGGTTGTTTGTAGCCGACGCCGCCCAGTATCAGTCGTTGTGCGGGCCGTCGTGGTCGGGTCGGTGGGCCCGGAGGCCACCAGTCGTCGAGTTGGGTCAATCCGGGTTCGATGAGGTGTAGTCCGTCGAAGTATTCGAGTTGCTGTGCGCGGGTGCGGAACCGGGCCGGGCCCAGACCGCTGGTGGTGAAGGCCCGTTCGAGTTTCGTGGCGAGGGTGTGCAGTTCGGGGTATTCGTCGGCGGGGTCCCAGAAGTTGGTGGTGGCCAGGTAGGAGCCGGCGGGGAGGCGTGTGGTGTAGTCGCGCACGACGGCGGCGGGGTCGAGGCCGTCGTCGAGGTGGTGCAGGAGCCCGCAGACGAGCAGGCCGATCGGCCGGTTGGTGTCGAGATGACTGGTCACTTCCTGGTTTTCGAGCAGGGTGCCGGGTTCGAGAAGGTCGCCGCGAATGTAGCGGGTGTTCTCGTTCTGGACCAGTAGTGCGCTGCCGTGGACGGCGCAGAGGGGGTCGTTGTCGACATACACGACTCGGGCGTGGCGGTTTTCGTATTGCGCGACCTGGTGGGTGTTGAGCGTTGTCGGCATCCCGGCGCCGATGTCGAGGAACTGATCGATTCCGGCCGTACCGGCGAGGTGGCGGATCACCCGGTGCAGCCAACGGCGGTTCGCTCGGGCTACCGCGTCGTAGCGGGGTGCGACGTGTTCGATATGCATGTAGGCGGCACGGTCGACGTCGTAATTGTCTTTTCCGCCGAGGCTGTAGTCGTAGACACGGGCGATACTCGGGCGGGTGGTATCCACACCGACCGGGCCGCGAGCATAGATCGGCGGCTGCGAGGACAGGGCGGGAATGGTCATGGGCTCGCTCACGTTGGTGTGAACTGCAGGATGCAGGGGTAACGGTCGGGACGGATGAACGCGCGCTGCCACATCGCTGCCCCGTCGCCGGTCTCGAGCCGGGCCTCGATACAGAAAGTGGCGCTGCCGGCGGGAATCCCGAGGACTTCGCACACTGTGGGTTCCGGAGCCGTGGGCACGGTGGTCTGACCGGCAACAGTGAGCTGACCGGATTGCCGGGCGGAGGTATCGAGCAGAAGGCCCGCGAACTCGGCCGGTACCGAATCCGTTACGTCGGAGAAGATTTGCAGACAGATCAGCGGCGCCCCGTCGGCGCGCAACACCCCGGTGTGGACCGTGAGCAGGGTGTGCGGGTCGTGGTCCAGCCGCCCGGCGATCTCCGGCGAATGGTGCTCACTCGTCGTGGGTGTGTCGACGGCGGTGCGGACACCGAGCGCGGCGAGGGTGTCGAGCAGCCGACGCAGCACGGTGGGTGGGGCGGTTACCCGTCCACCCACGCGGGGGCGGCGCTCGATGCCCTCCAGATGCCGGACCGCTTCTCGGACAGTGTGTCTGCTCACCCCATAGTGCTCCATGAGTTCCCGATCGCCGGGAAAGCGGTCCGTGAACTCTCCGGCGGCCAGCCGTGCGCGCAGGTCGGCCAGCACCGTGGCCCACAAGCTCGGCCCTGGTCTCGAATCTTTCGGCACCGCAACTCCTCTCACTTGCCCGTCTGCCGGTAACAGGCAGCGGTACAAGCCCCGATCAGCCATACTTGGTGAGGCCAATAGTCCGTACGATACGGCAATAGTCCGGACAATTCATACTTCTCGACGAGACACAGGGGTAACGATGACGAAGGCTCATACGCTCGACATCTCGGCCTACGAGGCCACCAAGGCCGCAGTGGCCGGCGACGCGACCACCGGCGCCGGAGCGTTCCGTACGGTGACGACCTGGACCGAGGGCGCCCAAGCGCGCACCACTGCTCGGTCGTTCACTCTGGAGACCGACGAGCCCGCACCGTTGGGTGGCACCGACAAGGCCATCGATCCGATGGAGTTGGTGCTGGCCGCAGTCGGTACCTGTCTGACAATCGGCTGGGTGACCCAAGCTGTCCAACGTGGTGTGGAGTACCGGAATCTGCGGATCGAGGTCACCGGTGACTACGATCTGCGCGGCTACCTCGCGCTGGATCAACAGGTCCGGCCGGGGTTCAGCGGCGTGAACTATGTGGTGCACGTCGACACCGACGCCCCCGCCGAGGTCCTGGAAGAGATCCGGGCGGCCGCGGAAGCGACCTCGCCGATGTTCGACAACGTCAAGAACCCCACCCCCCTGCAGGGTGTCATCGAAAAGATCTAACTCGAAAAGTCGTGACGCGATCCCCGGTGTCAGCCCCGCCGCGTCGACGGTCGTGGCGGCAGCCATGCGAAGTTCAGCCAGAACGCAGCCCGTGAGACTCGGAACGTTACCCGTTGGCGGGGGTCTGGATGTGCACGTCGTGGGGGTGTTCCGGTCGCCGGGTGCGGTGTCCGGTCGGCCGGCCCGGTCCAGGGCGGGGAACTGCCACAGCCGCGATAAGGAGGACCGCGCCGAGCGCGATCACCGCATACGGCCACCACTGGCGAGGAGCGGTCACAACAACCGGGTGTCCCGCCGCGACAGTCGTGGTCGGCAGTGCGTCGGTCGCCGATCGCACGTTCTCTGCGATCCCGTCCACGACACCGGCCACCGGGCCGACACCGTCGACGAGCATGCCCGTGCCGTCGGTCAACGCGCGGCCACCGTCGTCGAGAAGCACGAGACCGTCGCGGAGCTGACGGGAACCGTCCGCCGCCAGGGCCATACCCGCGGTGAACTGAGCAGCGGGGTCGGTGAGTTCGAAGGCGAGTTGCTGCGCACCGGCACGCAGCTGACTCAGCTGGTCGAGGGTGTCCGGTCCCAGACCCTGGGTATTCAATACCTCGATCAACGAACGTAATTGCCCGGCCGCATTCCGCGAGACCGGGTCCGGTGACGCACCCAGTACGTCGGCGACAGATGTCAGCTGCGTGACCACATCGCCCTGCATCGCCCCGAACCCGGTCAGCCGGTCGACAACCTCGGTAACGCCGCCACTGATCTGGGTGGCGCCGTCGCCGAGCAACCCGACGCCACCGTGCAGCTGTCCGAGCCCGTCCGCGAGTTGCTGACCACCGTCCCGCGCCTGGCGCAGCCCGTCGGAGAGCTGATGAGCGCCGTCGTCGAGCTGATGGCTGCCATCGGTGAGCTGCCCGACACCACCGCCGAGCATCGCCAGTGGCAGGCTCACCTGTTGCAAGCTGCTTCGGGTGGAATCGATACCCACGGGCTCGGACGCCTGCTGGACCGAGACGGACGTTTCGGGAGTCTCGAGGTAGGCGAACGTGGCACCGACCCCGACAAGAATCAGGCCGGACACGGCGATGCACAGGATTATCAGACGGGGACGCACGACCACGCAAGGTAATTAGTGAAAGTAAAAATTCAGCTATCTACTCTTAAGGATTCGATGAGACCGGCCGCCGCAGCATCCGGCGGCGGAGCCAGGTGCAGAGCGAGGACCAGCCTTCATCAGAGCGTAAACCAGCGCGCGTTCCACCACACCCATCGACCAATTGAGCGACAGTGCCCGAGGGTGCGGGGTCCGGTCACGAATCAGAGAATCTGGCGAAGGAACTGCTGGGTTCTTGGATTCTGCGGATTGTCGAAGAATTGATCCGGGCTCGCGTCTTCGACGATTCTTCCGTCGCACATGAAAACGATGCGATCGGCGGCCGCTTTGGCGAAGCCCATTTCGTGGCTGACGACGACCATGGTCATCCCCTCGTCCCGCAAGCGGATCATCACGTCGAGTACTTCTTTGACCATCTCGGGGTCGAGTGCGGAGGTGGGTTCGTCGAACAGCATGACTTTCGGTTTCATGGCGAGAGCCCGGGCGATTGCTACTCGTTGCTGTTGCCCGCCGGACAGCTGCGAAGGATAGTTGTCGCCCTTGTCTCCCAATCCGACCAGTTCGAGCAGCTCCCGGGCCTGCCGGCGCGCGACGTCCTTCGGGGTGCCCAAGACATGCCGCGGACCCGACGCGACATTGTCCAGCGCTGTCATCATGGGGAAGAGATTGAAGCTCTGGAACACCATGCCGGTGTGATGGCGTTGTTTCGCGAGCTGGGCTTCCGGGAGCGGGCGTCGCCGGTCGTCGTCGGTGAATCCGATCATTTCGCCGCAGACACGAATCGTGCCCGATTCGATGGTTTCGAGGCAGTTCAACGTCCGGAGCAGGGTGCTTTTCCCGCTCCCCGAGGGGCCCAGTAGCAGGACCACTTCTCCTTTGCTCACGGTGAAGTCGATTCCGTCGAGCACAACCAGATCGTTGTAGGCCTTTGTCATGTTCCGGACTTCGACCATCATCGGGGTTTTCTCCAGGACCTCGGTCATCGATTCACCGCCTCTGCCTCCAGTGCACTGTCGTCCAGGACTTTCGAATCCCGGGTGCCCTTACGTTTGTAGTTGCGGTCGTAGCCCCGCCCGGCGCGGGTTTCGAGCATCCGCTGGATCAAGCCCCACAGAGTGGTCAGGACCAGGAAGTACAACGCGGCCGCACACAGTCCTTCCAGTACCCGGAAATTGACCTGTACCAGGAACTGGGTTCGCCGGAGGAGTTCCTGAACAGAGATCACCGACACCAGGGTCGTGGTTTTCAGGAGCCCGTTGAAGCTGTTTCCGAGCGGTGGAATCATCACGCGCAGCGCCTGGGGGAGCACGACCACCCGGAACACCTTCGCCGGCGACATTCCGAGCGCCCGGGCGGCTTCGGTCTGACCGGCGGGCACGGACATGAGACCCGACCGCACGATCTCGGAGAGGTAGGCCGCTTCGTTGAGCACCAATCCGAGCAGTGCGGCCTGAATCACTCCGAGCTTGATCCCGACCTGCGGCAACCCGGTGTAGATGATGACGAGCTGAACCAGGAGGGGAGTACCGCGCATCAACCAGACATAGAAGCCGGAGACCGCGCGCAGCGGCAGGAACCGCGACGACCGTGCCGCGGCCACCACCACCGCGAGAACCAGGCCGAGAATCATGCTCACGACCGTGAGCCAGATCGTGACCCACGCGCCTTCGAGTAATTGCTCGCTGGTCAGGATGGAAAAGAATGCGTCCCAGGACCACATGGGGATGCCTTTCGGATAGTGCGGTGGATCAGCTGTCCAGCGGACCTGTACTCACGGCGATATCGCCCTCGTACCCGTGGACGCCGTACTGACCGAACAGATCCGGGAGGTAACCGTCCGCGCGCATCTCGGTGAGCACCCGCGCCACCTCGGTCGCCGCCTTGCTGCCCTTGGCGAAGCCCATGGCCAAGGGGGCCTCGTTGATTCCGCCGACGGCCGTCTCGAACCGTCCGTCCTTCTGGTAGAAGGACGTGACCGACTCCACGATCGACGCGCCGTCGATCTGCCCGGCGGACAGTGCCTGGTAGGCGTCGGCGTTCGTCTTGAACGTCTGGACGTTCAGCGGGGGCTTGCCGTCGACGGCGAACTGCGCGGCGAGTTCGGTCAGGGTGTCGAACTCGTACCCGGGCGCCTCGACTCCGATGGTCTTGCCGGCCAGGTCGTCGATACGGGAGATCGACTCCGGGTTGCCGGCCGGAACCGAGATGGAGACCGCTTGTACCTCGTAGGGCACGAGGTCGATGGTCTCCGCCCGTTCCGGTGTGTAGAACATCCCGGTATCGATCATGTCCCAGCGGCCGCTCTGTACCCCGGGAATCTGCGCGTCGAACTCGATATTGACGAACTTCGGCACGAGGCAGAGGCGCTTCGCGAGCTCTTTGCCGAGGTCGACCCGCATGCCGGTGACTTCACCGTCGGCGTCCACGTACTGCATGGGCGGGAGGGTGGCGTTGGTCGCCATGGTCAGCGCGCCCGCTTCCGCGAGGTCGGCGGCGCCCAGCGTCGGTGAGCAATCCGCCGGGGCGGCGACCTCCTCGGCCGAGCTGCATCCGGTGACGGCGGCGGCAGTGACGACCGCTACCGCGAATCCGATGATCTTGTGCATTGACGAGCCTTTCGAGATGAACTGCACCGCAGCCGAGGTCGAGAAAAAGTCGAAACCGATTCGCCTGTAGTTATGGGATCGATTGCATAGAGAGTGGCAAAACTTGGGGTGACCGTCAATACGGTTAACGCGTCCGGCACCGAAGTAATCAACTGTTAACGAGACGGCGGATCGGGCGACGAATTCGGGTGGGCGCCATCCCGCGAACGGCATGATTCACGTTCGATCAGGCGCGCACCGATCCGATACGTCCGGCCGTCCGGTTCGGCCGCGTCGTTGATCTGCTGGAAGAGCAGATCCATCGCGACGTTCGCCAGTTGCGCGGCACCGTTGTCCACCACGGTGATCGCCGGTTTCCACATCGCCAGCCACGGCATGTCCTCGTGGCAGACCAGGGACAATTCGCTCGGGAGGGATATGCCGCGTCCCGACAGCGTGGGCAGGATGCCGAATACCGCCTCGTGGTTGGCCGCGTACAGCGCGGTGATCGGCGCGGGCCCGTCGAGCAGGGAGTTCACCGCCTCGGCGCCGAATTCGGTGGTGAACGGGCCTTTGCGGACGAGGTCGTCGTCGACCTCGATTCCGGCGTCGGCCAGCGCCAGGCGATACCCCTCGAACCGCTCCCGGCCGGAGGTCGCGTCGGCGGTGCCGCCGATGTAGCCGATGCGCCGGTGTCCCAGCGTCAGCAGATGCGCGGTGGCGTCCCGGGCGCCGTCGAGGTCGTCGGCGAGCACGGTGGAGGCCTTGCTGCCCGGCACCGACCTGATGAGGTTGACCACCGCGCGACCCTGCGACAACAACGTGTTGGAGGCGGTCGCGCTGCGGCCGCTGCCGATGACGATCGTGCCGTCCACCCCGTGCTCGTCGAGCATCGCGAGGACATCGTTCTCCCGGCCGGGATCCGCGTCGGTGATGCACAGGATCACCTGGAACCCGCTCGCCGACGCTCTTTTCTGCACCACTTCCGCGACCGTGTGGAAGGTCGCGTTCAGCAGGTTGTTCATCACCAGGCCGATCAGATGCGATCTGTTCGACCGGAGTGCGCTCGCGGCCCGGTTGGGCCGGTATCCGAGCGTGCGGGCGGCGTTCTCCACCGCCGCCCGGGTCTCGGCCGAGATCAGCCTGGATCCGCTCAGTGCGCGTGATGCGGTACTGCGCGATACGCCCGCGGCGACCGCCACATCAATCAAAGTGACCGCCATCGACTCCTCTTGTCTCCATTCCGTTTCCCGGCTTCCGGTATTCGACACCGCCGGCGTTACAACCACGTTTCCGGCTTGACGGCGGGTGTCCTGTGACGGCAGTGTATGCAATCGATCCCATCATGGTCGGCAAAATGACCATCTCCGGTGGATTTCCCTCGAAAGGCATCAGCACATGAATCGCGATGACGTCTCGTGGTCCGGATACTGGCCCGCGGCCCCCACACCGTTCACCCCGTCGGGTGCCCTCGACACGGAGGCGCTCGGGTCGCTGATGAACCTGTACGCCGGTATGGGCGTGAACGGGGTGCTCGTCAACGGCAGCACCGGTGAATGGTTCAGCCAGACCGACGACGAGCGCCGGACCGTGACCGAGGTGGCGGTCGAAGCCGTCGCCGGCCGATTCCCCGTCGTCGTCGGTGTCAGCGCGTACACCGCACAGCAATCCTCGGCGCTGGCGGTACACGCCGCCGCGGCCGGCGCCGACGGTGTGCTCGCCACACCTCCGCCCTACGTCCACACCTCGCCCGACGAGACGCTGCAGTTCTACGCCACGGTTTCCGCGGCGACCTCGTTGCCGTTCATGGTCTACAACTGGCCGCGCGGTGTCTCCGTCGATATGGGCACCAGCCCGGGGCTGTTCTCCCGGCTGGCCGACCTCGACAACGTCGTGGCGATCAAGGACAGCACGGGGGACTGGCTGTCGATGCTGGACACCGTCGAAGCGGTGGCCGGCAAGGTCCGGGTCTTCGGCAGCTTCCTGCACCGCCGCGGTCTCGCGGCGCTGCTCGAACTGGGTGGCGACGGCAATATCGACGGCGGCGGCGTCGGCGCACCGTTCGCCGTGCCGTTCTACCGCGCGGTGGCGGCCGGCGATGCCGAAACCGCTCGCGTCTGGGCCGACAGGTATCGCGCGTTCTCCGGGCGGCTGATCAATGGCGACTACAGCGGTGTGTTCGCCTCACCCATTCCGCAGCTGAAAGCTGTCATGAACCTGCTGGGCCAGCCGGGCGGTGCGGTGCGCGAACCACTGCTCCCGGTCACGGATGCGACGACCCTCGCGGCCCTGCAGAACGTCATCGACGAATCCGGTATCGCCGAAGCGTCGGCGCACACGCTGGGAGCCGGCAGTGCACACTGAGGTCGACGCTGTTGTCATCGGTGCCGGAATAGTCGGCGCCACTACCGCATTGGCGCTCACCCGGGCGGGGTGCCGGGTGGCCGTCCTGGACCGGACGACACCGAACACGGCAGGCTCGGGCACCACCGCGGGAAACCTGCACATCCAGACCATCCACGCTCGCCGGCCCGGCCAAGGCGTCGCCGTCGATGTCGAACGCCTGCTTCCGCTGCAGAAGGCGACCAGCGGACTGTGGGACGAGCTCGCCGGATCCGTCCCCGATCTCGGTCTCGTCCGCTGCGGCGGATTCATGGTCGCCGAGACCGAGGACCAGGTGCGCCGATTGCGCACCAAGCACGAGTGGGAACGCGCCGCCGGGATACCGACGGAGGTGCTGACCGGCGACGAAGCCCGCCGCGCGCTCCCGCTCCTCGGCCCGGAGATCGAGGGCGCCACCTGGTGCGGGTGGGACGGTTTCGCCGAACCCGATATGGCAGGCCCGGCCTTGTTACGCCAGTCGGTCGCCGAAGGCGCGGCCGTGCATGCGGATACGCCCGTGACGGCGCTGCACCGGGTGAACGAGACGTGGGAGGTCGGCACACCTGCCGGGACCTGGCATGCGCCTGCGGTGATCGACGCCGCCGGCCCGTGGATGGCCGATATCGCCGTACTGGCCGGGGTGCGACTCGACCTGACCCCCATGTCACTGCAGATGCATTCCCTGGCCGCCGCCCCGAAGTCGCTCGAGGTGCTGGTCCAGCACGTCGGTGAGGGGATGTCGATCAAACAGGACCGCCGTAACCGGCTCGTCCTCGGCGGTGGATGGCCCGCGGGACCGTTCCACCCCACCGGCCCGGCTCCGATCCTGGAGAGCAGCACCACCGGCAACCTGGCCCAAGTGGCCCGGCTCCTGCCGGACCTGTCCGATGCGCAGCTCCTCGAGACATGGACCGGGCCCGTCGTCACCACCCCCGACGAAATGCCCGTCATCGGTGAACTCGACGGCGCACCCGGGCTTTTCGTCGCCGGTGGTACCTATTCGTTCACCTTCGCACCCCTGTGGGCAGAACTGCTCACGGCACTGGTGCTCGGGAAGGAGACCGGGCTCGACATCTCGGCCTATGCTCCCTCCCGCCTCGTTCGACTTCCGGCGCAGTAAAGGACTTTTCTCATGGATCGGGTCACAATGTTCGTCAACGGGCAGGCGATGTCCGGCGGCACCCTCAACGACGCGTTGCACGACGCACGATTTCTCGGCAAGGTCGAGACGGCACCGAAGTACCGGTTCTACTCTGTCCGGGACGAATTCCCCGGCCTGCACCCGGTTACCGAAGGCGGCGCCACGGTGCCGGGGGAACTGTACGAGGTCGATTACGACGTCCTGCGGGAGAAGCTCCTGCCCCGCGAACCGGCCGAACTCGAACTCGGCGTGATCGAACTGGCGGACGGCAGCGGGTCGTTGTCCATGCGCATGCGGGAGAGCGCGCTCGGCGCACCCGGCGTCACCGATATCAGTGACCGGGGCGGATGGCTGGCCTACCTGGAGGGCAAATGAGGACAGTCGTGCGCGGCGGGACGGTGGTGGAATCGAGCTGGTCCGCCCCGGCCGACGTGGTGATCGAGGACGGCACGATCGTGGCCGTGGTCGCACCCGGTACCCCGGTCGATGAATCCGCCGAGATCATCGATGCCACCGGCAAACTCGTCATGCCCGGGGGAGTGGACCCCCACTGCCACGTCGGCTTCACCTCCGGTGAATTCACCTCGCTGGACTCCTACCTCGAATGCACCACCGCGGCAGTCTTCGGTGGAACCACCACGATCGTCGACTTCGCCATTCCACGTCCGGGCCAGCGGCCGCTCGACGCCGCCGAGAAGCAACGCGCCAAAGCGACACAGGGACTGTGTGATTCGGCGCTGCACGCCTGTGTCGTCGAATGGGACGAGTCCACGGCCGCCCAACTGGCGACCATGGCCGACGCCGGTATTCGTACCGTGAAGATGTTCACCACGTACGCCGGTGAAACCATGGCGAACGAACACACGATCCTGAACACCATGCAGGCCACCCGCGATCTCGGCGGGATGGTCGTCATCCACTGCGAATCGGATGCCATCGTCACCGACGCGCAGAACCTCGCGGCCGCCACCGAGGGTATCGACGCCTCCCATATGTCGCGGACGCGACCGGAACTCGC
This sequence comes from Nocardia sp. NPDC051750, assembly GCF_044453135.1. NCBI lineage: Bacteria > Bacillati > Actinomycetota > Actinomycetes > Mycobacteriales > Nocardiaceae > Nocardia > Nocardia sp. NPDC051750. The sequence goes on along the minus strand of NZ_JBITCK010000005.1, from coordinate 336,026 downwards.
CGAGACGGCGGCGGTCGCCGCGATACTCGCGATCGCGGAATCGCAGGGTGCGCCGGTCTATTTCGTGCATCAATCGAGTTCCGCGGCGGTCGAACTGGTGGTCGACGCGCGGAAACGGGGACTGGTCGCCTTCACCGAGACGGTCGCACACCATCTCACGCTCGACGACACCGAATACACCGGTGCCGAACCGGAACGTTTCGTCTGCTGTCCGCCGCTGCGCTCCGCCGAGATCGTCGAGGGCCTCGGCCGGCAGTTGTTCACCGGCAACATCACCACCATCGGATCCGATCACTGCTGCTACGACACGGCGCAGAAGCAATCGCACCGGCACGACGTCCGGCATATGCCCAATGGGCTGCCGGGCGTCGAAACGCGGCTTCCGGTCATCTTCTCCCACTATGTCGACGGTCTGGGATTGTCGCCGAGCAGGTTTGTCGAGCTCACGGCGGCGAATCCCGCGCGGACCAACGGCCTCTACCCCCGCAAGGGCTCGCTGATGCCGGGATCCGACGCCGATATCGCGATCTGGGATCCCGAACTCGAGTGGACGGTCACCACCGGCGACCTGCATATGGCCACCGACTACACCCCGTACGAGGGCCGGCGTCTCCGGGGCAAACCGGTCACTGTGCTGGTCGGCGGTTTCGTTGTCGTCGAGGACGGAATACTTGTCGACGCGACGCCTCGCGGCCGGCATCTGCAGGCGGATCCTTTGGACTTCAGCGGCGCATTCCACATGTGATACAGCCGTGCCTTCACGGTGTGCCGCACGCCCGCGCGAAGTTCCCGCTCGCGGCCACGTGGGCGAGGCTCAGTACGACCGCCAGTCGCTCGACAGCGGGGGCCGGTCGAACGCCGAAACATGATCGCCGACCCAGTCCGCATAGGAACGCGGGCCACGCCCGAGAGCTGCCGCGATATCGTCGGTCAGCACGGCATTGCCGCCCGCGCGCGCGAAGGCCTGACCCGCAAGCGCACCCTCCACGAATTCCGGTGTGGCTCCCGCGGCGAGCATATGGTCGCGGGCGGCGGCCTCGGCGATATCGACCACTTCGACGGCCCGCCCGAGCGCGGCCGCCAAGGCGGCGGCCTGGTCGTGAGTGGTCAGCAGTTCGGGGCCGGTGAGCGTATAGACGCGCCCGGAATGCGCGGAAGACGACAATGCCTCCGCCGCGACCGCGGAGACATCACGCGGGTCGACCACACCCTGCGCACCCGAGCCGGTCAGGTTGGAGACGGGTAGACCGCTGTGGAGGGCCGGTGCCCAGCTGAGCGTGTTCGACGCGAAGGAGCTGGGACGCAGTATCGTCCAGTCGACGCCGGCGGCACGAACTGCCTCCTCGCCGGGCAGATGCCAGGTACCGACCTGGCCGAGGACCGGATCCCCGGTGCCGATCGCCGATAGTTTCACGATCCGGCGGGCGCCGGCGTCGCGCGCGGCCCGGACGAGTGCGCGGTCGGCTTCGGCGTACTCCGGGCCGAGGACGCCGACGATGAATACCGCCACCGCACCGGTCAGCGCGCGTTGCATTCCGGGGAGATCAGCGTAGTCCCCGTATACGACTTCCACCCCGGCGGGGAACCGGGCCGCGTCCGGTCTCCGGGTTATTGCGCGAACGCGCTCGCCACGCGCCGACAGGAGGCGGACGATCTCGCCGCCGATGGTGCCCGTGGCACCGGTGATGATGATCATGGGCACAACCATGCCGTTCCGCGGACCGGCCCGATAGGAAATTTCGGCACGGCGAAATCGTCCTGATCTGCATACAGTCCAAGGGTGACCATTGCGCAGGGCCAGGCGCCCGTGACAACCGACCTCACCGAGAGCGCGACGCCCGCACCGGCATCCCTGCGCCCCTGGTTCACCGAGCTCGGGCACATACCCACGGTGCGCGATACATCTGTCCCGTTCGCCCATATCCCCCAGGCTGCCACCATGATCGTCCTGCGTACCGAGGACTACGGCCCCCATGATGCCCTCGTACTCGGGCCGAGAACGAGGGCGTCCTATGCCGAAGCGGACAAACCCATGGGCTGTCTCCGGTTGCGGCTTGCTCCGGGCGCCGTCGGACCACTGCTGGGGGTGCGCGCCGATGAGCTGACCGACCGGATCGTCCGCCTTGCCGACCTGCCCGGTCCGGCGGCGCAATTCGCCGGCGAACTCGTCGAATTGCGGCACGACGAGCTCCTTCCCTACCTGGAACAGAAGCTGCCGCAACGGATCCGGGAGAGCCCGACCCAGATATCGCATCGGGAACTGCTCCGTACCGCCGTCGAATCTGTCTCGGGCCGTGCCGTCCCGGCCACGGTCCCGGCGCTGGCCGGCACCCTGGCGGTGAGCGAACGCCAGCTCCGTAATCTCTTCAGTTCCGGTATCGGCGTATCTCCCAAGCACTACACCCGGATAGACCGGATCCGGCGAGTGCTGACCCGCCTCGGAACATCACCGTGGTCGCATCTGGCAGCCGGCGTCGGCTATTACGACCAATCCCATTTGACCGCGGAGTTCCGTTCATTGATGGGTGTCGCCCCCGGCTCTTTCCTCGGCGGTACCCGGCTGCCGATTCAACCCTGCCGCCCCGCGATATACGCTCGAGCCGTCAGCTCGCCGGGTTGATGCCGAAACCGAGTTCCGCCAGCAGCTTTTCGGACTCGGTCCACAGGGCAGCGGCGACGTTGTCGTCCTGCGCGGCCGCGGCGGGTTCTTCCTCGGCCATTCGGTGGAAATACCGTCCGCCGGCGCGACCGCCTTCGGAGCCGGTGGCCAGCCACACAAGGGTTTCGGCGGGTTCGTCCGGCGATACGGTGTCGGCGGCGGCCATATGGGCCTGTAGTGCCCCGGGGCCGTGTGAAGCGAAATTGCTGGCGACCACGCCGGGATGCATGGCCTGGGCGATGATTCCGTCCGGTCCGCTCGCGGCGGTCGCCCTGAGCAGTGGCATGAGTTTCCGGGTCAGCAGGAAGGGCGCGAGGTGATTCGCGGCGAAGGTCGCCTCGGTGCCCTCGGCGGTGATCGTGCGCCGGTCGCGGACACCGCCCGCATTGTTGACGAGGACGTCGAGTCGGGGAGTGAGCGCCGCGATCTCGTCCGCTATCCGCGCGACTTCCGACATCAGCGTGAAGTCACCGCGCATCATGACGAAATCGCCGGTCGTGCAGGCTGTTTCGGCGATCTGCGCGGTGGCGTCGGCGCTGCGCTGCCGATCGCGGCCGACGCCGATCACCTGCCAATCGCGTGCCACGAGTTCGCGGGCCGTCGCCCGGCCGATGCCCGAACTGGCTCCGGTGACGATCGCAACGGGTTTGTTCGTATCGAATCGCACAGCTGCGCTCCTGTTGTTCAGCGTGGCCGGAGGCCGTTGAGCAGGAGGTGAACGGTGAAGTGCACCTTCCGGTCTATATCTTCTCGAGTGGGCGTTCTGCCGTTGACGATCGCGCGGACCGAGCCGCCCACGACCATGCTCATGAACGAATTGGCGGCGAGGACGGTATCGGTGGGGGCGATGGCGCCGGACGCGACGTTCCGGTCGAGGAGCCCGGCGACGAACTCGATCAACGGCCGGGCGCTCTGCGCGAGGTGTGCGGTGAAGATGGTGGGGAAGCGGTATCCCTCGGTGTTGATGATGCGCTGCAGGCGCAGGCCCTCGGGTGTCATCACCTGGCCGATGCGCATCCGGGCGATCGCCTCGAGGGTGTCGGCCAGATCGCCGCGGTCCAACTCCTCGAGGACTTCACGCGGCACGATCTGCCGTTCGATCGCGCGCTGGACCGCGGCGAGGAACAGCGTGGCCTTGTCGGGATAGCGCGCGTAGACCGTGCGCTTGGTCATCCCGACCTCGGTGGCGATCGTCTCGATCGTCGTCATCTCGAAACCGTTCTCCAGGAACAGCTTCAGAGCGGTATCGAGCAGCTCGCGATGGCGGGCCTCGGCCTGCTCGCGGGTGGGCCGGCCGGCCCCGCGGCGGGTGGGTGAAGTTTTGTCCGTCAAGTCGCCTCGCTGAAATTCCCTCTTGCCCGGCACCGGGATCCGGGTTCAGTATTGGAATACCCAATTAATGATACGCACGAGTTGCTATTTTGGGAATCTCAACCCGAAGGGACGCCTGATGAAGTCACCTACGGAGCAGCTGACTCGGCTGGTCGCCGCCGAGGATCGCTTCCGCCATTCCCCGGCCGAACTGCGCGAGACGCAGATCGCCGCGCTGAACGAGCAGTTCCAGGAGCGCCGGGACCGGATCAAGCTGCTCGGGCACCGAGCCCGCGAGGCCGGGATCAGCGAGATTCGCGATCGCGCGGAGATGGTGCCGCTGCTGTTCCCGCATACGGCCTACAAGAGCTACCCCGAGAGTTTCCTGTCCCGGCAGCGCTGGGATCGGCTCGGCACCTGGCTGGGTACCGTCTCGCCGTATCCGATCACTCCGATCGAGACCTCGGATATCACCGATATCGACGACTGGATCGCGCGGTTGCAGGCCGCGGGGCACTACGTGTCCTGTTCCAGCGGTACCACCGGCAAGTCGGCGATGCTGCTGGCCTCGCAGAAGGATATGGACTGGTCGCGGATAGATACGGTCAATGTGTTCGCCTGGGGATCCGGGGTCGCGCCGGCGCGGGACCGGCGCAGGCTCGGTATCGGGACCAGCGCGGCGGTGCCGAAGAATCTCATCATCGGCGAGGCCCAGAGGGAGGCATTCTGTGATCCCGCGAAAGAGGATTTCCGGCTACCGATTCCGCCGATCACCGTGGGGTCGCTGACGAAGATGGTCGTCCTGCGCAAGAAGATCGCCGAGGGCACCGCGCGGCCCGAGGAGCTCGCCGATTTCGAGCGAACGTCGGCCGAGCGGCAGGACGCCCTGGACAAGGCGATGATCCTGGCCGCCGAGCAGTTCATCGAGCACCGCGCCGACAAGCTGTTGATCTCGGGGATGTGGAACACCCTGTACCAGGTCGCCCGGATTGTTCGCGAACGCGGGTTCTCGGCGAAGGACTTCCATCCCGACAACTGCATCTACGTCGGCGGGGGTCTCAAACGGGCGCAATTACCGCCCGACTACCGGGAATTCGTCCACGATACATTCAATATCCCGGACAACCGCGACTTCCAGAACTACTCCATGCAGGAGCTCAACTCGGGGATGCCGAAATGCCGCGCGGGCGACCGCTATCACGTACCGCCGTGGATCGTGCCCTTCATCCTCGACGAGACGGGCGAGCAACTGCTGCCGCACGAGTCCGGCGAGATCGAAGGCCGCGCGGCGTTCTTCGATCTGTCCCTCGACGGCCGCTGGGGTGGCGTCATCACCGGCGACAAGATCTCGCTGGACTTCGACCCCTGCGCCTGCGGCTGCGCGGGGCCCTCGATACGCAACACCATCGCCCGCTATGCGGATATCAAGGGCGACGACAAGATCGGCTGCGCCGGCACCGTCGACGCGTACGTGCGAGGTCTGTCATGACCGTGACCGAACCCGTTGTCTCCGCCCCGTTCTTCCTGCGTGGCGAGTTGGTGGAAGGCCACGCGGAGACGCATCGCTCGCGTGATCTCGGCATCGCGTTCACCACGCCCGCCGTCGACCTGGACCGTGCGGTGCATCCACGGAGCGAAGTGCCGCCACTGCTCGATGTTCCGCTCGCCGAGATCATCGATTTCCTGGTGGAGACCGGCCGGCGGATCCGCGAACCGGGAAATCCCTTCGTCCGCGAATGCATCGACCGCATGGCCCTCACCCACGTACTTCCGCGTGCGGTGTTGGAACAACAGGTCCACGGCGCCACCATGTACCTGGACAAGCGGTTGCTGCAGACCGTGGTCGAGCAGAACTTCCCCGACCCCCGGGCGCTGGACGAATGGGTGCCCAAACAGGACTTCACCGGCCGTACGAGTTTCATCCGTGCGTTCGCGCCGCGCCTGGTCCATGTGCTGCCCGGCAATTCCCCGGGGGTGGCGGTGAAATCCATCGCCCAGGGGGCGCTGGTGAAGGCGGTCAACCTGTTCAAGATGGCATCGAGTGACCCGTTCACCACGGTTGCCGTGCTGCGGACGATGGCCGAGATCGATCCGGATCATCCCATTGTGCAGTCCATGTCCGCGGTCTACTGGCGCGGCGGCGACGATGCGGTGGAGCGGGTGCTCTATCGGCCACAGTATTTCGACAAGATCGTCGCCTGGGGTGGCGGCGACGCGATCGACAATGTCGTGAAATATCTGGGCCCCGGCCTCCAATTGGTGTCCTTCGACCCCAAGACATCGATCTCCATGGTCGGCCGGGAGGCGTTCGCGTCCGGCGCGACGCTGGAGGAGGCCGCTGAACTGGCCGCCTCCGATGTCATGATCCTGAATCAGGAGGCTTGTGTCGCCAGTCGCTTCCTGTTCGTCGAGGCGAGTGCCGGCGACGCCGACCGCTTCTGCGAGCGGTTGCACGCCCGCATCGCCGCGAAGGCGGCCGCCTCCGGCGACACCCGGCCGCTCGATATGGACCTGCGCGAACAGATCGAGACGCTGACCATGCTGGACGACGAATTCGGGGTCTGGGGCAGGACCGACGGTAAGGGGCTGGTGATCCGCTCGGACGAACCCGTGGACTTCCACCCGATCAACAAGACGGCCAACGTGGTGCGGGTGAACTCGCTCGACGACGCGATGAAACACGTCAACGTGGCAACCCAGACCGTCGGTTTCTACCCGTTCGAGCGCATGGCGGACTACCGTGACCGAATGGCCGCGGGTGGTGTCCAGCGGATCGTCCGGCTGGGCGATGCGGGCCCCAGCACGATCGGCAACCCGCACGACGCGATGTATCCGCTGCACCGTTTCGTGCACTGGATGGCACACGAGGACGGGGTGCGGGCCACGGCCGATACATAGCGCAGGCCGCCGCCGGAGCCCCCGGGCCCAGGTCTCCGGCGGTCAGTTCTGGGTTTCGGAGTCCTGCTTGATCGCGGAGACCTCGAATTCCAGGACGACCTTTTCCCCGACGAGCACGCCGCCGGTCTCCAGTGCCGCGTTCCAGGTGATGCCGAAGTCCTTGCGGTTGACCGTGGTCGAGCCTTCGAACCCGACCCGGACATTGCCGAACGGGTCGTTCGCCTGGCCTTCGAAGGTGAACGGAACCGTTACCGATCGGGTGATGCCTTTGATGGTCAGGTCGCCGGTGACGTCGAACGCGTCCGGGCCGGTCGGCGTGATCGCCGTCGAGCGGAAGGTGATCTCGGGGTACTCGTCCAGCCCGAGGAAGTCGAGGCTGCGCAGATGCTGGTCGCGATCGGCATTGCGGGTGTCGATGCTGGCGGCCTGGATCGTGACCTCGCCCGAGGAGTTCGCCGGGTTCTCGCCGTCGAAGTAGGCGCTACCGCTGAACTCGTTGAACGCGCCGCGCACCTTGGTCACCATGGCGTGCCTGGTCACGAAACCGATCCGGGTGTGTGTCGGGTCGAGTGCGTAGGTTCCGCTCAGCTCTTTCACGGTGGTCGCAGTGGTCATCTCGTGTCTCCCTGTTCTGCAGTAGTTGACGTGTCATATAGATGATGCGCCCTAGTTGGTGATGTGTCAACTAATGCGATAACCTGGTCTTATGACCGAGACGCGATGGCTGGACGAGCGTGAGGACCGCGCCTGGCGGGGATATCTGACGATGCATGCCCAGCTGCAGGCCCGCCTGCATCGGCAGCTGCAGAACGACTCGGGACTGTCCCTGGCCGATTTCGAGGTGCTGGTCCAGCTCACCGACCGGCCGGAGCCGCGGATGCGCGTCGGTGAGCTGGGACAGGCCGTGCAATGGGAGAAGAGCCGGCTCTCGCACCATCTCGGCCGGATGCAGAAGCGTGGCCTGGTGCTGCGCGAGGACTGTCCGGACGATGCCCGCGGCGCCTTCGTCGTGCTCACCGAACAGGGACGCGCGGCCATCGAACGCGCGGCGCCCAGGCATGTCGAAACCGTGCGCACACTGGTCTTCGATGTGCTCACCGACGATCAGGTGGATGCGCTGGCCGACATTGCCGAGCGCGTCCTCGAACAGCTGAACGGCCCGGCCTGACCTGCTCCGCTCGAAGGCCCGGCGGCCGGCGCCGAGTCATTCTGCGAGCGGTTCGTGCCGATCGAGGTGCAGATAGGTATAGCCGGTGACGACCAGGCAGACGGGGGTCAGCAGCGAGGGGCCGTGCGGATGCCGGGCCCAGTAGTGCTTGCGGCACCATGACGCGACAATCACGCCGGCCACGACGGACACGATCCGGTTTCGGCACCGGCTCAGCTGCGCCGCGCGATGATCAGGCTGTTGCGTGCGGCCTCGGCAAAGCGGTCCACCGGGGTGTCGCCGAGCGGCGGCAGGTCGCGGTGGTAGCTGCGTGCGCGTTCGTAGACGTCGAAGGGCTCGGGGTCCCAGCCGTGCCGGCGCAGCCACGAATCCGGGTCCTCGTCGACACCGCCGCGGGTCCACAAGGACGTCATTTCGCCGGCGTCGGCGCCGGCGAGTGCCTGGGTCATCAGGGCTACGGCGTCCACGTGCAGGAATTCGATCGCCAGCCGGCTTCCGGCGGCGGACTGGGCGGTGACGGCGGTCAGTAGCCGGTCGTTCTGTTCCGGTTCGAGATAGGGGAGCAGCCCCTCGATCAGCCACGCCGCGGGAATCTCCGGATCGAACCCGGCCTCGGCCAGTGCGCCGTCCCACGGCCCGCGCAGGTCGGTCGGCACCGGGACTCGCCGACCGGTCGGTTGCGCACCGCGCCGGTCCAGCACGCCTTGTTTGAACGTGAGCACTTCGGCACTGTCGAGTTCGTACACCGTCGTCTCCGCGGCCAGGCCGAGCCGGAAGGCGCGAGTGTCCAAGCCGGCCGCGACGATCACCACCTGCCGGATCGTGCCGGCGGTAGCGCGCAGATAGTCGTCGAAGAAGCGAGTCCGGATCGGGGCGTAGTCGGCGAACGAACCCGACGCCCGGTCTGCCGCGCCCTCGGGTGGGGCGGGGTCGCCGGTGAAGAAATCTACGCCGCCCGCGGCGACGAAATCGGCGGCGTACGGATCGGTGAACAGGCGATCGTCGCGCCGGCTCTCGGCCGCGCGGGCGGCGGCGACCATCAGGGCCGTGCGGCCCACACCGGTCGGCGCCGGCACATCGCGGGGTGAACTACCGGAGGCATCGGAGGCGTTCGGGGGCACCGCCCCAGCGTAGGAGCAGACCGCCCGGCAGAGTGGGAGGCGCGGAGGCTCCCCGCGGGTCGGTGTCCAGGATCCGGACGGGCTCGTGGAGCGGGTACGTGCTTGCCTACGTACCTGCGGCACCTCAGTGCTTGAAACGTCCGGCGAAGCTGCGCAGGGGCAGGTCGGCGCTGGTGATGATGCCGGGCCGGGCGGCGACGACGGACCTGATCGAATTGAGGGCGGGCAGGCCGGTGACGGTCATGCCGATGGAGGCGAAGTTCTCCGGGTTGGACAGGTCGAAACCCTTGCGGGGGAAGATCATATGCTTGCTGTAGATGCTGGGGTCGCCGGTGACCTGGGTGATGTAGCAGCCCTTGATATTCCACGCGGGGTCGGTATGCGGTGTCATCTGCCATTCGAGATGGGATTCCACCCGCGCCACCCCGTCCACCATGCCCTGGTATTTGATGTAGTTCGCACCCAGGGAGCCCTTGGGCAGGAAGTACCAGCCCAGATCGACATCTTTGGTGCAGGCGCCGAGTTCGTAGCTGAACGTCACCTCGTCGAGTGCGAGGTCGAAGGCATCGGCCATCAGGTAGACCGAATCGGCGAAGACGGCGGTGTATTTGTGCAGCGAGTCCGGGATGGTCGGGTCGTCGACCGGGCGGCCGTAGCCGACGGCTTTCCAGGTGTCGACGGAGTGGTGACAGGAGACATCGACGGATTCGGTGACGGTGATGTTCTCGATCTCGGCGACATCCGCGGTGTGCACGATACCGAGGATCTGGGCCAGGCCCGGGTTCATTCCGGTGCCGTAGAAGGTCGAATTACCGCGCTCGCAGGCGGCCTGGATGATCTCGCTGACCTTCCGGCCGGACGGATGCGGATGGTTGGTGTCGCGGTGGAAGCCGGTGATCCAGTCGGCGGTCGTCACCACATTGATCCCGGCCTCGAGAACCTTCTCGTACAGGTCCTCGTCGGGGAACACCCCGTGGAAGGTGAGGACATCGGGACGTGCGGCGAGGATCTCCTCGACCGTGCCGGTGGCAGTCACGCCGACCGGGTCGATGCCGACGATCTCGCCTGCGTCCCGGCCGATCTTGTCCGGTGAATAGCAGTGCAGGCCGACGAGTTCGAGGTCGGGGTGATCGCGGATCCGGCCGATCATCTCGGTGCCGAGGTTGCCGGTCGCTACCTGGAAAACCCGGACTTTCTCGGAGTCGCTCATCGCGTGGGCCTTTCTGTCATCGGTTCGGGATAGAACTGCTCGGCCCATTTCCGCAGCGCCGTGAACCCCTCGAATTCCTTGCGCGACAGTGCGGGTGGGTCGGAATAGCGCTGGTGTGACCAGATTTCGATATCGGCCTCGAACTGTTCGATGACGAAATCGGCCATCGTCTTGCCGTACCGGGTGATATCCGGGCTGTCGTCACCGGGTTTCCGCCCGATCCAGACGGTGAATCGGACGTCGCAGGTCCGGTCGTCGACCGGCGTGACGGCGGGCATGGTGCGGTTGTCGACCATGCCCCAGCTCTTGGTGATCGAGCAGCCCAACCCCGCGTTGATCGACTCGACCCCGCTGTTGACCTGATCCTCGGTCACGCCCTCGTCGAAGGCGATGGTGAAGTCGACGTAGGAGACCGGTCCGGTGAAATCGTGCCGGGTGAATTCCGGGACGAAGGGTGTCTTGTGCACGAACTTGAAATGCGCGAAGTCCACGCCGTTCTCCATGACGTACTGCGGATGCAGCTCCAGGCCCGGCCGGTACAGGGCGGCCGCGGGTACCGGCGGGTAGTAGTCGGCCGCGGTCTTGCCGTCGCCGAACGCCGTGAACATATCCGGGATATCGAAGTAGGGAGCGTGTCCCTGCACGTCGTACCAGATCCAGACCGCTTCGTTGCGCTCGACGACCGGGTAGCTGCGGATGCGGCGGCCCTTGTTCGGGTGGTTCTCGTACGGGATGCAGACATTGCGGCCCTCCCGGTTCCATTCCCAGCCGTGGAACGGGCAGACGAGATTCTCGCCCTCGACCCGGCCGCCGTACCCGAGGTGGGCTCCGAGATGCTCACAGTAGGCGTCGAACACCGCGACCTGCCCCGATACTGATCGCCAGGCGACCATCTCGCGGCCGAAGTACGTCATCTTGTGCACCGTCCCGACCGTGATCTCGGCACACCAGGCCACCTGGAACCAGCCCGTCGGCTCCATCGACAGTGGTGGTTTTGCCATCTCGATCCTCCGGCTTTCGAGGGCGCTGCGGGAGCCATGGCGACCTTCACGGGTGGACCCGGCCGCGCGGCGACCCCGAGCATAGAAGCCTCTGTGAAAGAAAACAAGAGCCCTCTGTGAAACTGTTCCGGCCCGGTCGTGGCCAGTACACTCGGGCCTCGTGACGGATGCGGTGATCGGCGGGCGACGTGCGAACAAGCGCGGTATCGCCTCCCGCGAGAGCATGCTCGAAGCGGCCATCACCTCGCTGGCCACCGGCGACCCCGCCGCGGTATCGGGCAACCGGATCGCCCGCGATATCGGCTCGACCTGGGGTGTGATCAAGTACCAGTTCGGCGATATCGACGGCTTGTGGGCCGCGGTCCTGCGCCACACAGCCGAGAAACGTGGCGACCTCCCCGCCGGGATCAAACCCACCGGGACGCTGCAGGAACGGGTATCCGCCCTGATCCGCACGATGGCGACGGGGTTGCGCGAGCCGGAGTCGCTGGCGATCGAAACCCTCCGGGCGGCCTTGCCGCGCGACCATGCCGAACTCGAACGCGACTACCCGCGGACCGCCGCCGAGCTGTCCTCCTGGAAACCCAGCTGGGACAAGGCATGCGAGCGGGCCTTCGCGGACCTGCAGGTGGACCCGGTGAAAATCCGGCAGGTCGCCGCACTCGTCCCCGCCGCAATGCGCGGCATCACCTCGGAACGGACGCTGGGCACCTATGGCGATCTCGACGACGCACTGGACGGCCTGATCGGCGCCCTGGTCGCCTACCTCGGGGACTGAGTGGGCCCGCCCGCCGGACGTGCGCGTCCCGGCGGTGCCGCGGAGCGCAGATACGGCGGCTGCCTACGTGCTGACGAACCGGTCGGCGAATGGTCCTGCGGATTCCGGCGCAGTTATCGAGCTGAATTCGAAATTGCTCACAGGATCGTCTCTCAGGAAAAATTCTGATCACATAATTTCTCGCTGTTTTCCCGTATTCGGGGGACCGTCACAATTCGATTGTTGTTCCAGTAGTCGTTTCCGGAGAGCGAATGACAATGAGGTTTACCGGCTTTTTTCGCCGTCCGGTTCGTTATTCTGCGGCGGATCGGTCTAACAATTCCGGTACATGGAATCTTGCTACCGTGGCGCCGGTGTTCGTGCGACCGTTATTCCCCGAAGGGGCCCTGACGATATCGAATCACGGTGCTAATCTGCACACGGGGATCGCCCGGGACAGGGAGATCCCAGCCGGACGAAAATTCTCGGTGGCGGTGTTTCGGTGCGCTCGCCGATCCCGGATTATGGATCCGAGGGCTTCGTCGTTTCAGGGTTTCTTTGCCGGAGAACAATCCGAATATTTCCTCGGAGGAAGAGAGAAACGTCATGAGTGCGGTAATCGGTCTCGGCTCCGCGGCCGCAGGGGCTGCCGTCAGCCTGCTGTTCGCCCTGGGCTCCTTGATCATCTGAAATCGGGGCGTGGGTGGCGCTGCCGCCGGTGCGCCCGAAACGGGCCGGCTCTCCGGCAGCGCCTGTCCCTGTACAGCGACGAGTGACGCTGGTGAGCCGGGATGGGTCTCACCACGGTTGTCGCCGCGGTGCGGCAAGCCCTGATAGGCCACGGTCGGCGCGCCCATCGCCCGCTTCGTGCGGGAGTCGAACATCGGCGGCCGCACAGTAGTCCTCGTCGCCGAGATCGACCCGCCCAGCGGATGGGACCACGTGCTGCCCAGCCATCACAGTGACGAGCTGGAACGCCGACTACGCCGGATACCTGGCACCCTGGTCTGGCATCTCCGTGTCCAAACCGTCTGACCGGCGGCCGTGGCGGGCGTCGCGGGCGCAGGGAGTTCGGCCGCGGCCGGGGCGGCGGCGTGGCTCGGCAGCCTCCCCTGCTAGGTTTCGGGACACGAAATCAGGACGGTGGAGATGGGCATCGACGTGCGGACGCTCAGCGCGGCGGAACTCGCCGCAGGGGCGGTGGCCGAACCGGTCCTGGATGCGACCTCCCTGCTCGAACCGGTGCTGTTGGTCGATCTCGACGGCACCGACGGGGTGACCGCCGCGGCAGCTGCCGGTCGGCTACCGGCGCTCGGGGGCCTGGCGGTGGGGTTCTGCTCCGGCACGGTTCCGTCGCAGCTCGCGCCCCTGACCGCGGCGCTGGACGTGACCTATGCGGCGGAAGCGGATGCCGCCGACCGGGCGATCGTCCGGACCGGCGATGTCGAACTCGCCGTCGCCGAGTTCGTCGACTGCGTGCGGCGGTATCCGCAGGCGTCGCATATCGCCGCGCAGGTTCTGCGGGCTTCGGAAAGCCTGCCGGTGCCCGCCGCGATCGATGTGGAGTCGTTCGCCTACTCCACACTGCAGGGCGGTGCGGAGTTCGGCGACTGGCTCGGCGAACGGCGCCGCCTCGGCCGGCCGCTTCCGCCGCCCCCGGAGACCGATCCGGTCCTGCTCGCGGCGGACGGCGACACCTTGCGGATAACCCTCAATCGTCCGGAGCGGCGCAACGCCTACGGCACGGCCCTGCGTGACGCGTTGGTCGATGCCCTGCGGATCGCGCTGCTCGCGGAGACGTTCGGCACGATCGTGCTCGACGGTGCCGGTTCCTCGTTCTGCTCCGGCGGGGATCTCGACGAGTTCGGTCACGCCCCCGATACCGCGACCGCTCATCAGATCCGGACGCGCGGCGGGGCGGCCCGGCTGATGGCGCGCCTGGCCGATCGCACCGAGGTCCGGTTGCACGGGCACTGTGTCGGGGCCGGAATCGAGATCTCCGCCTTCGCCGGCCGGGTGGTCGCCGCCGCGGATACGGTGATCCGGTTGCCCGAAGTGGGTATGGGGCTTATACCCGGCGCCGGGGGCACCGTGAGCGTGCCTCGCCGCATCGGCCGGTGGCGCGCGTTGCATCTGTTCGTGACGGGTGCCTCGCTCGACGTCCGGCATGCGCTCGAATGGGGACTGGTCGACGAGATCATCGGCGGTCCCGAGCGGTAGGCGTTCCTACACCGGGCCGGGTCGCCGCGCCGTGATCGGCGGTGTGCAGGGAACCGCTCGATCCGAGCGGGCCATACGGCAGTCATGGATTCGGCTGTACACCGAGAACTCCCGCGTCCGTGAGTGTGGCGATCTCGGAGTCGTCGAGCGAGAGGACGTCACGCAGGATATCCGAGCCGTTCGCGCCGAGTTCGGCTGCCGGTCCGGTCCGCAGGTGGACACCGTCGAACGAGGCCGGCAGGGCAGCGGCGAGGTAGTCGCCGATTCGTGGCTGGGTCAGGGGGGCGAACAGCGGATTCGATTCGAGATCGCCGGAGCGGACGGTCTGTTCGAAGCTGCGATACCGCTCGTGCAGAACCGAGGACCCGGCGAGGGCCCGGCCGACCTCGTCGGCATCGTGCGACCGGAACCAGCGCGCGAACAGGGCCGTGAGCAGATCCCGGTGTTCGAACCGATCGCTTTCGCGGCCGAAATCCGCGCCGAGAGCGGACTCCAGTGCGGTAACTGTCTGCTCGGTGCCGGTGAGGGCGGCGAGATCCCGGAAATGACGCGCGGTGAGCGCGACCACCATGAACCGCTCGCCGTCGGCGGTTCCGAAATCGGTGCCGTACGTGCCATATACGGCATTGCCGATCCCGGGCCGGCCGGAACCGTTGACCTGTACTTCGGTGAGGTAGCCGAGTGCGCCCGCGGTCGCGAGCGCGACATCCTCGAGCGGGAGGACGATCCGCGAACCCGTCCCGGTGGCCGCCCGGCGGTGGGCCGCCGCGGTGATCGCGAGTGCCGCGTGGAGTCCGGCGGCGATATCCCAGGCGGGGAGCGCGTGGTTCACCACACCGTCGTGGTCGACGGGACCGGTGATCTGCGGGAATCCGAGGGCGGCGTTGACCGTGTAGTCGACGGCGGGCCGGCCGTCGTGACGGCCGAGCAGTTCCAGCGTGATGACATCCGGGCGGAGCGCGGACAGCTTTTCGTGACTCATCCAGGACCGGCCTCCCGCGTTCGTCACCAGGATTCCGGCCCCGGGTCCGGGCGCGGTCACCAGGCGGCGGACGATCTCCTGACCCGAATCGCTGCGCAGATCGAGTGCGAGCGAGCGCTTCCCGCGATTGAGCCCTGTCCAGTAGATGGATTCGCCGGCCCCGGTCAGCGGCCAGCGGTCGATATCGGCGGCGCCGCCGAGCGGATCGATCCGGATGACCTCGGCGCCCAGCTGGCACAACGTGAGCCCGCACAGAGGCGAGGCGACGAAACTCGAGATCTCGACGACGCGCAGTCCGGCGAGCGGCCGGTCGGCGGGGTGGTCCGGTGGGGTCATTCTGGTCGATCCTTCGGTCGGTACTACCACTGATCCGGGCTGTCAGCGTTCGAACACCACATGTCCGTCGATGAGCGTCGCACGCACCACGTCGGCGGACAGGTGCGCGAACACCCGCGCCACCGGTCGATCCAGGAGTACCAGATCGGCCGGTGCGCCCGGGCCGACGGCACGGGCCGGGCCACCCGGATCGTCCAGCGGCGCCAGATATCGCGCGAGAGCGGTCGGCGCCCGCAGTGTTTCCGCGGGGCCGACCACGGTCCCACCGGGCACACGCCGGGTGACGGCCGCGGCGATCACCTGCCAGGGATCGACGGGGCCGAACGGTGCATCGCTGGACAGTGCCAGCTCGACGCCGGCATCGCAGAGGCTCCGGCAACGGTACAGATCGGGCAGATCGACGGGGTCCACGCGGTGCAGGTAGTCGTCGCCGCGCGCGGCGAGGAACCCCGGCTGGGTCACAACGGTGACTCCCAGACGCCGCAGTGTGCCGAGGGATTCGGCCGGTATCAACGCGCCGTGCTCGATCCGATCACCCGGCACCGTCCCGGTCTCGCCGAAAACGGCGAGGAGTATGAGCAGGGCCTCGCGGCTCACACAGTGCACGGCGACCGGACGTCCCAGATCGTGCGCGCGAGCGACGGTGGCGGCGAGGGTGTCGATATCGGGCAGACCGGAATCCGCGAGAACGATCTTGTACGGGCCGGTGGTGACACCGGGGCCACCGGTTCGGCCCAGCGGGACACCCAGGATATTCAGTCGCTGTGGCAGCGCACCGGAATCCGCCGCATCGATCAGCCCCGACAGCGAACTCTCGGTGAGATCGGGTGTGGCATCGGTTGTTCCGGTGATGCCGTAGCGGGCGAGACGGGCGCCCACCGCCGTCAGATCCGGCGGGTCGGTAGGGGGCAAGCGCGCCCGCAACCAGGTGTCCGCGCGCCATACGCGACCCGTGGCACGGCCGTTGTCATCGCGTTCCACCCCCGGCTCTGTCGCCGCCTCGAGGCCGACCCGATCCGCGGCGGCGGAGTTGAGGATCCACATCGCGCCACTGCGATGCTGGATACGGACCGGGCGCTCGCGGCACAGTGTGTCGAGCGCGGCCGCATCGAGCAGCCCGGCCACGGTTTCGACGTAGCCGACCCCGCGGATCCATCCCCTGCCCGGCGCGGCGGCGAGCGCGCGGGCGAGGTCGCCGGCGGTATGCACCTGTGGCGGACCGCAGCGCACCGAATTCGCGTCCGCCGCGAGCGCATGCAGATGCAGGTGATGGTCGTGCAGTCCGGGAAGCAGCGCCCCACCCGCGGCATCGATCACCCGGAGGCCGGCGGTGGGCAGGCCGGGCCCGAGCGCGGCGATGACGCCGTCGCGGACCAGGACATCGGTCAGGGATCCGGCGCGGACCTCGGCGTCACGGATCACAAGATCTGTCATCCGGGCCGTATGCCCAGTTCGGCGAGCACCGCGGCGGTATCCACGCCGCTGCCGGGGGCCGGCCCGGCGCTTTCCCGCCGGCTCGGCGCGCGGATTTCCGATTCGTCGATCGGGAGGGTGGCCGACCCGGGATCGAGTGTCGCGGCAACGACCGAGGACATGTCGATATCCCACAGCCGGCCGGAGCCGTCGGCGGGCGCCGACATCGCCAGTACCGCCGCCGTCAGTCCCGCCAGCGGGTCGGCGATCGCGTCGCCCACGAACAGTGGTGTGTTCCCGTCGGGGCGGGCTACGAGTCCCGCGGTCGCGGCGATATCGTCGCCGAATCCGATCCGGTCCGCGGCGCGGCCGTGGGCGGTGATCGATACCCAGGTCCCGCCCGCGTCGACGAATGCCGCTGCGTCCAGCCCGAATCCGGCCAGTGCGCGCGGCCGGGACGCCTCGATCACGATATCGGCGGATTCGACGAGTTCGGCCAGCGCCCGGCGCTGGGAGTTGTCGCCGGGGTCGAGTACGACCGATTCGTGGCCGCCGTGCAGCAGACGGTAGAAGTCCGGATTGCCCCGGCGGGCGCCGTCGGGGCGGGTGGGGGTCTCGACCTTGATGACGCGTGCTCCGGCCGACCCGAGCAGGTGGGCGCACAGCGGGCCGGCCCACAGTGCGCTGAAGTCGACCACCCGCAGTCCGGCCACGGGACGGGGAGTCAGTGGTCCCGGAACCACTGACTCCGCGTCCGTGACCGGACCGGCGGCAAGCCCCAGCAGTTCCGCGCGTTCGGCCAGTTCGGCGCCGGAATGTGTGCCCAACCAGTCCGTCACGGCGGGCCATGGATCGTCACCGACGTCCCGGCCCACGAGGGCGCCGAGCAAGGCGGGATCGTCGGGGCGTGCGCAGCTGACAGCAGCCCAGCCGTCTGCGGTGGGCAACAACCGGCAGTGCCGGCCGGCCGATATCGTGCCGCCGCGCCGGGAACCGGTGAAGGCGGCGCGTTCGGACAGCAAGCGGGCCCCGTCGAGGCGGACCCGGCCGTCGCTGATCGTGGCGATCCGGTCGGTATGCCGCCGGGCGGCCGTTGCCGCGGAACCGGGGGGAATCAGTGCTGGTCCGTCCGGATATCCGGTGAGCGCGGGGATGCCGCTCTCGGCCCAGTCGAGCACCCGGCGCGATATTCCTCCGGGAGTCTCGGACACGGGCCGATGCTACCTCGCACCCGTAATTGCCGGGGCACGCATGGCACGTGCGGTGCTGGTGGCAAACCCCGACCCCGCGTATCGATCCGGGAGTCAGGGGGTGAGGGGCGCGGCCGAATCCCTCGTGGTGGTGTCCTTCAAGCCGACCCCGGACGCGCCGAGCTGCCGGGCCCCGTCGACCAGGGCGGCGATCACCCGTGCCGCGTGTTCGTAGCTCAGGCCGTGTGGCGGGCGGATATTGGATACGCAGTTGCGTTCGGCGTCGCTACGGCCCGGTCGCGGGTGATGGGTCAGGTACACGCCCAGGCTGTCCGCGACCGACAACCCGGGCCGCTCACCGATGACGACGAGCACGGTCGTGACACCGAGTTGTTCTCCGAGGTGGTCGCCGAGCGCAACGCGTGCCTGGGTCGCGACGACCGGTGGCGCGAGGGTGAGGCCGGGCAGGGCGGCCGTGATCGCCCGTACCAGACCGGGCCCGTGGGCGGCCACTGCCTGCGCCGACAGCCCGTCGAACACGGCGATCCCGAGATCGGCGCCGAGCCGGGGCAGCCGGGTGGTGGGCGCGGGTTGCCGGCCGAGATCGGGGCGCCGCAGATAGGTGGCGCGATCCGGGGCGGCGGAGGCCGCGGTGAGCGGTTCGCCGAGCCCGAGCTCACCGAGTTGCCGGGTGAGGGCCGTGACGTCCAGCGGCGTGTGCACGGCATCGCGCGCGGCGGCATGGGCCGCGACGAAGGCGAGATGCTCGCGGGTGGGCAGGCCGGAGCCGGCCCGGCCCAGGCCGATCCGGGCCTGGGTGTGCCGGCGCAGCGCGTCCCAGGGGTCGGGGGTCATGCGATGGCCCGCAGGGGTGACGCCGAGAGGTCGATGTCCAGGACGCGGCCGGTGTCGTCGGCCAGGCCCTGGTTCTGCAGCCAGCGTTCGAATTCCGGTGCGGGGCGGAGTTTTCCGACCGCGCGGGCGTAGAGCGCGTCGTGGAACGACAGCGATTGGTAGCCCAGCATGATGTCGTCGGCGCCGGGCACGGTGATCACGAACGCTGTTCCGGCGAGCACGAGTAGCGACAGCAAGGTATCCATATCGTCCTGGTCGGCCTCGGCGTGATTGGTGTAGCAGACATCGACGCCCATCGGCAGACCCAGCAGCTTGCCGCAGAACTGATCCTCCAGGCCGGCCCGGATGATCTGCTTCCCGTCGTAGAGGTATTCGGGGCCGATGAACCCCACCACGGTGTTGACCAGGAGCGGATCCAGTTCCCGGGCGACCGCGTAGGCGCGGGCCTCGAGAGTCTGCTGGTCGACCGGCCGGCCGTCGGTGCCCAGGTGAGCGCCGGACGACAACGCCGACCCCTGACCGGTTTCCAGGTACATCACATTGTTGCCGACGGTCCCGCGGCGCAGGGCCCGGCCTGCTTCGTTGCCTTCGCGTAGCAATGCCATATCGACGCCGAAGGCGCTATTCGCGCGCTCGGTTCCGGCCACCGATTGAAACACCAGATCCACGGGGGTGCCGCGGCCGATCAGGTCGAGGGTCGTGGTGACATGGGTGAGTACACACGACTGGACCGGAATATCGAAGCGCTGCCGGATCTCGTCGAGCAGAGACAGTAGTTCGGCGGCACGGGCCGGTGAATCACCGGCGGGGTTGATCCCCACCACGGCGTCGCCGCACCCCAGCAGCAACCCGTCCAGCACGGCAGCGGCCACTCCGTGCGGGTCGTCGACCGGATGATTCGGTTGCAGCCGGGTGGCCAGGCGGCCGGGCAGCCCGATCGTCGTCCGGAAGCCGCTGGTGACGGTGAGTGCCGCGGAGACCGCGATCAGATCCTGGTTGCGCATGATCTTCGAGACCGCCGCGACCATTTCGGGCTTGAGCCCCGGGCCGAGCGCGCCGAGCCGTTCCGCGTGGTCGTCCGCAGCCGCGGCGGCCAGCAGATGATCGCGCAGCCCGCCCACGGTGAGGTGGGCGATCGGTGCGAATGCCGCGGTGTCGTGGGTATCGAAGATCAGGCGGGTGACCTCGTCGGTCTCGTAGGGAACGAGGGCTTCGGTGCGGAACGTGGCGAGGGGGACCTCGGCCAGCGCCCACTGGGCGGCGGCCCGTTCGGCATCCGAGTGGGCCGCGCAGCCGGCGAGCTCGTCACCGGACCGTAGCGGGGTGGCTTTCGCCATCAGGTCCACCAGGCCGTGGAATTCGTAGGACACTCCCGCGAGCTGCTGCCGGTATCTCGTCATCGTGCCGCCACCTCCGTCGATGCGTCCGCCGTCACGTCGGGAAAGTAGCCGAAATCGCCGGCGGTGAGGGTCAGCAGCGGACGCGCTTTCAGGATATTGCCGTGGACGCCGGCGGTCGACACGAGCACGCCCCGGCGCGCATCTCGTTCACCCACGCTACCGCCGTCGCGGTGCTCGGTGCCATCGCAGACCCGAATGCCGGACCGGGGAACAGTCAGGCATCGCGGATATCGGCGATAGGTCGGGGCGGGAGTGAACGTGTCCGTCGGCCGGAGGCGCTCGGGAAGTTCCGTGGACGCGGCTCAGGTGGCGGCGAAGGCGGCCAGGTGGGCTGCGACCGGTTCGGGTGAGCCGCCGGGCCGGTGTTCGCGGCGATCGAGGGCGCGGTCTTCTGTTGCAGGTCCAGTGCCAGGCGGGTCGGGAAGTACCACTCGGTGAAGTCCCGCGGTGGCTCACACAGACTCCGGGCCAGCTGGGCGATCGACGTGACCTCACTGCCAGGAGAGGTGAAAGCCGCTGCGGTGGCGTCGAGTTCGTTGTAGTCGAGCCACCGGTAGACAGTGTCCGGGTTGTGCCGGGTGGGGGAGACCTTCGGTGCGTCGCCGAAGAAGCCGAGGGCGAGTGGACCGCGTGCGATCGTATCCGGCAGCGCCACCCGGCCGGTGCGCTAGGTGGCCGTGGTCGACCGGAGCGTGCCGGGCCGCGCATTATCCGGGCGACCTGGCCGCTTGTCATGCGACGCGCCACTGGTATGGTCGGTTTTGTTCTGACACGGGGTGCTCCGCGACTGCGGGGCTGAGATCACACCCGAGAACCTGTCCAGGTAATGCTGACGAAGGGATGTCTGGTTTTGCTCGCGCACACCGCCGAATCCGGCAGATTCACCGATCACCTCTGGGACCGGACGAAGGGCCTGCGCGGCGCCATCGACGACCTCGAGTTCCTCCGGCTGCTGGGTGACGGCACCCTGCCGCCCGAGGTGTTCCGCACCTATATCGAGCAGGATTCGCTGTATCTCGCCGGGTACTCCAAGGTGCTGGCCATCCTGTCGTCCAAATCGCCCGACGCGGCCGCCGCGCAGTTCTGGGCGAGTTCCGCCGCCACGGCGGTGTCCGTCGAATCGGCGCTGCACGACGACATGCTCAGCGGGGGCCGGTTGCCCGCGCGGGACGGCGAGCCGGAACATTCGGCCGCCTGCCTCGGCTATGTGTCCTATCTGATCGCGACAGCGGCCACCGAGTCGTACGCCGTCGGCGCCGCCGCGGCCCTGCCGTGCTTCTGGATCTATGCCGAAGTGGGGCGTGACCTGGCCGCCCGTGCGTCCGCGGTGCTCGCCGCCGATCCCGATCACCCGTATGCGCAGTGGGTGTCCACCTACGGTGCCGCGGAATTTCAGGAGTCGGCGGCCGCGGCCCGGACCTGGGTCGACGCCGCGGCCGAGGCCGCGAGCGCGCGGGAACGCGAGGCGATGGCGACGGCGTTCACCATTGCCACCCGCTACGAGCTGATGTTCTGGGATACCGCCCTGAACCCGCAGCCCTGGCCGGCTGCGTGAGCGGCCGCCTGCGCCGGGCACTGGCGGTGGCCGTCGCCGCGGTGGCGACACTGTCCGCGGTCACGGCGTGCACCGGGGGAACCGGCGACGATCAGACGATCCGGTTCGCGCTGGACTGGACACCGAATACCAACCACACCGGGCTGTTCGTGGCGCAGCAGCGGGGCTACCTCGCCGACGCCGGGCTGGACGTGGAGGTTCTTCCGTACAACAACACCGCGGTCGATACGGTCATCGACGCCGGTAACGCCGAATTCGGTGTCAGCACCCATAATTCGTCGACCTTCTCGCGCGCCTCCGGCGGGCACACACTGTCCGTGCTGGCCCCCCTGCAACGCTGGGCGACCGGTATCGGGGTGAAAGCCGACCGAGCCGATATCACGCGACCGAAGGATCTGGACGGGAAAACCTACGCCGGTTTCGGCGATCCCGGCGAGGTGGAGGCACTGCAGCAGGTGATCCGCAACGACGGCGGTACCGGTGATTTCGAATCGGTCACCCTGGGCACGTCGGCGTACGAGGCGGTCTACTCCGGCCAGGCGGATTTCACCGTCTCCTACCTGGCCTGGGAAGGTATCGAGGCCGAGCACCACGGAACTCCGATGAAGTACTTCCGGTACAGCGATTTCGGCTTTCCCGAGAGCTACGCCATCGTGATCGACGCCAACGAGGACTGGCTGGCCGCGAACCCCGACCGCGCGGCGAAATTCGTCCAGGCGCTGCAGCGCGGATACCAGTTCGCCGCGGACAACCCGGACGCGGCCGCACAGGACCTCATCGACGCCGACCCCGGGGCATTCAACGACCCGGAGCTGGTGTTCGAGAGCCAGCGCATGCTGGCCGAACAGTTCATGAAAACTCCCGACGGCCGGGTGGGTACCCAGACCCGGGAGCAGTGGGCGGCGAATTCCGGTTTCCTGTACGACAAAGGTCTGCTCACCGGCCCCGACGGCGCACCGCTGACCGAGGAACCCGACTGGTCGACGTATTTCACCGATGACTACCTCACCACCCCGTAGCGACGGCGCCACCCCGTCACCTAGCGGGAAGATTCCCCCGGCCGGTACCGCGTCCGGGCGAACCGTGGGAATCGGCTGGGTGGTGCCGTCCGTCGTGACGGTGGCGGTTCTCGTCGCGATCTGGCAGCTCTATGTCGGGTTCAGCGGTATCCGGCCGCAACTGCTTCCGTCACCGCTGCGGGTGGTGGAACAGGGGTGGGCGCATCGCGACGAGATCGGCACCCACGCCGCCGCCACCCTGCAGGTGACACTGATCGGTTTCGCCGTATCGCTCAGCCTGGCCTGGCTGCTGGCTGTGGTGGTCGACTTCTCGCCGTGGCTGCGGCGCGCGTTCGTCCCGCTGTTCGTGGCCTCCCAGACCTTGCCGATCATCGCGATCGCACCGCTGATGGTCATCTGGTTCGGCTTCGGCATCCTGCCGAAAGTCCTCGTCGTCGCGCTGGTCACCTTCTTTCCCATGGCGATCGGCCTGATCGAGGGTTTCGCCGCGGCCGACCGGGATGCCGGTGCGCTGCTGCGGAGTATGGGCGCCTCACGGGGTCAGGTGTTCCGGTATGTGCGCTTACCGTCCGCGATACCCCGGTTCTTCACGGCGCTGCGGATCGGGATCACCTACGCCGTCGTCGGCGCGGTGTTCGCGGAGTACGTAGGTGCTCGCCAGGGTCTCGGCATCTATATGAATCTGCAGAAGAATTCGTTCCGCACCGACCTCGTACTGGCGGCGGTTCTGGTGACCGCGTGCCTCAGTATCGCGCTGTACCTGCTGACTTTCGCGATCGAACGGGTCGTCGCGCCCTGGTCGCGCGCGGAGAACAGAGGCCCTCGTGACTGATGCGCGCGGTCACCGGATCGTCGTCGACGCTCTCAGCAAATCCTTTCCGCAGCCCGGCCGGCGGCGCGCGAACCGGCTGGTCCTGGACGGCGTATCGTTCACGGCTCAACCGGGTGAGTTCGTCTCCGTGATCGGCCCGAGCGGATGTGGCAAGAGCACCTTGTTCAATATGCTGGCCGGCCTGGAAAATCCTGATTCCGGCAGTATCCACTTCGGCACGAGCGATGGCGAACCGGCCTCCGCCCACTGCGCCTATATGCCGCAGAAGGATCTCTTGTTCCCGTGGCGCACGGTCCTCGACAACACGATCCTGGGCTTGCAGGTGCACGGTGTCCCGAAATCCGAGGCCCGCCGACGGGCCCGGGAACTGTTCGATGTCTTCGGGCTGTCCGGGTTCGAGCAGGCCCGTCCGGCTCATTTGTCCGGTGGTATGCGGCAGCGCGCGGCGATGCTGCGGACCGTGGTCCAGGAGCGCGAGCTCCTGCTGCTGGACGAACCTTTCGGCGCGCTCGACTCGCTGACACGCACCGAGATGCAGACATGGCTGCAAGGTGTCTGGCAGCGGTACCGGTGGATGGTGCTGATGATCACCCACGACATCCGCGAGGCAGTGTATTTGTCCGACCGGGTGATCGTGCTGTCCGCCCGCCCTGCCACAGTGCGCCGTGAGGTGCGTGTCGACCTCCCGCGGCCCCGGGAGCTCTCGATGATCACGGCTCCCGAATTCGTCGCGCTGGAACAAGAATTGCTCGACGTACTGAACTAGAGGCACCCGACCGGCGGTTGCGGGGCCGGTGTGCGGTTCCCGGGTCTCCGATTGGTTCCGACGGGCGGAACTCACCGTGCCGGGCATTTTCCGGATGCCGCCGGTTACCGGGACAGGCCGGCTTCGCGTGCGCCCGCTTCGAGTGCGTCGAGGCCGAAGGCGTCGACCGGGCCGAGCGCACCGGTCCCGAGCAGACCACCGTTCAGCGCGGACTGCGCACCCCAGGCCAGAATCGCGGCGGTGAAGGTGTACGGGTCGACCCCGGCGAGGGTTACCGACGCCGCGGTGCGGCCGGTGTCGTCGGATACCTCGGCGACCGTCCACGTGCGGGTCCGGGCGCGGGAAGCGGGCGTCGGGCCCCCGGTCGATCCTTTGACGATCCCCGTCAGCGCGCCCTCGGCCAGTCGCCGCAGCGGCTCCACCCGGGCGACCGCACCGGTGAGCAGCGAGGTGAGCTGCAGGCCGTGCGCCGCGGGCCCGGGCAGACCGAGGTAGACGTCGGCCTCCCGCAGGCGCGGATACGAGCGGGTGAGGGCGAAATGCTCCGATCCCGGAACCGACGCACCCGTCTGCGATCGCCCCGCCACGTCGAAGGTCCGTGTGTGCGCGGCGGTCCGCTCCGGGACGACCCGGCCGCCACGGAGGGCGAACCCGCCTTCGAACAGCATGCCCGCCATGGACGCGCGGGTGCCGCCGCTGGTGCCGGGGTCGGCGATGAAGTAGCCGATATCCGCGCGGACGGCGTCCGGCGCTTCCCGCAGGGCGAGGGCCGCGGCCAGGTTTCCCGGGACGTAATCGAACCCGAACGCGGTCAGCAACCCCACGCCTGCCTTACGCGCCTGCTCGTCGTGGTCGAACACGGTGCGGATGAACGGACCCTCCCCGGTGGAGTCGAAGTAGTGTGCTCCGGACGCGATCGCGGCGTTCAGTGCGGGTTGGCCGTAGCGCAGGAACGGCCCCACGGTGGTCACCAGTACATCGCCCCGTCCGAGCAGTGCCCGGATCGAGCCGGGATCGGTCACATCGGCCACCGCCGTCTCCGCGCCACCGATCTCCGTGGCGAATTTCTCGACCGATGCGGCATTGCGGGCGGCCAGTACGGGTGCGGCGCCCCGGGCGACCAGGGACTCGGCGATCAAGCGGCCGGTATATCCGGTGGCTCCGAACAACACGATCTTCGGCATGGCTGGTGTCCCCGTTCTGCTCGGCGGTCAGGGCGGTCGTAGCCGACAATACGGCCGTCCGCGGGTGGGGTCTCGGGCGTCCCTCATATACGCCCGAGACCCCACCCGGCCTGATCGTCGTGCCGCGAATGGTCGTCTCGCGGGCGACCGTTCGAGCGAAACCGCGATACGGGGTGAACAGCCGGAGGTATTCCTCCACCGCGGCGGGGCGGCTGTGTGCGCAGCGCCGGAGCTGATCCTGGAGGTCCGGATGGGTCGCGAGATGCTCGGCGATCGCACCGATGAGCAGCGGGGGGTGCCACCATTCCGACCACCAGCGATTGGCGCAGTGCGCCGACCACGAGTTCGGTGTCCAGGGGCCGGCGGTCCACCCGTTCGCTCAGCAGCGAACTCGCCGGATCCAGGGTGATCTCGCGCGGGCTGCCGCTCCGGTCGGCGACGAGCCGGCGCGCGACCGCGTACATTTCCTCGCTGAACCGGGCGACCCGCTGGGCGTCCTGGGCGCGCCAGGCATCGACCCAGTTCGTTGCCGTCGTGGCCCTGGCTCGGGTTCGCGCCACTGTACGACGGCCTGTGGATCACCCCGCGGCCGGTGGCCGACGACGCCCAGGCCCTCATCGTGAAATTGGGTATCGTCCAGGCCTCCATCGTCGAAGGCGACATCGAGGGAATCGGGGTGTCACACGGAAAGCCCACCGATGCCTGGGATATCGCGGCCATAGCGGGCCTGTACCGGGAGTTCCTCGACGGTGTCGACGGCCTCGGTGAGGTGAGCACCGACCCGGTCGCGGCCCTCGTCCTCCGCACCGAGCTGGTCAACGTCTGGCGGTCGTTCCCGCGGCTCGATCCCGATCTTCCGCTCGCCCTGCTCCCCGGGAACTGGCCCCGGGCGGACGCGCAGGCGGCATTCGTCCGTCTCTACAACGCTCTGGCCCCGGCCGCCATGCGGCGGGTACGGAGTGCGCTGGACCGAGTCGAACCCGAGTACGGGCAACACGTGGCCGCCCACCTGCTCGGAACCCGGACCGGCGCCCTGCTCGGATGACCTGCGGTGCCGATATTGCGCACCAGGGTTCATCTCATTTTCCGATTCCGCGAATCGCTGATCCATGCTGTACAGATCGACTCGGGCAGCGCCATTGTTGAGAGGTGAGTCAGCGCGTCCGAAAGGAGTCCCGTGACCGAGTATCCGTCCGCGGACCGAGACGATGGTGAATTCCGGCATGCGTCCGGCCTGCTCGCGACCGGGGTGTCCGTGGTCAGTACCGCCGGCCCGGCCGGCAGCGGCGGACAGACGGTGAGTGCCATGTCCGTCGCCTCCTACGATCCGGCGATGCTGCTGGTATGCGTCAATCGGCGTAGCCCGATCAACGACCTGGTCCGCGCCAACGGCACGTTCTGCGTGAACGCGCTCGCCGCCCACCACAGCCCGGTCGCCGATTCCTTCGCGGGCCGTCCGAGGCCGGGGTACGCGGCGTGGGATTTCACCTGCGGTGACTGGGATACCGGCGGGGCCCGGCCACCTCGGCTGCTCGACGCCGTCGCCGTTTTCGACTGTGTGGTGGCGCAGATCGTGCCCGCCGGCTCGCATTTCGTCTATCTGGGTGCTGTCTCCTCAACCCGGCATCGGACGAATCCGCCGCTCGCCTACACCGGCCACCGCTACCACCGGCTCGCGGTGCTCACCGAACGCGCCTCCGCCTGACCTGCCCGGCGATACCGCCGTTGTGGTGCGGGCCAGGTGCACGGATTCGCTTTCGGTGCATCACACCGTGGGCTCCGCCGCACTGTCCGTTCCGGTGGCGTGCCGCCGGATCCCGATCGACCGAGATTCTCCCCCGAGGACATTGTATGAAGCACAGCCGAATTCGTCCCTTCAACACCGCGGACACCTACCCGGAACAGAATCTGGACAACGATCTGTGCCAGGCCGTCGTCGCGGGCGGTGTGGTGTACCTGCGCGGGCAGGTCGGCCAGGATCTCGACACCCGGGAGAGCGTAGGGATCGGTGACCCGGTCGCCCAGACACGGCAGGCGATGGCGAATATCGACATGTTGCTCACCGAGGCAGGCAGTGAACTGGCCGACATTGTGAAAATCGTTGTGTACCTAACCGATACGCGCTATCGGGAACCGGTGTACCGGGAGATGGGCCGCTGGCTGAAAGGCGTTCACCCAGTGTCCACCGGGCTCATCGTCGATGGTCTCGCGCGCCCGGAATGGGTCGTCGAAATAGATGCGACGGCGGTACTCGGTGCGGACGCGGGCGCATGACCTTCTCCCTCACCGCCCGCGATCCGGGCACCGGCGCCCTGGGCATAGTCGTGAGTTCGTCCAGCCCGGCCGTGGCGGCGCGCTGCGCACATATTCGTGCCGGGGTAGGGGCGGTGGCCTCGCAGAATGTCACCAATCCCGCTCTGGGCGAGGTCGGACTGAACGCCCTGTCACGGGGCGCGCATGCGCCCGGCGCCCTCGAAGCGATGGTCGCCGCCGATGGCTTTACGGAGTTCCGGCAGCTCGCCGTGGTCTCGGCCGACGGCACCACGGCCGGACGTTCCGGTGCGCGGACCCTCGGCACGTACGCCGTCGTATCGACCGGTCAGGCGGTCGTGGCGGGTAACCTTCTGCGCGGTGAGCAGGTTGCCACGGCCATGCTCGACGGCTACCACTCGAGCGCCGAGGAGTCGTTCGAGGCGCGATTGCTGGCGGGGTTCACCGCGGCCGTGCGGGCCGGCGGCGAGGAAGGGCCGGTACGGTCAGCCGGGCTCCTCGTCGCCGAGGATGTGCCATGGCCTGTCACCGATCTCCGCGTCGACGATGCCGACGACCCCCTGGGCGAACTGCACCGGCTGTGGCGGCTGTGGCAGCCGCAGAAGACGGACTACCGGATCCGGGCGCTCGACCCCGGGTGCGCCCCCTCGTTCGGCGTGGCAGGCGACCGGTGAACCCCCGCGACGAGATGCTGTGCCGTGCGGTGGCTTCCCGGGCACCGGCGCTCCTCGCACTGTCCCACGATGTCCACGCACACCCGGAGGTCGCCTGGGAAGAGGAGTGGTCCAGCGCCCGGGTGGCCGGCGAACTGTCCGATGCCGGTTTCACGGTGGAAACGCCCTACCTCGGCTTTCCGACGGCGTTCCGGGCCACGATCGGCAGCGGGCCGCTGCATCTGGGCCTGTGTGCCGAATACGACGCGCTGCCCGGCCTGGGGCATGCCTGCGGGCACAACATCATTGCCGCGATCGCCTGTGGAGCGGGAATCGCTCTCGCGCGAATCGCCGACGACCTCGGTCTTACCGTGCGGGTCCTGGGCACCCCGGCAGAAGAGGGCGGCGGTGGCAAGATCGAGTTGCTCGACCGCGGCGCCTTCGCCGATATCCACGCCGCCGCGCTCGTGCACCCGGGGCCGGTCGATGTGGCTCGGGCCGAACCGTTCGCTGTGTCGCATTCCCACATCACCTACCGGGGGACCGCCGCCCACGCGGCGGCCTACCCCGAGCTCGGCGTGAACGCTGCCGACGCGTTCACGGTCGCCCAGGTCGCGATCGGGCTGCTGCGCCAGCACCTGCCACCGACCACACGTGTACACGGGGTGGTCACCGCGGCGGGGACCGCACCGAACGCCATCCCCGGTGATTCGGCCGGGCGCTGGTATGTGCGGGCCGCCGACCTCACCGAACTGTCGGTCATCGAGGAGCGCGTCCTCGACTGTTTTCGGGCCGGCGCGCTCGCCACCGGGTGCGAGCTGGCCATCGAACCGGAAAGCAAGCCCTACGCCGAGTTCCGCAACGACACCGGCTTGACCGATCTCTACGCGGCCGCGGCCGGTGAACTGGGCAGAACCTTCGACCCCGGGCCGGCCGCGCGGATGAACCGTGCCTCCACCGATCTCGGCAATGTCAGCCAGGTGGTGCCCGCTATCCACCCGTATATCGGTATCGATTCGCTCCCTGCGGTCAACCATCAGGCCGAGTTCGCCGCCGCGGCGGTGGGGTCCGCGGCGGATACCGCGGTAGTGCAGGGCGCGCAGGCGCTCGCGCTCACCCTCGCCCGTGCGGCCGCGGACCCGCGCATGCGGGAAGAACTGCTCACCCGTTCGGCGCGCGCAGGGCGCCGACATCGTTGACTACATTGCCGGGCAGGACACCTCGGAGACCCTCGTCGAGTGCCCGCAGTGCGGCGCCCACCATGGCTGCTCTCGCCTCGACGGTCGATCCGGCCAGGTGCGGCGACAGGAACACATTGTCCACCTGGGCCCATCGGTGCGGGCCGGTCAGCGGTTCATGTGCGAACACGTCGAGTGCGGCCGCTCTGATCTCGCGAGTGACCAGCGCCGCGTGCAGTGCGTCCTCGTCGACGACAGCGCCGCGGGCGGTGTTCACCAGGACACCGTCCGGCCCGAGCAGCCGCAGCCGGCGCCGGTCGATCAGGTGCCGGGTGTCCTGGGCGAGGGGAACATGAATCGTCAGCACATCGCTGCGCGCGCACAACTCGTCCACGTCCGGGACGCGTTCGAGCGGTAGGTCCGCGGTGAGCGCGGCGGGCACCGCGGAGCGGTGGTGGTACAGGATGCGCTCGACACCGAACGCGTGTAGCCGCCGGGCGACACCTTGTCCGATGCGCCCCATCCCGAGGATCCCGACGGTCCGGCTGCCGAGGTCGCGCACCCCTTCGTCGGCGGCGGCCAGCATCCACCACTCGCCCCGTACGGTGCGCTCGTGGTTGATCAACGCGTTCTTGACCAGCATCAGCATGGCCATGACCGTCCATTCGGCGACCGCACGGGCGTTGGCGCCGGGTGCATTGACCACGGGTATTCCGAGCTCGCGAGCCGCCTCGACATCGATCGAGTCGTATCCGGCGGTCGGTTGCACGATGAGCCGGCAGCGTCGCGCCGCCTCCAGCGCCCGCCGGTCGAGGCGTATTTCACCCGCCCAGTCGCCGACGAGGAAATCGGCTTCGGAGATACAGGCGAGCAGTTCTTCCGGGGAGCGGGGATCCAGCACCCGAAGTTCGTGGCCGGGCAGACCCGGCGTCTTCCGGTGCACGGGCACAACGATATCGGCGGGGCTGGTGGTCAAGACGACGGGTAAGTGCATGGGACCCCTGTCAGGACCAGAGCTCGGCGGTCAGGCGCCGGCGCAGTGCGTTGAAGTCATCCGAGGTCCGGTCCCGAGGGCGGGGGAGCGGTACATCCACGACAGCCTTGATGCGGCCGGGCGCGGCAGCCATCACCACCACCCGATCGCCCAGCACGATCGCTTCCTCGATGGAGTGGGTGACGAATACGGCGGTCTTGCGCCGCTGTTCCCACATTCGAAGCAGCTCGTCCTGCAACTGCATCCGCCGTTGTTCGTCGAGTGCGCCGAAGGGTTCGTCCATGAGCAGGATCGCCGGGTCGATGGCCAGGACGCGGGCCAGCGCGACGCGCTGTTTCATGCCGCCCGAGAGCTGGTGCGGATAATGGTCGGCCACCTGCCGCAGCCCGACCAGTTCCAGCATCTCGTCCACGATCCGGGCCGTTTCGCGTTTCCCCGTCCGTTTTTCGCGCAGACCGTAGGCGATATTGCGCCGCACGGACAGCCAGGGGAAGAGCGCGAAATCCTGGAACACCACGCCCTTGCCCGGGGAGGGACCGTCGACCGGCGCACCGTCCACCAGCAGCGATCCACCGGTCGGCCGGTCGAAACCGGCGATCATATTGAGCAGGGTCGATTTACCACACCCCGACGGCCCGAGAACGGTCACGAATTCGTCGGCCGCGATATCGAGATCGACGCCGTCGAGCGCAACGAATACCGCGCCGCCCGACGGGAAGGTCTTGGCCAAATCCCGGCAGCTGATCATCGCGCCGCGCTCGGTGCGCTCGGTCGCAGTGTGTTCGGCGTCAACGGACATCGGGCGACCACCTCAGCACCGGCCTCGCGGCGAGCGCGAGGACTTTGTCGGATACGTAGCCCAGCAGCCCTACGGTGAGCATCGCGACCACGATCACGTCCATCCTTCCGAAATAATAGGCATCCCACAGGCTGAAACCGAGACCGGATTTGACTGCCACCATCTCGGACACGATGACCAGGACCCAGGCCAGGGCCAGTCCGACGCGCAGCCCGGTGAGGACGGCGGGCAGCGCCGACGGCAGCCCTACCCGCCACAGTGTCATCCGGGGACTCGTACCCAGCATCCGAGCGGCCGAGACGAGAACCTTCGGGGTGCCGAGCGCTCCGGCCGACGCATTGAGCACGATGGGCGGAAAACACCCCAGGGCGATCAGGAATATCGAGGCGGTCGGCTGGATACCGAAGAACACCACCGCGAAGGGAACCCACGCCGTGGTCGGAATGGGTCGCAGGATATCGATCACCGGCTGCAGCAGCACCCGCGCCCAGTGCGACCATCCGATCAGCAGTCCGATCGCCGTGCCCGCGACGGCGGCGACGAGGAACCCGAGGACCACCCGCTGCGTGCTGGCGAACACCGCTGCGAGCCAGGTGCCGCTGTAGGGATCGGCGGTACCGCCTCCGTTGCCGAACGTCCATGTCCACCAGGTCTGCACCACCGTGTGCGGGGCGGGCACCGATCGCGTATCGACCAGCCCGGTAAGGGTTGCCAGCTCCCACAGCACAATCAGGAGCAGTGGCACGGCCAAGTACTGCGGCCGGAACCGGATTCGAAGCCCACGCACGCCTCGCCGGCTCGCACGGGGAGTGGTCGGAGATACCGGAGCCGGGCTCGGATCGGCCGTGGTGCGCGCACTGTGTCCATTGCGCAGAAGCGAGGGCTCTGCGTGATCACTCGGCGTTACCGCCTCCGGCCCTGACTCGCTCATGCTGTGTTGATTGCGCATGGGCGAGGGGCCTGCGTGGTGACGCTGCGCTGCCGCCTCCGGCCCTGACTCGCTCATGCGGCGCCCAGTTCGGCACGCGGGGAACCGGTGACCCGCTCCAGCGGGCCGTAGTCGAAGAACTCCGCGACGCGGCTGCTGGTGTCGGACAGCAAACCGTTGCCGGCGAATTCGCTGATGATCTTCTCGGCCGAACCCTGCGGCAGGGCAATATCCATCGTGCCGGTGGTCACTGCGGCGCGGGCTACCTGCTCGTCCATTCCGGTCTTCTCGGTCAGCGCGGTGACCCATGCCTCGGCGTCGCCGGTGAGCGCGTCGGTGCGTTCACGGAGGCAACCCACCAGGGCGTCGACGGCTGCGGGATCATCGTGTAATGCCTTCGCGACGTAGAGGAGGCTGGTTGCGTCGCCGAGGGCGCCGTCCTGGATATCGAACGGCGGCGCCTCGCCGAAGCCCTGAACCAGTGCCGTGGCGGCATTCGGTTCCCAGGCCACCATCGCGTCGACCGCGCCGTCGCGCAGGGCGGTCTGTAGCGGAGGCCCGGCTCCCGCAAAGGGCACCAGCTCGACATCGGCGATATCGACCCCGGCTTCCCGCAGCGAGGAGCGCAGCAGCATCTCGACAAAGCTGTTCGGTGGTACGCCGATCTTCTTTCCACGCAGATCGGCCCAGGTTTCGATACCGGAACCCGCTCGCACGGTGATATGTTCGCCGCCCCGGTACACCCCCGCCACCGCGCGGAACTCCTCGAACCCGTTGTCCAGCATCTGGCCCAGGTTCTGGTAACCCATCATCGCGGCGTCGATCTGACCCTGTTCCAGCCCGCGCTGGATTTCGGCGAATTGTTTGAACGCGGTCAACTCGATGGCGACGGCATCGGATTCGCATCGGTCCATGGTCCAGGCGTTCGCGGCGTGGACGTCGTACATGAAGCCGACGGTGATCGTCGTCTTCGAATCGTCGGTCGGCTCGCTGCCCGCGAGCGTGCATGCGGTGAGAGTTGCGGCGAGCATCGTCGCCAGGGTGGCGGTCAGCAGCCTTCGCGGTGTGGATAGTGGGCCCACCGAAACTCCATTCGAAATAGGCAATGGCCGGTAACGAGGAAAGCCGGGAAACGTTCCGGGTGAGGACGGTCGAGGTTTTCGTCGTGTCGCTGCAGCCTCACACGGCGGGGAACCACCGGTCAAACAAAGAAAGCCGAGCCGTTGTATCTGCGGAACAGATGGTTCCACCCCGGCCCGGGCGAATTTTCCGGAGCGTAACAAATGTGTCATGGCTGGATAATCGGAATGCTGATCGCGGTTGTCATGCCCTTTTCGTCGGGTACCGGACGACTCCTGTAGAAATCTCGCCATACGCTTCCGAACGGCCCGGATTCGTGAATCCGCGAGCCGGCGGCGCGAGTCGGCGTGCCGTGCAGCCGACTCGGGGCGGTCCATCTACCTGCGGTGCTGTAACAGGATCTGGTGATGATTATCACCCGCATGCCGCCCGACCGGGATCGGGTGTGCCGGACAAGCAGGCCGGCCGAGACAAAACAAGAAATCGCCTGTATGGCGCTTCTCGATTCTGTTGCGAACTCTTCAGTTCAGTCGAAACAGGTTGCCTATCCGTCACCGCAAGGTTTCCGTCGCGACAATTGCCAACCCGGTAAACGGTATCTCCCCGGCAGATGCAAAGTGCCGCTTTTGATTGTTTGACGGACTCCGGGCGCTGCCGGAATCTGAATTGGCCCACCGCGTCGGCGCGGTACGCCCGGAACGGAAGCTTCCGGCCGTCAGAGCCCGTCGCGAATCTACGGGCGCAGGAGAGGAAACGCAGTTGAGGTCACTCCACAAAGCAGCCGCGGTCTGCGGCCTTGTCGCCGCACTTCTGGTCACCGGGTGCTCGGCCGCGGGCGGTAGCGGGTCGGGAACACCGGAATTGGTGCTCGCCGTCGAAACGAGCGAGGGTGATCCGCTGGCCGATATGTTGCTCGCATTCGCCGACGAAGTGGAAACAGAATTGGGCGATGCCGTCACCCTGAAGGTGCAGACCGGAGGCGCGATCGGCGATGAGGAAGCGGTGTTGCAGGCCCTGCGGGGCGGTGCCGTCGATATCGCCGCTGTCAGCGGCTCGGTCGCCAATCTGGATCCGATGTTCAACATCATGGAGATGCCGTTCCTGTTCACCGACCGCGATACGGTCTCCGGATTCCTGGACGGCGATTTCGGTACCGAGCTCAGCGATTCACTCGTCGAATCGATCGGTGCGCGGGTGCTCGCGTTCGGTGAGAACGGGTTCCGGCACGTGACCAACAATGAGCGGCCCATCACCACCTCGGCCGACCTCGCGGGCCTGCGTATCCGCGTCCCCGGTAGCCCCGCGCGGGTCTCATTGTTCGAAGCCCTCGGTGCCGCACCGACGCAGGTCGATCTCGGCGAGGCCTACCTCGCGCTGGACCAGGGTGTGCTCGACGGTCAGGAGAACCCGCTCAAGGTCGTCGACGCGTTCTCCTTCTACGAGAAACAGCGCTACCTCTCGCTGACCTCGCATATCTACAGCCCGGTGTATCTGACGGTCAACGAGCGCAGCTGGCAGCGCCTCTCCCCGGAGATCCGGCAGGGCCTGGAGCGAGCAGCCACCGCGGCGTCGGCGACCAGCAGGCAGCTCGGCGCCGATGCCGATACGAAGCTGATCGCCGAATTCGGGGCGGCCGGTATGGAGGTCAACGAAGCCGATGTCGACCAGTTGCGCCGGGTGGTCGCCGGGGTACGGGACGAGATCGCCGGCGATATCCCCGGCGATTTCGCCGCACGCGTCCTGGCCGAGTACGGCCGGTGACCGGAGGAGACGGACAGATGCGACCACCCCTGCCGCTCGCCGCACTGAACACTGCCACCCGTATCGGCCTGATCTACATGGCGTCCAGCACGCTCATGGAGGCCGAGATGTATGCGATGGCAACGCATTCGGCGACCATTCACACCAGCAGGATCACCCTGCCGAGTGTCACCGTCGACGGTATCGACGCGATGATGCGCTCCCCGGAATTGCGGACCGCGGCCGACCTCGTCGCGCAGGCCCCGCTCGATGTTCTCGTCTTCGGCGGTACCAGCGCGTCGTTCCTGCACGGCACCGCATGGGACCGGATGCTGGTGGATCACCTCGAGAGGTGGAGCGGGCTCACCGGACGTTGTACCACGACATCGACGGCGAGTATCGCCGCCCTGGATGCCCTCGGCGCCGGTCCGATCGCGCTGGTCACGCCCTACCGCAGCGAGGTGATCGAGCGCGCGGAACGGTTTTTCGCCGAGAACGGCCACCCGGTACTGAACAGTGTCGGGCTGGGGATCACCAGCGACCGCGAACTCGCCGAGGTTCCGCTGGAGGACGTCTACGACCTCGCCGTGCGCACCGATACCCCCGAAGCGACAGCGGTATTCATCAGTTGCACCAACTTCGCCAGTGTCGGCGCTATCGCCGCGTTGGAGGAAGAACTGGGCAAACCTGTTGTCAGCGCGGTGCAGGCGTCGTTCTGGTACGCCCTCGAGCTGGCCGGCGCGGATGCCGCGAAACCGGGCTTCGGCCGGCTGTTGAACTCCCGCGTCCCGGCCGCCGGACAAGGAGTACCCGGATGAGCACGGAACACGACCATGTCCTGTCGGGGTCGGCCGATATCGCCGAACAGCTCGATTCGGCGGCCGGCAGTGATCCGGTGCCGGGGACTCGCACACTGATCGACCGCGTCCTGGAAGCACTGGCCGCGCTGTCACTCGCCTCGATCACCGTGCTGTTGTTCGTCAACGCATCCCTGCGGTATCTGGCGGATTCACCACTCGGCTGGACCGAGGAGATCGTGACCGGACTGATGCTGTGGCTGACGATGTTCGGTTTCGTGCTCGGTGTCCGCCGACGGGAGACGATTACGGTGCGCGCATTCGTCGACCGGCTGCCCGGCACCGTCCGGGTGTGGCTCGAACTGCTCACCGGCCTCGTGACCGCGGCGGTACTGCTGCACTTGGCCTGGTTCGCCTTTCTGTACGTGAGTGAATTCGGCTCCGACACCACCCCTTACCTGCGCCTGCCCCGCGGTTTCTTCACAGCGGCGCTCCCTGTCGGGGCATTGGCAGCCGCCCTGATCGTCCTGGTGCAGCTGCCCCGGGTGCGGGAGTTGGTGCTGCGTGATCGGGAGGACCAGTCATGACCCTGGCGCTGGCCCTGACCGTGATCATCGGCCTGCTGGTACTCGGCACACCGCTCATCGTCGCCATGGCGGGCGGCGTCGCGGTCTACGCGACGGTCGAGGGCTCGTGGATGCTGCAGTATCCGCAGCAGGTCTCCGACGGGATGGGCAGCTTCGTACTGCTGGCCATGCCGCTGTTCATTCTCGCCGGAGTGGTGATGAATACCGGCGGTATCGCCGACCGGGTATTCGCCTTCGCCCGCTCGCTGTTCGGATCACTGCCGGGCGGGCTCGCCCAGGTGGACGTGTCGACGAGCCTGTTCTTCGGCGGTATGGTCGGCACCTCCGTGGCCGATCTCGCCGGCACCGGTTCCACGCTGATCCCGCAGATGAAACGGCACGGCTATCCCGCCCCGTATGCCGCGGCGGTCACCGCGTCGTCATCGGGTATCGGGCCGCTGATCCCGCCGTCGTCACCGATGATCCTGTACGCGGCGGCCACCGGTACCTCGCTCGGCACATTGTTCTTCGCGGGTGTTGTCCCGGGGATCATCCTCACGGTCGTACTCATGATCGTCGTCGGGGTACAGGCACACCGTAACGGCTGGGGCGAGAAGACCCGGTTCCGCTGGACGGAGGTCGGCCGCACCCTGTGGTCGTCGGCGGCGGCCTTCGGGGTTCCGGTGATCATCCTGCTCGGGCTCACCCTCGGCGTGTTCACCCCGACAGAATCCGGTGCCTTCGCAGTGGTGTACGCGATCGCGGTGTCCGCCTTTGTTTATCGCTCGCTCGGTGTCCGCAAGCTGTACCGCTGCCTGGTCGAGGCCGCCGTGCTCACCGGGGAGGTGATGCTGATCGTCGGGGTGTCCGTGGCGTTGGGTGCCGTGCTGGCGATGGCCGGTCTCCCGGCGGCGCTGGCCGATCTCGCGACCGCGATCGTGCCCGGCGACACCCAGCTCGGCTACGTCGTGGTGCTCACCCTCGTGGCGATCGTCGCGGGAATGCTGTTCGATCCACTGATCCCGGTGATCATGCCGGTACTGCTGCCGACAATGCTGCAGGCCGGAATCGATCCGGTCCATTTCGGCGTGATCATCGTGATGGCGGTCGTTATCGGGCAGGTGACTCCGCCGGTGGCGATGTCGCTGGTGGTGGCGGCGAAGATCGCGAAGGTCGACGCCTGGCAGGTGCTGCGCGCCAATACGCCGTTTCTGCTCGCCACGGTGTTGGTGCTCGTGCTGGTGATGCTTTTCCCGTCGCTGTCGACCTGGTTGCCGTCCGTCTTGGGAGAGCCATGAGTACCGGAGACCTGCTGCGCGAGATCTCGCTGACCCAGCTGCGCTATTTCATCCGCGCGGCCGAACGGGAAAGCATGACCCGTGCGGCCGAGGACCTCTACGTCGCCCAGTCGGCAGTGTCCTCCGCTGTCGCGCACCTGGAAAAAGAGCTGGGCGTCCAGCTGTTCATCCGCCGCCACGCGAAAGGCCTCATTCTCACCGCGGCCGGCCGGGAGTTACTTCTGCGCGCCCGGCAACTGCTCACCTCGCTGGCGGAATCGCTGGAGGTGATCGCCGGGGACGCACAGGCATTCGCGGGCACGCTGCAGGTGGCGTGTTTCTCTCCGCTGGCACCGTTCTATCTGCCTTCCGTCCTGTCCGGGCTGAAGCTTGCCCATCCCGCCCTGGACGTCCACGTCAGCGAGGCGGACGCCAGCGAGGTGGGCCAGTACCTGGAATCCGGCCGGGCCGAGATCGCCCTCACCTACGATCTGGCACTCGGCGACTGCATCGACCGCGAGGTGCTGGCGGAGATCCGTCCGTACGTCGCCCTGCCTGCGGGGCACAAGCTGGTGGAGGAGCGTGCCGTGCACCTCGCCGATCTGGCGGCCGAGCCGATGATCCTGGTCGACCTACCGCACAGCCGGGACTACTTCACCGGCGTGTTCACCGATCGCGGATTGCAGCCCACTATTCAATTCCGGTCCAGCAATTACGAAACCGTGCGGGCGATGGTGGCACAGGATCACGGCTACAGCCTGCTGCACCAGCGCCCGGCAACCGATACGACTTACGGCGGCGGCCGCGTCGTCGCCCGGCCGATCGCCGACGACGTGGAACCGCTGCGCGTGGTGGTGGCCACGCTGGGGTCGATGCGGATCAGTCAGCGGGCGCGCGCCTTCGCCGAACGCTGCCGGGCGGTGGTCGCACACGACCTCGGTCGCTCCCACTGATCCGCGCTACCCGCCCCTGGGCCCGCTGAAAATCGGCCCGTCCGATGCCCACCGCGGCTCTCCCGCGCCTTCGATCGAAATATGAAGAGCCCGAACAGTACTGGAGGATCTGTGGCCGAGGCCGAACCGATACCCGCCTACATACCCACCCACGCGGGGCGCGTCCACACCGTCACCCAGGGCGACGGTGGGCCGTGCCTGGTGCTGCTGCACCAGACGCCGCGTTCCTGGGACGAATACCGTCTCGTCCTGGGCCACTTGGCCGGCTACCGTGTCGTCGTACCCGACCTGCCCGGCTACGGAGCGTCGGAACCGTCCGCCGAGAACACCATCGAGGCGGCAGCGGCTGCGGTCCTGGCCGTATTGGACGCGCTCGGAATCCGGGAGACGCACGTCGCCGGCCACCACTACGGCGGGCTGGTCGGCTACCACCTCGCCGTGTCGGCACCGGATCGCGTCGCCTCGCTGGTGCTGTCCTCGACGCCGTATATCGACGCCGCGGAACGTGCACGCCGACGCAACGCACCCGCTTTCAATGCCGTGGATGTGCGGAGGGACGGCAGTCATCTCGCCGAGCTGTGGCAGCGGCGCAGCACCTACCTGGCCGAACCGGAGCCGGGGGTCCTGGCCCGGTATGTCCGCGATGTTCTTGCCCACCCCGATCCCGACCGCGGGCACGCTGCCGTTGCGGCGTATCGCTCCGAGGACGGTGCCGGGCGGTATCCAGGTCCGGTGCTGTGTCTTGCCTCGGCGCGCGATCCGCGCGCGTTCCCGCTGCGCGACCGGGTCCGCACCGCGTTCCCGCAGGCGAAGGAAATCGTCCTGGAAGACGGAGATATCGCCAGCCCCGAGACCTGCCCCGCCGAGTTCGCCGGCATCGTGACGGACTTTCACCGCGAGGTGGCGCGACGATGAGCGAGACCATGCGCGCCGCGGTCCTGAACGGGACCGGCGGACCCGGGACTCTGCGTGTCGAACGAATACCCGTGCCGGTGCTCCGCTCCGGTGAAGTGCTCATTCGAGTGGCCGCGTTCGGCCTCAACAACGCGGAGGTACTGCAGAGGCGCGGCGCACTGCCCGCGCCGCCGGGTGGTGTGCCGGGGCTCGAATGCGCGGGTACGGTCGCTGTCACCGGCCCGGAAGTCACCGCGCTCCGCCCCGGCGACCGGGTCGCGGCGCTCACTCGCTCCGGGGCCTACGCCGAGTACGTGGCGGTTCCCGAAGGAGCGTGCCTGCGGCTGCCCGAAGGACTGGACCCGGTGGTCGCCGGCATTCTTCCGGAGGCTGCGGCCACCGCCTGGTGGAATCTCGTCCACCGCGGGCGGGTGCGCGCGGGCGACCGGGTGCTGGTGCACGGCGCCGCCGGAGGTGTCGGATCCTTCGTGGTGCAATTGGCCCGCGGCCTCGGCGCCGAGGTGATCGGCACGGCGCGCGGCCCGTCGAAAACCCGGCTGTGCGTGGACCTCGGCTGCCGCCACGTGCTGGATTACGGAGCCCAGGACATCTTCGCGGAACTGCGCCGCCTCGCTCCGGACGGCGTGGACGTGATCATCGACAATCAGGGTGGTCCCACCCTGGCCGCGAACCTGGCCGCACTGGCCCCGCTGGGCCGGCTCGTCGTAGTCGGTACCCAGGGTGGCGCCGGTGCCGCACTCGACCTGAGTATGCTGATGGCCCGCGGCGCCGAGATCTCCTCGTCCAGTCTCGGCAAGCTCGACGACGCGTATCGCCTCCGCCTGTGCCGCGAGGTCGAACGCGAGGTGCTGCCCCGAATCGCCGTCGGCGAACTGCGGCCGGTACTCGACCGCCGGTTCCCGCTGGATCAGATCTCCGAAGCACACCGGAGATTCGAGGATCCTGGTCGTGTGGGAAAGGTCGCGGTCGTGATGGCCGAAGGGTGCGGCGATTGAAACGGGAAAACAGATGCAGGGCAACGGAACCGGCTCTTTGCCGGATGCTCGTCCGCGCGGAAGTATCGAACTCGCGGACGAGCACGACTCCGCGATCCCCCGGCTCGGCTCCGAGTCGAGCCTCCGGCGAACCCGCCGTACGCGGCCACGCCGGATCTCATCGTGCTCTCGCCGCGAGCGATACGGAAGGAATCCATTCATGATCAAAACCGGGGACGAATACCGCGAGTCCATCAGCACCGGCCGGGAGATCTATATCGACGGCGAGCGGGTCGGCGACATCACGAAACACCCCATGTTCGCGCCGATCGTCGATATCCGGGCGCGCATCTACGACCTGGCCCACGAACCCGGCAGCCAGGACGTGATGAGCTACGTCGACAGCGCCGGCGAACGCAACTCGGTCGCCAACAAACTGCCACTTTCCCAACAGGATTGGCACGATAAGCGCACTGCCATCGACCTGGTGCTCGACGAGGCCCGGGGTGTGGTCACCAGGGTCGGCGACGAGACGATCGGCGAGATGTGGGCCCTCTACGACGGCCAGGACGTGCTCAACGAGGT
The DNA here is from genome assembly GCF_044453135.1 of Nocardia sp. NPDC051750. Taxonomy (NCBI): domain Bacteria; kingdom Bacillati; phylum Actinomycetota; class Actinomycetes; order Mycobacteriales; family Nocardiaceae; genus Nocardia; species Nocardia sp. NPDC051750. The sequence continues at coordinate 294,439 of NZ_JBITCK010000005.1, read as the reverse complement.
CGACCCGCGCTTCGCTGAGAACATCCGTAATCATGTGCACCGCGCCGTGTCCGACGACCCTTTCCACATCTCGGCCAATACCGACCCCAAGGGCGACCGCTCCAAACGCCCACAGGACCAGGATCCGGACATGCTGCTGCATGTGGTGAAGGAGACCGCGGACGGGATCATCGTGCGCGGCGCGAAGTACGAAACGGCCGCCCCTTACGCCACGCAGGCCTTCACCAAGCCGACGATCGCGAACTGGGGCGACAGTGAACTGTCCGACTATGCCGTCGGTTTCGTCCTGGATCTGAACGCGCCGAACCTGAAATTCATCTGCCGCACCGGCTTCGCGGGACGCCGCGCCCCCGCCGACTACCCCCTCGCCAACCGGGTCGACGAAGTGGAAGCGCTGGTGATCTTCGACAATGTGCTGATCCCCTGGGACAACGTGCTGTTCTACCGGCACACTCGCGCCGCCACCTTCGTGCGCAGCACGCTGCACCGCTACAGCGCCCTGCCGTATGTGCACCGCTCGATCCGGTTCGCCGACCTGATGATCGGCGCGGCGCTCTGGAACGTACGGCAGACCGGCCTCGACAAGAACCCCGCCGTGCAGGAGAAGCTGGCGATGCTCGCCTGCTATCGCGAAGGTATCGACGCGCACCTCACCGCGGCGATCGCGACCGCCGAGACCAGCCCGGGCGGGCTGACCATGCCGAATCAATCCCTGCTCTACGCGGGCCGGGTCTGGGCGCAGACCCAGTTGCCGCAGATGATGCACTGGGCCCGAGAACTGTGCGGCGGGCAGATCTGCATCACCCCGGATTCGGCGACCTTCGCGGTGCCGGAGGCCGCACCGTGGCTCGAGAAGTACTACTCGATCACCGAACAGTGGCAGGCCGACGACCGCCGCAAGCTGCTCGCCTTCGCCCGCGACCTGCTCAACAGCGACTACGCCGGTCACCGGCTGACCTTCCAGCTCTTCGCCCAGGCCCCGCCGTTCGCGCACTACCAAGCCGTCTACCGCAACTTCGATTTCGACGGACCGCTCGGACTCGTCAAGGCCGCGGCCGAACTGTCCGATCGGGTCGACGAGGACTCACTGGGGTAGCGGCCGGGCGTCGAAGAAGACCCGTTCATGCGAGCCCGCTACGCCCGCGTGCCCAATACGCTTTGCCGAGGATCCGCGCCGGGGAGTGCCGCCGGCGGCGGGATCCGCGTCGCATCGCGTGCACCGTGGCCGCATCGCCGGTGCAGGTTGTCGGGGCCGATGGAATGAAGTCGACTCGGCGCCGCTGGCCTCGGGTCGGACTGTCGGTCCGCTCTGGCAGGATGCGGGCGTGGGTGACTTCTTCGAAAGAATCGTTGACCTCGAGGTGACCGCGGCCGACGCGGGTGCGCTGGCCGAGGACATGGTGGACTGGATGGTGTCGCAGCGATGGCTGCTCCGGGAGACATCCCGCGACGCGATGTACAGCCTCCAGGTCGATGAAGGCTATGTGCTGGGGCCCGACGGGCTGCGAATCGCCGAAGATTGGGGCGCCGACTGGATCTCCGGCCCCGTCGCCGTCATCGTCGGCCGTCACGACCACTATTCCGGACAGGGCGCCATCGAACCGTCGTCCGCGGAATGTCCGCGGTGCCGGGCCACCACCGTGATCATCGACTATCCACAGGCATGGGAGGCCGATCCCGCGGTATGGCAGCCGTTCTCGGACGCGATCGACGCCTGGAAAGAAACCGGCACCGGCGCGGCAATCTGCCCCTCCTGCACCACATCCAGCCCCATCACCACCTGGCAGTGGGCAGACGGCTTCGCCCTGGGCGCCCTTGCCTTCGACTTCTGGGGTTGGCCGCCCCTCACCGAGGACTTCGTCACCGAATTCGCCGGCCGCCTCGGGCACCGAATCGAACATCACACCGGCAAGTTCTGAACCGTGACGACCGGTCGAATGCGCCTCGGCAGCGTGGATGTGGGACTTGCGGAGCACATCGGAGGCGATGCGGCGTTTCGAGCTCGGCCGGCGAGGCGGTTCACTCGGGTAGCGGGTGGGCTTCGAAGAAATCCCAGATCAGCTGTGTGGCATTGATCGACGTCGTGTTGCTGCCGACGAAAATCTCGGGGAACGGGACCGAGGTGTTCCCCGGCCAGACGTGGCCGCCGCCTTGGATGGAGTACAGCTCTACGTCGGCATCCGCCGGGCAGGGGTAGCTTTCGCGGTAGACATCGGGTGCCACCGGCTGACGGGCCGGCGTGGTTTCGCAGCCGTTGCGCCGCGCCCAGCCGGCCATACTGTCCGGAACACTCGCGGGTCCCGGCCCGTTGACCGCGGGACCCTCGCGCTGGGTGCCAACGGAAGATCCGGTGCCGTCGGGGGCGGGCAGCAACCGGGCGTTGGGTCCGGCGCCGCCGGTGTAGGCGATGATCGGGTCGGCGGTGCCGTGGAAGGCGATGACCGGGACCGGACGGGATGTTGTGCACCAGGCGAAATCCTGTACGCCCGCGACAGGTGCGATGGCGGCTATCCGGTCGGAGAGCTGGCAGCCGAGCGAAGACGTGGTGAACGCACCCATCGACAGTCCGGTGACGAAGACGCGGCGGGTGTCGACACACAGCGTCGATTCGACGTGGTCGATCAACTGGGCGATCCAGTCGATATCGGTGCTGCCCGGCTGGAAATTCCAGCGTGGCAGACCGGGTTCCTCGATTTGTGGTGTCACGGTGATGAATCCGTGGCTAGCGCCGTAGTCACCGAACCCGCTGCTGGCGTGTGCGATCGCCGCGGGTTCCATATAGCCGTGCAGGTCGAGCACGACGGGACGAGGGCCGGGCGCATCGCGGGGGACATCCCGGATGTAGGTGCCGGACCGCCCGGCGGCCGCAAACTGCTCGATTGTGCTGCCCGGCGCGGCCGGTGTCGCGGCGCATCCCGACGACGGTGTGGCGGAGGTTTTTTCGGCGCTGGCGATCCCGGCGCCGAGGCCGGACGGTGTGAGCGCGACGATGACCGCGGCGGCGACACCCAGCGAACGAACGGATCTGCGCAGTCGGGGCCACCTGGCCTGGGTGGTGCCCTTCGATAATTCGGAAATGGTATTTCCCTTCATGGGAATTAGTTTCTCACAGGGATGAATTCTCCGGCTGCGTTCGGTGGAAGGGCGCGATCAGGTGAAGCTCGGTTGTGGTCCGCCGAGGACAAACGAAATGGTTTGAATTCGGCCTGGCGGGCGTAGAAATCGGGCAGCCGCGAGGGGGGCTACACCGGGTCGGAGAAAAAACTCTCGCCGAGACCGTGTAATTCGGCAGTATTGTCACCAACCGAGTGCGGTGTCTTGTTTCGAAATGGCTCGAATCGGTCAAATGCAAGAAAGCGACTGTGTCCCGTGCCGAACCGGTCCTTGTCCGGGGCACCACAATGTGCCGCGCGTCGCGTGCGGATCCTGCCGTGGTCGAGGTTAGGCTGTGCGCGCATCGGGACCCGCTGCTGAGTCGAACCGAACGAAGGCGAGAAGTCATGCGTGTCGATGCCGAGCTGGTCCCGCACCGGCGCCCGCGGGTCCACTTCCGCGGGCATACGACGGCGACGCTGCTGGCGTGCGCGACGATCGTCGCGGCGCTGATCGCCCCGGCGAATGCGTCCGGCACGCGGCTCGATCTCGCCTGCGGAGCTCCGCTACCCGCTGCCGCGGTGGACGATATCGTGCAGCTCTCGGACACCACGACTCTGGCCGGTACCTCGCTGCAGCGCCTGGAGCAGGCGGTGGAACAGCACCGGCGGATCACCGAAATACTGGTACAGCACCGCGATCGGCGCGGACTGTTCGCTCTCGGACTCGATACCGTGGAACGGTCCGCGGTCATGCCTCTGCAACGTGATCCGGCCGCTTTCGACGACCCGGAGTTCGCGCACCGGATCAGTCTGGATCTGCTCCTGCGGTTCCTGCGCAATACCCACGCCGAATTCACCGGAGCCGCGACCGAGCCGCAGTGGGCGTATTACTTCACCCTGACCCGCGATTGCGGACTGTCACCCGGCCGGGTGGCGATGGCGGGATACAACGCGCACCTCACCGTCGACCTGGCCAACGCGGTCGCCGCGGTGCGCGCCACCCCGGCGAATGCGCCCGACCACTTCCGGATCGTGGATGCCATCGCAAGTCAGGGCTCGCTCATCGTCGATGTTACGAAGGACGTCTACGGTGCCGACCTCGGACCGCTGTGGCGGTTCTATTTCCTGGGTGAGGGTCTCGACGCGGTGCTCGGCGCCGGGGTGGGCTCCACCGCGCTACTGCGGCTGGCCGACGCCGGGGCGAACACGGTGATCTTCGCCAACGGCCTGGCCCTGCAGGACCCCGCGCTGGAACCGGCTACCCGTGCCGAGATCGATGCGCTGTGGCGCAGCGCCGACGCCGCCTTCGTGGTGCTGTCGGCGAACGGCAGGCTCTGAGCGCCGGTCGTCTCTCAGCTGCGCCCGGCCTGCCATCCACCGACCCGCGCGAGAATCGTGACCAGCAGCGCGGCGGAGATACCGAAGAGCAGCGTCATACCCGTATAGGTGGCTGCCCACCGGGTCCAGGCATCGGCAGCCTCGTCGATGTCGCTGTACGAGTCGTTGGTCGACATGAAGGCGGATCGTTCGACAACGACCGATACCCAGGCGAGCGCCCAGACGATCCACCAGGTCCACACCAGCCCGCTGTGCGGGACGCCTTTCAGGCTGGTTCCACCGGCCGGTGACGCCGGATCACTGGCCCGCACAATGTCTTCCACCACGATGGCCGGCAACACCAGCGAGAGAACCGGGGTGAACCACGACCCGATGGTCCATCCGCGACCGAGCCGATGCTCGGCCGTACCGAGAATCGCCGAGTTGGTCCGGGCCCGCCAGAGCCATACGAGCAGTACTGTTCCGGCGGCCAGCACCGCGGCGAGCCAGCCGAGCGTCGAGTACACGAACGGCATGCGGTCGATGCCTCCATGACTCGCGGTCGTTCCCCAACTGTGGGTTTCGACGACCGTGTGGTTGGCCTGCCAGATCCGCACGCACCAGATGAGCTGAATGAACACAACGGCGAACACCAGCACTGTGACGACGGCGGCCGGCCCCCGCAGGCCGCGTATCCGGGATTCTGTCATGGCATCGATCCTGTCGTACGGTCGGCCAACCGGCCGACGACAGAATATCCTGTCCCAGAAACAGTTTGATCGATATCGGCCGAATATCGGCTATCGACGGACGCAGAGGCCGTCGCCTCAGTGGCCGGCCGGGACATATCGCGACCGGTCTCGCTCCGGTCCAGGTCTGCCGAGAGCTATCGGGAGAGATCCGGTTCTGTGAGCAGGGTGGCGAGACCGTCCAGATGGCGCGCGAGACCGTATTCGAACAGTTCGTCCAGGTCCGTGGCGATTTCTGCGGGAATCGTTGCCAGCAGTGGAAATCGTCCGCTCTCCAGGAGTTCCGCTGCACGGGTTCGCTGTTCGGCATGCCAGCGGTCGAGTGTGACGCCGGTGTTCTGCTCCGCTTCGGCTTCCTCCGCCAGGGACGCGGCGGCAGTGAGGACCAGCGCGTGCAGGGTGAGTGCCTCGCGCATCCGGATGTCCATGGGCAGTCCGAGCCCGTCGAGTGCGCGCAGGGTCCACTCGGTCTGTGCCATCATGTTCGGCGCGAGCAGGGGACGGGTGAACGAGACGACCCTGGGCAGCCACAGGTGCCGACGGCACAGCTGCCATTGCCGGCGGGCGATGGATTCGAGCTCGGCGCGCCATCCTTGTGGAACCGGGTCGGTGGGGTCGAGTTCGCCGAACACCTCGTCGGCCATCTGGACCAAGAGTTCGTCCTTGTTCGTTATATGCCGGTACAGCGACATCGGACCGATTCCGAGTTCGGCCGCGAGTCGTCGCATCGATACCGCCTCGAGTCCCTCTTTGTCGGCGATCGCTATGGCAGTGCGCAGTACATGCGCGAGGTGCGGAGTCCTGCCGGGCGCCGACGCCGTTGCCGCGGCGGCAGCGATCGGGCCGGCCGGTAGCGCGCGGGCGAGGTCGCTGACCACTGCGCCCGAGCCGACCTCGGTGTCGATCAGCCCCTCGTCGCGCAGGGTAGCCATCACCCGTGTCGCGGTGGCGACCGCGACACCCCACCGCCGGGCGATCTGCCGGATGGACGGCACCCGGTCTCCGGGCCGCAACTCGCCGGTCTCGATCCGGGTTCGAATATGTGCGGCGATCACCCGGTACGGCGAATCCGGACGTTGCGTTGACGACATGGGGGTCTCCAGCCCGTCGAGGTGATCGTTCCGGCCATAGTGTACTAGTTCACTTGTTGCGATAGGTCAGTGCACTTATCTGCCGCTGGCTATGGTGCAACGCAATTGGGTTCGATACTTTCGGGGCGAAGCGAAAATACGCCGTACGCACCGGTGGGTGCGGATCGGTCTGCGCGGTGACATGTCCCGGGATGCCCGGCCGGTCGAGCGTGGTATCGCCCGAGGAGAGAGCAGGGAGAACCTATGAAGAACCGGAGCATTCTTGTTTCCGGCGCCGGGATCGCCGGGCCGACCCTGGCGTACTGGCTGCACAAGTACGGCTTCCATCCGACCGTGGTGGAGCGCGCACCCGGGCTCCGCAGCGGTGGGCACGCGGTGGACATCCGTGGTACCGCACGGCAGGTGGCCGATCGCACCGGCATCCTCGCGCAAGTCCGAGGGGCGCATACCGGAGCCCGGGGGATGGCATTCGTCGATCGCACGAACAAGCGGGTCGCGACGATGAGCACCGAGGTGTTCGGCGATTCCGGTGGCCCTGTCGCGGAATTGGCGATTCGTCGCACTGATCTGGCCCGCATCCTCTACAGCAGCAGCCGGGACGACGTCGACTACATTTTCGGCGATTCCATCACCGCGATCGAACAGGACGGCGAGGGCATCGGTGTCGAGTTTGATAACGGTAGGTCCGAGCGGTTCGATCTGCTGATCGGCGCAGACGGAGTGCGTTCCGCCGTCCGCCGGTTGGTGTTCGGCCCGGAGGAGCGCTATATCCGCGACCTCGGCTGCTACGTCTCACTGTTCAGCACCGACACCACGCTCGACCACGATGGCTGGCAATTGATGTACACCATGCCCGGAGGCGACGGACGGCCGGGCAGAACGGCCGGAATCTATCCGCAGTCCGAGCCCGGTCGAGCGTTGGCGGGGTTCTTTCTGCGCTCCGACCCCCTGTCGTACGACCGAGGTGATATCGACGCGCAGAAACGGGTCGTGGTTCGTGCCTTCGACGGAGATGGATGGGAGATCCCCCGGATGTTGTCCGCCATCTGGGACGCACCCGACTTCTACTTCGACAGGGTCGTCCAGGTGCAGATGGACAGCTGGTCGCGGCAGCGGGCAGTGCTGCTCGGCGATGCTGCCTACTGTGCTTCGCCGATGTCGGGGATCGGCACCAGCCTCGCCCTTGTCGGCGCGTACATACTGGCGGGTGAACTCGCGGTCGCCGCCGGTGACCACCTGCTCGCCTATCCCGCCTACGAACGAAAAATGCGCCGATTCGTACGGGCCGCCCAGGAATTCGCCCGCGGCGCCGGCGACGGCGGTCTGATGCCGGACTCGCGGGCCCAGCTCCGGCTGCGCAACCTGTCCATCCGGATGCTCCCGTACCTACCGAAACGTTTCGTCGGCCGCGGCATGGAGAACGTCGCCAACACCGTCGCGCTCGAGGACTACCCGATCTCGGTGCACCACTGAAAACCGATACCCGAGGAGAAGAAATATGCAGGTGAGCACATTCTTGTGGTTCGACGGCCGAGCCGAAGAAGCTGCCGAACACTACACCGGGCTCTTTGCCGGCGCCGAGATTCTGGACCGGCAACGCACGGCAGACGGCAAGGTCGCGACGGTGACCTTCGATCTGGGCGGGCAGCGGTATATCGCTCATAACGGCGGCCCGCAGTTCCGCTTCACCCAAGCTATCTCGCTGTATGTCGACTGCGAGACACAAGAGGAGCTGAACCGGATATGGACCGGCCTCACCGACGGGGGCGAGGAGGGGCCGGGCGGTTCGCTGACCGACCGATTCGGAGTGACCTGGCAGGTTGTCCCGAAAGTTCTGAGCGAGCTGCTCGGCCACGCGGAACCCGAGGCGGCAGAACGCATTCTGAATGCCGTGCATGCGATGAAGAAAATCGAAATCCGAGGACTGGTCGACGCGCGCGACCGGTGAAACCCGGGGTGGAATCGCCGTGCCGCCGCTGCGCGGTGCAGCCCTGTCCCACGACAACCGAGGAGGACGGCTGTGTCCTACACCGGTGCGCCTTCGGCCCCGGGACGGTTGCGTCCCGCCTGGACGCTGGTGGTACTGACGACAGTGTGCGCGGAGCTGACGTTCACAGCAGTCGCGGTACCGCTGACCTGGCTGCTGCTGCCGCTGTTGATGGTGATGTACGGGGCGGGTGTCCTCGTGCTCCGTGAGGCCGCTGTACGGGCCGGAGCCGGATGGCCGAGCCTGGTGCTGCTCGGACTGGCCTACCAGCTGGCCGAGGACGGCCTCGGGTTACAGGCACTGACGAGCCCGAACATGTACGGCGCGGCGGAGTGGGGATGGCGAGCGCTCGGTGTGAACTGGACCTACTGGGAATCCCAGGTCGGCGTGCACGTCGTGTTCAGCGTGCTCCTCCCGATCATGATCACCGACTTGATCTTCCCGGCCCACCGCGGACGCCGGTACCTGCGTACCCCCGGATTCGTGGGTGCCGGCGCGGTGGCGGTGCTGGGCGTACTCGGGCTCAGGGTGGTGATCTCCGCCAGCGAAGATCCCGGCTACCGGACCCCGTGGGGGTGGACAGCCGGATTCATCGTCGCGATCGCATTGCTCGCGTTCGCGGCGCTTCGGATTCTGCCGCTCCGGGCCGTGCCCGAGCCGCTCCCGGTGGTGCACGTCCCGAAACCGGCGGTGGTCGGCACGGCCTCCGGCGCCGCGACTCTGGTGTTCCTGGTGCTCCTGCTCCCGCCTGCTCTGCGACCTGATCCGGTGTTCGGCGACAGTATTCCGCTGTCGATTCCGTTCGCCGTCGCTGCATTGGTCGCGCTCGGCTCCGGGTGGATGGTGCTGCGGTGGTGTTCCGCAACCGGTTGGAGTGACCGGCACCGAGTCCGGCTGGCCGGCGGCATCTCGGTTGGCCATACCGCGTTCATGATGCCGGGCACCCCGGTAACAGCTCTCGTGGGCGCGATAACCATTGCGCTGGAACTGGTTCTGCTCCGGATGCTCGGCAGGCGCATCGAAGACCGGAAGAGCGCCCAGAACCCTGTCGGCTCGGGTCGGATCGCACGATGAGCGCTGGGGCCTGTTCGGTAGTAGCTCAGCGGCCTTGTCGCTGCCCTACCTCGAGCGCGCCGCCGGCGGCGCGCCAGTCGACCAATCCGCCGGACATGTTCTCGGCATCGAAGCCGTACTCGATGAGTAGATTGGCAGCGCCGTAGGACCGCAGGCCGCCGGTGCAGAAAGTGATCAGGAGTCGATCGTCCGGCAGTTCTTCGCATCCGGTTGTCAGCTGTTCCAGGGGGAGATGGACCGCTCCCGGGATATGGGTGCGGTTCCACTCGAAAGGCCGGCGCACGTCCACGATCAAGGCACCGTTTCGGACGGCTTCGATCGCTTCTGCTGCCGAAAGAGAGGGTGCGCGGTAGAGATAGTGACGGATGCTCATGGGGATTGAACCTCGTTTCGTTCAGGGCGGGATTTCCGGCCGGTCGTCCGTCACGGAATGGCTTGCGCCGGTGCATTTTCCGTGGTGTCAGGCGTGCGCGCCCGGCCGGCCGATCATCAGGATCACGACGACGAGCCACAGCGTGTTGTAGATACCGGCCAGCATGCCGAGGGTCCGTAGTCGTGTGCCGCTCCGAGCGCTTCGCGCTGCATCGGGTGGATGATCGTGGCGATGATCGCGGCGGCGCAGGCAGTGAGGATGATGGCCGCGGTGATCCAGATTTCGCCCATCCGGTCCTGGAGAACGGCGAGCGCGATTCCGATGACCGGGACGATGAGACCGAGTCGCGCGTAGGTACCGGTGATCCGGTGCAGTACGCCGGCGACGGCGGGGTGGCGCTCCGAGTCCACGCCTGCTGTCTCGGTGACGGGCGCATAGCGGGGAAACAGGCTGGTCGCGACGGCGGAGCCGCCGATGAAAACGATGGCTGCCAGGACATGGACCGACAGCAGCAGATTGTGCATGGACAACTCCCTATAGCCTTCAGGCTGACTGAAGCCTAACAGGTCCTTCAGGGAGGTTGAAGGCTGCGTCGATTACGCGCCTCTCGAGGCGCGATTCGGATCAGGATGTCGCGTCGCGGAACGCGTCGATGACACCGGCACCGATCCGTCGCTGGACCGGATCGGCCTCGGGTCCGAACAGGCGCTCGTCTACCGCCACGACCACCTGCCGGGCCGCCTGCAGCAGCCGCTCACCCTCGGGGGTGAGCTCGATCGCGGACGCCGATCCGGCGCGGGCGGTGCGGTCATGGACCAGTCCCGCGGCAGCGAGCGCCTTCACGGCGGTGTGCACGCTCTGCACGCTGATTCCGGACATCCGCGCCAGCTCGCTGAACGATGCTCCCGGAATGCCGGAGATATGGCCGAGTAGTCCCAGGCGCCCGACAGTGAGGTCCAGGGGAGACAGCCCCGCGTTCAGTTCGGTCTCCACCCGCCGTGCCAGCGTCAATATGATGATCGAGGCGCTGGTCACCGGCGGTGTCCGGTCGTTGTCGGTACTCACCGCTCCAGTTTCGCGCACCGCGGCCGGTGTATCGGTCAGCGGGCACGTCGCCGTCAGGGTTTATTGGGTGGCGGTATGCGCGGTGGCCGCTTCTATCTGGGACCGGAAGGCCGCCAGCTTCTCCGCGGGGGCGGTCTGCTGGTGGCTCCGCGCCTTGATGCTGACGTCGTGACCGGCCGAGGCTTCGCGAAGTGCGCCGACGGTGGCTTTGTCACGTGGAACATGCTTGAACGGGTCGAACGAGTACCACTTCATCGCATTCAGGTGTGTCATCTTCTGGATCTCGTCGTCGGTCACGTTCTCTGCCTTGAAGATGGTGTCGAGTTCCTCCGGTGCGCCCGGCCACATCGAATCACTGTGCGGGTAGTCCATTTCCCAGGCGATGTTGTCGATGCCGATGTCGTTCCGCAGCCGGACGCCGACCGGATCGCTGATGAAGCAGGTCAGGAAGTGCTCACGGAACACTTCGCTGGGCAGTTTGCCGCCGAAGTCCTGCATCGTCCAGGTGGAATGCATGTCGAAGGTCCGGTCGACGCGCTCGAGGAAGTACGGGATCCACCCGGTGCCGCCCTCCGACAGGGCGATCTTGAGATCCTTGTACTCCTTCACCGGGCGTGACCAGAGCAGGTCTGCGGCAGCGGAGACGATGTTCATCGGCTGGAGCGTGATCATCACGTCGGGCGGTGAATCGGCCGCGGGAATCGACAACTTGCCCGACGAGCCGATGTGGACGTTCAGCACGGTATCGGTGTCCACGAGGGCTTTCCACAGCGGATTCCAGTCTTCGTGGTGGAAGCTCGGGTACCCCAGGGCCGCCGGATTCTCGGTGAAGGTCAGCGAGTGCACGCCCTTCTTCGCCACGCGGCGCACTTCCTGGGCGCACAATTCGGCATCCCAGATCACCGGCAGCGCCATGGGGATGAAGCGGCCCGGATACGCGCCGCACCACTCGTCGATATGCCAGTCGTTGTAGGCCTGCACCAGGGCAAGGGAGAAATCGGAGTCCTCGGTGGCGAACAGGCGTGCGGCGAAACCGGGGAACGACGGGAAGTTCATCTGCGCGAGGACGCCGCCGGCGTTCATATCCTTCACGCGTTCGTCGACGTCGTAGCAGCCCGGGCGGATCTCGTCGAGACCCTCCGGTTCGAGTCCGTACTCCTCTTTCGGCCGTCCCGCCACGGCGTTGAGCGCCACGTTCGGGATCACCCGATCGCGGAACTTCCACATATCGGCGCCGTTGTCCATATGCATCAGCCGGGGCGCCTCGTCGGCGTATTTCGCCGGCAGGTGGTTGGCGAACATATCGGGCGGTTCGATGATGTGGTCGTCGACGCTGACGAGGATCATATCGTTCTTGTCCACGTTAGGTGCTCCCTTCTGAGCCCTATACAGTAAGTCAAACTATAGCGCGGTCGGACGGGTGGAACGCCCGAACCGTGGTGCCTATCGGAGCGATGCGGAAAGTGCCGGGGCCGGTAGTTTCTCCTCGGGTTCATGGCTCCACCTCGTAGCGAATCGGTCGACCCGTGAGATGGACGAGCGTCCCGGTCCGCTGTTGACCGGAACCGGTGTGCAGAAGCGGCTACCGTTGAGCTTACTGTAAGAATCCATCTCGGTGATGGTGATCGATTGTGTGGAACCGATACAGAACATGGCCGGACCGGAGGTCTCCGCGTGGCCGGCTGTCGCGTCCGGCGGTCGCGGGCGGGCGCCTGTCGCATAGCGGTCAACGCTGGACATCGACTGTGCGACTGTCCGAGTCATCACGCGAGCAGGGTCGCGCGGGCCTGTTGACACGTGAGCTGAATCATATCTAAGTTTATGAAGATTCAAATGATGGTGTGGTTCGGAGCTCCGATGCATGAGTTTGTGCAGTCCGCGTTGTTGCCCGGTCTGTCCGAGGGCGCGATCTACGGCCTGGTAGCGGTCGCTTTTGCGGTGCTGTTCACGACAACCGGTGTCATCAATTTCGCTCATGGGCAGATGGTCATGCTGATGCCGATGTCCGTACTGGTAGCGGTCGGGGCCGGGTTGCCGATCTGGTTCGCCTACGCGGCGGCGCTGGTGGTCATGGTGACGGTCGGCCTGCTCCAGGAATTCGTGGCGGTCCGGCCGTTCATGCAGTCGGGTCACTCGGTCTCCTGGATCCTGTCGACCCTGGGCGTGAGCGTCGTTCTCGCCGAACTGCTGGCCATCCCTTACGGCGGTGAGTCCAGGAACTTCCCCCACGGGATCAGTGCCGAGCGCGTGGAACTCTTCGGATTCGCGACGAGCCCGGCCAATGTGGCGACGGTCGCCGCGCTGATCGTCATCGCGGTCGCGCTGATGATCTTCTACCGCAAAACGGCCATGGGCCTGGAAATTCGGGCGATGGCCGAGGACCTCGACGGCGCGGAGGCCATCGGTATCTCGCGCGCTCGCGTGTCCCGGACCGCGATGGTCCTGTCGACCCTGGTCGCGGCGGTCACGGGGGTGCTGGTGGCGTCGACCCAGCTGGTGACTCCGTCGCTGGGGCTCACCTACACGTTCTACGGTTTCGTCGCCACCGCGATGGGTGGTATGGGAAGTATTGCCGGCGCCCTCGTCGGCGGGCTCGTGGTGGGAGTCGTGAGTCAGTCCGCCGCGGTCTATCTCGACGGCCTGTACGTGAACGTCGTGGTGTTCGGGTTGCTGCTCGTGGTGTACGCGATCCGTCCGCACGGGCTGTTCGGCCGCGCCGCCGTCCGGGAGGTCTGACCGATGCGATTCGATACGAACGCAACTATCCGGCGGTCGCTCCTTGGCTGGGAGTCGGCGCGGACCCGGTGGAGCAGGTGGTACGGGGCGCTTCCGCGTCCGGTGCGCCGGGTCGCGAGCGCCCCGTTCGCGCAGAGTGTGACGCTGCTGGTCGTGGCCCTGGCGTTCCTCGCCGCCAACGGCCCGGCCTCCTACAACGGCTATGTCCTGCAGCTCATCGCGGTGTACCTGGTTGCCACTCTGGGGCTGAACATCACGACCGGGTACGCGGGCGCCCTGTCCCTGGGGCAGGGCGCAGCCTTCGCGGTCGGTGCGTACGGCACGGGTGTGCTGGCCGGTACCCATGCCTGGCCGCTGTGGGCGACGCTGCCCGTATCGCTCTGCGGCGGAATACTCGTGGGGGCGGCGATCGGCCTTCCCGCGGGGCGATTGGGAGTCATCGGGCTGGCCATGGTCTCGCTGGGCACGGTCCTGGTGGTCAACGACATGATCGTGCAGTTCCGTTCGGTCACCGGCGGCAACGACGGTATCGCCGCGATCGACGCCCTGCTCGTCTTCGACGGGCCGTACGTGGATTCCGAGTGGTTCGTGCCGGCCACGATCGTGCTGGTCGCCGCGATCTCCTATTGGTTGCACGCCCGGTACCGGCTGTCCCGGTTCGGGCGGGCGACCGCGGCGGTGCGCGACGAACCACTCGGGGCGTCGGCGCTCGGAATCCGGGGCTACCTGACCAAGGTCAGCGCCTTCGCGGTCGGCTCGGGTCTCGGTGCGCTGAGTGGAGGGCTGTTCGCCTACCTCTCCGCATACATCGCGCCGGATGCCTTCTCGCCGAATCTGTCGATCCTGTTGCTGGTGATGGTCATCCTGGGCGGATCCGGCTCGCGCCTGGGACCGGTTGTGGGCACTGTCGTCCTCGTTCTCGTGCCCCTGCAACTGGACAAGTACCCGCACGTCAATGTCATTGTCTACGGCCTGCTTCTGGTACTGCTCATGCGGCTCCGCCCCAAGGGCATCCTGACCCGGACCGCCGCGATCGCCCCGCGGGGCGCCGAGCAGATCGCGGCGGCGACCGAGAGCCCCGCGGGTGAGCGCAGTATCGGCGAGCCTGTCCTGGAAGTGGCCGATCTGCGGCGGAGCTTCGGTGGTGTGCACGCGCTGGACGGTGTGTCGCTCCAGCTCGGTCGGGGCGAGGTGCTGGGCCTCATCGGTCCGAACGGGTCCGGAAAGACCACCCTGCTGAATGTCGTCTGCGGCCATTATCCGCCGGATAGTGGCCGCATCCGGCTCGACGGAGTGGATATCGCGTCGCGTAATCCCGCCTCGATCGCCGCGCTCGGGCTGGCCCGGACGTTCCAGACACCGAAAACCTTCGCCGGGATGAGCGTCGAGGAGCATCTGGCCCTTGCGATCGATCGGGGCACGGGTGCGGATTCACGTCTGCGGGCCTGCCGCCGGGGCGCCTTGCGACTGCTGGAACTCGGCGGGCTCGACCCCCGGGACAGCGGAATCCGCACCCGGGAAGCGCGCGTACTGAGTCATGGGCAACTGCGATTCCTGGAGATCGCCACGGCGCTGGCGTCCGGCCCGTCCGTCCTGCTCCTGGACGAGCCGGCGGCCGGCTTGTCGGCCACCGAGATCGCGGGGCTCGAACACGTGGTCGCGACCGTCGCGGCGGGCGGAGTCTCCACCATCATCGTCGAACACCATCTCGACATGGTGAGCCGGCTGGTGGACCGGATCGTCGTGCTGGACCTCGGAAAGGTGCTGTGGCAGGGCGACCCGGACGATCTGCACGACGACGAAGCCGTCCGCGCCGCCTACATGGGGATCTCATGACGAGCGATCTGATCATCGAGAATCTCGACGTCCATTACGGCGGAGTCCGGGCGTTGACGAACCTGACCGTCACGGTGCGCGCGGGCACCTGCACGACACTGCTCGGAGCCAACGGCGCCGGGAAGACTTCGGCGTTGCGCGGTATCGGCGGACTGATCCGGGCGTCGGGAACGGTGACCCTGGGTGGACGCCGGCTGGACGGCAAGTCCGCCGCCCGGCGGGCCGGCGCCGGCCTCGGTCATGTGCTCGAAGGACGGCATGTGTTCCCCGGTCTCACCGTCGCGGAGAACATCGCGGTCGCCCGGCGGCGCGCTCCCCGCGAAACGCGGCGAGATCCGCTGGAACTCCTCCCCGAACTGCGCTCGCACCTGGACCGGCCCGCCGGTGGATTGAGCGGTGGGCAACAGCAGATGCTGGCCATCGCGCGTGCGATCGCCGGCGGGCCGCGGGCCGTCATGCTCGACGAACCGACGAACGGGTTGTCCCCGAAACTCGTTGCGCGAACGATCGAGATCATCGCGGAACTCCGGGACCTCGGCTATGCCGTGCTGCTCGTCGAACAACGACTCGAGGTCGCACAAGAACTCGGATCGGACGTCGTCGTGCTGCGGCACGGGGAAACAGCGCACCGCGGTTCGGGCACCGATCCGGCGTTGCCCGACCTCCTGCACTCCATGTACCTCTCGTAATCATTCCGAGGAGCAACAACGATGTTCACACCTCTGATCAGGCTGCTCGCCGTCGGCTTGGCCGGTGCCATGGCATGTACCGTTGCCGGTTGCAGTGGGGGACCGGCCGCCGATTCCGACGGGTCGGTCATCACGATCGGTTTCGTCGGCTCGCTGACGGGGCCCCTCGCCGCCAGTGGCAAGATCTCCCTCGACGGGCTGAAAGCCGGCGCCCGGTACATCGAAAGCCACCATCCCGGTTCGACAGTGGAGATCGTGCAGCGCGATACGAAGGGGGAGCCGACGGCAGCCGTCGCCGCGACCCGCTCGCTCGCCCAGGAGGGCGTGACCGCGCTCTACTACACCACCGAGGCGTTCGCGCCGGTGCAGGACGTCCTCAACCAGGTGCGGATCCCGGCCGATACGGCGGGCGGGATCGGTCCGATTCTGGACGAGGTCGGGGACAGCAAACGCTACAAGTACGCCTTCAGCACCGGTGCGGGAACGTCCGGAGAAGCCTCGGTCGTACCGCTGCTCGAGTACGCCGCCGGTGCCGGGAACCGGGTCGCGATGCTGAACGACTCATCCGCTTTCAACACCTCCCAGGCGGAACTGACCACATCGATTGCCGCCGACCGGTTCCCGCAGATCGAACTCGTCAGCGAGAGCTTCCCCGCGACCGCGTCCGATGTCACCGCGCAACTGAACAAGCTCCGCGATTCGGGGGCACCGTCCGCTGTGGTCTGGGCCTACGGTTCGTCGTTGGTCGCCGTGATGTCGAGTCTGAACAGGATGGGCTGGAATCCGCAGATGTCGGGTGTTCTCGGCGTCGGTGATCCGGCCACTGCCGAACTGATTCCCCCCGGGATGAGGGAAACCCTGGCGGCGGGTCCGATGGCAAAGACGTTCCTGGCCCAGCACCCGGGCGGCTCACCCACGGGCATTGCGGCCGAGTTCGTCGAGCTGTTCCTGGAGGTTCAGGGAAAGAGCGATTTCGTAGCTCTCGATACGGTGGGCGCCGTGTCCTTCGACTGGGTCCTGCTCGTCCATCAGGCGGCACAGAAAGTGAAATCCGGGAACCCGGAGAAGATCAAGGATCAACTCGTCGCCGGTGAGCCCTTCGAGGGTGCGAACGGTACCTACACCTTCGGACCCGACAAGCGGATCGGTATCGAGGCCGATCAGCTCGCCATGTTCCTGCCCGCACAGCCCTGCTCCCAGGGCGCGTGTGTCCCTGTCCGCGAGAAGACAGTTCGATAGCGACTTAGCGCCGGCCTCGGTGTGGCGCTGTCCGGGCGGAACGCGCGCCCGCCGGTGTCCACCGCGACAACGGTCACCGGAACAAGGAGATCGACGCATGAGTCATGCCGTACTGCTCGCCTACGTACAGCCCACGGGGCCGGTGGACGAGGCCGAATTCAGGGGGACAGGGCTGATGGACAGCTGCGTGCAGCATATCGATCGGAAGGGCTGCCACAGTCGGTTCATCGCACCTACGATGAAGCCTTCACGTCAACGCGAAACGGCTGAAAGATACTGATGACGAAAATCGGTTCGAAGTTCTGGGTCTCCGCTGTCGGGCTCGTTGCGGCGCCACTGGTAATGGCTGCACCCGCCGCGGCGGAAGGATTGTCGTTGACCCCGGCGGCCCCCGGGTCGGCAACGGCGGTCGATGCACCACCGCCGTGCGTCAATTACCCCGGCAACATCCCCTGCAATCTGTCCACATTGTCGAGTTCGATAGGTATCGGACGCTGACCGGACGTCCGTGCTGCCGGACTCCCGGGAGGACTCGGGCGTCCTGGGTGATCTGCCTCTGATCGGCGGGGATACGGATGCACGGTTCGCCCGCGTCGTGGAGGTGCGCTGATGGACGGGTACGAGACAGCAGTACCGGCTTCACGGGGGCAGCTGGCGACTCCACGGGTCGGCGAAATCGTCGCGGCGCAGTTGCGGCTGCGCATCCTCGACGGGGATCTGGCCGATGGTGACGAGCTGCCACCGGAGGCGGTGCTCATTCGGGAGTACGGGGTGAGTCGCCCCAGTCTCCGCGAGGCTGTCCGCATCCTCGAGACGGAGGGCCTGGTCACGGTGCGTCGCGGCAAGGTCGGGGGCACCGTGGTGCGGAGCCCGGTGCCGCGGACGGCGGCTTATCATATGGGGCTGCTGCTGCAGTCGCAGCAGACTCCGTTGCTCGATCTCGCAACGGCCCGGGATCTGCTGGCGCCGTTCTGTGCCCAGGAGGCGGCGCTGCGCGACGACAATCAGGTCATCGGTGCACGATTACAGCAACTCATCGCCGAAGCCGCCGAAGTGATCGAGGACGGTCCGGCGTTCACCGCCGCCGCGATGGCATTTCACCAGGCCCTGGTCGAAGCCGCCGGCAACCAGACGCTGCGGATCTTCGCGGGCATGCTGGAAAGCGTCTGGACTGTGCAGGAACGCAGATGGGCTCGTCAGGCCGCCGAGGAGTCGCGTTATCCATCGGTCGAACTGCGTCGCATGGTCTTGCAGTCACACGATGCGATGGCGAGGGCTATTACGGCGGGGGACGCGGAACTCACCGGGCGACTGGCCCGCGAACATCTTCGGGCATCTCAGGTCTATGTGGCCTCCGACAATGTGCCGACGGTGCGAATTGTGGACGCCGGCGGAATGCCGCGCATGGACCACGTTCCCGAGCGTGGGCCGTCTGCCTGACCCGCGTCGCTATCGAGCGTATTCACAGCGGGATCGGGCCGCCCACCGACATGGGTGCGACGAAGCCGCCGTCGACATGGATATCCTGCCCGTTCACCCAGCGGGCCGCGGGTGAGCCGAGGAAGTCGATGACCGGGACGATATCGGCCACGGTGGCGTGCCTGCCGACGGTGGCTTTCACTCCGTCGAGCAGTTCCTTGCCCATGGATGTCTCGAAGTCGCCGAGAATCGGCGTCTCGGTGGGGCCGGGACTGACGGTGTTGACCCGGATGCCGTATTTCTGCCAGGCGGCAATCGCCAGCCGCTTCGAGTAGAGCACAGCCGCTTGTTTCGACGTGCTGTACACGGGATAGGCCGGATCCTGTGCGGCCTGCCAGGTTTCGACGGCAGCCGGGTCGGTGGCCGCGAGCAGGCCCGCGAGGTCGGCGATCCGCTGCTGCCAGCCGAGGGCGGCAACCGAGGCGACGGTGACCACGGCACCGCCGGTGCGCAGCCGGGGCAGCATACCCTCGGTGGTGAGCCGCATACCCAGGTAGTTGACCTTCAGCACATCGGCGGCAGGGGCCGTGCCCGGGACGCCGGCCACGTAGGCGAGCAGGTCCCAGCCGTCGCCGATCGCGGCGAGCAGTTCGGCGATCTGCGCCGGGTCCCGCAGGTCGCAGCGCCGGTGTTCGGTGGCGGGGGTGTCGTTGTCGCACAGGTCGACGGCGAGCACATGATCGCCGGCCGAATGGAAGTGCGCCGCAGTGCCGGCGCCGATTCCCGAACCGGCGCCCACCACCACGATCCTGCGCTGTTCCTGCCCCATAGGGCCACCGCCGTCCCGTAGTTCCGAAATACATACAGAATGTATGACAGTAAGGACGACTATAAATCAGTTCAACGGCCGGGACAAACGGCACGCCTTCACCCGGTCGCCGGGCCGGCAGCTCGAACGCCGTGGCGGGCGAAATAGTTCAGGATGATGTACACACCGCGGCCGACACCGGTTCCGTTTCGGTGCGGACCGGCCGCACGCGGGAGGGTTAGGTGTCCTGCCGACGTGCGGTGCCGCCGGGCGGGACGGCCGCGGTCCTTCCGGGTTCGGACGCAGTCACCGGATTCTCGTTGCTGTTGTGCGCGCGAGATATCGCAGTGCCTCCATGGGGAAGAGCTCACGGGGCAGGACCCACTCGCCTGCCTCACCGGTCACAGCGACGGTGTGTTCCCGGATGTGGATCCGTCCGATCCGGTGGTAGTGGATGGCGACAGATCTGGCCGCCGTCGTCAGCAGCAGGCCGTCGCTGAGATACCGGAGCTGCAGTTCCGCGCCGGGATCGGCATACCGTCGCACCCGGGCCGAGCCGCGGCCGGCATCCTGCAGGGAGACCGCGACCAGAATCGTCAGCAGGGTGGGGATCCCGATCACCCCCACATAGCTCACCAGCGCGACCTCGAGCGCGCCCATGGTGGGGATCCAGGCGTAGTAGGTGCCGAGGAACCCGGTCCACGCGATCAGGTACAACAAGACGCAGCACGCCGCGATGGCGAAGACGATGCCCGCGGCGATCAACCATCCCCAGGATCGCCGCCAGACCAGCGCCAGTTCGTGCCGGGTAATCCATGCCGCCGTCAGCGGCCCGGCGGTACAGCGGACAACCATCGCACCGACCTGGTTGCGAGAGATCGACGATCGTCCGGAAACCACACAAACCTCCCACCCGGTAGGAGGAATCATATGTCAGGACAGCGCATTGGGGCGACCGAAACCGATCGGACGGCGCCCGATTCCTTCACCGGGTTCGGCGCGCGGGCGATCCGGCAGTCGTGGAACGGTGTGCCGGTAAACTGCTGTTGCGCATACTGTAGGCATTACTATCCAATGGCGCCGTCCCCTCCGGGTGCGCCCTGACAGTTCGAAGGTTGAGAGTTATGGCCGAACCCGTGATCGTCGGCGCGGTGCGTACCGCGATCGGACGTTCGTTCAAAGGCACGCTGACCGATGTGCCCTCGGAGACCCTCGCGGTGACCGTGGTGCCGGAGGTGGTGCGCCGGGCCGGGCTGGATCCGGACGTGGTCGACGATGTGATTCTGGCCGAATCCCATTACGGCGGTGGTGACCTGGCCCGGTATGCCGCGGTCGCGGCGGGGATGACCGCGGTGCCGGGACAGGCGGTGAACCGGCATTGCGCGGGCAGCCTGACCGCGATCGCCAACGGCGCCGCCCATATCGGGACCGGCATGGAGCGGGTGATCGTGGCCGGTGGCGTGCAGTCGCTGTCGACGAATCCGTTCATGAACTGGCGGGTGCCGGGAACGACCGAGATCCGGCAGGGTTGGATGCCGCCCTCACATCCGGAAACTCCCGACGCGCCGACGCTGGATATGGCGATCACCGTCGGCTGGAACACCGCGCGGCTGGCCGGGATCTCCCGGGAGGACATGGATGCCTGGGCTGCCCGCTCACATCAGCGGGCCGTCGCCGCGATCGATGACGGCAAATTCGCCGACGAGATCGTGGCATTGAAGGTCGAGCGCCCCGACGGCACCGTCATCGACTTCGTCGTCGACGAGCATCCGCGCCGCGACACCAGTGTGGAGCGGCTCGCGAAGTTGCCGGTGCTACATCCGGAGATCGACGGGTTCTCCGTCACCGCGGGCAACAGCAGTGGGATCAACGACGCCGCCGCGGCGGTAGCGCTCACCGCGGGCGACTATGCGGCCGCGGAGAACCTCGACGTCCTGGCGCGGGTGCGGGCCTGGGCCAATGCCGCGGTCACCCCGGCGGAGAACGGTTTGGCCGCGGGCAAGGTCATCGGCAAGGTGCTGGACCGGGCCGGGTTGAAAGCTGCCGATGTGGCCCTGTGGGAGATCAACGAAGCCTTCGCTTCGGTCCCGATCGCCGCCTGCCGCGAACACGGCCTGGACGAGGAGCGAGTGAACTTCTCCGGCAGCGGGTGCAGTCTCGGACATCCCATCGCCGCCTCCGGCGCCCGGATGATCACCACTCTCGTCTACGAACTGCGCCGGCGCGGTGGCGGGATCGGGATCGCCGCCATGTGTGCCGGCGGCGGGCAGGGCGGCGCGGTCGTCATCGAGGTGTGAGCAGCCCGGATAACCCGGTGGGCGGATCGAATCGCCGGTTCCGTGACGACTGAGCACCTATTGCGACCCCGGGCGGGCCCGGCTCCGAACGGAGCCGGGCCCGCGTGTTGCCGGGACGTTGCCGACCCGCGGCGGGCCTGGCGCGGTCGTCGGCGAGGGGGGTCGTCGATCGCCGGCCGGAGGGCTGATCGGCCGACTCGGTGGAATCGGCGAACGCGCGCCGAGCGTGCTCGGACGATGTTACTGTTGCCATTACTGGAGGTTTATCTGCCGGTGTGGGTCGCCGTCCCGTCGGGAGCCGTGTCCCGGCGGGCTCGGGTCGTACTCGCGTGAGGAGCGCTGATGTCGCAGATCGTCGAATCCGCCGGCGCGAGGCGGAGGGGTGGGCCGGAGGGGGATCGGCCCGACGGAGCGGGTTACCGGGTCGCACCCGATCTGTCCGCGACCCTGGAGGCCCAGCGGCAAGCGTTCCGGAACGAGGGCCCGCCGGACGCCGCGGTCCGCCGCGATCGCATCGACCGGTTGCTCGCGATGGTGCTGGACAACACCGACGCCTACCTCGATGCCCTCACTACGGACTTCGGGACCCGGTCGCGGACCGGCAGCCTGTTCACCGAGATCATGGGCATGCTCACCGCCATCGAATACGTGCGCGCCCACCTGGGTCGGTGGATGCGGCCCCGGCGGCCCGGCAGGACGGCCCGGCTGTACGGCATCCGCGCGGAAGTGCGGCCCTGCCCACTCGGTGTCGTGGGGATCATCGGGCCGTGGAACTTCCCACTCAACCTGGTGATCCTGCCCGCGGCGACCGCCTTCGCCGCCGGTAACCGGGTGATGATCAAAATGTCCGAGATCACCTCCCATACGGCGGAACTGACGCGCCTGCTGGCGGGGAGATATTTCGACGAATCCGAGCTCGCGGTCGTCACCGGGGGCCCCGAAGTCGGGGCGGCCTTCACCGAGCTGCCGTTCGACCACCTGTTCTTCACCGGGTCGACACGGGTGGGCCGGCTGGTGCAGCGCGCCGCGGCGGCGAACCTGGTGCCGGTCACCTTGGAGCTCGGCGGAAAGAATCCGGTGGTGGTCGCCACGGATGCGGATCTCTCCCGAGCCGCGGACCGGATAGCCCGGGCCCGGATGGTCAACGGTGGCCAGGTGTGCGTGTGCCCGGATTACGTGCTGGTTCCCGAGGACCGGATCGAGCCTTTCGTCGATGCCCTGCGCTCGGCCTGGCGCCGCATGTTCCCCGAGATTCTCGGCAACGCGGATTACACGGCCGCGGTGAACACCGCGAACTACGAGCGGATCATCGGCCTGATCGAGGACGCGCGAGCCCACGGTGCGCACGTGGAGCAGATCGCTCCGGCCGCGGAAGCACTGCCGGATCCGGGGACACGCAAGATCGCGCCGACCATCATCCGTGCGGTGACCGACGAGATGGCCGTCGCCTCGGAGGAGGTTTTCGGGCCGGTCCTCACCGTGCTGCCCTACCGGGAGCTGACCGAGGTCATCGACTACATCAATCAGCGGCCCGCACCGCTGGTCGCCTACTGGCACGGGCCGGATCGGGCCGATTTCCGGACCTTTGTCGCCAACACTCGCAGCGGCGGCGTGGCCCGGAACGAATTCGCCATCCACATGTTCCCGGACAACGCGCCGTTCGGCGGGGTCGGCGACAGCGGGATGGGCGCGTATCACGGCAAAGCCGGTTTCGACACCTTCAGCCACCATCGAACCGTGGTCGGTACGGACCTGCCGGTTCCGATCACCAGCATGGCCGCCCCGCCGTTCGGCCGCATGATCGGGCGCGTGACCGACTTCTCGCTCCGCTCCGCACGCCGGCGCACCCACCGGCGGCTGCGGGCCCGGCCTGCACTTCTGCGCAGCCACCGCCCCCTGCGCTCGCGCGCAGCAGACGAACGAGGAGCCACGTTGACCCCTTCCGCGACCGGAGCCGAACCCTTGTTCACGCTCGTATCCGCCACCGATGCCGCTGCCTCCGCGATCCCGGACCGGGCGTTGATCGTCCAGGGCGACCGGACCCACACCTATGCGCAGATCGCCGACCGCTCTCGACGGCTGGCGGCCTACCTGCACGCCCAGGGTCTCGGATGCCGGACCGAACGGCCGGACCTCGCGAACCACGAAGTCGGGCAGGACCTCCTGGGCATATACGCCTACAACGGTTCCGAGTTCGTCGAGAGCATGATCGGCGCGTTCCGGGCGCGGGTCGCGCCGTTCAACGTCAACTACCGCTACGTCGAGAACGAATTACATTATCTGCTGGCCGATTCGGGCGCGGCCGCACTGGTCTACCATGCCGCGTTCGCGCCGACACTCGCCGAAGTCCTGCCGGAACTGCCCGGTCTGCGGGTCCTGATCCAGATCGCCGACTCCTCCGGTAACGCATTGCTCGACGGCGCCGTCGACTACGAGACCGTGATCGCGTCTACGGAACCGGAACCACTTCCGGTCGAACCGTCACCGGACGACCTGTATGTGCTCTACACCGGCGGAACCACCGGGATGCCGAAGGGTGTGCTCTGGCGCCAGCACGATATCTACATGGGGGCCTGCGGCGGTAAGGATGTCAACAGCGGCGTCACGGTCGGCTCCTGCGCGGAGATCGCGGAGCGGGCGGCGGCCAACCCCGGGGTGAAATTGCTGCTGGTACCGCCCCTGATCCACGGCGCGGCGCAGTGGGCGTTATTGACGGCCATGACCACCGGGCAGACGATCGTGCTGTCCCCGGTCACCGACCGTATCGACGCCGAGGAGATCGTGCGCACCATCGAACGGGAGCAGGTATCCGTCGCGATCGTGGTGGGCGATGCGCTGGCGCGGCCGCTGCTCGCGGCCGTGGAAGCCGGCACGGCGGATACGTCCTCGCTGGTGGCGCTGGCCAACGGCGGTGCGGTGCTCAGTCCCGCGGTCAAGGAGCGCTGGATCGCCGCGGTGCCGGGCCTGGCCGTTCTCGACGGTGTCGGTTCCTCGGAGACCGGGACGCAGATGCACCATGTGTCGGCGGCAGGTTTCGTCTCCACCGGGAAGTTTTCGGCGGGAGTCGATACCCGGGTGGTTGCCGAGGATTTCGGTTCCGTGCTGGAGCCCGGCCACGACGGTATCGGGTGGCTGGCGCAACGCCGGTTCACCCCGCTCGGATACAAGGGCGATGCGAAGAAGACCGCGGCGACGTTCCCGACGATCGACGGTGTCCGCTATGTCCTGCCGGGCGACCGCGCGCGGCATCTCGCCGACGGTGTCGTCGAACTGCTGGGCCGGGATTCCGCCACCATCAACTCCGGCGGCGAGAAGATTTTCGCCGAAGAAGTGGAGATAGCGATCTCCTCGCACCCGGCGGTCGCCGATGTGCTGGTGGTCGCCCGGCCCAGCGAACGCTGGGGGCAGGAGGTGGTGGCCGTCGTCGAGCTGGTCGAGGGTGCGTCGGCCGGATTCGACGACCTGGTCGCCCACGCCGCCGAATCCCTGGCCCGCTACAAACTGCCGAAGGCGGTGGTGTTCTGCCCGGCGATCGTCCGCAGCCCGGCCGGTAAAGCGGACTACCGATGGGCCCGCGAGCAGGCGGCGGCTGCCTCCTGAACGACGCTCGGCCGGCCAGTTCCGCGACGGCCGGCAGCGGTGAGCGACACAACGCGCCGGCAGGCCACTGGAGACAGTCCTCCACTCAGGCGCAGCACATCGATAGTGAACGGAAGAACCACATATGAGCATGCCGATCGTCGACGATGCCGCGAAGGTGCTTGCGGATCCGGCCGCCTACACGGACGAGGTGCGCCTGCACGCCGCACTGAGTGCGCTCCGGGCGCAGGCACCGGTTTCGCGGGTGGATGTGCCCGGCTACAAACCCTTCTGGGCGATCACCAAACACGCCGATGTCCTGGTGGTCGAGCGCGCGAACCGGACCTTCACCAACTGGCCGCGGCCCGTTCTGATGCCCGCGGCATCGGACGAGATGCAGGCGGCGGTGGGTATCCGGACGCTGATCCATATGGATGATCCGCAGCACCGGGTCGTGCGGGCGATCGCGGCGGACTGGTTCAGCCCGAAATCCATGCGCGCCATGGGTGAGCGGATCGAGCAGCTCGCCGTGCGATACGTGGACCAGATGCGGGACGCGGGCGGCGAATGCGATTTCGTTCAGGAGGTCGCCGTCAACTATCCGCTGTATGTGATCATGTCGCTGCTCGGCGTCCCCGAATCCGATTTCCCCCTGATGCTGAAGCTGACGCAGGAACTGATCGGCAGCGACGACGACGAATACAAGCGGGGCATGTCCGATGAGGAGACGATGAATGCGCTCGGCGAGATGTTCGCCTACTTCCAGAGCCTGACCGAGGCCAGGCGCGCGCACCCCACCGACGATCTCGCCTCGGCCATCGCGAACGCGACGATCGACGGGGAACCGCTGTCCGATATCGACACCATGTCCTATTACGCGATCATCGCCACGGCCGGGCACGACACCACCAGCGCCACCATCGGCGGTGGTATGCACGCCCTGATCGAGCACCCCGGACAGCGAGAACAACTCCGTGCGGACCTCGGCCTGATGCCCCGGGCCACCGAGGAGATGATCCGCTGGGTCACCCCGGTGAAGGCCTTCATGCGCACGGCGGCCCAGGACACCACGGTCAACGGTGTGCCGATCGCCGAGGGGGAATCGCTGCTGCTGTCCTATGTCTCGGCCAACCGCGACGAGGACGCCTTCGACGAGCCCTTCCGGTTCGATATCCACCGCGAACCGAACAAGCATGTGGCGTTCGGGTTCGGGATCCACTTCTGCCTGGGTGCCGGGCTGGCCCGGATGGAGGTCGGGAAATTCTTCGCCGAGCTCCTCCCGCGGCTGCGGTCGGTCGAATCGGCGGGGGAACCCGAATTGATCGCGACGACGTTCGTCGGCGGGCTCAAGCATCTGCCGATCCGCTACTCGCTCAGCTGAGTGCCGGTAATCGACAGAGTCGACTCGATAAATGCGGCCCGGGGGAGTGGCGGCGCGGAGGAATCGCGCCCGGTGTCATCGGATCAAGGGGTCGCGCGGCATACCGAGGATCCGCTCGGCGATCTGGTTGCGGGTGACCTCCGAGGTTCCCCCGGCGATCGCCATTCCGCGCGCGCCGAAGGTCATCAGCGAAACCGCCGCCCCGGGGCCGTCCGACAGGGCCATCTCGCCGCCGAGCAGGCCGGCCGAGATGGCCGCCCACTCGGCCATGTGCTCGGCGAGTACGAGTTTGGTGATGTTGCCCTCGGGTCCGGGTCCGGCGCCTTCTATGCTGCGTGCGGCGCGCCGCAGGTTCAGCAAGCGCAGGGCATGATCCTCGGCGACGTAGCGGCCGGTCCGGACCCTTGTTCCGGCCGGTGGGTTCGGATGTTTCCCGACCTGTGCGACGAGTGCGTCCGCCGGAAGTGTTCCCGCGCCCGACCCGCCGCCGATGCTGACCCGTTCGTTACCGAGCGTGGCGCGGGCGACGGTCCACCCGGTGCCGGGCTCCCCGATTACATCCGCATCGGGAACGAACACGTCGTCGAAGAACACCTCGTTGAATTCGGCGCCACCGTTGATCATGCGCAGCGGCCGCACCGTCACGCCGTCCGCGTGCATATCGATGATCATCGTGGTGATACCGGCGTGTTTGGCCGCGGCCGGGTCGGTCCGGACCGTAGCCAGCCCGCGGCGGCAATAGTGGGCGCCGCTGGTCCAGACCTTCTGGCCGGTGACACGCCAGCCACCGTCCACCCGGATTGCTTTGGTCTTGATCCCGGCCGCGTCCGACCCGGCGGCCGGTTCGGAGAACAGCTGGCACCACACTTCTTCGCGCCGCAGGGCGCGCTCCACGAATCGTTCGATCTGCGAGGGGGTTCCGTGCTGGATCAGCGTCAAGATCACCCACCCGGTGATCGAATAGTCGGGACGCTCGACCTTCGCGGCCCGGAATTCCTGGTCGATGACCACTTGTTCGACCGCGGTCGCCGCCCGGCCCCACGGTTCGGGCCAGTGCGGCATCACGTAGCCGGTCGCGATCAGCCGGTCCAATTGCGCCGCGCTGTGGGCGGTCGCGGCGATCTCGGTGGCGTCGGCGCGGATCCGGGTGCGCAACTGTTCGGCCTCGGGTGGCAGGTCGAGACTGTTGGTCCGGGTGACGCCGGCCGCGGTGAGCGTGAACACCGTCTCGGCCGGGCCGTCACCGCCGGCGACGGCTCGGGTGGTCAGTGCGCGGCGCAGGTGCAGGTGCGCATCGTGCTCCCAGGTGAAACCGATGCCCCCATGGACCTGGATATTCAGCTCCGCATTGCGGACATACGCGGGGAACGCGAGCGTTGCCGCCGCGGCGGCGATCAACTGGAACTGTTGTTCGTTCTCGGCTTCCGCGCGGGCGGCGTCCCATACCAGCGCGACCGCGGATTCGGCGGCCACCAGCATATTCGCGCAGTGATGCTTGATCGCCTGGAACGTGGCGATGGTACGGCCGAACTGCTCGCGCACTTTCGCGTACTCGACAGCACTGTCCACGCAATCAGCGGCCGCGCCCGCCGCCTCGGCGGCAAGGAGGGTACGGGCCCGGGCC
Organism: Nocardia sp. NPDC051750; assembly: GCF_044453135.1. Classification (NCBI taxonomy): domain Bacteria; kingdom Bacillati; phylum Actinomycetota; class Actinomycetes; order Mycobacteriales; family Nocardiaceae; genus Nocardia; species Nocardia sp. NPDC051750. The sequence goes on along the minus strand of NZ_JBITCK010000005.1, from coordinate 266,080 downwards.
ACCGCGCCCGGCCCGGCCCCGCGCAGTACGTCCGCGTCGGTGACCGCGACGCTGTCCAGGCGCACCCGGCCGGAGCGGCGGGTCGGGTCCAGGTTCTGCGGCACCTCCACCGTCACACCGACACGATCGGCCTCCAGCACCAGCACATCCGCGCCGGCCACCAGCATCAGCAGGTCGGCGGTACCCGCGCCGAGCACCACTCCGGCGTCGCCGCCGGCGCGCCCGCCGGAGAGTGTGATGCGCGCGTCGAGTCCGATGCCCGCGGTGCGGGAGCCGTCCACGAGACCTGGTAGCAACCGCTCCTGCTGAGCGGTATCCCCGGACACCGACAGCACCGACGACGCGATCACGGTCGGGACGAACGGTCCGGGCGCCACGGCGCGCCCCAGCTCCTCGACGATCACCACCAGTTCCGGGAACCCGGAGCCGGCGCCACCGAATTCCTCGCCGATATGCAGTCCCAGCCATCCCAGGTCCGCGAAGTCGGACCAGAACGGTGGCCGGCCTTCTTCCTCCGCCTCCAGCAGTGCGCGTGCCGCGGCCCGGGCCTTTCCGGCGGAGAGAAATGAGCGGGCCACTGTCGCCAGTTCGCGGTGGACGTCGGTTACTGCAATGCCCATCGGTGTCCTCCTGGGTGTGGGGACTGTCGTCCTGGTCCGAACCGCGACCTCTCCCTCGGGCAAGGGCAATTCGACTACTGAATAAACGACAGTAGTTGATTCCGGAAGCGGGAGGGCCGGTATCGGCGCTTCCGTCGGAGACGCCGCCCGTCCGCGAAGGCGGCGGTCGAGTCCGGTCGGTGGCGGGCTGCCGATATCGTCGGCCGGGTACCGTCCGGCGGCAACGGGCGCGGTGTTCCGCTGCCGGTGCACAGACGAGCGAGGTGGACTGTCATGCTGGTGACTCCCTGGTCGCGGGATATGGGCCTGCGTGCTCCGATCGTCAACGCCCCGATGGGCGGCGTCGCGGGTGGCCGTCTCGCGGCCGCTGTCACCGCGGCCGGTGGGCTCGGCATGATCGGGATGGGCAGCGCGGGCTCGGTCTCCCGGTTGAGCGGCGAGCTGGCGGCGCTCGGCGAGATCTCCGGGCCGTTCGGGATCGGCGTGGTCGACTGGGTGCTGGCCCGCGAACCCGGCCTGCTCGACGCGGCCGTCGCGGCGCGGCCGGCCCTGATCTCGATCAGCTTCACCGAGGATTTCGCCTGGGTCGACAGAGTGCACCGGGCCGGGATCGCCGCGGTGACCCAGGTCTACGACGCGGAACAGGCGCGCCGCGCCCGGGATGCCGGAGTGGATGTCCTCGTCGCAAGGGGAGCTGAGGGCGGCGGTCACGGGACACCGGCCCTGGGCACGCTGCCGCTGCTGGATGCCGTCCTGGACGCCGTCGACGGCCCGGTGCTGGCGGCCGGTGGAATCTCCTCCGGCCGGACCCTGGCCGCGGTGCTCGCGGCGGGCGCCGCCGGTGCCTGGCTGGGAACACGACTGTCGATGTGCACCGAAGCCCGCACACCGGACCGCAGCCGCGCGGCGCTGGCCGGCGCGGACGGTACCGACACCGTGACCACCCGTGTCTTCGATATCGGTCAGGACCTGCCGTGGCCGGCGCGGTTCCCGTCACGGGTGCTACGCAACGATTTCACCCGGCGGTGGGACAGCCGTGCGGACGATCTGGCCGGTGCACCCGAGGCCCGGGATGCCTTGGCCGCGGCGATGGCCGCCGACGACCCGGCCGTGGCCCCGGTCGACGCGGGCCAAGGCGTCGGACTGCTCACCGGAAGCCGGCCCGCCCGCGAGGTGATCGAGAATCTGTGTGCGACAGCGGAACATTCCTTACGTGCCTGGTCGGGGGACTGAAACCCGGCGGGCAGCGGTGATGCTCCGGCCGCGGCGGCCGCTACCGACTTGAGTATGCCGCAGCGGCACAGTTTCTCATGGAGGTACCGCACAGCCTCCTAGCCTGGAAAGGCCGGAAGATATGACCGACCAGAAGGATTCCCCCGCCACCGCCGTGCCCGCCGAGGTGCCGCCGGGTGCCGAACAGCCGGCGGCGCGGCCGACCCTGCTCGACCAGATGGGCGGCCCGATGGGGTTCGTCTACTCGACCCTCCCCGTTGTCGTGTTCGTGGCGGCCAACGCGGTCCTGCCGCTCTCGGTGACGATCGGGCTCTCGATCGCGGTCGGGGTCCTGCTGACCGGATTCCGCTTGTTCCGCGGCGAACGTTTCTCCTCGGCGATCGGCGGACTGCTCGGCATCGCCGCGGCCGTGGGCATCGTGATGTGGACCGGTTCGGCGAAGGACTTCTTCGTGATCGGGATCTGGGCCGCACTGGCAGGTTTCGTCGTGACCTTCGCGTCGGTACTGGCCCGTCGCCCGCTGACCGGCGTGATCTGGAACCTGGTGCACGGCGGCAAGGTCGCCTGGCGCGCCGACAAGGTGGCGCTGCGCGCACACGATATCGCCACCCTTGCCGCGGCGACCGTGTTCGGCGCCCGGTTCGTCATCAAGGAGTGGCTGTACCTCGCCGATTCCACGACATGGCTGGCGGTCGCCAAGGTCGTCCTGGGTACGCCGCTGACGATTCTGGCCGGGCTGATCGTGCTCTGGGCATTCCGGCGCACCACCAAGCGACTCGTCCCGCAGCCCGGAAGCTGACCTGCGACCCGGCTCACCGGTGCGGATTCCGTTGGCGGGCCCGTCGCGGACGTGCGCTAGGCCGGGTCCTCTCCGGCGGGCTGCCCGCCGACGCTGCTGCGGTCGTAGCGGGCGAGCATCGTCGTGACCGCCTCCTCCACGGCGTGACGGACGTCGGCCGGTGAAGGGTTCCAGTCGGCGAGCAGCATCCGCGGCCACAGGACGTAATTCGCGATCATGCCGAGGAACTGATTGGTCGCGCTCTGCGCATCGAGCACCACGGCGGTGCCCGCGTTGTGCTCGGCCTCCAGGTAGCGCTGGACGGAGATGAAGTAGGGCAGCTTGCCCAGCTCGAACTGCGCCCGCCCCAATTCCGGGAAGCGCGGCAGCTCGGCGACGACGATACGGAAGAGGGCCGCCATCTCGGGCCTGCCGATCAGGTCGGCGTACCGGCGGCCGATCGCGCTCAGGCCGGCGCTCAGGTCGCCGGGCGGCACCGTGGGCGAAGCAAGGTCCGGCCCGCCATTCCAGTACTCCGTGACGATGGCCTCGAACAGCGCCGCCTTGGTGGGGAACTGCTTGAACAGCGTGGACTTCGACACCACCGCTTCCTGCGCGATCTTCGCCAGCGAAGTCCCGTCGTAGCCCCGCTCGAGGAACAGCCGCGTGGCAGCCGCGGTGATCGCCTCGCGCTTGGACTGAGCGAGTCGCTGATGGTGCGCGGAGAGTCCTGCCTTCATGGACCCAGTATGACTCATCACGAGACGAGTCACTTGACTCGCCACTGCGCAGGTGCTTTGGTGGATGCAGAGGCGAGTCGTGCGACTCACCTCGAGTCGGCGGAAGCACTCCCGGCCGGCGTCGATCCGCGCACAGGAGGAGAAACACTCATGGAATCAGGCCGAATCGCATTGGTGACCGGCGGCAACCGTGGCCTGGGCCGTGCCACGGCCCAGGCGCTGGCCCGGCACGGGCGGCACGTCATCGTCACACACCGCGGCGACGCCGACGGGGCCGAGCGGACAGTCGAGAGCGTGGAGGAAGCGGGCGGGAAGGCCGTCGCGCTGCGGCTGGACATCAGCGATGTGGCTTCCTTCCCCGCCTTCGCCTCGGACCTGACCGCGCAGCTGGAGCGCTGGGGCGCCACGCGGCTGGATGTCCTGGTCAACAATGCCGGGATCGGGCTGTTCGGACCGTTGGAAGCAGTCACGGTCGACGACTTCGACGCGGTGATGGACACCAACGTGCGCGGCACGTTCTTCTTCATCCAGGCGCTTGCACCCCTGCTGGCCGACGGCGGACGGATCATCAACGTCTCCTCTTCCCTCAGCCGCCACACCAGTGCCGGCACCTCGGTCTACTCGGCGTCCAAGGCGGCGATCGAGGTTCTCGGCCGGACCCTGGCCGTGGAGCTGGGAGGACGAGGGATCCGCGTCAACGCCGTCGCGCCCGGGCCGACGGCCACCGACTTCAACGGCGGCGCCATGCGCGACGACGCCCAGATGCGCGAGAGCTTGGGCGCGCAGACCGCGCTGGGCCGCGTCGGCGAACCGCAGGAGATCGGCGATGCCATCGCCGCGCTCGCCTCCGAGAACCTGCGATGGGTCACCGGCCAGCGCCTCGAAGTGTCCGGCGGCGCCCTGCTGTAGGGGCCTCTCGCATACAGCGGGTCGATCCCGGATCTGTCAGAACCGGGAGCACCAACCCACAGAACCTAGTGCGGCCCGCGCCGGGAAACCCGTTCCGACTCTTCGCGGAGGGTGCGGAATTCGGCGGCCAGCGCATCCAGCGTGTAGTGGGCGTTCAGGCCGCTCGGATTCGGCAGTACCCAGACCTCGGCCTCGTCGAAAGCATCTGGCTGACGTCCGACGGTGGTTTGCGGCCGACCGAACGCGGTGCGATAGGCGCCGAGGCCCAGGACCGCGAGAATTCGCGGGCCGTACCGGCTCACCCGTTCGGCGAGAGCGCGGCCGCCGTCGCGGAGTTCCTCTGTGGTCAGCTCGGCCGCCTTCGCGGTGGTCCGTGGTACCACATTCGTGATGCCCAGGCCGAGGGCGAGCAGGTCCTCCTGTTCGTCGGGACGGAACAGCCGAGGCGTGAATCCCGATCGGAACAGCGCGGGCCAGAAGCGGTTTCCGGGCCGGGCGAAATGATGGCCGGTGGCGCCCGACCACAATCCCGGATTGATCCCGCAGAACAGCACCCGCAGATCCGGCGCCACGACATCGGGGATGGTCTTTCCTTCGGCCGCGGCCAGGTCGGCCGGCGTGGGACGAGGCGCAGCGGAACGTGCCATCCGCCCAGTGTGCCGGAAGCCGGGAAGACCTCGGCCCGCGACCGCCCCGCGATCAGCCGAAGCCGAGGTTCTTGTCGCCCACCTCGGGTGGCTCCGGCGGTGGAGCCGCCGGTTCCGCGACGGTCGGGGCGGGTAGTGCGGTGTCGGCGCCCAGTCCCTTCTCCGCCGATGCCGTCCGGATCGCGTCCACGACGAGTAACAGGGCCGCGCGGCGCGCGGTATTGGTGCGGTAGGCCAGCGATACGGTCCGGGTGAGCGGGTCGCCCAGTGCGACGATGTCGACGCCCGGCGGGCGCAGCGCCAGCCCCAGGTCCGACACGAGCGTCACACCCAGCCCGGCCGCCACCATCGCCATCGCGGTCGCCTGCTCCTCGACCTCGTGATCGATCCGTGGTTTCAGTCCGGCGGATTGGAACGCCAGCCGGGCCGAATGCCCGAAATGCGACCGGGCGGGCGCGAGGATCCACGGGTGTTCGACCAGTTCGGCCAGCGTCACGCTGGCCGCCGGCAGCGCACCCGCGGGGACGGCGGCGTAGATTCGTTCGACCGCGATGATCGCGCGTTCCAAGCCGCGGTCCCAGGTCATCGGGTAATTCGAGTAGTCGAGGACGAAGGAGAGGTCCAGTGCGCCGTCGCGGACGGCCGCGGCGGTCGCTTCCGGCGCGAGTTCCCGCGTGCGCACCAGGATGCCCGGATGATTACGGGCGAGGGCGGTGAGCGCGTCGGGAAGCAGCCCGGACGCCACCGAGGCCCACACACCGGCGGTGAGTTTCGCCGTCACCGATTCGCCGGCCTCCTCGAGCGCCTGCGTCGCGCGCTCCACCGAGGCGAGGATCTCCTCGGCGTGCTCGGCGAGCAGCACCCCGAGATCGGTGAGCTGCACCCGGCGCCCCCGCCGCTCGAACAGCCGGGTACCGACATCGCGCTCCAGTTGCGCGAGCTGCTGAGAGACGGCGGAGGCGGTGTAGTGCAGCGCATTCGCTGCCGCAGTGATCGTGCCGCGCCGGTGCAGCTCACGCAGCATCCGGAGGCGGGCCAGCGACAGATCCATACCTCGAGCCTATTCGTTGTGCAGTAACGCTGAACACTGCCGTGAACGAACCGTAAATAGACGCGCGGACCGGTGCGAATGCACGCTGAGAGCACCGGACCCGAGCCATCGGCCGGGGGCGACGAGGCCCGGACGGGAGAGAAAGCGACCAGGCGTTTCCCCGTGGGTGGTGGTGACCGGCACGAGTACGAAGAGGAGGTGGTTCGTCGTGACGACGATGCATGACCCGGTCGGGGATGCTCCGCAGGTGACCGCGCAGGCTGTTCCGTCCATCCCGGCGGCAGTGACCGTCGCCCCCGCGATCCGGCGTTCCGAGCCGTATATGCGCCTGCACTGGACGGACTCGCTCACGGGCGCGGTCGGCTATCTGGTCGTGCACACCATGCGCGCCGGTCTGGCCACCGGCGGTACCCGGATGCGGGCCGGCTGCACGCTGGGCGAGGTCGAGGATCTGGCCCGCGGGATGGCCAACAAGACCGCCACCTTCGATCTGCCGGTCGGCGGCGCCAAGGGCGGTATCGACTTCGACCCCAAGGACCCGCGCGCCGTCGAGGTGCTGGAACGGTTCTGCGAAGCCATGCGCCCATGGCTGGACTCGCACTGGGTGACCGCGGAGGATCTGGGGGTCCCGCAGCACCTGATCGACGAGGTCTTCGAGAAACTCGGCCTCGGCCAGAGCTACCACGCCGCGATCAGCCGTGCCGCTGATCCGGCCGCGACGCTGGAGCGGGTCCGCGCCGGACTGAACGCCGCCGTCGAGGGCGGGTTCCTGCTGGGCGATGTGATCGGCGGCTACGGCGTCGCGCACGCCTGCCTCGCCGCCGCGGTCTGGTGGGGCCAGGCGCCCGCCGAGGCCACGGTCGCGATCCAGGGCGTCGGCACCATGGGCGGGGCGGCGGCCTACTACCTGCACGAGGCCGGGATGAAGGTCACCACCGTAGCCGACGCCGCGGGCACGCTGTACTGCCCCGACGGGCTGGATGTTCCGGCGCTGCTGGATCTGCGCGACAGCTACGGCGAGGTCGACCGCACCCGCCTGCCTGCGGACGTCCAGCAGCTGCCGCGCGCCGCGATCCTGTCCTCCGACGTCGATATCCTTGTCCCGGCGGCGATCTCCTATGCCATCACGCCGGACAACTCGTTCGATGTCCGGGCCCGGATCGTCGTCGAGGCCGCGAACGCCGCCACCACACCGGAGGCCGAGGCCATGCTCGCCGCCCGCGGTATTCCGGTGATACCGGATTTCGTGGCGAACGCCGGGGCCGTGGCGTGGGCCTGGTGGCTGCTTCTGGGCGAGGTCGACGATATCCCGGAGAACTCGTTCGACCGCCTCCGCACGATCATGCACAGCAAGGTCGAGCAGCTCCTCGCCGCGTGGGCAGAGGCGGGCGTCACCCCGCGCGATACCGGACATCTCTGGGCCGACGATCCGTCGCCGGTCGCGGGCCCGGTCGCCATTCCCTGATCGCCAGTGCACCCGCATCCATAGGCCCTGCGGGCCGAGAAGAGCACCCGAGATATACGGCCGGGGACGTCACCGATCTCCCGCCCGGCCGAAAGTTCGCACCGGTGTCCGGCTGCAACAGCAGCCGGACACCAGTGATCTGGAGCTCGGCGAGTATCTCGAGAACTCGCCCGAGGATGTGAAACGGTTCGAGGAGCAGCACGCTCGTCTGCCGGCGCGGGCGGCCGCCCAGCCCGTGACGGCCGGGAGCCCGGTCCGATCCCGGATAGACGCCGTCGTGCCGAGCGGGTCGGGGGCCGGCACATAAGTGGCGGCGCCCCGTCGCAGACATGGTCCGCGGGGCGGGGCGTCGGATCGCCGCCCGCCCGGCGTGCTCACCCCCCGGCGACCGACGGGATGATCATGACCTCGGTGCCGGTGCTCAAGGGTGTATCCAGACCGGCGAGGGTGCGGCATTCGTCGCCGTCGATATAGAAGTTCACGTAGCGACGCAGTGCGCCGGCCTCGTCGCGCAACCGGCGTTCCAACGCGGGGGATCGCTCGCGCAGGGTGTCGAGAACGGTGCGGAGAGTGGCACCCTCGACATCGAATTCCTTCTCCCCGTCGACGTAGGTGCGCAGCATGGACGGCAGATGCACACGTGCCACGGCGTTATCCGACGACTCGCGCGCGCACGCACAGCACGTCCGGCAGCTTGTCGGCCACCAGTTGCCAGTGTTCGCCTTCGTCGGCGCTGCAGTACACCTCGCCGTTGCGGGTGCCGAAATAGATACCTGCCGGGTCCGCGTCGTCGGCGCACATGGCATCGCGCATGACCGCCGCCCAGAACGGTTCGTCCGGGAGTCCCTCGGTCTTCGCCGACCAGGTCTCGCCACCGTCGTCGCTGCGATACACGGCGCAGCGGGCCTCCGGGGGAAACCGGAACCGTTCCATCTCCGCGACCAGCGGGAATGTGTAGATGACGCCGGGACGCCGGGGATGCGCGACGATCGGGAAGCCGAAGTTGGATGCCGGGAGGCCGCCGTCGATGGACTGCCAGCTCGTGCCGTCGTCGGTGCTGCGGAAGACTCCGCCGTGATTCTGCAGATATAGCGTGCTGGGGGTCTCGGCGTCCATCGCGACCTTGTGCACGCACTGCCCCCACTCCGGCAGTTCACCGGGCATGAAATCGGCGGTGACCCCCTTGTTCGTCGGCTTCCACGATGCCCCGCCGTCGGCGGACTGATAGACACCCCCGGTGGATATGGCGACCGCGATCCGCTGGGTGTCGCCCGGATGGGGGAGGACGGTGTGCAATGCCAACCCACCACCGCCGGGCATCCACTCCGGCCGGTGCGGATGGTCCCACAGCCCGCGGACCAGTTCGAAGGTCCGCCCTCGGTCGGTGGAGCGGAACAGTGCCGACGGTTCGACGCCCGCGTACACCACATCGGGCTCCGCAGCCGTCGCGGGGGCGATCTGCCATACGCCCTGCAGCGCCGCTTCGGTATCCGCGGGAAATGCCAGCGGTGCATCGTCGGGTTCGCTCCACGTCTCGCCCAGATCGTCGCTGACCACCAGCGTCGGACCGAAATGGCTGTCCAGTACTCCCGCCAGTACGCGCGGGGTCGCCCGCCGGGTGTCGATCGCCAAGGCCTTCACATCGGCCACCGCGAATTGCGGCGCGCTCACCTCCCAGCTCGACCGGCCGTTCCTGCTACGCGCCAGGAACAAGCCTTTGCGTGTCCCGATTCCGAGCAAAACATCCATCGCCGACCTCCATGCCGTCACCGCCACGCCGATCGGAGCTGAGCGTACTCCGGGGGTGCGACAGGTCACGGCAGGACGTGAACAACGATGCGCGCGTATCGGGACAGCGACGCTGAGCCCTCCGCCCCGCCGACTACTTGCGCCAGCGCTGGGCCGGCGCGCCTCGGCGCCGTCGTGCGGAGGTGTCTGCGCAGTTGTTCGGAGGTCGGTCGTGACCGCAATTTGACGACGTTCCTTCCTCGGCGGATCCGCGGCGACAGCCGGTATAGCCCTGGCGGGTCCTGGGGCAGCGGGGTCTGTATGTTCTCGACGGTGCGCTGCTGCCCGGCAATGCCGCGGCATGCAATCCGTCGATGACCATCGCGGCCGTGGCCGAACGTGCCGTGGACAACCTCGTCGCCCAGGATGTCGGAGTGGTGATCTGACCGATCGCCGGCGCCGAGCCTCAGTGGCGGTCGAGGATGGTGGCGAAATCGGTTCCCGCCGGCAGGGATCCGTACTGGAAGTCGCGGTCCGCGCCGAGGCGGGCCGCGAGGAACGCCTCGGCGACCGGTGCCGGCGAGTGACGCAGCAGCAGTGATGCCTGCAGACCCAGCGCCATCGCCGAGGCGACTCCGCGGGCCCGCAGTTGTGCCTGCTCGGCGGGAAGCGACGACAGTTCGGCGAGCGCGGCGCGAAGCCGATCGTGGTGGCTGTCGAACAGGGCCGACGCACCGCGAGCCGTGGCGAGCTCCGCGTCGAAGGCATCCACCGACTCGGGTTCGCGGGTCATCGCGCGCAGGACGTCCAGAGCGATGACATTGCCGGAACCCTCCCAGACCGCCATGACCGGCTGCTCACGGTACCGGCGAGCGAGGGGGAACGCCTCGGTGTAGCCGTTACCGCCGAGGCATTCCAGAGCCTCGTAGGCATGGTGCGGCCCGCGCTTGCAGATCCAGTACTTCGCGACCGCGGTGGCGAGCCGCCGGAACGCCTGCTCCGTATCGCCGGCGTCCGCGTCGTGGGCGCGGGCGAGGCGCAGCGCGGTGACGGTGGCCGCTTCGGACTCGAGCGCGAGATCGGCGGCGACCGCGGTCATGGCGGGCTGGTCGATCAGGGTCGCGCCGAAGGCGGCGCGGTGCCGGACGTGCCACAGCGCCTCGGCGACGGACTGCCGCATCCCGGCCGCCGAGCCGTACACGCAGTCGAGGCGAGTGCGGGACACCATCTCGATGATGGTCCGCACACCGCGACCCGGCTCGCCGACGAGAAAGCCCAGGGTGCCGTCGAGTTCGATCTCCGACGACGCATTGGACTTGTTGCCGAGCTTGTCCTTCAGCCGCTGGATCCGGAACACGTTGCGGGTACCGTCCTCGAGTACGCGCGGCACCAGGAAGCAGGACAGCGCCGCGGAATCGGCCAGGTGCGCGTCCTGCGCCTGCGCGAGAATCAGGAAGCCGTCGGACATGGGGGCCGAACAGAACCATTTGTGGCCGGTCAGCGACCAGCTTCCGTTGCCGTTGGGTACCGCGCGGGTGGTGTTGGCCCGGACGTCGGAGCCGCCCTGTTTCTCGGTGATCGCCATACCGAACAGCACTCCGGGTTTGTCACCGGGAGCCCGCAGGCGGCCGTCGTAGCCGCGGCTGTAGAGCCGCGGCAACCACAGGTGCGCGATCTCGGGCGAGAATTCCAGCGCCGGAACGACCGAATGGGTCATCGAGATCGGGCAGGCGTGGCCCGCCTCGACCTGCGCGAAAAGCATGAACGTCGCGGCTCGTGCGACATTGGCGCCGGGCCGGGGATCCGCCCAGGCGGAGGTGTGCGCTCCGTGCGCGACGGCGGCGCCGATGATCCGGTGATAGGCCGGATGGAACTCGACCTCGTCGATCCGGTTGCCGTACCTGTCGTGGGAGTGGAAGACCGGGGGAACGGTATTCGCCAGTTCGGCGTCGTGCTGGAAGGACTCGGTACCCACCAGGTCGCCGACATCGGTGAGGGACCCGGCCGCCCAGCCGGCGTCGTACCGCGCCACCCCCTCGGCCAGCGGAATATTCGAGGTGTACTCGTTCACGCCGGTGCGCGGTGGGGCCTGATTGAACACTTCGTGCGTGCGGAAACCCGGCGCGACGGTGGCTGTCATGAGTCTTTCCCTTCGATACGCCGCACGGTGCCGGCGGAAGCCGACGGGCGGATGGGCGGAGCGTCTCCGGTGTAGTCGATGCCGTGGAAGCAGAACCGGAGGATGGATTCGACGATCCGGTGGTCGTCGGCGTCGTCGGTCACCGCGTGGCCGGCGGACAGCCGCCCGGTCAGTGATTCGCTGATGGCGCCGATCAGGGCGGCGGCGGTCACGCCGAGATGCTGGTCGGGGAAGACCCCGGACGCGATACCGTCGCGCAGGATCTCCGTCGTCAGCCGGTGGTAGGCCGCGCGGTAGGTCAGGCGTTCGGCCTCGATACGGGGATCGACCGGCTCGAAGAGCAGTGACCACGCCATCTGCCTGCCCCGGATGGCGCGGAGTGCGAACGTTTCCACCAGCGCCCGCAGCTGAGCCGCCGGACCTTCCGCGGATTCGACCGCTGCCCGGGTGGCCGCGAGCTCCCGGTCGGCGCCGGCCCGGAACACGGCCGCCAGCAGGTCGGCGTTGCTGTCGAAGTACGAGTACACCGTACCCACGCTGAGCTGGGATCTCTCGGCGATCGCCTTGACGGTCGCGGCGGCGAATCCGCCGGTCGCGACCAAGGCGCCGGCTTCGTCGAGGAGCGCGGCTCGACGCCGTGCCCGGGCGGCACGCGTCTTCTCGGTCGGCCGGTACGCCACTCGTCCGGACCCCTTTCCATAAGGTTTGAATCGTGATTCAATTCTTCCCGCTCGAACTGTAGACCCATTCCCGACCCACGGCAACGCCCGCTGGATCGATGCCGACCGCGAGGAGTAGCCGATGGACCTGACCACGATGCTGGAGAGCAGCGCCCGCAGATATCCCGGCAAGGTCGCCATCGCCTACGGTGCCGAGGAGATCACCTATGCCGAGCTGCTCTCGGCGTCGAAGCGGGCCGCGAACCTGCTGCGTGCTCGCGGCGTCGAGCCCGGGGATCGGGTCGCGGTGATGACCTACAACTCTCCCGGGTTCGCGGTCGCGGCGTTCGGTGCCTGGCGGGCCGGCGCGGCGCTGGTGCCGGTCAATCACAAGCTGACAGTGCCGGAGGTGGAATACACCCTCGGCCACTGCGGCGCGCGGGTGGGTGTGGTGTCGGCGGATCTCCGCGCGACCGCGGAAGCCGGTGCGCCGCAGGTCGATTGGTTGTCGACCGAGCTGGGTGAGCACACCGGGGCGCACGACGACTTCGACGGGCTGGTCGCCGGGGCGGACGAGTGGCCGGGGCCGCCGGTGGCGGAGTCCGAGATCGCGCAGGTGCTCTACACCTCCGGCACCACCAGTGCGCCCAAGGGATGCCTGCATACCCACCGCTCGATCACCACGGTCGCGTCCTACATCGCGACCACGCTCGGTCTCGACCGGGACGAGCGAGTGCTGATCGCGATGCCGATCTGGCACGCGGCCCCGCTCAACGTCTGGTTCGTCACCACGTTGTTCCTCGGCGGCACGGTCGTCCTGATGCGCGAATACCACCCCCTGGCTGTCCTGAAGATCATCGAAGAGCAGCGGATCACGGCGTTCTTCGGCGCGCCGATCGCCTACCTGGCCCCGTTGCAGGCGACGAAGGCGGCCGGCGCCGAGATGAGTGACTTCGACCTGTCGTCCGTACGGCGGTGGACCTACGGCGGTGCGCCCGTCGGCGCCGAAGTGGCGCGGCAGCTACAGCAGGCGTACCGGTCCGAGAACTTCTACCAGGTGTACGGGATGAGCGAGATGGGACCGGCCGGGACCGCGCTGTACCCGGACGAACAGCTCACGAAGGCCGGCTCGATCGGGCGTTGCGGTATGCCCGGGGTGGATCTACGTGTGGTCCGGCCCGATGGCGCGGATGCCGGACCCGGCGAGACGGGTGAGATCTGGCTCGCCGGCGACACCCGGATGAGCGGTTATCTGAACAACGACGAGGCCACCGCCGAGGTATTCGACGGCCGGTGGTACCGGAGCGGTGACGTCGCGCGGCTGGACGAGGACGGCTACATCTACATCGTCGATCGCACCAAGGACGTCATCATCACCGGAGGTGAGAACGTCTATTCGCAGGAAGTCGAGGAAGCGATCCGCCCTCGTGCGGATGTCCGGGATGTCGCGGTGATCGGTCGTCCGCATCCGGAGTGGGGTGAGACCGTGGTCGCCGTGGTGGCCCCGGCCGAGGGTGCGGAACTCGATGTCGTGGAGTTGCGCGCCTACCTCTCGGACAAGCTCGCCCGATACAAGATTCCCCGCGAATTGGTCCTCGTGGACGAGCTGCCGCGGAACCCGTCCGGCAAGCTCACCAAGCACGTGCTGCGAAAGGCGCTCGTGGGCGCATGAACTCGTCCATGTAACCACTCGTGATCACGGGCCCCGGAACCGATCGACGATTCGTGACCGCCTGGTATCCGTTCGAAGTCCTGGATTTTTGCCGCTCGCACCTATCGACCCCAGGGATAACCAGGAATACGCTGGAGGCTCGTCCAGCATGATGTGGTCTACGCCACAGTGGGGGATTCTCGAGTCTCGGCCGCTTCCGCGTCGCCGGCGCAGCGGCAGCCGGGGCGAGTCAGGAGAGGGCATGAAAGGCGGAGCAAGAATTGCAGTAGGGGTGGGTGTCGGTTACCTGCTCGGGCGTACACGCAAGATGCGCTGGGCGCTGGCGCTGGCCGGCGCCGCGATGTCGAAACGCTCGTCGGGAGTCGCGGGGGAACTGCTCGAGCAGGGGGCCGCGTCGTTGAAGTCGCCGGAGCTGACCAAGATCACCGAAACTGTGCGCGGCGAGCTGATGGATGCGGTGCGCTCCGCCGCCGTGACCGCGGCGGCCAATCGGGTCGATGCGCTGAACGCCCGGTTGCAGCGGCCGCCCGCCGCGCTCGGCGACGAAGGCGGCGACGACCGGGGTGCGACGGCTGCCGAACTGCCCGAGGACGACGAGCAGGAGCCGGTCGAAGACGATCTCGACGAGTCCGCCGACGAGGAAACGGACCGAGACGATACCGAGGAGCCCGCGCCGCGAACGCGTGCCCGCCGGGCAGAGGCGGCGAAGGGGAGCCGGTCCGGCTCCCGGACATCCAGCCGATCTCCCGCCTCGACGGACCGGACCGCCGCCGCACCGAATCGACGGCGGGCCCGGTCCGGCACGGACGAAGCACCTGTACGGCGCACGAGGAGGTAGCAGTCATGGCGGCCGCGAAAGCTTTGCGCGACACAGTGTCCGGCGCCGGCCGGGCGGCCTCCGGTGCCACCGGGCGGGCCGCGGGCACGGCGACGGCGGCAGGTTCGGCGGCCCGGCGGACGGCCGAGGGCGTGGCCCCCACGCCCACCGAACTGCTCCGGCAGTCGGTGCAGAACCTCGGGGTCACCCTGGCCGAACGCGCTGTGTCCGGGTTATCGGGCAGAGTGTCGGGTGCGGCCGGCCGGCTCGATCAGTATGCCGGGGGTGACGGCGGGAATCTGCTGTCCGCGGTGACCGGGGCGGAGAAGCTGGCCGAGGGGGCGTCCCCGGTGAAGGCAGCTTTCAGCGCCGGGATGACAAAACTCGGTCACTCGGTCAAAGGCACGATCTCGTCGGCCAAGGAATCGCTCACCGGTGGTGGGGGCAAGGGCTCCGGGGCGAAGAAGTCCAAAGTCACCAATATCGTCGAACATATCGACGTCGGAGTGCCGATCGACCTCGTCTACGACCAGTGGACCCAGTTCGCCGACTATCCCAAGTTCATGAAGAAGGTCGAGCAGGTCGAGCAGGTCTCCGACGAGAAGGTCTCCTGGACCGGCCATGTGTTCTGGTCCCGGCGGACCTGGGAATCCACCATCCTCGAACAGGTGCCCTTCGAGCGGATCGTCTGGCGATCGAAAGGCGCCAAGGGCTATATCGACGGTGCGGTGACCTTCCATGAGATCGGGCCGAATCTCACGCGGATCATCGTGGTGCTCGAATACCACCCCAACGGTTTCTTCGAGAAGACCGCCAATATGTGGCGCGCGGCCGGCCGCCGCTGCCGGTTGGAACTCAAATTGTTCGAGCGGCATCTGATGACCGAGGCCGTCCTCCATCCCGACGATCGAGGGCTGGCACGGGGAGATCCACGACGGCGAGATCGTCGAGGACGACGAGACCGCCCGGCAACGGGCCGAAGAGGACACCGAAGACGAGGAGGAGGCGCCGGAAGACGACGGTGAAGCGGCGGAGCGGGACCACGACGAAGCCGACGAAACCCACGACGAGGGCGAGGAGCCGGACGAGGACGACGAGGCAGCCGAGGACGACGAGGCGCTCGACGCCGAGAAGCCGGACGAGCACGACGACGAGGCGGAGGCCCCAGCGGGGGAGTCCGGAACGCGGCGCCGCTCCACCGGGCGTCGCGCCACGACACCGCGGCGTACCCGGGAGAGGCGAGGAGCGCGCTCATGACGATCGAACCCGCCGGCGGTGCCGGAACCGGCACCTTGGCCCGGCCGAATTCCTCCGGACTGGCCGAAGTCGTCGACACCATTCTGGACAAAGGACTGGTCGTCGATGCGTTCGTCCGGGTTTCGCTGGTCGGAATCGAACTGCTGACCATCGACGCCCGGGTCGTGGTGGCCAGCGTCGATACCTACCTGCGTTTCGCCGAGGCTGTCGACCGCCTCGAGATATCCGGCAGCGAGCCCAAGGGCCTCACCGATCTGGTCGGCGATGTCACGGAAGGCGCGGCGGAGCACAAGACGAAGGGCGCGATCGAGGCCGCGGGGCAGAAGGTCCAGGACTTCCTCGGTGACATGCAGGAGAAACAGCGGGCGTCCGGGCGGTCTCCGGGACGGGACGACAACTGATGTCCGCGGCCGGCACGGTACGGGAGAACGATCGTGCGGAGCGCACCGCCGTATACGTGTACGGCATCGTGGCCGGCGATGTCGAAACGGAACCGCACGCGCGCGGTATCGGCGATCCGCCGGTGGACGTCGCCGTCGTGCGCCACGGCGAGATCGCCGCACTGATCAGCGAGATTTCGCTCGACCGCCCGCTCGGTACCCCCGACGACCTCACCGCGCACGCGCGGTTGCTCGACGGGACCGCGGCGGTGGCCCCGGTGCTGCCGCTGCGATTCGGCGGTGTCGTGACCGATACGGCGGCGGTGGAGAACGAACTGCTCGCCCCCAATTACGACGAGTTCCGGGCGGCGCTGAACGAGCTCGAGGGTCACGCGCAGTTCGTGATCCGCGGCCGCTACGCCGAGGACGCGATCCTGCGGGAGGTGCTGCACGAGAACGCCGATGCGGCTCGGTTACGGGCGGAGATCCGTGACAGACCGGAAGCGGCCACCAGGGACGCGCGGATCGCGCTGGGCGAGATCGTGAACCGGACGATCGAGGCCAAACGTGCCCAGGACACGCAGCGGGTGGTCGCGGCGCTCGGCGAAGTCGATGCGAAAGTACGGGAGCGGCAGCCCACGCACGAAGAGGACGCCGCTCACCTCGCTGTGCTCATCGACCTGTCCCGAGAGGACGCCCTGGCGCGGGCGCTGACCGATCTCGGCGACGAATGGGACGGGCGGGTCCGGCTGAGCCTGCTGGGGCCGATGGCGCCCTACGATTTTGTCACCGCGCATGAGCCCACGGGGTGAGTGATGGGTTTGCTCTCCGCGATCGTCTCGTTGCCGCTGGCGCCGGTCCGCGGGGTGATCTGGCTGGGCGAAGTGATCCAGGACCAGGTCGAACAGGAGATGCGCAGCCCCGCCGCCATCCGGCGGGAGATCGAGGAGATCGAGGCGGCGGCCGAGGCCGGGAATATCTCCGAGGACGAGCGCGACCAGGCGCTCCGGACGGTTGTCGCCCGGATGAGCCGGCCGCTCGGTGCGGCACCGGCCGATGAAGGGAGTGAACAGCGTGAGCCGTAGAACAACCGCCGACGATTCCGGGGAGGTCGAGACCGGCTCGGCCGGGCGTCCGATGACCGCAACGGCCGCCGCCAGCGCGGCGATCGAACAGCTGACGGCACTGACCTCGAAATCGGTGGAAGGCGTCACCTCCATGGAACCCCTCGAGGACGGCCGCCTGGTGGAGATCGAGGTGCTCGAGGACCACCGCATTCCGTCGTCGTCGGATATGCTCGCGCTCTACGAAGTGGAGATCGACTTCGACGGCAATCTGCTCGCCTACCGGAGAACGGCCCGCTATGCCCGCGGCAGCACCGACATCGGTGGCCGGAGATGACGGTGGTCGGCGGCGGCTCGTATGCGCCGGAACCCTACGGCGGCGGCCATCAGTCGTCGAACCTGGCCGATATTCTCGAGCGGGTGCTCGACAAGGGCTTGGTGATCGCGGGCGATATCCAGGTCAACCTCCTCGATATCGAATTGCTCACCATCAAACTGCGATTGGTCGTCGCCTCGCTGGAGACGGCCAAGGCGGTGGGTATCGACTGGTGGGAGACCGACCCGTGGCTCAACAGCAAAGCCCGGTCACTGGAACGGCCGCAGCGCACAGTGGAGCTGGAGAACCGCGAATTACGTGACCGTATCGCAGAACTCGAGGCGCGCGAGGAACGCCGCGCGGCCCTCGAGGCCCGGCGCGAGTACCAGGAAGACGAGCAGCCGTGACCGACGGGGTCTGGCTGTACGCGGTGACGCTCGCCGCGGACGCCGTGTCGGACTTCGGCGAGATCACCGGTGTGGCAGGGGAATCCGTGCGGGTGGTTGTGGAGGACCCGCTGGCCGCCGTTGTCGGTTCGGTACCGCTCGAGGTCTTCGGGGAACAACCGCTGCGCCGGAACCTGGAGGATCTGGACTGGCTGGCGGCGACGGCCCGGGCACACGATGTCGTGGTCGCCGCCGTGGTGGGCCGCGCTGCCGCGGTTCCGCTACGCCTGGCCACCGTTTTCCTCGACGACGAGCGGGTGCGTGAGCTGCTGGGCGACCGGCGAACGGCGTTGGAGGCGGCGCTGGTCCTGGTGAGCGGCCGGACCGAGTGGGGAGTGAAAGCCTACGGTGACCGTGGCGCACTCACCGCGGCGGTGGCCGCGGCTCGCGCCGCGGACGAAGGTAACGCAGCGGGCGCCGGCACCGCCTACCTGGCCCGCCGTCGTGCGCAGCTGTCCGCCCAGGAGACCGTGGAAAACGATGCGGCCCAGCGTGCGGAGAAGATCCACGCACGATTGACCCGCCGAGCCGCGGCCGGCCGGCGTCAGGCGACCACCGATCCGGCATTGAGCGGGCGCCGCGACTGGATGGTCCTCAACGGCACCTACCTGGTGGACGACGATCGGTCCGATGATTTCGCCGCGACGGTCAAGGCTCTCGGCGACGAATTCCCCGGTATCCGATTGGAACTGACGGGTCCGTGGCCGCCGTATTCGTTCGCGGGCGTGGAACGCGAGCCGTTGTGAGTACCGTCGACGGCGAACGCCGCGTCGCCCTGGTCGATCTGCTGGACCGGGTGCTCGCCGGTGGGGTGGTCGTCTCCGGCGATATCAAACTCGCCATCGCGGACGTGGACCTCGTCCAGATCTCGCTGCGAGCCCTGATCTCCTCGATCAGTGCGCTGTCCGGGCCCCCGCCGGAGCTTCCACGATGACCGAATTCGACGGCCTGTCACCGCGTATCGACACGGACCCGGAGTCGGTGGAGCGCGGCCTGGTCACGCTGGTCCTGACCCTGGTGGAACTGCTGCGGCAGCTGATGGAACGCCAAGCGCTGCGGCGGGTGGACGACGGCAGCCTCGGTGAAGAACAGATCGAGCGCATCGGCACCACACTGATGTTGCTCGAACAGCGGATGGACGAGCTGCGCGAGCATTTCGGCCTCACACCCGAAGACCTCAACATCGACCTCGGACCCCTCGGTCCGCTTCTTCCGGAGAACCCGTCCGGCCGCCTGTCGTGAGGTAGCCGCGGGCCGGCACCTGCGCGCCGCGCTTGTCCCCGCTCCGGGTGGGAACGTCGCCCGAGAATGAGAAAGGCTCCACACCCATAGGGTGCGGAGCCTGGAACTCACGCGTCTCAGATGGCGCGGACGTCCTGAGCCTGCGGGCCCTTCTGGCCCTGGCCGATCTCGAACTCCACGCGCTGACCCTCATCGAGGGACTTGAAACCCGAGCCACTGATGGCCGAGTAATGCACGAAGACGTCAGGTCCGCCTCCGTCTTGGGCGATGAAGCCGAAGCCTTTTTCGCCGTTGAACCACTTCACACTGCCTTGCGCCATGCTTTACAACTTCATTTCTGTAGGTGAGCCGAGTAGATCACTTCGATTGGCCCGGTCTCGACGACTATCTTGCCACACTCTCGGGCATCCCGGCGCCGGGGTCCCGATATCGGTAGTGCTGCCCCGGTACGAAAACCTGTCGGCGCCAACAGATCACCTTCAGGGGTGAGTTCGCCCACAGGGGTGTTCCGAGGGGTGATCAACAGGTCACGTGGACGTCGGCGGCCGAATCGAAGGATACGTGGACGTGGTCGTAGTGGTTTTCCGTGGGACTGCCGCGGTCCTCCATGTACGACCAGCCGCTGCCGTCGTTGTATCGCTGCTGCCAGATCACGTAGGTCACGCCGAACCGTTCTTTGTTCGCCAGGACGAAGTCGGCGATCGCGTCACCACGTGCGGGATCGCTGGTCATGAAGTCCAGCGCCAGGCCGGCGCCGTGATCGCCGTCGTACCGGCCGTTCGCGCCACCGATATCGGCAACACCGAAGGTCTGGTCGATCAGGTTGCCCACCGCTGCCACCTGCGGCTGAGCCCCCGCGAGTTCGGTCGAACACGGCATCGGGGGCGGCGGTGGGGGTGCGAGACGTTTGGCGTATCTGGCCGGCTCCCGTGGCCGATCGACCGCGGCGACCGCCAGCGGTGCGTCCGGTGCCGGCTGGGGGGCCTGGTCCATGCCGGCGGCGGGTACTGCCGGCGAGTCGACGGCCGCGGTGGCAGGCTGTTGATCCGGTCCCGGCCGGGCCGTCACCGACAGGGCGATCACCGCCGTGGCCGCGATCGCGCTTCCGGCCAGTGGGGCGATCTTCTTGACTCGGGCCGGTTTGCGGTGTTGACCAGGCATTATCGTGACCACTCATTACGCTCGGAGACAAGATCACCGTTAGATTACGAAATGGTCGCGGTGAAGTCACGGTGCTGGCACACATGGGTCATGAGGCGGGGGGTTCGGCGAAGCCGCCGAGTTCCAGGCGCCCGGCGGGAGCGGAACGGGCGGAGTGCGGGCCCGCCGGGCGATCACCGCAAGAATTCCGGCCCGCCGGGGCCGCTTCAGGGGAGACAATCGTCGAGCCGTCGGAAGGTCCGCACAATCGTCGCTCAGGCGCAGGCAAGATTCGTAGGAGAACCATGTTTGTCCCGTTCAGTGTCTCCGATTTCCTCGACCGCGCCGAAACCGTGTACGGCGACCGGATCGGTGTGGTCGACGAACCCGCGCAGCCGGCGCCCGGCCAGGGGGCGCTCACCTATTCCCAGGTCGCCGACCTCGCCCGCAGGCAGGCCGCCCGGCTCGATGAACTCGGCATCGGAATCGGTGAGCGGGTCGCGATCGTCAGCCACAATTCGAGCCGGTTGCTCACCTCGTTCTTCGGTGTGAGCGGATGGGGCCGGGTGCTGGTGCCGATCAACTTCCGCCTGCGTCCGGACGAAGTGCGCTACATCCTCGAAGATTCCGGTGCCCGCGTGCTGTATGTGGATCCGGAGCTCGCGGACTCGCTCGGTGAGATCGACTGCGAGCACACGTTCGTGCTGGGCTCGGATGCCGACCTCTACGCTGCGCCGGGTTCGGTGCCGGCGCCGTGGGAGCCGGACGAATCCGCTACCGCCACCATCAATTACACCTCCGGTACCACCGCGCGCCCGAAGGGTGTGCAGATCACCCATCGCAATATCTGGGTCAACGCGGTCACCTTCGGACTGCACGCGACGATCAGTGATCGCGACGTCTACCTGCACACCCTGCCGATGTTCCACGCGAACGGCTGGGGGCAGCCGTTCGCGATGACGGGGGTGGGCGCCCGGCACATCGTCCTCCGCAAGATCGACGGCGTCGAGATCCTGCGGCGGGTCCGCGACCACGGGGTGACGGTGATGTGTGCGGCACCCGCGGTCGCGGCCGCGGTGCTCGAGGCCGCGCAGGCGTGGGAGGGGGAGATCCCGGGGCGCGACCGGGTGCGGATCATCATGGCCGGTGCCCCGCCGCCGACGAAGACCGTCGCTCGCGTCGAGCAGGAACTCGGGTGGGAGTTCATCCAGATCTACGGTCTGACCGAAACCTCTCCGCTGCTGACCGTCAACCGCACGCGAGCGGAGTGGGACGATCTCGACCCCGAGGCCAAGGCCGCGAAACTGACCCGCGCCGGCGCCCCGGCCCTCGGCGTCCGATTGCGGGTCGAGGAGTCCGAGGAGGGCGCGGGGGAGGTGCTGGCCCGGTCCAACGTGGTGATGGAGGGCTACTGGGACCGGTCCGAGGAGAGCGCGGACGCGCTCGCCGACGGCTGGTTCCATACCGGCGACGGCGGCACCCTCGGCGAGGACGGCTACCTGACCATCGCCGACCGGAAGAAGGACGTCATCATCACCGGCGGCGAGAACGTCTCGTCGATCGAAGTCGAGGACTGCCTCTTCTCCCATCCCGCCGTGGCCGAGGTGGCGGTGATCGCGGTGCCGAGTGAGAAGTGGGGCGAGACGATCAAAGCGCTGGTCGTCCTGCACCCGGACGCCGAGCCGGACAGCGCGACCGAGCCGGAGCTGATCGCCTGGTGCAAACACCGGCTGGCCGGCTACAAGGCGCCGACCTCGGTCGAGTTCCGCGACGAGCTGGCCCGGACCGCGACGGGCAAACTGCAGAAGTTCAAGCTGCGCGCACCGTACTGGAGTGGCCGCGGCCGGCAGGTCAACTGAGCTCCGCCGCGGTCCTATCGGGCACCGGTCGGCAGTTCCGCCCCACGACTTGGGGCGGAACCGCCGAGATGACGGCCGGACTGCGGTATGCGTGCGGTGCCGGCCTCGCGTTCACCGCTTGGCGTAGTCGGTGACACCCTGCCAGTCGATCATGACGCAGGGTTCGTCGCCGACGGTCCAGGCGTCGTGTCCGGGCGGCACGATCATGAAATCGCCGGGTCCGTACTCCTGTTTCTCGCCGTCGTCCATGACCACCGTCAGGTGTCCCGACACGCAGTAGCCCATATGGGGCGCCTGGCAACTATCGGTCCCGGCAATCGGCTTGACGTGGTCCGACCACCGCCAGCCGGGTTCGAACACCGCCCGGCCCACCGGACCGGTATCCAGATTGACCAGGTCGAGTTTGCCCTTGCCCGCCTCGAACGGGCGGGTTTCCTCGGGCGAATCGAAATTCTTGCGTACCAAACCGGACATGTCCGTTCTCCTCGGTACTACTGCCCCTGCTTCGGATGGGTCGGAATCGTCCCCGGTCGCTTCGTTGCCACCGAGTACGAGCACACAGCCGATCGCTCGTCCTGCTCTGCGCCTCATTACGTCGACACACAATCGAGTTCGCCGCGCCGCGCTGCGTCGACGTGTTCCCCACCCACCTGCGGCGCCGTACGAACCGGCACGCCCGGGAAAATAGATATGATCTGGATCACACTCTACTGCGGCGGGTGTAGCGGCGGCAAGGTAGCGGCGCCGCGGCGATCAGGCAGGGATGGTGCCGACGAGCCCGCCGTCGACGATCAGATCCTGGCCGTTGATGTACGAAGCCTCGGCGGAGGCGAGGAAAGCGACCGCCGCGGCGACCTCTTCGGGGCGGCCGAACCTATGCGCGGCGACGCGGTTTCTGTTCGAGGCCGCGACTTCTTCGGGGAGGCCGGCCTCGGGGTACATCGGCGTGTCGATATAGCCGGGGCTGATGGAATTGACGCGGATATCGCGAGGGGCGAGCTCCGCGGCGAGGGTGCGGGCGAGATTGTGCACCGCCGCCTTGGTGGCGGAGTAGACCGACAACCCATCGACGCCCCGGTGCAGGGTCCACGAAGCATTGACAACGATGGCACCACCGTCCGGGATGAGGGGCAGTGCTTTCTGCACCGTGAAGAACGCGCCCTTGAAGTTGACCGCCACGGACCGGTCGAAATCGTCCTCGGTGATCTCTCGGCTCGGCTTGAAGATGCCCACCCCGGCGTTGGCGAAGACCACGTCCAGCCGGCCGTACCGGTTTCGGATGTCCTGCACGAGGTCGTCCAGGGCGGTCAGGTCGGCGACGTCCGCGACGAACCCGTGGGTCCGGTCGCCGAGGTCGGCCGCTGCCGTTTTCAGGCGGTCGGCGTCGCGGCCGGTGATGACGACCTGTGCGCCCTCGTCGAGCAGGCGTTGCGCCGTGGCCTTTCCCATTCCGCTGGTTCCGCCGGTGACCAGTGCGACCTTGTCGGTGTATCGAGTCATGGTTCGAGCGTGGGTGTTCCACCGGCCGGGGAACAGACCGAGCTGATACTGGGTGTGGCACCACCAGGCACCGTGCCTGTGCCCGGGTTCAGCCGATGAGGCGGGACTCCTCGGCGAAGGACTCCAGCCATTCCAGGGTGCCGGTGCCGGGGGTGGGATTGTGCAGGACCATATGGTGTCCCGGATGGTCCGGCACCGGCAGCCTGGTGTACTCGAAGTGCAGCTCACCGCCGTCCGGGTGGGTGATGGCCTTGGTGCCCGTCGCCGACTCGGTGACATCGTGCCGGGCCCACAGCCGGGTGAACTCGTCGCTGATCGCACCGAGTTCGCGGGTGAGCCGGTCAAAAATTTTATCATCGGGATGCCGCGCCGCATCCGCGCGGAAGCGTGCGACGATTTCGGGCGCCGCCTCCGCCCAGTGAGTGAAGGCGGCGCGGTAGCGGTCATTGGTGAAAAACGCCACCAGGCAGTTGTCGTCGTCCTCGGTGAGACCGAAAATTTCCCGCGCGGTGCTGTTCACGGCCGCGAAGCCCCAGTAACGGTCGATGATGTAGGCCGGGCGGGGCAGCCACGCGTCGAGTATGCGATGCCACTCCGGCGTGATCGGGGGCTCCGGCGCGATCGCGGCGGTCGTGGCGATCAGGGACGGCGGGTTGAGGCCTGCCAGCCGATACAGGTAGGCGTGTTCGTGGGCGTTCAGACGTAACGCGCCGGCGAGAGCATCCAGTACGCGTTCCGACACCCGGATATCACGGCCCTGCTCGAGCCAGGTGTACCACGACACCCCGACCCCGGCGAGCACCGCGACCTCTTCCCGGCGCAGCCCCGGAGTGCGGCGCGGGCCGGCCGGCGGGAGACCGACATCGGTGGGGGAGAGCCGGGCCCGCCGGGTGGTGAGGAAATCGCGGAGTTCGTGTCGTCGGTCCACCTACTCAGGGTAGGCGGATTCCCAGGGAGACGGCGGGTGTCGTCTCGGTCTCGGCGGGCACCGGGATGCTGGAGACCGTGAACGGCAGGGACTGTGGCTCCTGCCCTGCCACCAGCCGGTTGTACTGACTGTTCACGACCAGCAGGCGCCCGTTCCCGGTCAGTGCTGCCTGGCTGGGATGCAGCAGCCCGCCCGGCGGGACGAGACTGTCGACTATCCGGGCGCTGGTCAGATCTTCGCTCATCTCCAGCACGGCCACCCGGGGCTCCTGATCGGTATCGGCATAGAGGTTTCCCTGGGTCAGGAAGATTCGCCGGCCGTCATCGGAGACCAGGGCGTCCCCGCTGGGCAGCAGTTCGCCACCGAGGTCGACCTCGGTGACCTCTCCGGTGGCACGATCGATGCGCCAGAGCCGGCCGGTATTGCTCTGCACCGACAGCAGATACGGGCCGACCGCCAGGATTCCGTTGAGGTTGTGCTCCCCGTGCACCCAATCGATGGCTGTCCGATCGATATCGAGCCATGGTTCCATCCGCCAACCACCGGCGCTCTCGGTGATCCGGTAGATCACCGGCAGGTAGGAGTCGGTGACGTAGGCTGTGCCGTCTTCCGCGATGGATACCTCGTTGACGAATCCGCCGGGGAGCCCACGGAGTTCGGCGAGCAGGCCGGCGCTTTCGGGGTCGTAGACACGGGTCACGTTGCTGCCGGCGCCGTTGACGAACAGCCGGCCCGCGGCGTCCATGGTCATCCCCGAGGTCACTGTCCGCCCGTCGGCGCCGTCCGGCGACCACAGTTCCGCTTCGGGCCGGTCCACATGCCCGCGATAGAGCGCGCCGTCCGCGGCGCTGCCGACGAAATAGTGCCCGGTATCCGGGTCGTAGGCCAGACCGGTGGGGAACGCTCTATCACCGGGTATCACATAGTGGTCGAGCGGCTCGGTGGGGGCGGCAGTGGTGCAGGCGAGAGTCACCGCCGCCGTCAGGCCGAGGAGGAGATGGCGCATACGAACGCGCATGGCGGTCTTCCTTTCCTAGATGCGATCTTCCGCATCATCGGACATGCGCGGCATTTCTCCCGATACCTGTCGATGCAGGTACTCGCGATCCTGGGTGTGCGAAACCCAGGACCTTGGCACAACGGTGCGGTCGCGGCAAGTGCCGCAGCCGAACCCGGATATTCGACGGTGAACCGGCCACGGCGGTTACGGCGTGAACGAGCCAGCCGGGCCGGCTCCCACCCGGTCGGCCGCGGCCAGCGGGACCGGCTCGAACATCGCGGGTTCGTCCTCGGGGAAGAGCGCGGTCGGGCCGTAGACCCAGTCGGTGAACGAGTAGTCGTCCACCGCCCGCGCCCGCAGCAGCACATTGCGCTGCTCGCGCGGCACACCGTCGAGATGCCACAGCTCGCCCCATGTCCGGGCCGTCAGGATCACCCGCCGGCAGTGTTCCGGCCGGACCGCCTCGTAGGCCGCGAGCGCACCCGCCCAATCGACGATGCCGTCATCGCCGCGTAGACGCTTCGCGTGCTCGGCGAGTACCCAGCCGTCCTCGATCGCCATGATCGCTCCTTGGGCCATGTACTGCAGCGGCGGATGGGCGGCGTCGCCGAGCAGAGCGATCCGGCCGTCGACCCAGGTGCCGATCGGATCGCGGTCGTACATCCGCCACCATTTGTCGCGCCACATATGCGGCAGTCGCTCCTGCACGAAATCACAGGTCGTGGTGAACGCGGCGTCGAGTTCATCGGGAGTGCCCCAGTCATCCAGTCCGGCACGAGCTTTGGGGGATTCGAAGACCGCGACCTGGTTGAGCAGATCACCACCGCGGAGTCCGTAGTGGACGAAATGGCAGCGCGGCCCGACATACACGACCACCTCGGAGAGATCGACCGGACCGTCCACCTCCGCCATCGGCACCGTGCCGCGATAGGCGACGTAGGCGGACGAGACCGGTTCGTCGTCGACGAAGAGTTTCCGGGCGACAGAGTGCAATCCGTCCGCCGCGATCACCACCCTCGCCTCGTGGACCGCCCCGGTGACCGTTGTCGCGGTGGCCTTCTCGCCGTCCTGGGCATACGACGTGACCCGCTGTTCGGTCAGCAGTTCGACACCGGCGTCCCGGCACGCGTCCAGGAACAGGGCGTGCAGGTCGCTGCGGTGGATGACCATGTACGGGAAGCCGTACTTCCGTTCGAGGTCGCGCAGGTCGAGGGCGGTGAGATCACTGCCGTCGACCGCATCGCGCATCACCATCCGATCGGGGACGACCCCTCGCGTCTTCGCCGCCGCCAGCAGACCGTAGTCGTCCAGGATCCGGGTACAGTTCGGCGCGAGCTGGATCCCCGCCCCCACCTCACCGAACTCCTTGGACCGCTCCAGAACCCGGACCCGCAGACCGATCCGGGACAGTGCGTAGGCGGTACTCAGTCCGCCGATTCCGCCGCCGACGACAACCACGTCAGGGGTGCTCACGGTGCAGCTCCTCTACAGCCAGGGGCCGAGGCCGGGGACCTCGGCGAGAGAATGGGGACGGCCGGCGAGGTAGGCGGCTACCTCGGGTAGCGGCCCGCCGGGGACAGTGCCGAGACCGCGCTTGCCCCGGATATCGGTGATCAGCGCGGCGAGGAAATCACCGGGGAGATCCGCGAAGGTGGTGCCCGTGCCGAGGTCGACGGCATGGACACACACCTCGCGCGCCCGCAGCCACGGGATCTCCGTGGCCGGGACGGTCCGGCCCTGGGCGGTGACGACGTCGGTGCGCCACTGCTCGCCGGTCAGGGCGTCCATCGCGACGCCCAGCTTCTGGATCGACGTGTTCAGCCACTCCGTGAGTTCGGTGGCGGAACGGTGCGCGCCGGATTCGATATCGGCGTTGCGTTGCTCCGCCGAGGTGTACATCGGGGTGCACTCACCGGTCCGGGCCCAGTGGACGAGGTTGCCGAGCGCGTCGGCGTTGGCGGCGACGTGCGCGACCAGGTGTTTGCGGGTCCAGCCGGGCAGGGCGCACGGTTGCGACATCGTCTGCTCGTCGAGCCGCGCCACCTGTGTCGTGAACAGGGCCGTTCCGTGCTCGGCCCATGTCAGCGAGTCGGCGTGTGCCCGTGCGCTCACGAGGCTTTCACGACCTGGTTGGTGCAGGCCCCGATGCCGGCGACCCGGGTCACGACGGTCTCGCCACCGACGAGGTAGACCTTGGGGTCCCGGGCGTGGCCGACCCCGGCGGGGGTCCCGGTGGCGATCAGGTCGCCGGGGTTGAGACGGATTACCGTCGAGACATACTGCACGAGGCGCACGGGATCGAACAGCAGCGTGCCGGAGTCGTCGTGCTGCATCACGGCACCGTCGACGACCGTCTCGACCTCGAGCGCCGGACGGACCCCGCCGACCTCGTCGGGTGTCACGACATACGGGCCGACCGGGGTGGAGGAATCCCAGATCTTGCCCTGGGTCCACTCGATCGTCCGGAACTGCCAGTCCCGCACCGACACATCGTTCATAACGGTGAAGCCCGCGATGGCGTCGGCGGCCTCGTCCTCGGTCGCCCGGCGGACCGGCTTGCCGATGACGACCACCAGTTCGACCTCCCAGTCGAGCGCCTCGGTTTCACCGGGCTTCACGATCGGATCGTTCGCTCCGATGAGGCTGTCGGCGAACTTCGGGAAAAGAGTTGGGTAGCTGGGGAGCTCGCGGCCCATCTCCTTGATGTGGTTCGTGTAGTTGTGCCCGACGCAGATCACCTTGGACGGGTTCGGCACGACCGGGGCGAAGTTCGCGCCCGCTGCGGACCAGGTCGCACCGGAGGCGTTCGCGGCGATCGTGGCCCAATCGTCCTGGGCGAACAGTGCGCCGAGGTCGGGGCAGCCGAGATCGACGAGCGTGTCACCGTCGAGGCGGACCGCGCGGGTGCCGCCGTCGACGCGGAGGGTGGCGAGTTTCATCGGAGGGTCTCCTGACGGTTGAGCTGCAAGGCCTCGAACACGGGAGCGTCCGAGAAACGGAAGAGGTCGAGCGCGCCGGAATCGGAATCGGTCGACCCGGCTTCGGATCCGGCGGAGAAGGGTTCCCACGACGGGACGACGAACAGATCGCCGCGAGTGACCGACCAGGACTTGTCGCCCACGGTCACCGTGCCGGAACCGTCGAACACCTGGTAGACCGACGACCCCGTCTCGCGGACCGGCGCGGTCTCCGCGCCGCGGGTGATCCGGTGGAATTCCGCGCGGATCGTGGGCAGAACGTCGGTGCCGTTGTGCGGGTTCGAGAACCGCACCGCCGCATGTCCGGGTTCGACGGTGCCGCCGTACCCTTCCTTCTCCAGCAGCAGTTGATCGTTCAGCGCGGCATCGGTGTGCTCCCATGTGTAGGCCAGCAGCGGCGACCCCGGCGCGATCTCCCCCACCGAGAGCGGCCGCAGACCAGGGTGCCCCCACAGCCTTTCGGACCTCGACCGTTCCGGCGTGATCCGCTCGGCCGCGCTGAGTTCCTCCCGGCCGAACTGGAAGAACTGCGATTCCACGACGTACTGGAAGGGGATGTCCAACCCGTCGATCCAGGCCATCGGCTCCGCGGTCGCATTGTGGTGCGCGTGCCAGTTCCAGCCGGCCTGCGGCAGGAAATCGCCGCGTCGCATCGGCACAGCGTCGCCGTTCGCGATATCGCCGGTGCCACCGACCACGGTCCACACCCCCGATCCCTCGACCACGAAACGGAAGGCGTTCTGGGTGTGGCGGTGCTCGGGAGCGTCCTCACCGGGCATCAGGTACTGGATCGCCGCCCACAGGGTGGGAGTAGCGAAGGGCCGCCCGCCGAGTGCGGGATTCGCCAGCGCGATCGCCCGGCGTTCCCCGCCGCGGCCGACCGGCACGATATCGCCGGCCTGCGCGGCCAGCCGGAGCAGGTTCTCCCACCGCCACACGTGCGGTACCGCGCGAGAGCGGGGATTCGCCGGCATGAGGTCGCCGATCTCGGTCCACAGCGGGACGAGCAGTTCCTGCTCGAAACCTCGGTACAGCTCCTCGAGGGCAGGCGTCACATCCGGCTGGTTCGGCGCGGTGACCGCCTGCAACCGGACGGGAGTGTCAGTGGTGCTCATATCGCCTACAGTGGCCCTTGCCGCACCTGCGGAATACAGAATTCTGCACAGCAGAACGGACGGGTAATGGGTACGGAACCGAAGACGCCGCCGGCGTATGTGGTGACCAGCGCCGACCACGCACTGCGAGCTGCGGTGATGCTGCAGCTCGAGGGTGGGCTTTCGGTCAGCCGAGTCGCCGAGCGGCTCGGGGTGGCGCGGTCGACCGCGCACCGATTGCTGCAAACGCTCGTCTACCGCGATTTCGCGATCCAAGACGACCAGCGCCTCTATCACCCCGGTCCGGTACTGGAGCTCGCCACACACTCCCAGTCGAGGACTTCGCGACTCCGGGCCGCGGCTCTGCCCCATCTGCAGCGTGTAGTCGACCTCGTGGGGGAGTCGGCGAACCTGACGATTCGGACGGGGGATACAACACGATTCATTGCCAGCGTGGAATGCCGGCAGGCCCTGCGGGTGGGTTCGCGGGAGGGAATGGTGTTCCCGGCACACCGCACGACCGCGGGTCTGGTCCTGCTCGCGGATCTCGACTCGGCCGAGGTGGCGGAACTCTACGATGAACGGCGGTTCGCGGAGCGTCCCGACGAACGGCCGGATCTACCGAGCCTGCGCGCTCAGCTCGGCCGTGTTCGCCGTGCGGGGTTCGCCCTCAACAACGGGCTTTCCGAGCGCGGGGTGGTCGCGATCGGGGTTCCGGTGCGTGACGCACACGGTGCGGCAGTGGCCGGACTGTCGGTCTCGATGCCCTCGGTCCGCTACGACCGGCACCGGTTACCGACCCTCGTCGCCACGCTCCACCGTGCCGCCGGTGCGATCGAAGCGGAGCGTGGCGGCGACTGAGACCCACCTGCGCGGCGAACATGTCCGCGGCTGCTACGCCGGCGTATCCGGGGGCCGGGCATCGTTCGGTGGAGACGTCCGCCGGATCGTCGACAGGATCCGGGTGACGAGTTCGTCGAGTCGGTCCTGGTGCGTGCCCGCCCAATAGATCCGGCCGCAGCCGGTGCATCGGCGGAAGGTGTGGTGATGGCGCCGGGTGAGGGGCGGAAGCCGGTCGATCACCTCGGTCTTGGCCGCATCCGCCAGCGGCGCGCCGCAGCGGAGGCAACGGGTGAGCGGGGACAGACAGTTGGACAGGTCGAGCCGGTCGATCACCTCCACGACCTGATCGAACGGGAGGTCGGCGCGCACGAAGAGGCCGTGCGTGACGATTCGGCGCGCGAGCAGCCCGCGGTCTCTGGTGAGCAGGATGCGATGGTCATCCACGGCGATTTCGGCGAGTTGTGTGTCCTCGGCATCGAATTCGCAGCGGACGTCGAGGCCCATCAGCCGCAGCAGCCGAGCAGCACCGCCGAGATTCACGTCGACGAGGAGGCGCGGTTCACGCAGGGGGTGCGGTCGCACCCGGGTCAGCGCGGCGATATCGAGGCTTTCGAACACGGGGTAGACGGCCAGCCGATCGCCCGGCCGGGGCCGGTGCCCGAAGTCGACGGATTCCCCGTTCACCAGCAGGAGATCGATCTCGGTATGCGGGATACCGGCCGCTTCGACGATATCCTTCACGGTCTGATGGGACCGCACCGGACGCCGCAGTTCCGCGAACCGGGACCGCGGGGGAAGGAAGTCGTTGAGTTCGGCGTACACGCGTAGTTGCAGGCTGTCCTGTCCGTCCGCGATCTCGTCGGTGTGCGTGCTCATGATCGGACTCCGTGCCGGTACAGACTCCACTCGAACCCTGCGCAACCTCGAAGTTTACCCGGAGGGGGTGAACGATGATCAGCGCAGTTCGTCCTCCGCGGCAGCCAGTGCGGCGAACTCCTCGTCGGGAGAGCCGGCGACCAGCCGCGTCCGGCTGTACAGGGCGAAATAGAGCATGAACAGCACGAACACGATCAGGCAGCCGAAGGCCGCGGTGGAGTCCACCAGGAAAGTCGCGATCACCGACAGCACGGCGATCACCAGCGCGAAGCCGGCGGTGACGAGGCCGCCGGGTGTCCGGTACGGCCGTTCCATACCCGGTTCCCGGATCCGAAGCACGATATGACTGATCATCATGAGCACGTAACTCAGTGCCGCGCCGAACACGGCCATGTTGAGCAGTGTCGCGCCGTTGCCGAGGATCGACAGCACGAAGCCGATGACCCCGGGCACGATCAACGCCGCCGCGGGAGCCTTGCGGCCGTTGGTGATCGAGAGTCCGCGCGGCAGATAGCCTGCCCGCGACAGCGCGAAGAGCTGCCGTGAATAGGCGAAGATGATGGAGAAGAAGCTGGCGACCAGACCGGCCAGGCCGATGTAGTTCACGACGGTCGCCGCGGTGCCCGACCCCAGCGCTTCGACGAGTGGATTACCGGATGCCTGCATCGCCGCCGCACCGCCCGCGCCCGGGACGAGGACAAGCACCACCGCCCCTGTCACCAGGAGGACCGTCATGGCCGCGATGATGCCGCGCGGCACATTGCGCGCGGGATCTCGTGCTTCCTCGGCGGCCAGCGGGACTCCCTCGACCGCGAGGAAGAACCAGATGGCGAAGGGCAGCGCCGACCAGATCCCGAGGTAGCCGAACGGCAGGAACTCACTCGCGCCCGCGGCATCCGGGTCGGGGACGATATCGGTGAGGTTCGACCAGGAGAAGCTTCCGATGCTCGCGATCGCGAAGATCACGAGACCGACGAGGGCGATCGCGGTGATGACGAACATCGCCTTCAGCGCCTCACCGACACCGGCCAGATGGATGCCGACGAACAGTGCGTAGACGGCGAGATACACCCACCACCCGTCGACGATGCCGAACAATCCGAGGGATTCGACGTAGGCGCCGATGAACGTGGCGATCGCCGCGGGCGCGATCGAGTATTCGATCAGCACGGCTGTTCCGGTCGCGAACCCGCCCCACGGGCCCAGGGCCCGGCGCGCGAAGGTATAGCCGCCACCTGCTGTCGGCAGGGCGGCGGACATCTCGGCCATACTCAGCACCATCGCGCCGTACATGGCCGCGATCACGACCGTGGCAACGGCCAAGCCGCCGAACCCGCCCTCGGCCAGGCCGAAGTTCCAGCCGGAGTAGTCACCGCTGATGACGTAGCTGATGCCGAGGCCGGCCAACAGCACCCAGCCCGCTGTTCCGGCACGCAGGGTCCGCTTACCGAGGTATTCGTCGTCGATCCCTGGTCCGGGCTCGCCGGGCTTGGTGACACTCATTCCACTACTCCCCGCAACGATGCTGCCCGTACGGATTTCGTCTCCGTCGGGTGAACACACGACACCTGGACAGCGTGAGAGTAATGATCCGACATTTCACCACGCTTGCGGGCGTGTTTCGGTGTCGAGTATTCACAGCCCGGCTGCGCTGGTCTCCGGAGGCCTTGCCGGCGGCGGGTGCCGAGTACGCAGCTCTACGGGATCTTGGCCAGGACGTTTTCGGCGAACCGCTCGATCGGTTCCCGGTAGCGTTCAGCGGGCAGTTCAAGGCCGTGGTGGGCACCGGAGGCGATTCCGTCGGTTGTCGCCCACGGCCTGCACATCACCGCGGTCACCCCGAGATCCTCGGCGCGGGTGAAGGTCTCGACCGTCGGCGGGTCTCGCAGGGCGAGCATGATCTCGAACGGCTCATGTTCGCGGCCGTACTCGCGACGCATGGTGTTGAGCTGGGTGACTTTCTGCGCTGCGTCTTCCCAGGTGTAGGCATTACCCACCCACCCGTCGCACAGCCGTGCTGCCCGGCGCAGCGCCGCGTCGGACTCTCCGCCACACATGATCGGCACGGGATTGCTCGGATGTGGCTCCAGCATCAATTCCGGCACCTGGTAGTGCTTTCCACGCCACGACACCCAACCGCCCTGCCATAGCGCAGGCAGCGCCTGAATCATCTCGTCGAGTCGTTTGCCTCGATTGGTGAAGTCTTGGCCCATCACGTCGAACTCTTCGCGCATCCATCCCGCACCGACGGTCAGCGCTACCCGATCCGCCGAGAGGACCGCCGCAGTGGCGACCTGTTTGGCGACCTCGAGCAATGGGCGAGCCGGAGCGATGTACACGGCATTGGTGAACCGGATTCGCTGGGTCACCGCGGCCATCGCGCCGATGAGTACCCACGAGTCGGGCCAGGCGGTCTCCGGTGTCCACATCGGCTTACCGGTGGGCGAGGGATACGGAGACGTCAGGTGCCGGGGGTAGATCATGTGGTCGGAGACCACGATTCCGTCGAAGCCCGCCTCATCGAGCATGCGCGCGACGGGAACGGCTTCGGTGGTGTGCATGAACGCTGTACCGGTCCAGATCTGCATACGCGTCCTCAGCCGGGAGAATCGGTGGGGCGGCCGGTGAACCAGACGTTCTCCTCGCGCAGTGCCCGGCTGCGCCAACCGTCGCCGGTGAGCACCAGGTCGTGATGGTAGTAACCGCCACACGCACTGACTTCGGTCGAACCCGGGAGTTGCATGGGGTTGTAGAACATGGCGCGCACGGTCGCGGTCTCGGGACCGCGCGCCAGCACTTCGATGTTGGTGATGTAGTGCATACTCCACGGCAGCGCACCGAAATTCGCGGCGAACCAGTCGATGACCTCGTCGCGACTGCCGACAGTGGCGCCGGCCGACGAGTAGTCGATGTAGGCGTCGGCGGTGAACACCGAGCGGTACAGCTCCCAGTCCTTGGTGTCGACGGCGCGAGCGTACCGATACAGCAGCGCGGCGATCTGGGCATCACCGGCGAGCGCACCGGCGTCCTGCACGTTCGTCACTTCGGTTCTCTCCTGTTCGTCCTGCGAATAGTGCGCCGCCACGAACACACTGCGTCCGATGATCCGACGCATGTCGCGGCACCGCGCCGGGACCGGTTCCTGACGGCCATGGACGGTTCACTCCTTCCGACCTGCGCAGTAAACGTCCCTCTACTCATGAGAGAATTATCTTCTCCAACCTATGTGATCACACAGGACGGCTGGGGGGTTTCGCGAAATCGCGTAATCGACGAGAGGGAGGGGAAGTGTCGGCGGCCGGGTCGGCATGGTCCACCACTGGAACACGCGTAGGCACGAAGGCTTGGAAGGCGCTGCGGGCCGAGTACGCTGGCCAACGCCCGGAATCAACCCTCGACGCTCATCTCGGGGGAGGGCTGCCGGACCGCTGCGGCGGTCGACGATCGATATTCCACGCTGTGCAGGTCGCGACAACCGAGGGATGCCGATATGCCTGATGGAAAGCCGAATATTCTCGTCATCTGGGGGGATGACATCGGAATAACCAACCTGAGTTGCTACAGCGACGGTCTGATGGGCTATCGCACCCCGAATATCGATCGGATCGCCGACGAAGGGATGCGGTTCACCGATTCCTACGGCGAGCAGAGCTGCACCGCGGGCCGGGCCGCATTCATCAGCGGACAGAGCGTGTACCGCACCGGAATGAGCAAGGTCGGTATGCCGGGAGCCGATATCGGCTGGGCCGCCGAAGACCCGACCATCGCCGAATTGCTGAAACCCCTCGGCTACGCGACGGGCCAATTCGGCAAGAATCACTTCGGGGATCTGAACAAGTACCTGCCGACCGCGCACGGCTTCGACGAGTTCTTCGGCAACCTCTATCACCTCAACGCCGAAGAGGAACCCGAAAGCTACGACTACCCGCACGCCGACCGATTCCCCCGGCTGCACGAATTCGCACTGCCCCGCGGCGTACTCCGGTGCAAGGCGACCCGCGAGGTCTCCACCGAGCCCGACGATCCGAGGTTCGGGCCGGTCGGCAAGCAGAGCATTGTGGACACCGGTCCGTTGAACGCGGAACGTATGGAGACCATCGACGACGATATCGCCGACGCCACCGTCGATTACATCAAGCGCCAGCATGCGGAAGGAAATCCGTTCTTCGTCTGGTGCAATTTCACTCATATGCACCTCTACACCCATGTGAAGCCCGAGAGCCGCGGCCAGGCCGGGCTGTGGCAGTCGTCCTACCACGACGCCATGATCGACCATGACGAGAATGTCGGAACCGTGCTCGATGTGCTCGACGAACTCGGTATCGCCGAGGACACCATCGTCATCTACTCCACCGATAACGGCCCGCACCGCAATACCTGGCCGGATGCGGGTATGACTCCGTTCCGGAGTGAGAAGGACACCAACTGGGAGGGTGCGTTCCGGGTCCCGGAATTGATCCGCTGGCCGGGAAAGATCGCGGCCGGCTCGGTGTCCAACGACATCATCCAGCACCACGATTGGCTCCCGACGCTGCTGGCCGCGGCCGGTGAACCGGATATCGCCGGCAAACTGAAGAAGGGGCACGTCGCCGGTGCCGACGGCAAGACCGAGTACAAGGTCCATATCGACGGTTTCAATCTGCTGCCGTACCTCACCGGCGAGGAAGAGACGAGCCCGCGGCGCGGTTTCTTCTATTTTTCCGACGACGGCGATCTGGTCGCCATGCGGTTCGAGAACTGGAAAGCGGTCTTCCTGGAGCAGCGGTGCCCGGGGACCCTGCAGGTGTGGGCCGAACCGTTCGTCCATCTACGTGTGCCCAAGCTCTTCAATCTGCGCACCGATCCGTTCGAATTCGCCGATGTCACCTCGAATACGTACTACGAGTGGCTGTTACGCCACGACTACTTCATCCTCTATATGACCGCGATGGCGTCGCAGTTCCTGGAGACGTTCCGGGAATTCCCGCCGCGGCACGAACCCGCCAGCTTCAATGTCGACCACGCGGTCGAGAAGCTTCAGAAGTTCCTGGCCAAGGACTGAGCCGTGCTCGATACCTGGACCGACGGCCGGACGAAGTCGGCGATCGTAGATTTCGTCGGCCGGGTCACCACCGAGGGGCCGGATTATGTCGAGCCGGACGCGCGCGTGGCCGTTTTCGACAACGACGGCACGCTGTGGTGTGAGAAACCGATGTACATCCAGCTCGATTTCCTGCTGCGACGCTTCAGAGAACAGGCCGAGGCCGACCCGTCGTTACGCGACAAACAGCCCTACCGGGCCGCCTACACCGGAGACCTGACCTGGCTGGGCGACGCGGTGACCAAGCACTATCAGGGTGACGACAGTGATCTCCCACCGCTGATGGCCGCGATCCTGGCAGCGCACCCGGCGATCACGGTCGAGCAGCACGCTGCCAGGGTCGCGGCGTTCTTCGACGAGGCGCGGCATCCGACACTCGGGCGGCCGTACACGGCATGCGGGTATGTGCCGATGATCGACTTGCTGCGGTATCTGGAAGCCAACGGATTCACCTGCTACATCGTCTCCGGCGGTGGTCGAGATTTCATGCGACCCGTCTCCGGGCCGATGTACGGAATTCCCCCGGAGCGGGTGGTCGGCAGCACCGTGGGCCTCGTCTACAAGAACACCGACGTGTACACGACCGCCGAAATGGAGTTCGTCGACGACGGGCCCGGCAAACCCGTCCGGCTGTGGAGCCGGATCGGGCGCCGGCCGATCTTCGCGGCCGGTAATTCGAACGGCGATATCGAGATGCTGGAGTTCACCGCCGCGTCCGAACACCCCTCGATGCAACTGCTGGTACTGCACGACGACGCCGAACGCGAATTCGACTATACCGGGGGCGCGGAGAAGGCACTGGACCTGGCGACCGCCGCGGGCTGGACCGTGGCCGGTATAAAAAACGATTGGACCACGGTTTTCGGTGACTGACACTCGCTTATCCGAGCTCGGAGTGGACGCGGATTCGGTCTGGATCCCGGCCCGGACGACGACGGTCGGGGCCGATAACGAATACCCGGAGGAAGGGCCGGCCGAGGAAGTCACCACCGACGGTTTCTGGATACAGAAGTATCAGGTGACCAACGGCCGGTTCGCCGAATTCGTCGCTGCCACCGGCTACGTCACGGTCGCCGAGCGGCCGCTGAATCCCGCCGACTACCCGGACGCACCGCCGGTGAATCTGCACCCGGGTTCGATGGTGTTCCGTCGTACCGCGGGACCGGTCGACCTGAAGCACCTGAGTCAGTGGTGGGTCTGGACGCCCGGCGCGTGCTGGAACCATCCCCGCGGACCACGCTCGTCACTCCGCGACCGCGAGAACCATCCGGTGGTGCATATCGCGTTCGAAGACGCCGAGGCCTACGCGGACTGGGCGGGACTTGCCTTGCCGACCGAGACCGAATGGGAGGTGGCGGCCCGCGGCGGGCTCGACCACGCGACCTACACCTGGGGCGACGAACCCGAACCGGCAGGCCGGAAACTGGCCAACTACTGGCACGGCGAGTTTCCGTACCTCCCGGACACCGGATACGGGCAGACCACCCCGGTAGGCAGTTTCCCGGCCAACGGCTACGGACTGTTCGATATGGCGGGCAACGTCTGGGAGTGGACCACCGACTACTACGGCGAGGACCGCGCCACCACACCGTGCTGCGCCGAGGGGTCCTACGACCGCTCCCAGCCGCAGTTCCCCATCCCGCGACGAGTCGTCAAGGGCGGATCGTTCCTGTGTGCGGACAGCTACTGCATGCGATACCGGCCCGCGGCCCGCCGGCCCCAGATGGTCGATACGGGTATGAGCCACCTCGGGTTCCGCTGCGTGCTGCGCTGACCACAAACCCGCCGCCCACCGATTCCGGTGCGTGATCGGAACCGGTGGGCAGCCCGGTTCACCCGGCGTTCAGCGCGGGTGCAAGTGCGCGTCTGGGAACTCGGGGTTGACCGATTCGTAGGGCTCGTGAGTTGAGTGAACTCCTGGTACTGAAGTGAGTGCTGAAGTCACCAAGTACCAGGAGCTCGTGCGTCATGATCGCTCATCGCCGTGTGTTCGTCGTGCCCGGCCGCCGATCACCGGTGCCGGGTGTATCCGTCCTCGTCGATGACCGACGCCCAATGGGCATTACTGCAACCATTGACCTGCCCCGGGTAACACGGGCGGCCGTGGCGGCAGGAGTGAAAGTATTGCCGCCGCCAGGTGTTGGACGCCGTTTTCTGCCTGTGTCCCGGCGGTATCGCCTGGGCGCAGCTACCGGCGGATTTCCCGCCGTACAAACCGTCTACGACATGTACCGCCGCTGGACCCGGGTCGGGACCTGACAGCGCGTCCACGACGCGCTCCGCGACCGTGCCTGTGTGGGCCGCGCACCGCAGCCCATGGCAGCGATCATCGACTCCCAGAGCGTGCGCGGCGCCGACACCGTGCCCGGTCCGAGCCGAGCCGCGGCTACGACGCCGGCAGGAAAACCAACGGCCGTAAACGCCACATCGCAGTGGACCTGTGGTCTGGCTGCTGGCCGTCGTGGTGACTGCCGCGAGTATCCAGGATCGTGACGGCGCGCACCGGTTGCTGACCGCGCTGCAGTCGGCGTGCTCGACAGTCACCCTAGTCTTCGCCGACGGCGGCTACACCGGACGGCTCGTCGTATGGGCGAAAGATATTCTCGCACTGAC
This sequence comes from Nocardia sp. NPDC051750, assembly GCF_044453135.1. Classification (NCBI taxonomy): domain Bacteria; kingdom Bacillati; phylum Actinomycetota; class Actinomycetes; order Mycobacteriales; family Nocardiaceae; genus Nocardia; species Nocardia sp. NPDC051750. Next base: position 227,005 of record NZ_JBITCK010000005.1, on the reverse strand, counting down.
CTTTCAGATCATCAGACGCAGCGACACCAGCAAGGTATTCCAGGTGAGATACCCCACCGCTGGGTCGTCGAACGCACCTACGGATGGATCGTCAAACACTGCCGCTGCGTCCGTGACTACGAACCCGGCCGACCATCACGAGGCCATGGTCTACATCGCGATGATCGCCACACTGTCGCGGCGCCTCACCCGACAGTGAACCAGAGTTCCCAGACGCGCACTGATTGTGTCGGTGGCGTGTGCCACACTCGCCGATGATGAGCCGCCACACCACGTTCCGGTACTGCCTCGACCCCACAGTCGAGCAGAAAGTGCTGCTCGCCCGCCACACCGGCGCGGCGCGGTTCGCGTTCAATCAATGCCTGCACATGGTCAAAACCGCCCTCACCCGCCGCCGAACCAACCCCGAGTATCCAGTGCCGTGGACAGGGTTCAGTCTGATCAACGCATTCAACGCCTGGAAGAAAACCGAAGCTGCAGGCCGCGTCTTCGCCGTCGACACCGACGGTGTCACCGAGATCAAGGGGACGGGGCTGGCCTGGCGCAACCAGATATGCCAGCAGGTATTCGAGGAAGCCGCGGTGGACTGCGGCCGCGCCCTGGCCGCGTGGTCGGACTCCCGCACCGGCAATCGACAAGGCCCACGGGTCGGGTTTCCGAAATTCAAGAAGAAACACGCCGGTATCCCGTCGTTCCGGCTGCGGAACAAGCACGCCAAGACCGGACGCCCAGCGATCCGGGTCGGTGAACACGGGATACCGCGGTCGGTGACCCTGCCGGGGCTCGGGACACTGCGGGTGCGTGACGATACTCGCCGGCTGCGGCGCATGCTCGCCGGTGGGCGGGCGAAGATCCTGTACGCCACGATCTCGACCCGGGCCGGGCGCTGGTGGATCAGCCTGGCCACCCAAGCCGCCGATCTACACCCCGCCCACCACCATCGGCCCCGCGACACCGGCGACCACAGTGGCTGGGTCGGGATCGACCGGGGATTGTCGGCGTTCCTGGTCGCCGCCGACACCGGCGGCGGCGAACTCGCCCGGGTCGACACCCCGCCCAAACCATTGGCCGCCGGGCTGAAACAGCAGCGGCGGCTGGCCACAACGCTGTCCCGGAAGACGAAAGGGTCACGCAACCGAAAGGATGCCGCCGCGCGCCTGGCGCGCCACCACCACCGAGTCGCCGCTGTGCGCCGTCGTTTCCTGCATCAGGTCACCAACGAGCTGGTCAAAACCCACGACCGGCTCGTCATCGAAGACCTGCAGGTGGCCGGAATGCTACGCAACCCTCGCCTGGCCCGGGCGATCGGTGACGCCGGGTGGGCCGATTTCGCGCGGCTACTGCGCTACAAACAACAGTGGCGCAACGGTACCGTCGCCACCGCCGACCGCTGGTACCCCTCGAGCAAACGCTGTTCTGGCTGCGGTGCCGTCAACACCCAGCTCACCCTCGCTGACCGGGTCTTCACCTGCGGATGCGGATACCACGCCGATCGGGATCTGAATGCCGCGGTGAACCTCGCCGCCTGGGCGGTGACCCATCATGAGACCGTTTCACGATCCCCGGACCTCCGAGCAGGGGGCCGGGTCACCAATGCCCGCCGACGGGAAGGCACTGACCGGCACCCTACGGGTGCCGGTGAAACCGGCCCGGACGACGCGGGAACCGAGGCTCGCACCCCGGTCGGGGTGTGAACCGAGGACGCCCGAGAAGGGCGGTGTCCGATAACCCGTTACGAGTTATCAGACACGCTGTCAAAGGAGACCTCAACTACCAACAACTCATCGGCGACTGCAATCGGCCCGCCACCACATCGTTCGCCGCACTCACCGAATACTTTCCCACCCGGGTGATCGCACTGCGGACCCTCAAATGCGATGTCGCCGTCGGTCTCGCCCCGGTATGGTCGCCGGACTCGAGGAATCGGAACCGGATTGGCGGACCAGCGGATCCCACGGCGTGGTGCAGATGCACGACACGGTCCTCGCGCTAGTTGCGCCGGAACTGAACGGCGTCACCAGGATTCGCTGTACCGCCTCGGCGAATGCGCCCCGGGCCGGACGTCGGGCACCAGGACGGTGGTGTGCCACCGGTTCTCCTCCCACAACTGCTCGGGAAGGGCTTCGTGCGGCCGGGGCGCGACGGGTGCGGACAGTGCGATCACCACCGTGGTGCGTTCGATCAGCCGGCGGCGCTCCCAGGTCATCGGGCCGGAGACCTCCAGGACTCCCGGGCCCGGACCCAGGGATACGGGGAGGTGAACGGTCAGGGGTTCGGCGGTCCAGGTGGTCGGGGAATCGTAGTAGCGGGCGAGGTAGGTGCGCGGGGAATCCGGGGTGCCGAACGCGAGCGCGGCCAGAGCCCAGTCGACGCGGGGCAGGCCGAAGAGATCCCAGAATCCGGCGGAGAGCCACGAATGGATCGGCAGCGCGATCGTCCGGTCGTCCCGCATGATCGCCGGGGAGTCGACGTGGATCAGGGTGATATCGCTCGCCGGCATGCGTGTCCTCGCGGTCGATCGTTCGCCTGTGGTCATCAGGCGCTGCGGGCTGCGTCCGTGACCATGCGGCCGTAGGGGACGGCCTCGAGGAGGGTGACCCGGATTTCGGTGCCGTTGGGCACTCGGTAACTGCGTTGTTCGCCGCGGCGAGCCCCGGTGAGGGCGGCGCCGAGGGGAGAGTCCGGTGAGTAGACCTCGAGATAGCCGTGCTCGGCGTCCCGGCTGCCGAGAAGGAACGTTTCGGTGTCGTCGGTGCCGGTGTAGTGGACCGTGAGCACCATGCCGGGTTCGGCGATTCCGTCGTCCGGCGGGTCTTCGCCGAACACGGCGTTGCTGAGCAGGTCCCGGATATGCGCGATCCGGGCCAGGCGGTGGTGGCGTGCGGCGAGCCGGTCTTCCGGAGCGGTGGACTCGGCGTCGCCGGTGGTATCGACGGCGAGCAGTTCGGTCAGCTCGGCCTCGAGTTGTTCACGGGCGTGGGGTGTCAGCCAGATGTGCGAGCTGCTGGTCATATCCGTCCTAGAAGGTTCGATCGGAATAGCGGTGCCGGCCGTCGGGGCGGCGGAGAGAGGGAGGACCGCCCCGACGGCAGAACTCCGTGGAGCCGGGTTCTGACGACACCGGCTCCACGGATGGGGGAATAGCCGAGGATTCAGCCGGGGGTCGGGTTCTCCACCCGGTGCTGTGCTGCTCGTTCGCGGTCGAGCCGGCTCGTTGTGGGCGCCATGCTCACCTCCACGTCGAACGATGCGCTGTTAAAGCCATCATGACCGGTGGAGCCGCGGTGCGCATGTCCGTCCGGCACAGTTTCGACCCTGTGCATTGTTCTATCTGCACAACGCGGTCACTCGTCGCCGAAGGCCGCCAGATCGATCGTCATCGCCAGCCGGGTGCGGGCATCGTCCAGCCGGAGCACGGCGATCTCGCGCATCTTGCGCACCCGGTTGCGGACGGTGTTCGGGTGGACACCGAGCCGGACGGCAGCCTCCGCCGGATCGCCCTGTGCGTCGAGCCATGCGCGGAGTGTCGCGACGTAGTCCGTGGCATGCACGCGGTCGTATCGCCGCAACTCCGCGATCGGGCCGCGTGCCGGGATACGGCCGGTCCGCGCCGCGGTCCGCAACCGCTGCAGCAGAATTTCCCCCCAGGACTCGTCGTAGGCGGGAGCCGTGGCCGTCGACCCTTGTTCGTGCAGGGCCAGGCACTCGTCCGCCTCCTGCCGGGAAGCGGGCAGGTCGGTGGCCGTGGCCGGTCCGCCGATCCCGGCCGACATCGTCACGCGGGCGGGTAGTGCGGCCCGTAGCGCCGCCACCCAGTCCCGAGCGGTGCGGACCTGTTCCCCGGGCAGAATCGTGTAGACGGTGTTGTCCGACAGCGTGCTGCGGCCCGGCCGCGACCAGCCGAAACCGAACGTGGCCTGCTCGAAGGCGAGCAGCAGCCCGGCATGCCGTTCCGCGGCGATCTGGGCGCGCACCGCCACCACCCGCAACGGTTCCGGCGCCAGCCCGAGCCGGCCGGCCACCGTCGCGGCGTCCGGGCTGCCCTCCAGTAGCCGGATCACCGAGTCGGACTCCACCTGACGCTCCAGATCCGCGCTGGCCCGCGACCGCAGCAGATGCAGGGCCACCGTCCGGGCGCCGTCGGCCAGCGCGGTCCGCCGAGCAGGTGGCAACGGCGCGACGCAGGCCACCCACACGGAGCCGAGCAGTTCCCGGCCCACCCGCACCGCGATCACCGTCCGCCCGTCCAGCCCGTGTCCGGAATCCGGTTCGACGAACAACGGTTCCTCGGACCTCAGCAGATGCGCGTGGACTCCCCGCGATTCGAAGAATTCCCGCAGCGCGGCGGGTTGCCGCCGGTACAGCACCGTCTCCGCCAAGGCGTCGTCGGCACCGCCTTGCAGGGTGGAGTGCGCCATCACACGCGACAGCGGATCCTCGATGGTCACCGCCCCGTCGACCGCGTCCGCCAGGCTGTCCGCCAGTGCGAAAAGGTCCGTCGGGCCACGCCCGGACGCGGTTTCCCGCCCCTCCAGCACCAGCCCGTACACCACGCCCGCGAGCTGGCTCCACGACACCGCGGGATCGACCATCAGCACCGCGACTCCACCGCCGGGCCCGATTGCGGCTGCCTCCCGTTCGGCGTCGGCGCCCCCGCGGATCAGTACGGCCACCGCTTTCGCTGCCCGTGCCCCGGTGACGGCCTCGCTCGCGGAGCCCGCGCCCACCGCGAGGAAGATATCGCCGGTCGCCTCCTCAGCACCGGTCACGTCGTGCATGGCGACACTGCGGATCATGGTCGCCCGCGACACCGGGCAGCAGCGCAACCGCACCCCGTACCCGCCGAGCACGTTGACCAGATGATCCAACCGCACCATGAACGACTCCTGTCCACACTGTTCCGCCACCGTAGCCGCCATAGCGGTGAGTGCAGTCCGGCGCCGGTGGCGATCGGCCCGGCTCACGCGACCGTGCGCCGGGCAGGGTTGTCAGCCGGTCATCACGGCACGGTGGACGGTTTCCCGGAGCAGGGCACGGCGCCGGGCATGTTCTTCCGGCGGTTCTCCCGCGGTCGCGGCATACACATTGCTGACCGGCGACCATGCCATCGACATCGAGATGACCAGGGCCATCACATCGAACGGGTCGCCCGGGCACACGATGCCCTCGGCCTGTGCCCCGGCGATGGCGCGGAGTTTGTGGTCGTCGAGCCGGTCGGGATCGTCGACCAGGTGGCCCGCGGGCCGGCGCTCCAGGCGGGCCCAGGTGGCGAGGCGGATGAGATCGGGGCGGCGGAGGTATTCGTCGTACAGCCGCACGGCCCAGCCGGGGAGATCGGCCGCGTCGATGGGAACGACGTTCACGATCCGTTCGAGGGAACCGGCGAAGATGGCGTCGAACAAGCCTTCCTTGTTGCCGAAGTAGCCGTACAGCTGCGCCTTGTTCGTGCGCGCTTCCGCCACGATCCGTTCGATACGCGCACCGGCGATCCCGTGCTCGGCGAATTCGCGGGTTGCCGCGTCGAGAATGCGCTCGCGGGTGGCGGCGCCGCGGGCGGTCAGCGGCCGATCGGTCATACCCCCAACTTACAACAGAACAGTCTGTTTACGGTTGGCGGATTCAGGTCTACGCTGGATAGACAGAACAGTCTGTTTAGGGAGCTGATGTGAGAACTACGGTCGGATGGCAAGCAGAAGGCGTCACGACGCTACGGCGGGCAACCATCCCGCGGCGCGGTCTGCGCCCCGACGATCTCGCGGTGCGGGTGGACTACTGCGGCGTCTGCCACAGCGACCTCCATGCGGTCCGCAGTCATCGCGATGCGACAGCGCCGATGCTCGTGCCGGGACACGAATTCTCCGGTGTGGTCACCGAAGTCGGAAGCGAGGTGGACGGATTCGCCGTCGGCGATCCGGTGGCGGTCGGCAATATCGTCGACTCCTGCGGTGTCTGCGCCATGTGCCTCGCAGGCCAGGAGAACTTCTGCCGCGAGTTTCCCACGCTGACCTATGGCGGCACCGATCGGCGGGACGGGTCGACCACATTGGGGGCCTACGCCCGCGAATACCTCGTCCGCGACCGATTCGCCTTCCACCTGCCCGGCGGTCTCGACCCGGCCGGCGGGGCTCCTTTGCTGTGCGCCGGGATCACCGTCTGGGAGCCGTTGCGCGCTCTCGGTGTCGGGCCGGGCACCCGCGTCGCGGTGGTCGGGCTGGGTGGCCTGGGGCATCTGGCGGTCAAACTGTCCGTCGCGCTGGGTGCCGAGACCGCGGTGGTCAGCAGATCCCGGGACAAAGCCGCCGACGCCCACCGGCTCGGCGCGCACGAATTCCTCGTTTCCGCCGATGAGGCCGAAATGGATGCTGCCCGAGACCGATTCGATGTCGTCATCGACACGATTTCCGCCCCACACGATCTCGAGCCCTACCTACGGCTCGTCGCGCTGGACGGAACACTCAGCCAGGTCGGATACCTGGGACCGGTGACCGTGCAGACCACCGATCTGCTGATCGGACGCAAGAAACTCGGCTCGGCCGGCAGCGGTGGTCGCGCCGGAACCGCCACACTGCTGGATTTCTGCGCACGCCACCACATCACCGCCGATATCGAAATCCTGCCCTCGGCGCGCGTGAACGAGGCCCTCGATCGGCTCGAACGTAACGACGTCCGCTACCGATTCGTGCTCGACCTGTCCGACCTGGACTGAGCGAGTAGCGAACCGGTGATTCTCACGGCATCCGGGCGGCCGCCCCGAGACCGACGTCGATGACGGTTCCGGTGACATAACGCCCGGATTCGGCGACGAGATGATCGACGGCGTCGGCTATCGCCTCCGGCGGGCACCACGGAATGCGCATGGGGCTCATGCGTGCGTAGCGATCTTCGACATCCTCGCGGGCGGGGTTGTCGAGCTCGGGGGCGAACAGGGAGTACAGCGCCGGGTTGTGGAGCATCGGGGTGTCCACATTGGTGGGGCAGACGATATTCGCGGTGACGCCGGTTTCCGCGTATTCGAGGGCGACGGATTTGACCAGGCCGATGACCCCCCATTTCGATGCCGAATAGTGGGCGAGATTCGGGGTTCCCTGCCGGCCGCTCATCGAGGAGATGGCGACGATTCTGCCCCACCCGCTGGTCATATGGGGGAGTACCGCGCGGAGGCAATGGAACGTTCCGGTCAGGTTGGTGGCGAGCATATCCGACCACATGGCGTCCGAGAGTTCGGTGATCGGCGCGAATCCCACGATTCCCGCGCAGGTGACGAGAATGTCTATACCGCCCGAATTTTCGGCCACCGAGTCGGCGAAGGCTGTTACGGAGCCGGAATCCCGGACATCGAGTGCGGTTGCGTGGCAGCGCCCGCCTTCCTCCTCGATCAGCCGGGCGGTTTCGGTGAGATCATCTGCGGTGGCCAGCGGATACGGGGCGGTATCGCTGGGTGCGCACAGGTCCGCGAGTCGGACGGTGGCGCCGCGGCGGGCCAGGGCACGCGCGACGGCGCGACCTTGGCCCCGCGCGGCACCGGTCACGATGGCGGTGCGGCCGTCGAGATCACCTTTCACAGCGTTATCCGGCATTGTCTTCCGCGCTCCTCTCGACCATCTGCTTGACCTGAGCCTTGGCGATTTTTCCGCCGGGCGCCAAGGGCATCCGGTCGAGCACTCGCAGCCGTTCCGGAAAGTACTCCCGGGTGATGCCCTGGTCGCGCAGCCACGAATTCAGCTCTGCGAGCGACAGAGGCGCCGCTCCGGGCGTCACTGTGACTGCCGCGCAGAGACGCTCACCGAAGAGCGGGTCGGGCACGCCGACCGCCGCGACCATCTCGATCGCGGGGTGCTCGCGGATGAAATCCTCCACTTCGAGGGCGGAGATGTTCTTTCCACCGCGGATGATCAAATCCGCCAGGCGGCCCACCACGCGCAATCGGCCGGTATCGTCGACTTCCACGATATCGCCGAGCCGGATCCAGCCGTCGGCGGTGAACAGTTCGGCGTTCGCGGTGTCGTCGTTCCAGTAGCCGGGGGACATGAGCGGTCCGCGGACCGCGGGCTGGCCACGCCGGACATTCGGGCCGGCCTCGTTCGTGTCGTCGGCGAGGATGCGAACGTTCATCTCCTCGATGAGGTGGCCGCCGGTGCCCAGCCGGGTCTCCTCGTCGTCGCGGATCGTGGTGGCGCTCGCCGCTCCGGTTTCGTTGGAGCCGTAGAACTGCAGGACCAGGGCTCCGGTGATGTCCTCGAAACGCTTGGCCTCGGCGTAGGGCACGGCTTCACCGCCGGTGAACATGACGCGTAGAGCCTCCGCCCGGGACAGCTCCCGGTCCGGGGTCTGCAGCATCATCCGGAACTGGGTGCTCACGCAGGCGAGGACCGTGGCGCGGTGCTCGGCCATCAGATCGATCGCGACCGCCGGATCGAACCGGCTCATCACCAAGGCCGGCCGGCCGAGGAGCGCGGGCAGGAAATGCGAGGTCCACAGCCCGAATCCGAACGGGGCGGGCACGAACGCGGCGACGATCTCCGCGGCGCTCATCTCGGCGTTCCGGCAGGCTATCGCGGCGAAAGCGCTCCACCGGCGCTGCGTCTGCATGACGAGTTTCGGCCGCCCGGTGGTGCCGGATGTGCTGTTGAGCAGGCAGACATCGTCGACAGAGAATTCCCGGGCCGGCCGGTCGATGCTTGCCGGCGCCGCGGAACCGTCGATGGTGACGTGTGTTCCGTCGACGAGCACCACGTGATCGGGGGCGGTGTTCCGTATCTGTAGTTCCCGCACCAACTCCGAGACAGGCACGCCCCGGTTCTCGCACGCGGTGACGAGCACGGTGGAGCCCGAGGCCGACATCAGATGGGCCAGTTCCGCCGGCCCGGAGCGGGCCCCGACCGCGACGGCGAGGATCCCCGCCCGGTAGGCGCCGACGAGTGTGGCGTGGAACTCCACGGTGTCGGGCAGATACACCGTGACTGCGGGAATATCCCCGAGGGAGAGCAGCGCTGCGCCGACGCGGTCGGCGAGGTGGTCGTATCCGGCCCAGCTGGTGGTTCCGTCCGGGCCGATGTAGGCGGGTTCGTCGGCGCGGGTGCTGCCCCAGCGACGGACCAGATCGCTGACGGAGTAGCCGGTGTATGCCTCGGGGTCCGTGGTGAAATCCGGGGCGGCGGTGATATCGGTGCGAGAGGCGGGTGGCATCAGAGAGCTTCCTCGAGCATCCCCATGGACGCCCGGTAGGCGGTGTCGAGGTCGTCGGCGCTGTTCTTCGGCTCCGAGAGCGAACCACGGATCATGACGTACCCGCGATCGACGATCCGGGACACGCGGTACAGCGCCGGCTCGGCGACCAGCACCGTGATCCCCGAATCCGCCAGTTCCCGTACGTGGTCGAGCAGTTCACCGGCGATCTTGGGGGAGAGCCCGGTGGTCATCTCGTCGAGCAGCAGTGCGCGCGGCGGCACCAACAGGGCACGGGCGAGCAACAGCATCTGCTGTTCTCCGCCGGAGAGCACGCCGGCGAACTGTTTCGCGCGGGTCCGCAGAATCGGGAAGCGGTCGAACGCCGAATCGAGCACATCGTTGCGGGCGCCCAGCAAGCGCGCCCCGATCTCGAGGTTCTCCCGGACGGTCAGACGCGGGAAGAGTTGCCGGCCCTGCGGCACGAACGCGACCCCGGCGCGCAACCGTGTCCGGGCCGGCGCGCCACGGAGGTCGCGGTCGTCGACGGTGACGGTCCCGGTGGCCGGTGTGCTGCCGAACACCGCCGACAGCAGGCTCGACTTACCGGCGCCGTTCGGCCCGACCACCGCTGTGACCTCCCCGGAGTGGGCCTCGAACGCCACATCGCGGACCGCGACGGCCTTCCCGTACCGAACCGTGAGTCCGTGCACCCCGATCACTGCAACTCCTCCGAGGTAGATACCTGTGGGCCGGTACCGAAGTACACGGATTGCATTTCCGCGCTGCGCATACAGTCCTGGGGGCTGCCGGTGAAAGCCACCGCGCCGTCGGCCAGCAGGACCACCGCATCGGCGAGTTCCGCGATCAGGTCGACATTGTGGTCCACCAGGACCACCGACTGCCCCGCGTCGCGGACCTGGTGAACAGCGTGGGAGATCGCCGCGATTCCCTCGGTATCGGATCCGGCGAAGGGTTCGTCCAACAGCAGGACCCGGGGCCCGGCGGCCATGGCGCGGGCGATTTCGACGAGACGCTGGGAGCCGAGACCGAGGCTGCCCGTGGGTACCCGGTCCGTGGTGACGCCGTACTCTTCGGCCACCGCCGCCGCCTGCTCGAGCACCGAACGGGGAGTGCCCGCGAGGCCGCGCAGGAGCGCACGCACCGACGCGCCGTAGGAGCCGATCGACCGGCCGACGATACCTGGCACGATGTTCTCGACGGGGGTCAGTTCCAGCGCCAGCTGTGGGTGCTGGAAAGTGCGGGCCAGGCCGGCCCGTGCCCGCACGGCGGGGCCGTCGGGCAGGGCGTGGCCGTCGACATGCACCGTGCCCGCGTTCGGGATCTGGGTTCCTACGATGCAGTCGACCAGGGTAGTTTTCCCCGCACCGTTCGGGCCGACCAGACCGAGCACCCGTCCGGCGGGCAGGTCGAAACTTACGTCGTCGACCGCGGTGACGCCGCCGTAGCGTTTGGTCAACCCGGTCACGGACAGCAGAGCCGTGGATGCCATCGTCGTCACTTCCTGTCCGGTTTCCGGGACGGTACGAGCCGCAGCAGTCGCTGTGCCCAGCCGATCACGCCGCCCGGTGCGAGCAACAGGATCACCAGCACGATGACGGCCAGCAGCAACTCACCCGAGCCCTGGTATCCGGGCATGTTCAGGGTGACGCCGACGGCGATCAGCGCACCCAGCGGAGCGCCCCACGCCGAACCCCGGCCACCGATGATCGGCATGAAGATCGCGAGGAACACCAGGTCCAATCCGAACGTCTCCGGAGTCACCGCCTGCACCGATACGGTGAACAGCGCGCCACCCGTCGAGGCGATCGCCGCACCGACGGCCAGCGCCACCACGGTGAGATGGGCCGGGGAAATACCGGCGGACTGCACCGCCGGCGCGTTCTCCCGCGCGGCGGACAGCGACAGCCCCCACGCCGACCGGCGCAGCCGATCGATCAGCACCGCGATGGCGCAGACGAACACGATCGCGGCCACCACCTGGGCATACCGCGGGGGATCCCAACCGAACAGTGACGGCACCGGAATATTCGCGATCCCGGAGGACCCGCCGGTGATCGTGGTGGCATCGCCGAGCCAGTGCTCGAAAGCGATGGCGAACAGCAGGGTCACGGCAGCCAGATAGAAACCCGACAGCTTCCTGGTCGCCACCGCCAGCACCAGGGCGACCGCGGCGGCGATCAGCATTCCGGCGAGCCAGCCCCACCACGGCGAAAGCCCTTGCTTCACCGACAGATACGCCACCGCGTACGCGCCGATGGCGGCATAAGCGCTGTAGGCCATGGACAGCGAGCCGGCCAGGACGAAAGGCAGATACATGCCCAGCGCCACCAGCGCGTAGGTGGCGGCCAGGAAAACCAGGTCCTGCCGATACAGGCTGGGCCCCATCCAGAGCAGCACCGCGGCGAGGACGGCGAGGCAGATGCCCAGTTCCCCGAGCACGGTCCGCGCGGCGGCGCCGGTCGGGGTAGCGGTTCCAGTGGTCACGGCCATCACACCCGCACCTTTCGTTGGAACAGGCCTTCGGGCCGGAACGCGAAGAACACGAGGGCGACGAGGAAGATGGCGATCGAACTACCGGTCGCGCCGAAATAGAAACTGCCGAACACCTGCACAAAGCCGAGTGCGAGCCCGCCGATCAGGGGCGCCCACGGCTTTCCGGTGCCGCCGACGACGAGCGCGAGGAATCCGGTGAGCGTCCAGGACAATCCGCTGGTGAACTGGGCACCGGATTTGGCCGCGAAGACGATTCCCGCGATCCCGGCGACGGCTCCGGACAAGCCGAAGGCCCACAACCGGACCCGGTTGACATTCACTCCGATCATCCGAGCCGCGTCGTGGTTGTCACCGACCGCGCGTAACAGCTGGCCCGTCGCGGTGGCGCGGAGCCAGAGGACCGTGGCCCCCAGGGCGACCGCGGTGACCAGAATGATGGTCGCTGTCGTTCCCTGTACGCCCACCGAGCCGATGCGGAAGTCCGGCAATCCGAGCAGATTCGGCACCGACACCGGGGTCCGGCCGAAGACTGTGCCCGCCAGCTGTTGAATCGCGAACAGGGTCGCGGTGACGGCGACCAGGGCGGGAAGTTCGGCCCCCCCGGAGCGTCGCTGCACCGGCCGGACCACCACGATCTCGGTGAGCAGCGATATCCCTACGGCCACCGCGATGCCCAGGATCGCGCCGAGCAGGATCGGCAGACCCCAGTGTGCGGCAGCGTAGCCCGCGAGCAGCGCGGCGGCCATCGCATAGGGGCCCGCGGCGAAGTTGAAGAACGAAGCGCCCACCACGACCAGGTAGATCGATAATGCGACCAGCGCGAAGAAACAGCCGATTTCGGTGGCAGCCAGCCACAACTGTGGATCACTCATCGACCGGATCCCTTCGGCGTGCACTCCGGCTGATATTCCGTCCAGGGTCCGGCGGGAACGTTGCCGGGACCGAATTCGACGAGCACCAGCCCGCAGGCCGAATCGGGAGCGATGTGGTCGTCCGGCGCGAACGACAGGGTGAGCGGTGCCTGCCCGAAACTCGCCGGAACATCACGGACCTGCTGCATCGCCTCATTGAGGCGGTGCCGATCGGTATGGGTGCCGGCGACCTCGATCGCCCGCGCGAGCAGCATCACCGAGTCGTAGGCCTGCGCATCGTAGGCCGTCAGGGAATAGGTGGGCCCCTTGACGGTTCGGAGCCAGTCCTGCAATTCCGCGGTCCGGGGGTTGTCCTCGCTCAGGCTGCCCATATAGACCAGGCCGTCGAGGGATCCGGGCGCCGCGAGTTTCCACGACTGGGGCTGGTTTCCGATGGATGCCAGCGAGAAGCGCTGGAGCCCGGGTGCCAGCCGGTGCACCGTGTTCTGCGCGAGCAGTTCGAAATTGCCGCCGACACTCGCGACGAGCACCACATCCGGATCACTGTCGAGGAGGCGACTCACGCCCGCGGTGAGATCGGCGGCGTCGACGGCGGCCTTCTGGGTGCCGACGATGTCGATGCACTCCCGCAGTTTCGGATAGAGCGTATCGAGGATTCCCGCGATCGCCGGACTCGAATCGGCCAGGACACCGAGCCGTTTCTTGCCCTGCGCCGCGAACGCCCCGCAATAGACGTCGGCGTACTGGGCCAGCGGGTTGGGGACCATATAGGCGAATTCGTTGCCGGGCGGGCCGGCGACCGCATCGGTCAGCGCGGTGGGTGCGATGGTGACGACCTCGGTGGATTGCGAAATCTGTTTGGCCTGGAGTGCGGATCCACTGCCCGTGGCGAGGATGACGGCGGAGGCGCCCTGGTCGACCAGCTTGCGAATGATGGAGGGCGTATTCGTCGGGCTGCTCTCGTCGTTCTCCACCACCAGCCGGACCTCTTTGCCGCCGATTCCGCCCTCGGCATTGAGCCGATCCACTGTGGCGCGGACGGTGTCACCGGCGATCGTCGAATACGACGCCCCCGGCCCGGTCGAATCCTCGTCCATACCGATGACGATGTAGTCGTCCACCGGTTCACGGACCTGGGCACAGCCCGCCGGCAACAACGCCGCGGCGAGCACCCAGGCAAGTACCCGGGCACGTCTCATGGGACCACCACCAATCAAGCAAACGCTTGGGCATTACCAAGCGGATGCTTGAGAGTGTGTCCTGCGCCACTGCTTCTGTCAACGGGTTGCCGCGCACGTATCCATCGTGAACGTGACTACGGGTCGGTGAGCAGCGTTTTCGTCAGCTCCGCGAGCTGACGCTCGATCCGGTCGAGACGCTCGGTGACCACCCTGGAGTCACTGGCCAGGCCGCTGATCGCGGGGGCCTCCGGGGCGGCGCCACCGTCGACGAACGCGGCCACCACGGTGTCGGTCACCTCGTCGCGCCGCTCGGACAGGTGCTCTCGGTGGTAGCGGATCGACCACCACACACCCTCGCGCAGCATCCGCGCGAACTCGACCGGGTCGAGCCCGGCACGGAGTTCCCCGGACGTGCTGGCCCTGGTGGCGGCGTCGATCCAGAAGGTGTGCGCCTCGCGGACGGCGTCCGCGATCGCTTCGGGAGCATCGGGTCCGTGGTAAGCCCGCTCGTTCTGGTAGATCTCGGTCGCGTACGGATGCGCCTCGGCGATTTCGATCGACGAATAGACCAGGGCGCGCAGCTCCTCGCGCATTCCGCTGACATGGGGCAGCACCGATCGGTACCGGGCGTTCAGGTCGGTCAGGAAATCGTCGAGGATCGCGAACGCGATCGCATCCTTGGAGGGGAAATGATGATAAAGGCTGCCGGACAACATGCCGACGCCCTCGGCGATATCCCGGACGCTGGTCCCCGCCACCCCGTGCTCGACGAAGAGCCCGGCGGCAACATGTTTGATCTGGTCTCGGCGGTTCACCACGCGCTCATGCTTACCGCCGGTATCGACGGCTGTCGAGCGGCCACGCATACCGGCGCCGGTCGAACCGTCCGCGTCGGGTTCAACCCCGGGAGCCGGGCAGTGACGCGATCAAACGGTCGAGGGCCGGGCGGCCGGTCGTGTACTGCGCGGCCCGGCGGCGCTCCCCGGCGGCGTTGTTCTCCTGGGCCCGGTCGTGGACGCTCGGGCCGTGCACGAGCCGGACCTTCAGCTCTGCGGGGCGGCCCGGCCGGAATACGCACGCGCTCTCGGGATTCCGCTCACCAGCTTCGAGACCTGGGCGCATCAGCATCTGCGCAGCGCATAGGTCCGCGCCGGGCACCGTCGATTGCCGATCCGGGCCGCGAGCCGGTGTGCACGCGTCGAATAGCGATTGACAGCGCGGTCATCCGTCGATAATGTCGTGCCCCTCATGGGTACTTTGTTGTTCTTCCTGTAATCACGTCCCGACGCGTCGAGCGCCCTCATCTACCGAGTGGGCCTCCGCGTTCTTCCCCCACCACGTTCACCGGTCCCGCCGGTTCTCTCGGCGTGTGTGGGTTCCCGTGATCGCGGCCGTCGGGCCGAGAACAGGAGGACATTCATGCTCACTGCTGCTCAACTCACCCTCTCCGGAACCAGCAAACGCTACGGTGACCGCACCGTCCTGGACCGGGTTTCGATCTCGATCGAACCCGGCGAGGCGGTCGGCGTCGTCGGCGACAACGGGTCCGGGAAATCGACATTGCTGAGACTGCTCGCCGGGCGCGAACTGCCCGATAACGGCGAGGTCGGTGTCTCGGCACCAGGCGGGATCGGCTACCTGCCGCAAACACTCGACCTGCCCGGCACCGCGACCGTCGCGGACGCGATCGACCTGGCGCTGGCCGATATTCGCGACCTGGAAGCCCGGTTGCGGAGTGCGGAAGCCGAACTGGGTGCCGGTGGCGCGCTCGAGCCGGTGCTGCGCCGCTATGCGGACCTGCTGACCCGGTTCGAGGCCCGCGGCGGATACCAGGCCGATCGACGTGTCGATATCGCCCTGGCCGGGCTCGGGCTCCCGGGTCTGGCGCGAGACAGGCTGCTGGGCGAGCTGTCCGGCGGGGAACGGTCCAGGCTCGCACTCGCGGCGACGCTGGCGGCCGCACCGGAGCTGCTGCTGCTCGACGAACCGACCAACGACCTCGACGATGCCGCGGTGGCCTGGCTCGAACAGTATCTGCGCGGCCATCGCGGCACCGTTGTCGCCGTCACGCACGACCGGGTGTTCCTGGAGCGGATCACCAGCGTGGTGCTCGAGGTCGCGGACGGGCGGATCGCCCGGTTCGGCGACGGCTACGACGGTTACCTGCGTGCCAAGGCGGCGCAACGGCGGCGGATGGCCGAGGAATACGAACGATGGAAGGAGGAGCTGGCCCGTAATCGCCGGCTGGCCGAATCGAATGGTGCCCGGCTGGACGCTATTCCGCGAAAACTGCCGCTGGCGGTCTTCGCGGCCGGGCCGTTCCGGGCCCGCGGGCGCGACCACGGCGCCCGCGGGCGTATCCGCAATGCGAAGGAACGCCTCGAGCGGCTCACCGGCAACCCGGTTGCCGCACCACCGGACCCGTTGAGTTTCACACCGGAACTGGACAACCAGGCGCCGGTTCCGGACGGGCCGGTGGCCGAGCTGACCGGTGTGCGGGTCGCCGACCGGCTCGCGGCCGGGGATCTCTCCCTTGCCGCCGGCGAGCGCCTGCTGGTCACCGGGCCCAACGGTGCCGGTAAGACCACGCTGTTGCGGTTGCTGGCCGGGGAACTGGATCCGGACAGCGGTTCGGTGCGGGTTCGCGGCCGCGTCGGATTTCTACGACAGGAGGAGGTTCCGTGGCCCGCGAAGATGACCGTGCTGCAGGCGTTCGCCGACGGCCGCCCTTGGCATCCGGAGGAATACGCCGGGGAATTGCTGCGCTTGGGCCTGTTCCGGCCCGACGATCTGGGCATGCGGGTCGGTGACCTTTCCTACGGGCAGCGCCGGCGGATCGAACTGGCGCGCCTGGTGAGCGATCCGGTCGACCTGTTGCTGCTCGACGAACCGACCAACCATCTCTCCCCGGCGCTGGTGGAAGAGCTCGAGGAGGCGCTGATCGGATACCGGGGCGCGCTGGTGGTCGTCACCCACGACCGGCGGATCCGCGAACGCTTCCGGGGTACCCGGCTCGAGGTGCAGGAGGGGGTGTGTTCGGGTGCCGGCCCAACAGCGCGGTCGGCATGAGGTCGGTGGACGTGGCTCCGTACTGCGGAGGCCCACGTCGACGAGCGAGTGGATCTCCGGATCCACTGCCGTGGCTTCGCGGGTCTCGTGGTCGCCACAACCGGTGCCGCGGAAATGGCGCCGGTGACGGGTCCTTGCTGGTAGGCCACGGAGGGGCGTGATCGTATCCGGCCGAAGGGTTATAGCATTTCCGCATCGGATATGACCGTGACCTGCGCTGTCGTGTCGCTGAATGAACGGCGCTGGATAGCGCCGGCGGCTCCTGCACAGATGGTGAAGGAGTCACGTGGCCCCGGCTCGGGTGGTGGGGGAGCGACCGTGGCCACCGGAGTGGAGTGGGACTCGATGGTGCGTGTTTCTCAGTCCGCTATCACCTCCGCGAGTTCCTCCACCTCGCGGATGACCGGGGCAGGGACGCGTACTTCGCCTGGCGTATAGGTCACCGAGCGGAGGCGGCCGGTGAAACGGAACGGTCCGCGTCGCTCGCGGAGGTCCCAGACGACAGGGCCGCGTGCGTCGACTCCGACCGAGATACCGGTCCATGGCGCCATACCGACCAACTGGAACTGGTTGTCGAGGGTGGCGATATCGGTGGTGTTCCCGGCCGTGTCGGTGACGGCGAGGACGAAATTCCACCGCACTGTTTCGGTGGCGGTCGCCCGCAGCTGCACACCCACCACGCCCGCGGGCAGCGGCGCCGAGGTGCGCGCTACGCGGCCGTAGCTGTTCAGCGCGAAAACGAGCTGCCCGTCTTCCACGTAGAGGATGTATCCGCCGTGCGGGTCGCCGTGGGCGACGAGCACGCCCTCCGTGCCGTCGGAGATCTCGTCGGTGACCACGTCGATGGTGAAGTCCCGGTACTGGATCAGCACACTCGACCGGTATCGCTCGAGGGGCGGCGTTCCGGCGAGGATCTTCACCGGCTGGGCGAGTCGCCGCTCGTCGGGGCGCCGGCCACCCGCCCGCCGGTCGTTGAGCAGCGGGAAGACGGTGTTGTACCAGGCAGCGCGGTCCCAGGCTGCGGCGAGCTCGCGTACTTTCTCGGGGAACAGGTGAGCGACATCGGTGGTTTCGGCCGGATCCGATTCCACGTCGAACAGTTGCCACTGCGGATCGTCCACCCGGGCCGGATCAGTGTGCAGCGAGAGCAGCTTCCAGCCGTCCCGGTAGAACCCGCGGTGACCGCCGAACTCGGCGTACTGCTCGGAATGCGGGGTCGGCACCGTGGCATCGCGCAGTACCTCGGCGATGCTGACGCCGTCCCGTTCCTGGGCGGGTCGGCCGTGCCGATGGGTGGGCGTCCGCAGCCCGGCGAGATCGAGAAGTGTGGGCGTGATATCGGTGACGTAGGAGTAGTGCTTGCGCAGTCCGCTGTCGCCTTCCGGCCGCTGCAGTCCGGCGGGCCAGGAGATCAGGAACGGTACCCGCACCCCACCGGCGAAGGTCTGCCCCTTGTAGAAGCGGAACGGTGTGTTGGAGGCCTGGCCCCAGCCGCGCGGGTAGTGGACGCCGATCTTGTCGGTACCGATGAGTTCTTCGTCGAGGGGTACATCGCGCACCCAGTCCTGCGGTACCGGCCCGTGCACGAACTGGCTGAAGTACGAGCGGGTTCCGGCCGCGCCGCCCTCCGCGGTACCGCCGTTGTCCGAGGTGAACACGATGATGGTGTTATCGGCTTCGCCGAGTTCGTCCAGGGTGTCGAGGATTCTGCCCACGCTCTGGTCGATGCTGTCGACCATCGCCGCGTACACCTCCTGGTAGCGGACGTAACGCTGCTGCTCCTCGTCGCTCAACTCGTCCCACGGCGGGGCGTCGAAACCGGGCTCGGTATTGCGCTCGGCCATTGCCGTATCCGGTGCGAAGAAACCCGCCGCCTTCTGCGCCTCGAACCGGTTGCGCCGGACCTCGTCCCAGCCTTCGGCGTACCGGCCGCGGTATTTGGCCAGGTCCTCCGGTTTCGCCTGATGGGGGCCGTGCATCGCGATATGGGCGAAGTAGAGGAAGAACGGTTTGCCGGCGTCGTGGGCGCGCAGGCTCTTGATCTGTGCGACGGCGCGGTCGGTGATGTCGTCGGTGACGTAGTAGTCCGCCGGGTACTCCTCGATATCGACGACGGAATTATCGGCGATCAGGGCATTCGGATAGAAGAAGGAGTTCATCCCCTCGATCGACCCGTAGTAGGTGTCGAATCCGCGCTGGAGCGGCCAGGAGTCGCGGGTGCGTCCCGGCGCCAGGTTGGTGTCGCGGGCCAGATGCCATTTGCCGACGGCATGCGTCGCGTACCCGTTGGCGCGCAGGATCTCCGGCAGGCTCAGGACATCGTCGGCCAGTTCGAGCCGGAGTCCGGGGAAGCCGGGGTCGGAATTGGCGACAGTTCCGTATCCGGCGCGGTGCGGGTTGAGTCCGGTGAGCAGCGCCGCCCGCGCGGGGGAGCAGACGGAGGTGGTGTGGTAGTTCGACAGCCGGTACCCGGTGCCCGCGAGCCGGTCGAGATTGGGCGTCGCGATCTCGGAGCCGAAGGGGCCGATATCGGAGTAGCCCATATCGTCGATCAGGACGACCACGATATTGGGTGCACCGGCGGGCGCCTTCGGCTCCGGCGCCCACCACGGCGTGGACTCCGCGCTGGTCCGCGCGATATGCCCGCCGAACCCCTCATATCCTCGTGCGTCGGCGGGAATACTCGAATCCGGCACGGTGGCAGTTCCTTTCACGTGGTGGCACATTCCCGCGGAGGCCGGGAAACATCTCGGCACGGAGAAACATTTCCCGCTCGAGCCGGGAAAATATTACGTTTGCTCACGACCGTGCCGAGTAGTTGAAATCGCAGCGATTCCAACCGCCGGTTCTGTGCTGCGGCACCTCGACGCCGATTCGGCCCTTGCGGCGAACCCGGCCGAACAGGAAGCGGCCGCGCCGGCTCCGCTGCTGGAGGTCACCGGTCTCGCCGTGGTCTATTCGGGCCGCACGGTCGCGGGGCCCGTACCGGCCCCGGCGGCACGATGACTCTGGTGGCGCTGCGCTAGCATCGGCGGACTTGGCGTCCACGCACACCTGTGGGCGTGTGTACTTCCGCGAGAAAGGGATCGGTGCTGCGATGGACCCGCGACGGATCGAGCTCAACCGCCGGCACAGCCGGGAAATGGGCAAGTTGCACAAGCGGTTTCTGGACGCCCACCCGGATCCCGAATTCGGCGAAATCCCCATGACGGATGCCGAGGATGCCGCCTGGGGCGCCTACAGCGCCGAGTTGCTCGCGCGTCATCAGGCCGAACGTGAGGCGCTGGCGACCCAACTCGAAGCCGAGCACGAGCAACGGCAACGTGCCACCGCGGCTGCCGGCCGGATGGACGAGACCGAGGCGATCTCCCGGGTGGTCCTGTGGATCAGAGCGCACGGTCTGGACTATCCGACCGAAGGACTGAAGGCCGAACGTTTTTCCGTGGGGTGGTCCGTCTATGCGCCGGTCGAGATCGACGAAAGCGACCCGTTGGCCTTCCTGGACATCCCGGTGGGGCGGGCCATATTCCTGATCGGCGATTCCGGCCGGATCGAGGAGTCCTCGTCGAGTGTTCCGCCGTCGGTCGCCCGCGACGGGTTCACCCGGCAGGAACTTGCCCTCCGCGACGACGGGTAGCGGCCGGGCCCGCTGTCGGAGCCCGGTTTATCCGCGGCCGGCCGGAACGGGCTCGGGCCGGGCGATGCTGCGCCCGACGGCATGGAGGTGGCCGACGGATTGGGCATAGGAGGCGACCAGACCGGTCTCGCAGTAGGGCACCCCGATTTCCGCGCAGTACTCGGCGACCATCGGCTGGGCGTGGCGCAGGTTGGGGCGCGGCATGGAGGGGAACAGATGGTGCTCGATCTGATAGTTGAGACCGCCGAACGCCGTGTCGACCACGGGCCCGCCGCGGACATTGCGCGAGGTGAGTACCTGCCGGCGCAGGTAGTCGGTGTTGTCACCGGCGGGCAGCACTTCCATACCCTTGTGGTTGGGCGCGAACGTGGATCCCATGTACAGCCCGAACAGACCCTGGTGCACGACGATGAAGACGACCGCCTGGAGCGGCGGGAGTACGAAGAAGACGATCGCGAGATATCCGGCGGCGTGTGCGAGCAGCGTCGCCGCTTCCAGCCGGCGCCGGGGGATGGACCGGTTCACGAGCGCCCGGACACCCGCGAAGTGCAGGCTCCAGCCCTCCAGGAGCAGCAGCGGGAAGAACAGCCAGCCCTGGTAGCGGAAGATCAGCCGGCGCACCCCGCGGCCCGCACGGGCGCGCAGACTCGAATGGGCCAGCACACCCATGATGTCCGGATCGGCATCCTCGGTGTTGGGATGGGCGTGGTGCCGGTTGTGGTTACTGGTCCACCAGCCGATACTGACCCCGATCGCCAGGTTCCCGAACACCAGCCCCAGCAGGAAGTCGGTGCTGCGGCGGCCGGAGATCTGCCGGTGCCCGGCATCGTGACCGAGGAAGGCGAACTGGGCGAAGACCGCGGCCAGGAAGGCGGCGGTGGCGAGCTGCCACCAGGAATCGCCGATCAGCACGAACGCGGTCCAGCCGGCCACCAGGGCGAGCAGGACGACCGCGCTCTTCCAGGCGTAATACCCCGGCCGCCGGTCCAGCAGGCCCGCGTCACGGACCTGCCGCAACAGCACGGAGTAGTCGGTGGTGCGGGCGGGTTTCGATGTCCGGATCCGGTCGGCGGGTACGTCGTATTCGGCGGCGTTTGCCGTCATGTGGTAACCGATCTGTGCACAGGTGTCGTTTCGCCGGTGGATCACGCTGACCGCCGCCGGCCGACCGTCACGGTCGACTGATGCGCTCAGCGTACCTGCGCCGGGTCCGTGGCACCTCCGCCCGGTCCGGGAATTGTGCCGATCCGGCCGCGGTGGATCGGACGGACCGGTATCTCATGGTCCGGGCCGGTGTGGTGGCCGGGGGAGCAGGTCGTCGAGGCCGAGGACATTGAAGTATCCGAAGAAGAGGAACTGGGTGAACCAGGTCGACATCTGCCGCGAGGAGTGGGCGGTGCCGTTCTCGAGCCACCACGCGGCCATCCCGAGGAAGAGTTCGGCCGCGAAGGTGACGACCATCTCCTCCGGCATGAGCCGTTCCGCGGGTTTCGGCACGGCGTCGATTCGCTCCTGGACCAGATCACCCAGCAGGCTCCTGGCCCGGATGAGGAACCGCCTGCTGCGGGGATAGGCCAGGAGCGGCCGGTAGAGCCGGTCGTGCTGGGCGATGTGGTCGAACAACAGCGCACCGCTCGCGATCCGCGCGGTCATATCGAGGGGGCCGCCGGTGATCGGTGACGACCGGCCGGTACTGCGGGCGGCGTGCACCAGGATATCCGCGGCGAGGTCGTCCTTGTCCTCGTAGTAACGGTAGAACGTGGCCCGGTTGATCATGGCGTGCTCGGCGATATCACCCACGGTCACCTTCTGATACCCGCGCTCGCCGGCGAGGCTCAGGAGTGCGGAGCGCAGCTGCGCCCGGGTGCGCCGCACCCGGATATCGGGCCGGTCGCCGGGATCCTGGCTCATGCGACAACTCCGCTCGTCTGTTGTCTCTGCGACACAGAGTGAATTCTGTCGGATGACGCCAACCCTAGGCCGTTCCTACGCTCGGGTGTATCGGGGGAAAACGAATCGGAAAGCGAGGGTTCCGGTGTCCGAAGAAGTAGTTTCTCCGACCGGCCGGTCGGAGTTCAGCAGAGACAGGGCGTTGCATGCCGAGTACGTGCGAACGGCGGCGGGAGCTCCCTATGGAGGCGCAACGCTCGGTGAGGTGCTTCATGTGGCGCGTGAAGTGGCGGCGCGGGGCGAAACCCGGGCCGGCTATATCGACTGCTGGACCGAGCTCGGCAGGCGAGTCGCCGATTCCGCGGCGGAAGCGCGGAAATCCGGGCGCCGTGCCACCGCGCTGAGTGCCTCGCTGCGTGCATACAACTATCTGCGGGCCGCGGAATATTTCTTCCCGGCGCATCTGCTGGACGAGCGAAGAGAAAGATACGCGGAAAGCGTTGCGCAATTCGATACCGCACTCCCGTTGATGCCGTTCCCGGCGGAGAAGATCGACGTGCCCTATCGGGACGGAGTTTCGCTGCCCGGCTATCTGTTCCGTGCCGCGGCGGACGACGAACCCCGGGCCACCGTCGTCGTCAACGGTGGGCAGGACGGAGCCGGTGAGGAAATGTACTTTCTGGCCGGTGTCCCGGAAGCGCTGGCCCGCGGACTGAATGTGCTGACCTTCCATGGCCCCGGCCAGCGCGGGTTGCAGCTCTACCATCCGGAACTCGGCTTCCGCCCGGACGCCGAGGTTCCCCTCGCCGCCGTCGTCGACTATGCGTCCTCTCGACCGGAGGTCGACGAGGCTCGGATCGGTCTGTACGGAGTGAGTTTCGGGGGCTATCTGGCGCCCCGCGCCGCGGTCCACGACCGGCGGATCCGGGCGCTGGCATGTAACGCCCCGATACTCGACCTGCCGGCAATCATCTTGGGCACGGCGGCCGGAACCACCGGTGTCGAGGACGAGTTGCGGGCCGCGCCGTGGAGTTCGCGGGCCTATGTGGAGAATTACGTTCTGTGGCACCACGGAGTATCGGGACCCGAGGAGTTCCTTACCCATGCCGCGCGATTCACCCTGGACGGGTTGGCCGGCGATATCGCCTGTCCCACATTGAGTCTGGCCGCGACCGGCGAAACAGCGGTGGCGATGGAACAGGCCCGGCGGTTCCACGACCTGGTGACGGGTCACAAGCGATTCGTCGAGCTGACTGCCCGGCAGGGCGCCGCCGACCACTGCGGTGTGGGGAACGTCCCCTATACCTCGGGGCTGGTCTACGACTGGTTCGCCGAGAACCTCGGATAGCCGGCCGCCCACCGATCAGCCGGTGATCGAGTCCATCCACTCCCGGACCACGGCCTGGTACTCGCCGGTATTGCGGGCGAGATTCACCGAATGTCCGCTGCCCGGCAGGACGAATGTGCGCAGGCGTGCGGCGGGCGAGAAATGCGGTGCTTCGGCCGCCTGCAGCGTGGCGGTATCGGCACATACCTCGCTGCACAGCACATCGGCGCTGCCGTTGACCACGAGTACGGGGGCGGTGATCTCCGTGGACATCGGCGGCAGGGTCGAGGCCAGGCCGTCCGGGTACTCCGTCGCGGCGAAAACGTCCTTGGTCTCCTCGTCCACCGCGACGACCTGCGGGTCGGCGGTCTCGGGTGCGTGGAACGACTGCTCCCGCGTACCCGGCCGGGTGGTGAGATATCCAGTGTCGTAACCGCGGCCGGCGAAAGCGGGATCCCGGTCGGCGGGTTGATACGTGCTGATCACGCCTAGCGCGCCGGGCACGTTGAGGCCGTGTGAGTACCCGGTGAGCAGGACCCCGTCGACATCGTGATGGGTGGTCGCCTCCAGCACGGCGACACCGGAACTGAGCGAATGGCCCCCGGTGACAACGGTATCGAAAGGTTGCGTGCCGGCCAGGCCGGCGCGGAGGGCGCCGATGATCTCGTGCAGGGCCTGCGCATCGCCGGTCGCGGTGACGGCCGTGCTGGCCGGCCGGCTACTCGCGCCGGTACCGAGCCGGTCGATCACCAGCGTCGCGAATCCCGCGGCATTCATCGCGCGGCGGAAGTTGTAGGTCTCCGGTGCGTGCGGGAAATCCCAGTAGGTGTGGTTGTAGTTGGAACCCGGCATCAGCACCAGGACCGTATCGGCCGGTGTCCCGGCCGGCCGGCACAGCGTGGTGGCCAGGGTGCCGCCGGCGCGCACCGTAAAGGGAATCGACTCGCAGCGCGCGGGTTCCGGTTCGCCGGCCTGCGCGACTCCGGGTGTCAGACCCGCCATGAGGGCCGTTGCGGTGGCCAGGATTCGTGCGGCGGCGCGCGCGCGACGTATTCCGTGCGGGCGGCCGGGCAGCGGCGCGTGTGCAGTCATCGGATCGGGACCTTAATCGGGGGTCCACCGGCGCGCAACGGGTGGCACGGCGACCGTGATGCGGCGAGGTGCGGGACGGCATTGTCGCGATATCGACTGTCGCCCACCTTTACTCGAATGCCCGGCTCGAATTGCGCTTCGACAGGGGGTGGCCGATGGAGGGGCGCAGGCCGGATGTGCCCAGTAGGATCAGGGAGGTGACCAGGCGGGCCGTACATTTCGTCGGAAGTTTTCCGGCCGAGAGTACCGATGCGGCCATGCGGGCCATGCTCGACGCCGCCGGTACCCGATTGCGCACGCTGCCCACCGGCGAGACGCGCCGCTACGAGTTCTATATCCGGCCGATCATCGAGGATCTGGTGACGCAAGGTGTCCTCGAGGTGGAACAGCCCCGGGAGTGGCGGACGAGCCGGGACCGCACCCGCTACCGGGTGCCGCGTGGCCGGGCGCTGACCGCGGAAACCATCGAACTGGGGTACCGGCAGGAAACCGAAGAGGCGCTACCGATTTTCGCGGAGCTGCGCGCGGCCCGTCGCCTGTCCGGGATGTCGCTGCAGATCGGCATGCCCACCGATTTCACTCTCGCCTTCATCGCGCTGGGGGCCGGTGGTGTGCTGCGATATCGGAATGCCTTCGCGGGCGCGACCGTTCGCGAGATCGCCGCTGTCCACGAACTCGCCGGGCAGGACGTCGTGATCCAGCTCGAGGCCACCGCCGAACTGGTGTTGATGGCGACGGCGCAGCCGGGACACCAACTGGCCGACCGGGCACTGGGGCTGGCCCGCGGAATAGCGGCGACGGCCGCCGCGGCGCCGGAGGGCACCCGGTTCGGGGTGCACCTGTGCCTGGGCAGCCTGCGGAACAAAGCACGGGCCACCCTGCGGGATACCCGGCCGCTGGTGGACCTGGCCAACGCGATCGTCCGGCAGTGGCCCCCTGGCCGGCCCCTGGAATTCGTGCACGCACCACTTGCCGCGGGTGATATTCCGCCGCCGGGACGGCCGGAATTCTATGCGCCCCTGAGCGGTTTGGCATTGGGCGCGGGGACCGCGTTCTACGCGGGGCTGGTGCACGATATACCCTCCGAGCAGCAACAGCGGAAGGTGCTGTCGTTGGTCGAGAACGCGCTCGGGCGCCCGCTCGACGGTGTCGCCACCGCCTGCGGGCTGGGCCGCCGTCCCCGCGATATCGCCGACGCGCTGATGGCTCGTGCCGAACGACTCGCGGCAGGAGAACCGCCCGCGTGAACCCGGACCGTGTACTCGCCGCCCACCGTGGCAGACGATCGGAGGTGCTGTGGCG
The DNA here is from genome assembly GCF_044453135.1 of Nocardia sp. NPDC051750. NCBI lineage: Bacteria > Bacillati > Actinomycetota > Actinomycetes > Mycobacteriales > Nocardiaceae > Nocardia > Nocardia sp. NPDC051750. The sequence continues at coordinate 200,953 of NZ_JBITCK010000005.1, read as the reverse complement.
GAGATGAAACGCGTACCGGAGGGCGTGGCTCCACAGGAGCCGCGCTCGGCGCGCGTGTTCGACTACCTGCTCGGTGGCAAGGACAACTACGACGTCGATCGGGAGTTCGCCCATCGCATCCTGCAGGTGGCCCCGGAAACCAGATCGCTGGCCTGGTTCAGCCGCAACTTCCTGCTGGAAGCGGTCCGGATCGCCGGGGCGACCGGGGTGCGGCAGTTCATCGATCTCGGCTCGGGCATCCCGACCTCACCGAATGTGCACGAGGTGGCGCACGAGACCGATCCCACGGCCCGGGTCGCCTATGTCGACAACGACCCGGTGGTGTTCGTGCACTGCAATGCGCTCATGGGAAACCATCCCGCGGTGACAGCGCTGCACGCCGATGTACGCCACGCCGACCGGCTGCTCGAACTGCTCGAATCCGAATCGGGAATCGACTTCACCCAGCCGGTGGCGATCACGATGGTCGGCGTATTGCACTTCGTGATGGACGACGAGCATCCCGCCGAACTCGTCGCGCGGTATCGCGATGCCATGGCGCCCGGCAGCTATCTGGCCTTCACGCACGGCGCCGATATCAGTCACCCGGAGATCATCGCGCGGACCTCGCAGGACGCCATGAACACCTCCGCGCAGGTCAGATACCGATCTCTCGACCAGGTGACCTCCTTCCTGGACGGTTTCGAGAACCTGGAGCCCGGTGTGGTCCCGTTGCAGCAGTGGCTCGCCGACGACCTCCCGGAAACCAAACTGGTGCTCTACGGAGCGGTCGGCCGGAAGAACTGAGAACCTGCTACCAGGCCCGGCGCCGTCTCCGGCCTCGGTGACAGCATCTCGGTCCGGGGTGGGCTCCCGCGGTGGTCTCGATTGCGCGTCGGTTCCCGGTCGTGGCCACCGCCGGCCTGTTCCGGGGTGTTCGAAACCGGCGGGCGGGGTACATCCGATCGGCCGACCGTGGTCCGAGCAGGAAGGAGTCTCCGTCCCGCCGCCCAACCCGCATGGTCACGGTTGCGGGAGGCGGGTCCCTGCGCCGGCCTTCGAGCCGACGGGCCGCGCCCCGAGTCGGTCGCGGGCGTCCAGCGTTGTGTTACGGAGGAGACGGGAATGAGCTATCGGATCCTGGTCCTGACGGCCCTGCTCGCCGCCGCCTGTTCCGGTGTGGTGCCGTCGGCCGCGCAACCGATCCCGGAACCGGGTACCCCGGTCGAGAGCGTGCCCGCGCGCAGCGCCATCTCGTTCCGCGGCCCCAACGGCATCCGCTGGGGTACGGCGAACGAGGACGAAACGCGGAGCGCGCTGTCGATGGCCAAGCTCTACCTGGCCGATTTCGCCCTGCGCCACGGTGACGGTTCCGCGGAAGACCGGGTCCACGCGGAACGCATGATCCGCCTCTCCGACGATGCCGCCGCTGATGCCGTCGCCGCGAAGTACCCGCAGGCCATCGGTGCGATCGCCGCGGAGTACGGCCTGGAGCAGACCACACCCACCGCCAGCTGGCACACCTCCACCACCAGTGCGGCCGACCTCGCCGACTTCCTCGCCGCGAAACAGGCGACCGACGCGGCCTCGCCGATCCTCGGGTGGATGGCCACGGCACCACCGGTCGCTGCGGACGGCACCCGCCAGAACTGGGGCACCGCCCGGCTCCCGGGGGTTGTGGGCAGCAAATGGGGCTGGTCGGATATTCCGCCGCCGGAGGTCGCGTCGGCGTCCTTCGGTCCGGGATTCACGGTGGCGGCCCATACGCGGGGCAGTGCGGCCGATCAGACCGCCGATGTGGAGCGGGCCTTCGCGGAGGCTCTCAGGCAGCTCTCCGGTGTGGTGGCCGGGGTCGCGGGACCGTGACGCCGCTCATGTTCGCGCGTGGTGCCGGATGCCTTCGCTGGCGCCGAAGCTCGACTCTTCGGGGCCGACCAGGCCCAGCAGGGTCAGGGGCCGCGACGTGACGGCGTTGGTCAGGTACGTCAAGGTGATCGCCCACCGGTTGATCCCGCGCGGTACGGCGTACGTGTGGTACGCGCGGGTGACAGCCTTGGCCGGGAGACCGGACAGGCGTAGACCGAGGGGATTGGCGACGGCGAAGCGAGGTCCGAGGTCGACCACCAAACCCATATCCCGATGTTTGTAGGCCTTGGCCACGCCGATTCCCAGGCTCGCGGCGACGTTACGGGCCAGAGTTTTGCCCTGGCGGGTGGCGTGCTGGGCGGTCGGTGGGGTGATCTCGCCGGGCTTCGTGAGGTCGGGAACGGCGGCCGCGTCACCGCCGGCGAAGACGTCGGGATGGCCGGGTACCCGGAGTTTCGCGTCGACGATCAGCCGTCCGCGTTCCATCGGCAGATCGAGCGTGCCGAGGACCGGCGCCCCGGTCACGCCGGTCACCCAGGCGACGGTATAGGTCGGGACAGTGGTCCCGTCGGTGAGTACGACATGGTCGCCGGTGAGTTCCTTCAGCGAGGTGCCGAGCCGGATATCGATGCCGCGGTCGCGGAGAACGGCCAGCACCTGGTCGCTCAGTTTCTCGCCGACCTCGGGCATCACCCGGTCGGCCATATCCAGCAGCACGAAACGGATCTCGGACGGGGCGAAAGCGCGGCGGGCGGCGTAGGCGTCGGCCAGCGCCCGGAGCTGGGCGACGAGTTCGGTGCCGGCGTACGACGCACCGACCACGACGACAGTGCGTCGCGCCTGTCGTACTCCGGGGTCGTCTTCGTGGTCGGCGAGTTCGAGTTGGCGGAGCAACTGTTCGCGCAGGTACAGCGCTTCGGCGACGGTTTTCAGGCCGCGTCCGTGGTCCGCGAGGCCGGGAACATCGAACAGCTTGGTCACCGACCCGGGGGTCAGCACGAGGCGGTCCCAGGACAGTTCGCGCGGGCCGTGGTATTCGCTGGTCACCGTGATCGTTTTGCGGATCGGATCGATCGATTCGGCGGTGGCGACCACCAGGCGGACCCGGGGCAGGGCGTCGGTCAGCGAGACGGCCACGAACCGGGGGTCGATGAGCCCGCCCGCCACATCCGGCAGCAGCGGTGTGTACAGCATGTAGTCGGTGGGCGTGACAAGCACGACCTCGGTATCGTCGCCCGCCGCCGCCAGCGTGCGGCAGAGTCGGCGAGCACAGGTGAACCCGGCGAATCCGCTGCCCACAATGACGACCCGCCGCGAACCGGCGTTGCTGTCGATGGTGCCCTCGGGGTCCGGCACAGTCACCGCCTCCTTCGTCTCGGTTACCGGAGGCGATTCCCGGAAGTTCACGGCCGAAACGGTGAGGTGGCTTTGTATCGCGGATTCTGTCCGGGGCTCTCAGCGGTACAGGCCGAGTAGTGCGCGTGATGCCGCATCGACGATGTCGTCGGCGGTCACCTGCAGGGAGCCGTCCAGCCAGGCGGTGACCAGTTCGGCCATCCCGCCGATGAAGAGCAGGCCCGCGGTCTCGTCCGCGGTGACGCTGCGGCCGGGTGTGCCGAGGAATTCCCGGGCTTCGAGTGCCGACTGATGCGCGAGGTGGCGCAGGAGCTGGGTCCGGCGCTGCCGCAGTTTCGGGATGGCGACGGACTCCACGATGGCCACTCGGCCCTTACGGGGATCGTCGAGTAGCAGCTGGACGAATGAGCGGATCGATGCGCGCACCCGTGCCTCCGGCTCTGCCCCCGCGTCATCGGCGGCCCGCCGGCTGATTTCCTCGATCTCGGCCGCGATCTCGTCGAGCACGGCTTCGAGCGCCGCGTCGAGGCCGGTGAAGCTCTCGTAGAAGTACCGCTCGGTGAGCCCGGCCTCGGCGCAGACTGCGGTCATGGTGGTCCGTGTTTCCGGGTCGGCCCAGACCGTGAGGGCCGCTTCGAGCAGCCGGGCCCGGCGTTCGGCGGCGCGATCGGCCGCGCTCACACCCCGGTAGACCCCCGATTGCACGGCCACGGTACCAGCATGCCACAGGGGATTCGCGACAAAGGTTGACAGGATGTCCTTCCTGAATCAGGCTGGACGTGACACAAGCCACACGACATGAGGTGAGCCATGACGGCCGAAGCCCTGGGACCACGCGAGACAGCGGTGCACGAGGAGGCCGTCACACCGCGGCCCATCCCGGTTCAGCACCGCGACGACCGGGGCCTGCCCGTGATCGGCCAGGTCTTCGAGTACGCGAAGGATCCCGTCGCGCTGTGCCGGGGCCGCTGGGAGCGCTACGGCTCGGTGGCGCCGTTCCGCGCGCTCGGGAAGAACGCGGTGATGCTGCTGGGGCCCGATGCCTGCGGCGAGGCATTCCAGAACAAGGACAAGGCGCTGGCCAACGGTCCGGCCTGGTCCGAGCTGGTCGGCCCGTTCTTCAATCGCGGCCTCATGCTCATCGACTTCGAAGAGCACCACGGGCACCGGCGGATCATGCAGCAGGCCTTCACCCGCCCGCGGCTCGAGGCCTACACCCGCCGCCTGCATCCCGCCATCGAGCAGGGTGTGGCCGGCTGGGAGCCGGGCAAGGAGTTCCCGTCGTACTGGAAACTCAAGCAGCTCACCCTCGATATCGCCGCGGACCTGTTCATGGGCGGCGCGCAGGACACCAGCCAGGCCGAGATGGACCGGATCAACAAGGCGTTCATCGCCTGCGTTCAGGCCGCCGCCGGGATCGTGCGCGCGAACATTCCGTTCACCCGGTGGGGCCGCGCCTATCGCGGCCGCAAGGTGCTCGAGGATTTCCTGCGCCACTATCTGCCCGCCAAACGCGCCGAGCAGACCGACGATATCTTCTCGGTGCTCTGCCATGTCGAGACCGAGGACGGCGAACGGTTCTCCGACGACGACGTGGTGAACCATATGATCTTCCTGATGATGGCGGCGCACGACACCTCTACCATCACCACCTCGACCATCCTGCGCTATCTCGGCCAGAACCCGGAGTGGCAGCAGCGCTGCCGGGACGAGGCGCTCGCACTCGGTCCCGAACCGTCGATGGCGGAGCTGGACGGGCTGGTCTCCCTCGACCTGGTGATGCGCGAAGCGCTCCGGTTGCAGGCCCCGGTTCCGGTGCTGGTGCGTTATGCGGTGAAGGACACCGTGATCCAAGGCGTGCACATCCCCGCCGGCACCGACCTGATCGTGGGCGTGCAGTTCACCCACCTGATGGAGGACTACTGGACGGACCCGCTGTCCTTCGACCCCGCCCGCTTCGGCCCCGACCGCCGCGAGGACAAATCGCACCGGTTCGCCTGGGAGCCGTTCGGCGGCGGTGTGCACAAATGCATCGGCCTGTACTTCGGCGGCCTCGAGGTGAAGGCGATCATGCACCGGCTGCTGCGCGACTACCACTGGACCCTCGACCCGGCCTATGTGCCGCCGATGGACTACCACTCGCTGCCGTTCCCCAAGGACGGCCTGCCGATCACCCTGCTCCAGAACTGAGCCTAGCGTCGCGGGCCCGGCCGGAACCTGCCTGCACCGGCCGGCCCGCAGTCACTCGGTACCCGGGGTCTCCAGCAGATTCGCGGCCAGCTGCCGCCGTGTCGTGGCGTCCAGCCCGGCCGCGGTCGCCCACTCGGTGATGCCGCCGAATTCGGTGTCCATATGCTCGAGGAAACGGTGCATCGTCGCGGCTTCGGCGGCGAACACCCAGGCGGGTAGCCCGGTCACATCCACGCCCCGGTCGCGGACCGACCGGGTCCGCCCGGCCCGGTCGCGCAGGCGGTCGGCGTTGACAGCGGAGGCGGCATAGTCGGCGACGATCTCGTCGGCGCGGACACCGAGGACGCCGAGCAGGAGCGCGATCACCACACCCGTCCGGTCCTTACCCGCGGCGCAGTGCACCAGGGCCGGTAGGTCTTCGGGCTCGGCGAGCAGGCCGAGAACCTCGACGATCGCGGCGGAACTGTGCTCGAGATAGCCGAGATAGTGCGCGAACATGGTGTCCTCGGCGGTGACCTGGGCCAGGTCGAGCCGGAGTCTGCTGCCGCCGGTGACATGCACGTGCCGGTAGGCACGGACGGTATCCGGCAGGACACCACGACCGTCGACCCGGATCTCGTCGGCAGCGCGCAGATCGACGACCGTGGCGAGACCGCAGCGGTCGAGCAGGAACGAGATATCGTCGTCACGGAGCTCGTGCAGGCTGTCGGAGCGGATCACCCGCAGTCGCCGCACCGTGCGTCCGTCGTCGGTACGCAGCCCGCCGAGGTCGCGGGCATTCACCGCGCCGTGCAACGGGAGCGATCGGATGCAGGGTGTGTCACTCGCGGTCATGCGAATTCTCCAGAGTTTCTACCGGGGATCTTTTGTACCGAATCTATCCGCCGCTGAATTGTTGTGGTCCGAATCAGTGCCGGGGCCGGTCCGACAAGTGCGGGCCGCAGCGAGCTCCGGCAGTGCCGCGATGTGGTGATCCGGCCGGTGGCGTATCGACGGAGGACCCTCGAGCCGTGGTTCAGGGGAGGAAACGGTCCGGCGTCCGCTGATGGCGGGTGCGGAGACGGCGGGTGAGCCGGTGGGCCGCGTGCAGCAGCAGGGTGCCGAGTTCCGGGCGCCGCTCGGCGGAGAACCTGGTTTCGACGCCGGTGAGGCTGAGTGCCCAGGCGGGGGAATCACGGTGATCGAAGACAGCGGCACCCATGCCCCAACTGCCCTCGACGAGCAGGCCCGGGTTGGTGGCATAGCCGTCGGTGCGGGTGCGGGTGATGCGTTCGCGCAGCGCCTCGGTGGCGTGTGCGGTGCCGTGGGTGGCGGTGAGCTCGGCACGGTTCAGGTAGTCGCCGATATCGCGGTCGGGGAGATGGGCCAGGATTACCAGACCGGCGGAGGCGACGCCGAGAGGGAAACGGATACCGGGATGCAGCACGTGGGAGCGGAGCGGGAAACTGCCCTCCTCGGCCGCGAGGCAGACGGTCTCGTCGCCGCGCCGGGCCGAGAGGAACGCGCTCTCGCCGGTATCGCGGGCGAGGTCACGGAGGATGTCGTGCGCACTGGTGGTGATGTCGTAGCGGTCGGCGGCGAGCGCGCCGAGGAGGTAGATCTCCGGTCCCAGGCTCCAGCGTCCGGTCGCGTTGTCGCGATCGACGAATCCCTCCCGGGCCAGCGCGGTGAGCATGCGGTGCGCGGTGGGGCGGGCCACCTGTGCCTCGCGCGCGAGGTCCGTGGTGGACGCGCCGTGCGGTTCGTGATCGCCGATCGCGCGGAGCAGAGCGGTGGCGCGTCCGATGACGTGCGGCCTGTCGTCCATCCGCCGATCGTACGTCCACTCAGTGGACGCCGTGTGTCCACCCGGTTCGCTCAGCGATCAATTCCGGCCGCGGGCGCCGGATGAGTTGCCAGTTCATAGCCCAGTTTGTTTGTGTCATCGGCAGCGGAGATGCGTTCACTGATCGAGCGGATGGATGGTCGCTCGGGGCTGCGGGAAGGTTGGACATGGGCACGAAGATTGCCGGGACGGCGGCGGAAGCCGTTGTCGATATCGGAAACGGCGCCACGATCGCCGTCGGTGGATTCGGGTTGTGCGGCATTCCCGATGCGTTGATCTCGGCGCTGGCGGGGACGGGTGCCCGCGATCTCGAGGTCTTCTCGAACAACTGCGGTGTCGACGACCACGGCTTGGGAATCCTGTTGAGTCTCGGTCGTATCCGCCGGGTCACCGCGTCGTACGTGGGGGAGAACAAGGAGTTCGCCCGGCAGTACCTGGCCGGTGAGCTCGAAGTGGAACTGGCGCCGCAGGGCACGCTCGCCGAGCGGTTGCGGGCCGGGGGAGCCGGGATTCCGGCGTTCTTCACCCCCGCGGGTGTGGGAAGCCCGATCGCCGACGGCGGGCTGCCGTGGCGGTACCACCCGGACGGTTCGGTGGCGATCGCGTCGCCACCCAAGGAGACTCGGGACTTCGGCGGTAAGCGCTACGTCCTGGAGACCGGTATCACCGCGGATTTCGCACTGGTGCACGCGGCGCTGGGCGATACCGACGGCAACCTGGTCTTCGAGAAAGCGGCGATGAATTTCAACCCGCTGGCGGCGATGGCCGGCCGGGTGACGATCGCGCAGGTCGAGCGACTGGTCGAACCGGGCGTGATCGACCCGGCACAGGTACATCTGCCGGGAATCTTCGTCCAGCGGATCGTCGAGACCGGACCGCAGCAGACACGGATCGAGAAGCGCACCACGCGCGAGACGGCAGGAGCGAGCGCATGACCGGTATCGACGCCCGGATCGGCTGGACCCGTCACGATATGGCCCGCCGCGCCGCCGCCGAACTCCGCGACGGTGACTATGTGAACCTCGGAATCGGCCTGCCCACCCTGATTCCCGGATATCTGGATCCGTCGGTGCGGGTGACCCTGCATTCGGAGAACGGGATCCTGGGCACCGGACCGTACCCGGCCGAGGACGCCGTGGACGCGAATCTGATCAACGCGGGCAAAGAGACCGTCACCGTCGAGCCGGGCGCCGCGTTCTTCGATTCGGCGTTGTCGTTCGGCATGATCCGAGGTGGGCATATCGGGACCGCGGTGCTCGGGGGTATGCAGGTCTCGCGCACCGGCGACCTCGCGAACTGGATGGTGCCCGGCAAGATGGTCAAGGGGATGGGCGGCGCGATGGACCTGGTGCACGGCGCGGAACGGGTCATCGTGGTCATGGAGCACACCGACCGCCAGGGCGGCCCCAAGATCGTCGAGGATTGTACGCTGCCGCTGACCGGGCAGGCGGTCGTCCACCGCGTGATCACCGATCTCGCGGTGATCGATATCGTCGGTGACGGAACCCTGGTGTTGCGCGAGACGGCACCGAAAGTGAACGTCGACGAGGTGCGGGCCGCTACCGGTGCGGAGTTGACGGTGGGCGGCGACCTGATCACCCACTGAGCCCGGCCCCGAGGCTACAACCTCGGGGTTTTCCCTGCCGCCGGGCGGGTGGGCCGGGGAATTCGAGCGGGTGTCGCCGGTCATATCCTTGACCCATTCCAGAAAACGGACGAGACTTCCGAGTGTGCATACGGCCATGGAATTCCAGCAGCTGCTGCGGGGAGTTTCGCTGCGCGTGACCGCTCCGCGGGTCGCGGTGCTGAGCGCGGTGCACGACAACCCGCACGCCGACACGGATACGATCATCCGCGTCGTGCGGTCCCGCCTGGCGGCAGTGTCCCACCAGGCGGTGTACGACTCGTTGCGCACCCTCACCGGCGCCGGACTGCTCCGCTGTATCCAGCCGTCCGGTTCGGTGGCGCGTTACGAGACGCGCGTTGGCGACAACCACCACCACGTCGTGTGCCGGGCGTGTGGGTCGATCGCCGATGTCGATTGCGCGGCCGGTGAATCCCCGTGCCTGACCGCCTCGCACGATCACGGCTTCACCATCGACGAAGCCGAGGTCATCTATTGGGGCCTGTGCCCCGACTGCGCGATATCGCAGCATTTTCGGTAGCAGCCCGCACCACTCGTCAGGAAGGAATATCGTGACCTCCGATAGCCGTCCACCTGAGACCGGGACTTCGAGCGTGAGCGAAAGCGAGAACCCGGCGATCCCGTCCCCGACACCCCAGACCGATCGGCGTCCGCACACCAACAGGGATTGGTGGCCGGACCAGATCGATGTATCGGTCCTGCACGCCCACTCGTCCAAGGCCAACCCGCTGGGTGCGGACTTCGACTACGCGAAGGAATTCGCGAAACTCGACGTCGAGGCTCTGAAAGCCGATGTCGCGGCGGTCCTGACCGATTCGCAGGACTGGTGGCCCGCCGACTACGGGAACTACGGCGGCCTGTTCATCCGGATGAGCTGGCATGCGGCGGGCACCTACCGCATCGCCGACGGCCGCGGCGGCGGTGGTCAGGGCGCACAGCGTTTCGCGCCACTCAACAGCTGGCCGGACAATGCCAGCCTGGACAAGGCCCGCCGACTGCTGTGGCCGGTCAAACAGAAGTACGGCAACTCGATCTCGTGGGCCGACCTGCTGGTGTTCGCGGGGAACGTGGCCCTGGACTCGATGGGTTTCCAGACCTTCGGTTTCGGGTTCGGCCGTCCCGATATCTGGGAGCCGGAGGAGATCTTCTGGGGGCCGGAGGACACCTGGCTGGGCGACGAACGCTACAGCGGTGACCGGGAGTTGGCGAACCCGCTCGCCAACGTCCAGATGGGCCTGATCTATGTGAATCCGGAGGGGCCCAACGGGCAGCCCGATCCGGTGGCGGCAGCCCGCGATATCCGCGAGACGTTCGCCCGGATGGCGATGAACGATGTGGAGACCGCGGCGCTGATCGTCGGCGGGCACAGTTTCGGCAAGACCCACGGTGCCGGTGATCCCGGACTGGTCGGCCCCGAACCGGAGGCCGCCCCGATCGAGCAGCAGGGGCTGGGCTGGAAGAGCTCGCACGGAACAGGGGTGGGCAAGGACGCCATCACCGGCGGTCCGGAGGTTGTCTGGACTTCCACCCCCACGCAGTGGAGCAACGGTTTCCTGCAGAACCTGTACGGCTACGAATGGGAGCTCACCAAGAGCCCGGCGGGTGCCTGGCAGTGGAAGGCGAAAGACGGTGCGGGTGAGGGCACCATCCCGGACCCGTTCGACGGTCCGGCGCGTGCGCCCAGCATGCTGACCACCGACCTGGCCCTGCGGGAGGACCCGATCTACCGCGAGATCACCAGCCGCTGGCTGGAGCATCCCGAGGAGCTCGCCGAGGAGTTCGCCAAGGCCTGGTACAAGCTGCTGCACCGCGATATGGGTCCGGTCAGCCGCTATCTCGGGCCCTGGGTTCCCGAGCCGCAGCTGTGGCAGGACCCGGTGCCCGCCGTCGATCACCCGCTCATCGACGCGGGGGATATCGCGGCCCTGAAGAGCAAGATCCTCGAATCCGGGCTGTCGATTCCGCAACTGGTGAAGACGGCCTGGGCTTCGGCGGCGAGCTTCCGCAGCACCGATAAGCGCGGCGGCGCCAACGGGGCCCGGATCCGGCTCGAGCCCCAGCGGAGCTGGGAGGTCAACGAACCGGCCGAGCTTGCGACGGTGCTGTCCGTGCTCGAACAGATCCAGCAGGACTTCAACGGCTCGGCCGCCGGCGGCAAGAAGGTCTCGCTGGCCGACGTGATCGTCCTGGCCGGGTCGGCGGCGGTCGAGAAGGCGGCGAAGGAGGCCGGCCACGACATCACCGTGCCGTTTTCACCCGGGCGGACCGATGCGACGCAGGAGACCACCGATGTGGAGTCGTTCGCGGTGCTCGAACCGCGGGCCGACGGATTCCGCAACTACGTGCGGACCGGGGAGAAAGCTCCGCTCGAGCGCCTGCTGGTCGACCGCGCCTACATGCTCGATCTGACGGCACCGGAACTGACCGTCCTACTCGGCGGCCTGCGCGTACTCGGCGCCAACTACGGCGGCTCCGCGCACGGTGTCTTCACCGACCGGCCGGGTGTGCTGACCAACGATTTCTTCGTCAACCTGCTCGACCAGGGCACCGAGTGGAAGGCCTCGGAATCGGCGGAGAACATGTACGAGGGTGTCGACCGCCGCTCCGGTGCACCCAGATGGACCGCCACCGCCAATGATCTGATCTTCGGATCGCATTCGGCGCTGCGTGCGGTGGCCGAGGTGTACGCGCAGCGGGACGCCGGGACCAAGTTCGTGAAGGACTTCGTCGCCGCGTGGGTCAAGGTAGCGAATAACGATCGGTTCGACCTCACCTGATCCTGATTTACGACTACCGGGCTGGTCCTTGGGCGGGCCGGTCCGGTAGTCGCCTTACTGTCCAGGAGACCTGCGGACCGGCCGCTGCGGCCACTGGTGTGCGCTGTCTGCCGGTCGAACTCCGGCGGTGCGGCTGTGAGACACGGGGCGGGCGCCTGCCTGCCGGGGCACCGCTTCCGCCATATTCTCGATAGGGGACCAGAGGGTCATAAGCCGGCGAATTCCGCGGCACCGAGCTCGGTGAGGTGAGAGGCACCCGATATGGCCGTACATTCCGAAGCGCCGATCGTTGTGGGTATCGACGGTTCGCCGACATCCCTGGACGCGCTGCGCTGGGCGGCCCGCCGCGCCGCCCTGCATCGCTGCCCGTTGGAACTGGTGCACGCTATCGGCGCCCCGGTCACCTTCGGGCCCGAGGTCAGCGTGATCGGCTTGGACAATCAGGCGTTGCGCGCCGACGGCGAGGCAATGCTCACTTCTGCCGAGCACACCGCCCGGGAGACCGCGGCCGATATCGAGATCGTCACCACCGTCGCCGATCTCGGGCCCGCCACCGTGCTCCTGGACCGCTCGCCCGAGGCGCGGATGATCGTGGTGGGCACCCGCGGACTCGGCACCCTCGGCCGCCTCCTGCTCGGCTCGGTGAGCACCTCACTGGCCCGCCACGCCCGCTGCCCGGTCGCGGTGATCCCCGACGCCGAGGACCCGTCCCGCGACCTGTCGCGGCTACCCGTGGTCGTCGGCGTGGACGGGTCACCGCGCAGCCAGGAAGCCGTCGATATCGCCTTCGAGGAAGCCGCCCGTGGCAACGTGGGCTTGATCGCGGTGACCACCTGGTCGGAGTTCTTCCGCTACACCTCCCGCGAAGAGATGCAGGAACAGGCCCGCGCGCTCCAGGCCGAGAGCCTGGCCGGCCGGGCCGAGCGCTACCCCGAGGTATCGGTCACCCATACCGTTGCCGAGGACCGGCCCGCGCGCCGGCTACTGGCCGAGGCCGAGAACGCTCAGCTGATCGTCCTCGGCAGCCACGGCCGGGGCGGGTTCGCGGGGATGACCCTCGGCTCGGTCGGCCAGGCGGTCCTGCACAGCACCCGAGTCCCACTGATCATCGCCCGCGCCCGCGACTGACGTTCACGCCTGCCGCGGGGCGTCCGATGATGACAATTGTCATGACCCACCCGTGCGCAACTCATCGAGAATCGATGACTGGGCGTACTACCGGCCACTCGCTGATCCGGCGAGGGTATAAGCCATGGACAGGACGAAACGTGGCCGGCCGGACCCGCAGGGTCCGCGGCCGCAGACAGACCCCGCGACCACCGGCGATCGGGCCGCTGGTTCGCCGCTCGCGAGACGGCCGCTGAACGAGGTGATCACCGCCCGCGGCCTGCGCCGGACATACGGTCACGGCAAGAATGCGTTCGAGGCGGTCAGAGGTGTGGACCTCGAGGTCGCGGAGGGGGAGGTCTTCGCCCTGCTGGGCACCAACGGCGCCGGTAAGACCTCCACCCTCGACTTGCTGGAGGGCCTCGCCGCCCCCTCGGCCGGGACCGTCGAGGTTTTCGGGCTCGACCCGCGCCGGGACCGGGACCAGGTCCGCGCGCAGATGGGCATCATGCTGCAGTCCGGCGGTCTGCCGGCCGAACTGACCGTCCGCGAAACGCTCGAGATGTGGCGCGGGACGTGCACCGCCCCCACCACCGCCGATACCGTCCTCGGCCAGGTCGGCTTGGCCGATCGCGCCGATGTCCGGGTCGGTTCCCTGTCGGGTGGTGAGCAGCGCCGTGTCGATATGGCCTGCGCCCTGCTGGGGCAGCCCAGGCTGCTGTTTCTCGACGAGCCGACCACCGGGCTCGACCCCGAGAGCCGCCGGGGGACCTGGCGGTTGCTCGCCGATCTCAAAGCGTCCGGGGTGACGATGGTCCTCACCACGCACTACCTGGACGAGGCCGAAGCGCTGGCCGACCGGATCGCGATCATGCACCGGGGCGAGGTCGCGCGCGCCGGTACCTTGCGCGAGATCGTCGACGGACATCCCGCGCGGATCGTCTTCGATCACCCCGGACTGCCGCTGCCGCAGTTGCGGGCGGCGCGGGTCGATGCGCAGGCGCGGGTCACCGTCAGCACCCACGACCTCCAGGGGCATCTGTCCGAACTGCTGGGCTGGGCACGGGATCACGGACTGCGCTTGAACGGGCTCGATGCCCGCGCGGCCTCCCTCGAATCCGTTTTCCTCGGTATCGCAGGTGAATCCGCCGAGACACCGGCGGCCACACCGGAATTGATCGGAGCATCTCGATGACCACCCTCGTCACACCGCCCACGAGCTTTCGCCGGCGCCCGCTCGCCGCGCTGTCGAAGGCCGAGTACCTGCAGTTCCGGCGCAACAAGACACTCGTCTACATGGCGACGGTCTTCCCGATCGGGCTACCGCTGGCCCTGTTCTTCATCGCCGGCAAGGGCGAGACACCCACGGCGGCGATGGCGGCGACGGCGGTCGAGATGCTCGCTCTGCTGGCCCTGCTGTTCGTGCAGTACTACTCGGTGCTGTCGATGGTCACGACCCGCCGCGGCGAGGGCGTGCTGAAACGGCTGCGGACGGGGGAGGCCGCCGACTGGCAGATCCAGACCGCACCGGCAGTGCCCGGCGCGGTGGTGACGCTCTTCTGCAGCGTCGTCGTTGCCGCCGTGGTCTACGGTGCGGGCGCCCCCGCACCGGTCAACCCCCTGGCGATCGTGCTCGCCCTCGTCGGCGGGACCGTCCTGTTCTCGCTGCTCGCCCTGGCGACCAGTGCGGTGACGAAGAACGCCGAGGCCGCACAGATCACCTCGCTACCGGTGATGACGATCGCGATGCTCGGTCTGGTATCGATCCGGGACATCCTGCCCGACCGGCTGGCCGGCGTCGTCGATTGGACACCGTTCGCGGCTGTTTCCGATCTCGTTTTCCTAGGAGCCTCCGGGACACCGGTCACGGGCACCGCCACCGCCCCGGCGCTGGACTTCGCGGGGACCTTCGCCGAACTCGGCCGCCCGTTTGCGACACTGGCGATATGGACCGTCCTGGCGCTCGTGCTCACCCGCAGGAGCTTCCGCTGGGACGACCGGGGGTGACCCGCTGGACCGCCTGGTGGCACGAGCTGCCGGGCCCGGTCAAATTCCGGCTCTACACGCGGTTGACCCTGGAGGGGTCGCTGGCCGCGATGGTCGTCGCCGCGGCGATCACCTTCGGCGCGCTGTGGCCGGTGGCAGGTCTTGCGGTGGCCGGTATCGCGGCGATCCTCGCGATCGAATCGCGCCCCGAATTCGCCACCTCCACGGGGTGGGCGACGAGCCGGTGGGTGCGCACCGCCGCTACTGCCACTCTGGCGGCACTGTGGCTGGCCTATGCCGTCGTCGCACGGCTGGCGGGCGCGGAAAAGACCGTCGACAGTGCCCGTGCGGTCGGCATCATCGTGGTGCTGCTGGCCGTATTCGCCGTCGTCTCGTTCAGCCGGCGCAAATGGTGGATTCTGCTGGGTCTCGGCCTCGCGACAGGTCTGGCCTACGGCTCGGCACCGGAAAACGTGCTGATACTGGCCGCGGTGACTTGCTTCGTCGGGAGTTTCGCCATTGTCACGACACTGGTCACCGTGTGGGGCCTGCGGATCATCGACGAGCTGGAGCGAACGAAGGCGGTCGAGGCCGAACTGCAGGTCGCCCAGGAACGCCTGCGGTTCGCGCGCGATCTGCACGATGTGGTCGGCCGTGGATTTTCCGCGATCGCGGTGAAAAGTGAACTGGCGGTGGCGCTGTCGCGGGCCGGGGACACCGGCCGCGCCGCAGTCGAAATGGACGAAGTCAGGACATTGGCCGTCGAATCGATGGGGCAGATGCGCACCTTGGTCCGCGGCTATCGGGATATCGATCTGCTGGGCGAGGTGGCCGGGGCACGGTCGCTGCTGGCGGCGGTGGGCTGCCGCCTCGTCGTCGAGGGCGATCCGGCCACGGTGCCCGCCCGATTCCACGAGGTCGCCGCGTGGGTGGTCCGGGAGGGCACCACGAATATCGTCGAACACTCCGCGGCGACCGCGGCGACGCTCACGCTCGGCACCGCGGGAATGTCGCTGCGCAACAACCTGCCGCACGGCACGGTCGGTGAACGATCGGGATTGCGGGGTGTGGCCGAGCGGCTCGAGGCGGTCGGGGCGAGCCTCGGCATCGATGCCTCACCCGACGAGTTCGGACTCGAAATCCAGTGGGAGAAAAGATGATCCCGATTTTCCTGGCCGACGACGAAACACTGATCCGGGCCGCTCTGGCGACAATGCTCGACCTGGAGGCCGATATCGAGGTGGTCGGCCACGTCGGGTCCGGTGCGGATCTCGTCGCCGCGTGGCGGCGCCGCAGCGAGAGCGGGGCGCCCGTCGCGGTAGCGGTGATCGACCTGCAGATGCCCGGAATCGACGGTATCGCCACCGCCGCGGAAATACAGCAGATCACACCGGGCGCGGCCACGGTGATCGTCACGAGCCACGGCCGGCCGGGCTATCTCAAACGAGCGCTTGCCACGGGTGTGCGGGGATTCCTGCCGAAGACGAGCTCCGCGGCGACCCTGGCCGAGGTCATCCGGACCGTGCACGCCGGTGGCCGATACGTCGACCCGGAACTGGCCGCGGAAGCCATCAGCGCCGGTGACACCGTCCTCACGGCCCGCGAGGCCGATGTGCTCGAGTACGCGATCGACGGCGCGTCGGTCGAGGAGATCGCCCGGCGCGCACACCTGTCGCCGGGCACCACGCGCAACTACCTGTCCGCGGCCATGGCCAAGCTCGGGGTGTCCAACCGCTACGAAGCCGCACTGAAAGCCCGTGAGAAGGGCTGGATCTGACCGGTTCGCCGGACGAGGCGGAGCGGCCGGGCAGATGCTCGAGGCTACTGATCGCCGACCGCGATGCACGGCAGAACCAGTCGGCGGTCGTTACGAGGTACTGGACATCCACTGCCGGAGACGAGCGAAGCCGGACTTCTTGTGCGGTGCCGATCGGAGGGCGGAATCGAACCAGCCGGGCAACGGCTCGCGCGCGGCGAGCCAGGCCTGTGGCACCCCGGTGGAACCGCCCTTACCGGTGCACGCCGCGACGATTCCGCCGACGATAGCGCTGGTGGTGTCGATATCGCCGTCGGCCGCGATACAGGTGGTGATCGCGGCCGGGTAGTCGGTCAGATGTGTTGCCGCTGCCCATATTGTGAAGGGCACCGTGTTCTGCGCGGTCACCCGGGATCCGTTGCCCAGCTCGGCCGCGGCCTGCTCGACGGGAGCGCCGAGCAGGGTGCGGGCGTGGTGGATCAGCCGGGTCGTTTCGCCGTCCTCGAGGCGGCGGGCGACGGCGGTGACGAATTCCTCCGGCGTGGGCCGTGTTCCGGTCAGGCGGGCCTGTGCGGCCTGCCCGGCCGCGAGCGCCACCGCGACCGCGCCGCTGACCCCCTTGGGATGCAGATGGGTGACCTCCGCCGACAAGGCCGCCTGCGCGGCGATCCGGTCCGGGTCGCCGGCGAAGTAGGCGCCCAGCGGGGCGACCCGCATGGCGGCCCCGTTACCGCAGGAGCCCTGGTGGTCGTAGGCGGATCCGGCGGCGTCCCGCCAGTGCACACCCTCCTGGATCCGGCGGAGGGTGCCGACCGAGATGAAGCCGTAGTCACGGCGCGGATCGAACCGGCGCGCGAACGCCGCGGCCAGCCGATCCTGATCGATCGCACCGCGGCCGCCGAGTTCGGCGACGACGGTGCAGGCCATTTCGGTATCGTCGGTCCAGCCCCACGGTCCGACAGTGAGTTTTCCGGCCCGGAGATCCGGTATCGAGCGGCGCATCACGGGAAATTCGGCCCCCAGCGCATCCCCCACAGACAGCCCATCGAGTGAATCGAGCATCAGTTCGATATGCATCGCGCTTGATTGTACCTGTGCCGGGGAGCTGCTCTCCGCCGAGTCGGTGCCTGACCTTTCCGGACGGACCGGGGCTGACTCAGGTTGTCGCGAGACGCGTTTCGCCAGTCGCAGCGGCAGTTCCCCTACTGTCCGCGCTGTGTCACATGCGGCCGGTTGCCGGTGCCCGGTACGTGGCCCGCTGTGCGCGGGGACGGGGTCTGGACACGGTCCTGACAGCCGCGGTCACCGAAATGACCACCCGCGCCGACCTCGGCCACCGAAGCGCAGGTTCGGTGGCCCGGGCCGGATCTTCACGGAATCGGTGCGGCGAGGTATCGGGTGGCCGGTTGTCCGGGGCGGACCACGAGTTCGGTGCCCGGTTCACCGTTGCGCAGCAACTGTTCGACGGCGCCCGCCACCTCATCGGCTTGCAGCATCGGGATGCCCGCTGCGCGGAACCGCTCGCGCCCACCTGCGGTGAGCGGCGTGTCCACCAGGCCGGGGCATACCGCGCTCAAGCGGATACCTTCTTCTGCGAGCCGGCCGTGCAGGGCACGGACCAGCCCGATGACGGCGTGTTTGGTCATCGTGTAGATCGGGTCTTGCGGTACCCCCGCGATTCCCGCGTGCGACGCGGTGATCACGATGGAACCGCCGCCCTGCCGCCGCATGACGGGAAGGGCGGCCCGCAGACCCCAGACGACGGCATGCTGGTTGACACCGACGACCGCGTGGTAGCGATCGAGATCGAGATCCGCGGGATCCTTGTCCACGGAGTTGATTCCGGCGTTGAGGACGAGCAGGTCTACCCGCTCGCCGGCCGCGGCGACGGCGACCCGGGACAGGGCCGGATCGGCCAGATCCCCGACGACCGCGTCGCCACCCAATTCCGCGGCGACCTGTTCGACCAGCGGGTTGCGGTCCACCAGCACACAACGCACGCCCTGTGCCGCCAATCGGCGGGCCGTATGCTCCCCGATCCCACCCGCGGCTCCGGTGATCACTGCGGTTTCCGTCATCATCTGCTCCTCGACCCGACTGCCCATCGCCTGATGAGAATATGCTTCGCAAAAGGCAGAATGCAATTCTTCTCGTTGGCCGGCGAGGGATCCGCGCTCCTCGTGCCGCGGAAATCTGTGCCGGCGGGGATTGCGCTCACTGCCCTGCGGGCCCGTCGGCGCGATCGGGACGGATGAGATCACGACGGATGTGGCTGGACCTCAACCCTGCGCAACGCCGGTGGATGCACTCACACCGTGCACGGTGCGTTACCCGCGGCGTGACCGGGCGCCAGGCCCGGCCGGGTCTCCGGTACCGGATCCCAGCGCCCGGCGGTGCCGGCATACTCCCAGCGCGGCCCCCGGTCGACCAGTGCGGCAACGGCTTCGAGGAGCCGATCGATGTCCTCCTGGGTAGCGCCCAGGCCGATGCTGGTATCGAGCCAGTCCCGGCGGCCGGCCAGCACCCCGGCGCCGAACGGGGCATACAGCTTGTGCCCGGACAGCACCAGGTAGTCGATACCGGTGGCGCACAGGTCGATTCGCCGGTGCGGGGCGAGCTGCGCCGCGTCCACCAGGATCCGGGCACCGCACTGGTGCGCGAGCGCGGCCAGACGGTCCAGTGGCAGCAGTTCACCGGTCACGTTGGAGGCGCCGGTCACCGCCAGCAGGGCGGCAGGTTTCGCGCACAGTTCGGCCGCCAGCCGGCGCAAGGTTTCCGCGACGGTATCGGCGGCGCGCACCACCCGGCGACCACGGCGCTCCCAGGGCAGCAGGTTCGCGTGGTGTTCGATATCGAGCACCACCGTATCGCCGGGAACGCAGCCGGCGAGCAGGTTGATGGCATCGGTGGTGTTGCGGGTGAAGACCACTACCTGATCGTCGGCACAGTGCAGGAACCGGCCCACCGTCTCCCGCGCGGCCTCGTAGCACTGCGTGGACACCCGCGAGGCGTACCCGGCGCCCCGATGGACGCTGGCGTAATAGGGCAGAAGTTCGGCGATCCGGTCGGTGACCTGTGCCAGCGCGGGCGCGCTGGCGGCGTAGTCGAAATTGGCGTAGGTCCGGGTTCCGCCCTGTACCAGGGGAACTCGCAGATCGGCTCCGGAGACACAGGCGAGGGCACCGGTCCGGTCGAGTACAGCGGTCATCACGCAATCCCATCGATTCGGGGACTCCGGTGGATCGAGGGAACGGAGTCCGCGCTTGCCACGCTCGATCGAGCGGCGGCCAGGTCGTCACCCGGGGCACCCCACCGCGGAGGAGGGTTGCCGGCCAGCAAGCCGGGGCTCGATGCTGGCACTCATGACCTGAACCGAGAGTTTCAGACGTCCGCGAGTTTGTCAACCCACACCGATATGCCGGCCGAACCCAGGGGCGGCCTGCCGCGCGATGACCGTTCGGCTCACGTGCCGAGGATGCTGTCGCGGGCAGCAACCGGGACCGCTTCTGTGGCGCGCTTGTTCATGTGCTCGGCCGTCGCGCAGTCGGGGCCGAGCACTGCGGCGGCGACGGACGCGAGCGCCCGTTCCGGGCTGGGATGCCGTGGTTCGATGTGTCGCCGTCCGGGCGAAGATTGCGAGCGATAATTCGGATTCAGATCCTCCGATGTTTCATGTCGCCGAGCGGTCCGTGGCCGCTGCGGTTGTTGCCGGTCCGGCGGCGGGCCCCGGTGCTCGCGTACTGCTCGGCTTCCGCCGTCCCGGTCTGTGCTTTTACGGCCGGCGGAAGTAGTTGTGGATCATGCGGGTGATATTGGCGAGGAAGGCGTCGCGGGGAATATCGGGCTGGTCCAGGATGTAGCGAACGGTCAGATGTTCCACCGTCCGCACGAGCATCCAGGCGGCCGTCGGGATATCCGAATCGTCGTGGGGCCGGTATCCGCGCAGGGTGAGCGCGGCGCGGGTGAGATCGGCGATCTGATCCTCGAAGTGGACGACCGTATGCCCGACGCTGAGCCGGGGAGTCTGCTCGACCACCGCACGCAGCAGTTCCGGCTGGTTGCCCAGGGCATCCAGCAGAGCGGAGATCGATCGCTGCAGAGCGACTTCCGGTGGCTCCGTCATATTCGCCAGGACCTGCGCGCGGACCCGCTCGGAGACCTCTTCGTTGTAGCGGTCGATGGCCGCCCCGATCACGGCGTCCTTGTTGGGGAAGTACTGGTAGAGCGAACCCGGGCTGATGCCGGCGGCGCGAGCTATCCGGTTCGTCGAGGCGCCCTCGTATCCGTGCGCGATGAGGACCGCCTGACCGGCGTCGATGATGCGCCGGACCATCTCTCGCGAGCGTTGCTGACGCGGTGTCCGGCGGAGTGTGGCGCGGGGCGTGGCGGGCATCAGAATGCGAATTGAACGCGAGCAATTATTCGTGTCAGCATTCGCCCATGCTGCCACAGGAGCCGATGACAGGCCCGCCGAACCGGGAACCCGAAACCGTCGACGAAGGGAAAAAGCACCGGTTCGACTACTACTTCCGCACCGGTATGCCGCTGCGGCCCCCGCCGCCCCGGGTGGCGCCGTCCGGGCTGTGGTTCGAAACCCGGAAACGAATGCTCGCGCCCTGGATCGACGTCCAGCGGGTACCGGCCGACACCCCGCAGGCCCGGATCATGGCCGACCATCTCTGGCAGGGCGACGAACTGATGGACGGTGTGGTCGCCGCCTTAGCCCGCGAAGGTACAGCGGCTGGGCGAGGGATGCTCGACCGGGCACTCGCGCGCGGAATCGAGACGGTGGACGATCCGCCGGCGGAACTCGTCGCGCTGTTCGAGCACCTCGACAATCCGCCGGAGTGGTTCGACCCGCGGCGCTGGGAGCGGGGCCGGCGGCTGTGGCTCAATGCCTCGATGTCCGGAAAGACGGCCATGCTGATCCAGGACTTCATGGGCACCTTCGTGGGTGCGGAAGTCGCCTCGGCCACCGGGGCGACGGGGCGGTATGTCCACGATCCCTACCGGCGGAACCTGGAGACCGCGAACTGGTTCCGCAGTATGACGGTGGCGGGGGCACTGGACCGATGGTCGCCGACCTTCCAGGACACGGTGCGCGTGCGGCTCATGCACGCGCAGGTGCGGTCGGGACTGAAGAAGGCCTGGGGCCCGGAGCATTTCGCTCGGCACGGCAATCCGATCTCCAATGCCACCATGATGGGTGCCGCGGTGACCTTCGGGCTGACACCGCTGTGCTTCGACCATGTCCACGGGCGCCGCATCGACACCGAGCGGCTGGACGATGTCATGCACTACTGGGCCGGGATCGCGCATGTGTTCGGCGTGGCCGGGGAACTGATCCCGGCGACGGCCCTCGACGGGATGAAAATGGTCGACTATATGGTCGCCAACGCCGGTACGGCACCGGAGTGGACGGCGAAGATGGCGGGCGCGGCGACCTCCGGTTTTGCCGGGAACGGGCCGGTGGCACGGGCCAAGATCGCCGCGACAGGACCGGTGGCGGGCATGATGGCCTACTACAGCAGCGACCTTCTTGTCCGGGAACTCCTGGCGGCCACCCCGCTGCGCGATGTGCCGTTGCAGCCGTGGAAATCGGCCACGGCGCTGGTGTCCGTCGCGGAGGTCCGGGCGCGAGCACTGGGTGATCGGCTGCCGGGCGCCCGGGCCCGGCTGGATCGCAAGGCCCGCCGGGACGATCCGATGTGGCGATGGCAGTCACGCATCGCGAAAGCGGCTGCCCGGCGCGCCGGAATCCGCGATACGCCCTACGACCACCACGACGGGTCGGCCGGCGGGCAGCTGTCCCGTCGCCGGCGGTGAGGTACAGGCGCAACCGGCGGCGCCCCGAACCGGCGCGGGTGCTGGTCGTCGAATTGCGCCGGTCCGGTGTCGAATTCGTCGTCCCGCCGGCACTGACCGTGCTCGAAGCCCTGGAGCGCCGCGGTCTCGCGGTACCGTCGATGTGCCGGGCGGGACTGTGCGGTGCCTGCGAACACCAGCCGCTCGCGATCGAACGGGCGCCGGACGGCCGCGACAACCCGCCCGCAACGGATCCGATACGCCTGTGTGTGACCACCGTGGGCACGATCACCCGTCTCGTCCTCGACCTGTAGCGAGTCTGCCGGTACCGGATCCGGCCGAGCCGGAGAGATAACGCGCATTCGCCGAATCGGCGTCTGTGCGTTTGGAGAAAATCACCAATCTGCCGCCGGAATATCCTTGCGGCACTTCGACTGAGTTACGTTGGGGCGCGGTCCCCGTCGCCGTTTTTCAGCCCCGACAGGAGCGGTAGTGAGCACCGAATATTCGAACCAGCCGGCCGTCGCCGTCATCGGTAGCGGGTTCAGTGGAATAGGTTTGGCAATACGCCTCGTCCAAGCCGGATTCACGAATCTGACCGTGTACGAACGGGCCGGCGATATCGGTGGGGTATGGCGTGACAATACCTATCCCGGTGCGGCCTGCGATGCGCCGTCCCATCTCTACTCGTATTCCTTCGCGCCGAATCCCGACTGGTCGCGTCGTTTCGCGCCACAGCCGGAAATACTGGATTACCTGCGGCGCTGCGCCGCGGAGTACGGAATACGCGACTACGTCCGCACATCCACCGAGGTCGTGGCGGCGGTGTTCGACGAGAACCGGTACCGCTGGGAGATCGAGCTGGCCACCGGTGCCACCGAGTACGCCGACGTGCTGGTCTCGGCGTGCGGGCAGTTGAGCCGGCCGTCGTATCCGCGGCTGCCCGGACTGACCGAATTCGCCGGCACCACATTCCACTCCGCGTGCTGGGACCACGATCACGATCCGGCCGGTCGAGATATCGCGGTGATCGGTAACGGCGCCAGCGCCATTCAATTCGTGCCGCATCTGGTGGGGAAAGCGCGTAGCGTCACCATTTTCCAGCGGCAAGTGCATTGGATCAGTCCGAAACCGGATGTTGAATACTCCGCGTTCCGGCGCCGCGTGAACAGAGTGCTGCCCCTGGTGCAGAAACTGCCCCGATTGGGCATATTCCTCTGGTTCGAGGGGGTACTGAACCCCATGCTGGTCTCGCGGTGGGGCCGCCGGTTTATGTCCGCGCCCATCCGTCTCTGGTGTCGCTGGAATCTGCGGCGGATCGCCGACCCCGAACTGCGCCGCGCGCTGCGGCCCGGTTACGAACTCGGCTGCAATCGAATTCTGACTTCGAACGAGTACTACGACGCGCTCAACCGGGACGGTGCGCGGGTCGTGACGAGTCCGATCCGATCGGTACAGCCCACCGCGATCGAGACGGAGGACGGCCGGCATTTCGAGGCGGACACCATCATCTACGCGACCGGTTTCCGGTCGCACGATTTCGTGGCACCGATGCGCGTCTCCGGGCTCGCCGGACGCGACCTCGACAGTGCGTGGCAGTCCGAGCCGTGTGCGTATCTGGGGCTCACGGTGCCCGGATTCCCGAATTTCTTCCTGATGTACGGCCCCAATACCAATGTCGGATCCGGCTCGATCGTGCATATGCTGGAGAGCCAGATGACCTACATCGTCGGCGCCGTGGACGAAATCAGCCGGGTGCGCTATCTGGATCTCCGGCCGGAGGTGCTGGACGGATTCGGCAGCGCGACCCGGGAACGTCTTGCCCGCACGGTGTGGAATACCGGTGGCTGTCACAGCTGGTATCTGGCCGACACCGCCAAAGGGCCGCTGAACACCAACAATTGGCCGGGATCGATGCGGGAATACCGCCGCAGAACCCGGCGATTCGACGTCGAGAACTATCGGACCGTGCCGCGTCCGGCCGCCACTACCCGCGATGGAACGGTCTGACGCCCCGGGCCCGGGGCAGGTGGTCCTCCCGGCATCGGATCGGAGTCCGGATCCGGGAACGGTGAACGCGGTCGAGCAGCGTATTCTGGCGGCCGCGGATCACCTGCTGGCGGCCGGTATTCCCTATACCGCACTGTCCATGCGGAATATCGCCGTAGCAGCCGGTATCGCCCGTTCGACGGCGTACCGGTACTTTCCGCGGAAGAACTGTCTGCTCATCCGGCTGGTGGACGCGGATACCGGGGACCGGTTCGCGCCCGCCGAGCGCTGGTGGGAACACTGGAGACCCGGTGACGACACCGGGCTGACGGCCGGGCTGGCGGCGGCGATCGAATTCCGCCGCCGCCGCGGGCATCTCCTCGCTGCGCTGGCGGAGGTGGCCGCCTACGACACCTTGGTGGCGCGGTACCACGCGGGACGCACGGCGCGGATGACGGAGCTGATCGTGGCGAGTCTGCAACAGGTCCACGCGGCCGGTGACGGCCCGCCGCCGGTCGTGGATCCGGCTGTCGGGGTGATCGTGGCCGCCATGGTCGAGCGCACCGCCGACCTCTACTCCACTCTCGAGTCACCGATCGACCTGAGGCGAATAGCAACGGCGTTGAGCAAGGCAGTCACTGCTGTTGCTACCGGAATCTGATACCGGGCCGCCGGCCGGTGGCACCGAGTGCTGTGCCATCGGTTTCGGCAGCGGTCGCCCGATGGTGAATACCTACTGTCCAACGACGAAGCCCCTACTGCCGAGTGGTGTGCTCGGCAGTAGGGGCGGGAGGAGAACCCGGCGTCACGGAGCCCTGGTGCGAGGCCCGGGCCCGGCTGATCGATGATCTGCGGCGAGCCCATGCGGTGGTTTCGCCGCGGGTGCCCGGTCGGTGCCGGAGCTACCCGACCGGCTGCTCCTCGGCCGGCGCCTGTTCGGTCGGCAATTCTTCGGTCGGCTGCTCCTCGGCGGGCGGTTCGGTGACCGGCGGTTCCTCGGCAGGAGGCTCCTCGGCCGGCGGCTGCTCGGTCGGCGGATCGTCTGTCGGGTGTTCGGCGCAGGCGAGGATCGCCAAACCCTTTTCCCGCGAGACCGTTTCGGCCTCGGCCGTGCCGGGCAGTACCGCGACCGAGGCGTCCTCGAACATGCAGGCGATCTTGCCGAGCAGGCCCTCGAGGGGGTTGGGCTGGAGCGGCGGGGCCGGCGGGATCTCGCCCTCGGCGGGCGGCGCCGGCTCGGTGGCCGGGGGAGTGGTCTCACCTTCCGCGGGTGGTGGGGTCTCGCCCTCGACCGGAGGCGTGGTCTCCTCGCTTTCCGTCGGCGGTAGGGGCTCGGTGCTCGGCGCCTGCTCCTCCGTGGTCGGCGCGGGTTCGGCCGGCGCTGTCGTTTCCTCGCTTCCGGTGGGCGGCGCGGGGACGGCCGGCGCCTCGGTGGTCGGAGTGGGTACCGGGGTGGTCACTTCCGGTGGCTGCGCGGACGCTATGGGCGCGACCAGTCCGGCGGCGGCCACCGCGATGGCGAACGTCGCTAGCCTGCGGGAGGTTGACGGCATCACAAATCCTTGCTGTTGGCTTACCAGAATTTCGAGATCTCGATTACCGATCGGTCTCCGCAGTGTATGCCCGGAATAATTCGATATGTCGATTCCCGGTCGATCGACACAAAACCCTCCGATGCCCCTGGGCCGCTGCACAATCGGGCGAAAGTGTCGAGTGGAACGGTAATTCGGGAAATCCTTCCGGTTCATATGGTAGTGGCGCCGGAAGGTGTATTCCGAGAAATATCAGGTCTTGTATTTCGAGAATTTCACAATTGAATTCGTGTGTGCCCCGGGGAGCCGGTGAGAAGTTCGAAGAACCGCTGCTGCTGCCGGCGTCCCCGGGCGGCGGCGCGGGCGCGCCCGTCGCGGCCGAAGCGGGCGTCCGCACTGCGGACGAGGTTGACCGGGATACGGGCCAGCGGATACCAGGGCGGCATATACGGCCACAGGCCCAGGCGGCGCACCGAGCGGGGGCCGAGGAAGGTTGTGGCAATCGACAGGTGCTGGGCCCGGGCGAACCGGCCCCGCACGCCCGCCATATTCGGGTACGACCAGCTGAGCGGGTCGCGGTCCATCGGCACCGCGAGCCGCCGGCTCGTCTCGTCGGGGTTCATGATCGCGGTCAGGCTGTGGTACAGCACCCGGACCCCGTCGCGGAATCCGGTGGGCAGCCAGTGCTCCTCGACCCCGATGAGCCACCCGACGTAGCGGGTCAGGTGTGCGGCGGCATCGAGATCGGCGCGACTCGTCAGCATGCCCATGGCCATACCGCCGACGAACGGAGCCAGCAGCGCGCCGACCAGCGTCGCGGCCATATCGGTCTGGTTGATGGGCAGGCCCCAGTCCGCGGTGCGCCAGTCGGGCGTGGCGAGGAGATGCCGGCGCACCATCGCGTGGATCAGCCGCACCCGCAGGGTCGAACGGTATCCGGGCCCGAAGCGCGACATCCCGTCCTCGCCGGAGACATCCATCGCCCACTGCATGGTTTCGGCGAACCGGGTGGCCGGGCCTTTCTCCAGGGCGCCCGTGCGCAACAGGGTCTTGTTGAAGCCCGAGGCGAGATAGCCGCCGAGGAAGGAGACGTCGCGGGCGAGGTAGAGCCCGTCCGCGCCGCCCATCCGGTACACCTGGGCGCCACGCCGGAGCGCAATCTCGTCGACCCATGCGGGCGGGGTTTCGACGCGGGCGAAGAAGGCGGCCAACGGCTCGGGCGCGTCCGGAATCGACGCGATACCCGAGGCGAGGGCCTTTTCGAAGAGTGGGCGGGTCGTACCGGTGCCGGTCTCGCACATCCAGGCGGCGAGCTCGTCCATCGCGGGGTCGGCGACGAGCAGCGATTCGCCCAGCTCCTGCCACCGGCCGGCATCGGGCTTCCGGATGCCCAGGAGGAGGGCGAACGGCCGCAGACCGGGCACCCCGCGAGGTGTGGCGGGATGGCGGGTGGGAACGATCTGGTTCATGGACCCCGTCCTTGGAGTTCCCGGCATTATGTGTAACGAACATACGAATGCCGTTACATGGAGTCAATGTGTTTGTAAAGTAACACTGGCCTGCGAGTAAGTCGGGCCGAGCGGCGATTGTGTGTCACTCGCCATCCGGGCCGACAGTCGCGATGTGTGCCTCCGGGCCTGCGGATCGTGCGCACGCACCGTTTGTGGCACAGCACAAAACGCGGGTCGTATGCCGCGCGATCGTCCGAACAATTCGTATCGACTGTGCAACGGTGTATCGGAGGGCGGTGGATTGTATCGCCTATTGGTCTACCACCGTTGGTAGATTGAAATCATGGTGAGGCAGGGCGACGCGGTCGACGAGAAGATCATGGATGCTGCGCTGGTGCGGTTGCTGCAGGTCGGCATCCGGCGGGCCAGCCTCGACGATATCGCCCGCCGGTCCGGGCTCAACCGGGTGACGATCTATCGTCGTTTCGCCGGTAAGGACAATCTCATCGAAGCCGTGATCATGCGGGAGATCGAGCGGATGCTCGCCGAGGTGGGCCGGATCGCCGCCGAGGGTACCGATGTCGACGATCAGATCGAGCGGACCGCGCTATACGTACTACGACAGGCGCGATCCCACCCGCTGCTGACACAGCTCATCGAGGTCTCACCCGAGGAAGCGATGGAGTTCTACACCGTGCGCGGTGAGGAAATGGTGAGTTCGGCGATCGGCTATATCGTGACGATTCTGGAGCGGGGACAGGCGGTCGGCGTGCTCGATGCCTACGATGCGCGGCCGGTGGCGGAATTGCTGGCTCGCCTGGCGCATTCGCTCCTGCTCACGCCGCTGGGCGGTGTCGACTTCCGGGACGAGGGTCAGGCCTCGTCGTTCGTGCGGACGGCGGTGGTGCCGCTGGTCCGGCACGGCGCGACTGCCGGGCGGAGTGCGGTGCGGGAGGCGCCCGCGAACGAGCAGTCGTATACGCGCTGATCGCCCGGTGCGGCGACGGCCGGATGGACCGCCGCGGGCTCAGTGCGTGGGTGGCCGGAGTACGGCCTGCGCGTGGATGAACAGCCTGCGATCGAGGCAGCGGCCGTCCAGTGCGATCACGGCGGCACAGGTCCGGTCGACCGATATCACGCGTCCGGAAACCTCCACCGGCTGCACGGTGCGGGCGAGCCGTCCACCGAAATGGGTGAACTCGGCCTCGTACCGGGAGACCGCGGCGGGATCGCCGAGGCAGGAGGAGAGGTATCCGGCGGCCAACGCGAGCCGCATCATGCCGGTGGGCGGTCCGGTGCCGGAGTGCGGGGCCGTCGCGGCACCGCGCGGATCACCGAGGGCGGCGAAGCCGTCCATCTCCGTCCGGCTCAGCGGAAAAGTCCGGCGCGGCAGTGCTAGTCCGGGATGAGTCGTGGCCGGCCGGAAGGGAACCGGCATTGCGGATTCCGGATCCGGGGAGGTATCGCGGGCACCGGACAGTCGTGCCGCCGCCAGGGTTGCGCCGGCAGCCGGGATACATACATGCAAGAAGCTGGAACCGGACTGCGCGACCTCGCCGTCGTGGTCGGTGAGCACCAGATGCGCTTCTACCGTGGCATATTCGGAGGTCACCCGCACCGAGCGGATATGGACGTCGGTGGTGACGATATCGCCGGCCACCAGCAGGCGCCGGATCTCGAGTGTCTGCCGGGTGTGCAGCAGCGGGCTGTGCCGGATACCGGGTGCCAGGATACGGACCGCATCGTCCTGGGCCCGCAGCATGGCGAGTGCGGCGAAAGTGGGCGGCGCCACCAGCGCCGGGTAGCCGTAGTCGCGGGCTGCCACGTCACTGTGATGAATCGGATGGTCGTTATGTGTGAGGTCGGCGAACGCCCGGATACGCTCCCGGGTGACGATATACGGGTTCCGCCCGCGGACCTGGCACCGGTCCGCGGGCAGCGTCGCCGAATCACGGGGCGGAGCCGCACTGGTACGCGCGGCGGTTCGAGTGGATCTCGGTGGGCCGTTGACGATCTGCATCATGTCTCCTCGATGGCCGGTGGTGGCGTACTCAGACCACCTTGCGGTCCGGGGCCGCGACCGGCCGGGTTCCCGCCTGGGTGAGCGGTACCGGAACCGACGGTCCTGGGTATCCGCCGCCTTCGTAGGCGCCGACCACGATGGCCGCCTGCAGTTTCGACAATCCGGCAACCGTTGCCGGGTCGAAGCCCGTGACCTGGTGAATGCGCCGGAATCGGTAGTCCACGGTATTCGGGTGGACATGCAACAGCCGGGCCGTGCTCTTGCGACTGCCGTGACAGCGGATGTACAGGAGCAGGGCGTCGATCAGATCGGGATGACCGTCCAGCGAGGCAGCGATCCGGGAGAGGCTTTCCCGGGCGGGCCCCGGACGGGTCACCTGGTATTCGAGCGCAATCCGGTCGAATCGGTAGATACCGTGCGGGTAGCCCAGTCGCCGGACCACATCCAGCATTTCGTGCGCTTCGTCGACGGAACTCTCGGCGCGGTCGCGCGGGCAGTGCAGGACAGCGGCGGTGACGTCGATGCGCAGGATGCGGCGCAGCCGGGCGACGACCCGGGCGATCCGGGTATCGGTATCCGCGCCCGCGGGGACCGCCACGGTGCCGCCGTGCTCGGTGACCAGTGAT
The DNA here is from genome assembly GCF_044453135.1 of Nocardia sp. NPDC051750. NCBI lineage: Bacteria > Bacillati > Actinomycetota > Actinomycetes > Mycobacteriales > Nocardiaceae > Nocardia > Nocardia sp. NPDC051750. The sequence continues at coordinate 171,040 of NZ_JBITCK010000005.1, read as the reverse complement.
AACGCCGTGAACCCGGGCTCTTCGTCGAAACATGCCTCGATGCGGTCGGCGGGTACGCGCCGGACCGGTGGTGCCTCGGTCCCGCTGCCGCCGGTCGCGGCGAACTCCAGCGCCACCACGGCGACGATCTCGCGGGAGGGCCCGGTACGTCCCAGGTCCGCGGTGTGGCCGCGCACCGCGGCGCCGTCGCTTCCGGTACGCCGGACGGCACTGTGATATGCGGCGGTCGCGGTGGCGAGGATGAACTCGCGGACCCGGCCCAGGCGCCGGCTGTATGCCGCGATATGTCCCGCGGGTAGTCCGGCGGTGCGTAGCTCCTCGACGGTCACCGCGATGGCTCCGCGAACCGCGGCAGTGACGGCCTCGGTCGTTTCCTGCCGTGCGACGGCTGTTTCGACCGCCCGGTGGAGTTCGGCGACGAGGGCATCGGATTTCTCCCGCGTACTGAGCGCCGGCTCGAGCAAGTGCAGCAGTAACGCGATCACCGCCCCGTTCACGGGATGATCATCGACCCCGCCGGTGGATACCGGCGGGTGACGATCCGGCCGGGACGCCGGCCGTGCGACCGGGCCGGGAGCGCCCGGCCGCGGCGGTGGGGTGCTGCGCAGGGGTCGCGCGAGCGGTGCATTCACCAGGTGAGGGGTCGCGATAGTCATGATCACATCTGCTCCGGTGTGCTGAGGCCGAGCGGCCTGCGAGTAAATCAGCGGTAGCGTTGATGTAACAATGTATCAGAGTTGGGTTCATAGTTAAATGAATCTGTGAAATCTGTGCCGTTTCCGAATTTCTCGCCGACCGGAATTGTGTTGCCGCCGAGCAGGAATCGGCGGGCAATCAGCGCGGATCGGAGTAGCCAGCCGTCCTGTGGCCGTAGCGGATCGAGTCCGATGAGCTGGTGCGTGCGCTCGAGGCGGTGGCGCACGGTGTTGACGTGCAGCCCCAGCCGGCCCGCCGTACGCCGCGGCTGGAATCCCGTGTCGAGATGGTGGCCCAGCGTGTCCAGGAGATGTGGATGGGACGCGAGCGGTTCCAGTAGCGCGCCGAGATGATCGAAGGCGGGGCCGGGCCGGGTGATGTGGTACTCCAGCGCCAGGTCCTCCCACCGGTACAACCCGGGCCGGTGGCCCAGGCGCACCGCGACCTCCAGCAGTTCGTGGGCGAGCTCCGCGGCGGCCGGGACCTGCGCGGTCTCGGCGTGCACAACGGCCGCCAGAAGTGTGGCGTCGGCGGCATCGGACAGCTGGATCAGCAGTTCCTCCGCGCACCGCGCGTGCCGGCCCATTCCGGGGATCAGGATGGTGTTGCGCTCGGGGCCGAGTTGCGCGGGCAGCGGATCGGGGCCGTCGAGGAGGAGCTCGGCGCGTATCCGTTCGATGACGGCGGCGTGATCGGGTGTATCGCGGTGCCGGCGAGGCGGATCCGCGGGGCACGGCGTCACCGCGATAACACCGTACCTGTCCATATAGGCGTACCCGGCGACCCGCGCGGCGGCCGCGGCCCGCGGCGGTGACAGCAGGGATCGGGCGAGTTCTTCGCTGGCGTCCTGGTGCCGGTGATGGCGCCGGGTTTCGGTGCCGCTCCCGGCATATCGTGTCGGTCCGCTCATCCGGAATACTCCGCTCTTGTGGTCGTGGCGGCGACCGGGACCGTTGAGCCGTGCAGCTAGGTGGCCGGGCCGCCGGAATGGGCGCTGCCTGTTTCGGTGATGTCCGCGGCCGGTTCACGAACCGGTTTCGTCAGGTCCACCGGGAGTGTGGCCGGAGGTGGGTTCATCAGGCCGAAATTGCCGGCATCGATCCGCTCGGCGTTGAGATCGGCCACCAGTGACCGGAAGTCCTCCGGCACCAGCGGTTCGTCGCCGAGCAGATGCTTGGTGACCAGCGTGCGCGGGTTCATCGTGCGCAACCGCCGGAGTTCGGCCAGTGGGGCCCGGAGCTCGTCGATCTCCGGGCCGAGGTCCTGTTTCAGTTCCGCTGCCGCGCCGGTGGCGTAGTCACGGGCCTGCCGCAGCGCCCTGGCCGTCCATCGCGCGGCCCCGGGAAGTCGTTCCGGGCCGAGGATTACGAGCGCGGCGACGAGGAGAACCACTATCTCGCCCCATCCGATGCTGCTGAACACCGGGTGAGCGTATCGCCCGGAATTCGCCTGAATTACAAAGCAACGCAACTTTGTTCACTGTCACAGAACCGGTGCCCGTAATCATCGTGCCCCGATGGGTATTCGGCGAATTCCCTGTTCGGGGCGGAATTTGGATTATGGACCAGTTACCTGATCGTGATCGTCTGGAGTTGCTCACAGAATCGGCAACAGCTGTGGTCACCACGGCGATCGGTGGCGTTGACTCGTCCGTGAGTTCGCCGGGGAACACAAGCTTTCGGCGGCTCCGGCGTCCGGAACGCTGATGCGACGGCCGGTCTCGGCCGTCGGTTCCCGGGCCGGTGTGCGCACAACTGCGGGCGACTACCGGCCCCAGTCGGTACGAATCGAGGCACTCGGTGGTCAATTACGGCTTCTTCGAAGAATGGGATCCCGCGGGAGGCGCACTCACCACGTGGACCGCCACGCGTGAGTCGCGCGCGGCGGCGCGGCGAGCGCCGGCCCATCCCACCGGCCCCTCCTACCAGCAGCAGGTCTACCTCCGGGCCGCGCACCGTGACGAGAACGCGGAGTTCCGCGCCTCGCGGCTGTGCATGATCGCCTTCGATCTCCCCGGCGCACCCGACCATCGCGCCATGACCAGAACCGTGAACACCTTCCTGCGCCGCCACGATACGTTCGCCAGTCACTTCGTGCGCGGGGCCGACGGATCGTTCACCCGCCATGTGACCGATCCGGGGACCATCGAGTTCCGGCCGGTGGCGCACGGCGAGATCGCCGGCAGCGCGGCGGTGCGGTCCCATGTGCAGCGAGAGACCCCGGGTCCGGCCCGGTGGGACTGTTTCACCTTCGGGATCATCGAACGCCCGGACGATTTCACGGTCTACGCGGCGATCGATCATCTCCATACCGACGGTGTCGCCCAGGCGCTCACCTTCGTCGACCTCCTGACCATCTATTCCGCGGAATGCGCCGAGCATTCGCCCGCGCTACCCGAGGTCTCCGGGCATATTGCCTATTGCGCGCGGGACCGGCGGGTGAACCAGGCCCTTGGGGCGTATTCGCCCGGGGTGCGCGAATGGCGCAATATTCTGTACCGGCACGGTGGGGAAATCCCCTCGTTCCCGCTGGCGACAGGGGTCGGGCCGGGCGGCTACACGCAGGGCGCACAGGTGACCGCGACACTGTTCCCGGAACCCCGCGCCGTCGAATTCGACGAGATATGCGCGCGGCAGGGCGGGCGGTTTCTCGCGGGGATCTTCGCCGCGGCCGCGTGTGTGGACAAGGAACTCGCCGGCCGCGCGCGCTACCTCGGACTGACTCCGGTGAACACCCGCCACACCGAAGGCGAAGCGGCGTCGGTCGGGTGGTACACGAATCTGATCCCGGTGGCTTTCCCGGTGGGCGCGGCCGACGATTTCGCTTCGCTGGTGAGCGCGGCCCAACGGGCGATGGACCAGGCCCGGGAACTCTCCGATATCTCGCTGCACCGGGTGCTGGAGCTCGCCGCCGACGATACGAATATCGTTGCTGCTCCGGGCTGTTCGACGCCGATGCTGTCCTACCTGGATATCCGGCGGATTTCGGGCGCGGCCATGTTCACGGCCGTGAACGGGGGGATCTATGCCAATCCGCTCAGCCCGCGTGAGGTCTATATCTGGGTCAACCGCTTCGCGGACGGCACCCGGATCACCGTCCTGTTCCCCGATACCGCGACGGCCCGGGAATCGGTCGCCCGGTATCTCACCGCGTTCCAGCGGGTGGTGGACACCGTCTGCGCGACCGGCGATTACGCCCTCGCGGTGGAAACCGTGCCGTGATCGTTTCGACGGTTGCCGGCGCCACTTCGCGGTCCCCCGGATATCGTCCGCGCCTGATCCGGGGCCCGCTGCTCGCGTGCTTGCTCGCGGTGCTGGTCCAGGTACTGGACATGACGATGCTGGCGACGGCCCTGCCGGCGATCGCCCGGGACCTCCGGTTACCGGCGCTGCCACAGGTTCTCGTGGTGTCGGGCTACAGTCTGGCCTTCGGCTGCACGCTCATCGTCGGTGCGCATCTCGGTGACCGGTTCGGCCGGCGGCGGGTGTACACGGCCGGGATGGCCGGATTCGCCGTCTGCGCGGCCTGGTGTGCCATGGCCGGCGGCGGCACGGAACTGGTCGCCGCCCGCTGTGTGCAGGGTATGTGCGGGGCGCTGGTCGCGGCACAGACCCTGGCGATCATCACCACATCGTTCGGGCCGCGCCGCCGGACGGTAGCGTTCGCCGCACACAGTGCGACCGGTGCGTTCGCCGCCCTGGCCGGTCCGGTGCTGGGTGGGATCCTCGTCGACACGGATCCCCTGGGCCTCGGCTGGCGCTCGGTGTTCCTGGCCGAGCTGTCGATCGGGCTGGTCGCGGTGGCGGCGGGACTGCGGCTCCTGCCCCGGGAGCGGTCCGCCGTCGTGCGGCGATTCGATACCAGCGGCGCGGTTCTGGGTATCGCACTCATCGCGGTGCTGCTGTATCCGGCCATCCCGGTGGGCGGGTCGCGATCTGTCCTCGAATGGTCACTCGTGGGCGTGGTCGTGGCGGTACTGCTGCCGGTCGTGGTGTACCGCGGCCGGGGCGGGGCACGTGCCCCGGCCTTTCCGTCGGGTCTGTTCGCGCGGCGCGAATTCGCTCTCGGTGCCGTGGCGGTGCTGGGGTTCTCGGCGATCTTCGCCGGGGTGCCGGTCACCATGTCGAATACGGTCCAGCTCGGACTCGGCTTCACTGCCCGGGAGACCGGTTTGCTCCTGCTGCCCAGCGCCACCGGGGCGGTCGTGGGTGCGCTGACCGCGCCGATCCTGGTGAACCGGAGCCGGAACGCGACACTCACCGCCGGAATACTTCTGTTCGGGCTGGCCACGGCGGCAGTTGCCCTGCTGATCGACCCCGGCGCCGGACGGTTCGATATCCCCACCCTGATGGTGCCGCTGGCCGTGGCGGGAATCGGGCTCGGCTGGTTCGCGGCGCCGCTGCCCGCGCTGTTGATGGGCGGAATCGATCCGGCGGAGACAGGTCCCGCGTCGGGCCTGGTGCCCACCCTGCAGCAGCTGGGTGGTGCGCTGGGCCCCGTGGTCCTGCTGACCCGGCTCGACCACGGAACCTCCGGGGCGCCGGCACGCGACCACCTGATCGCTTTCGGTACTGCCCTGTGGATCGTGGTCGGCCTTGCCGCTGTTCTGGCCGTGATCGTTCTCGCGTTGCCGAGGGGGCGGTGATGGCTCTCGTGCGGACCGCTGTCCCGGTCGTCGCGGAGGCCGGAATCCGCCCCACGTCCGCGGTGCCGCCGTTCGCTGTGGTGCCGGTGTCCGTCCTGACGGTGGCAGCGGGTCTGGTGTTCCTGCTCCGGGTGGACCGATACGGCTACTTCGGTGACGAACTGTATTTTCTGGCGGCAGGCCGGCATCTCGCCGCGGGATACGTCGATCAGGGGCCGATCGTCGCGCTGATCGCCCGTGCGGGCGACCTCCTCGCCCCGGGATCGCTGCTGGTACTGCGCACACCGGCGGTTCTCGCGGTGGTGGCGGCGATCGTGCTCACCGCCGCGGTGGCACGTGAGTTCGGCGGCGGCACCCGTGCGCAGCTGCTCGCGGCCCTCGCCTACGCGACCTGTCCGTACGCGCTGTCCCAGGGGGCTTCGCTGTCGACGTTCGCGCTCGACAGCACCTGTTCGGCGCTGGTGATCTGGCTACTGGTGCGGTGGACGCGGATCCGGGACGACCGGCTGCTCCCCGCGGCGGTGTGTGTGGCGGCGCTGGATCTGCAGATCAAATGGCTCGCGGTCGTGGTGTTGCTCGGGCTCGCCGCCGGAATCGTGCTGAGCGGTCCCCGTGAGCTGCTGCGCAAGGCGATGTTCTGGGTTCCGGTATCGGTGGCGGCGCCGACCCTGCTGCCCGGTCTTTTCTGGCAGGCCCGGCACGGATGGCCGCAGTGGGCGATGGGCGAGGCGATCCGGGCCGAACAAGGTCTCGCGACCGGAGGTCGCGTCGCGCTGCTCGGGCACCAGGTCCTGCAGGCGGGTGTACTCGGAACGGTGCTCGGTGCCGCCGCCGTCCTCGGTTTCCTACGACACGAAGGGCTGCGGCGGTATCGGTTCGTGCCGATAGCGGGTGTGGTGGTGCTCGCGTTCGCGGTGGTCACCGCCTCGCGGCCCTATTACACGGCCGGGCTGCTGCCGGCGGTGTTCGGGGCCGGCGCGGTCGTCGTCGCGATAGGGGCCGGGAGGTGGGGGCGCCGGATTTCTGTGGGGCTCGGTGCCGTCTCCGCGGTGCTCGCCGTGGTCGTCGTGGCCGCGCTGCCGCAACCGGCGGCCTCGTTGCGACGACCCAGCGATTCGGCCGCGCAGGTCTATACGCGGATGCGGATGTACGGGACGACCGGCTGGCCCGACCTGACAGCGGCGGTGACGCGGGCATACCGAGAGCTCCCGCCAGGTATCCGCGACCGGACCGTGATCGTCACCGATTCGTATTGGCAGGCCTCCGCACTCGACTATTTCGCGGGCGCGGAACTGCCGCCCGTCTACAGCCCGAATCGTGGATACGCCTATTTCGGCCGGCCCGCCGACGCGACGCGCAGCGTGCTGTACGTCGGGCCGGTGCGGGGCCGGGTCGCGCTGTGCGGGCACTTCCGGACGGCCGTGACCGTGGCCGCGGCCGACGATCCGCTCGGTTTTCCCGGTATCAGCCGGTTCGTCACCGTGGCGCACTGCACCGGACCGGTCCGGCCCTGGTCCGAAATCTGGGAACGTTCGAGAACCCTGGCGCTCGATATGGGCGTCGTATGAATACGCGCCCGGCGTATTCGTCCCGAAGGAGTGATAATGACCCGGCACGCACCGGATATGACGGAGTTCGCGCCGCGCACCGCGGAGTCCGAGCACAGGAAACGCGCCATGAGCGCCCGCCTTCCGGGCCGCATCCCCACCGCCGGTGCCGTGCGGGTGGCCGCCGGCCGGCCGCGCAGGATGACGCGGTGGCTCGCCGCGCTCCTGCTGATGGCCGTCGGGCTGGTCGCCGGTGCGGGCCCGGGGACGCCGGCGCCGGCCGATCCCGGCGCCGCCCCGGGGGCTTCGCATATCGTCGGCATCGTGCCGGGTCCCGACGGCTACCTCGATGTCGAGGTGTATTCGGCGGCAATGGACACCGTCCTCGCGGCCAAGGTGATTCGCGCGCGCGATACCGCCACCCCTGCGCCGACCCTGTATCTGCTCAACGGCGCCGCCGGGGGGAGTGACGCGAGCAGTTGGCATCAACGGACCGATATCAAGCAATTCTTCGCCGGCGAACACGTGAATGTCGTGATACCGCTCGGTGGTTCGGGCAGCTATTTCACGGATTGGCTGACCGACGATCCGGTTCTCGGCCGCCAGCAGTGGACAACCTTCCTGACCCGGGAGCTTCCGCCGCTGATGGACGAAGCGTTCAACGGGACGGGCTCGAACGCGGCTGTGGGCATATCCATGGCGGCGACCTCGGTGTTCCAGCTCGCGCTGGCCGCCCCGGAACGCTATGTGGCGATCGGTTCGTACAGCGGCTGCATTCGCACCTCCGACCCGATGGGCCGGGCGATGGTCCGCGCGGTGGTCGGCCGGTGGGGCGGGGACGCGACCAATATGTGGGGGCCGTGGCCGAGTCCGGCGTGGACGGCGAACGATCCGTATCTGCATGCCGAGGAGTTGCGCGGCACCACCATCTATGTCTCCACCGGCACCGGTCTGCCCGGACCGCTGGAGACGGTACACGGACCGGGAATCCGGGGTGATCTGGGCAAACTCGTCGATCAGACGGTCGTGGGCGGCCTGCTCGAGGCCGTCACCGACCATTGCGCGCATGTGCTGCGCGGCCGGCTGAACGAACTGGGCATCCCCGCTGTCTTCGATCTGCGGCCGAACGGCACACATTCGTGGGGCTACTGGGAGCAGGACCTGCACCGGTCGTGGCCGCTGTTCCGGGATGCCTTGGCCCGCGGGCGATGACACCGCGCCCGTTCCGATTACCTCCGCCGCGTTCACCTGTGCCGCGGATCCCCTGTGCCCGTCGACTATTCGAAGGACCGAATATGGCTCTGATCGTTCCTGTCCGGCATCCCGAACGGCCCCGCAGGCTGCCGGCGATGCGTGCACTCGCCGCGCTGCTCGGCGTACGCGGCCCGACCCCTGAGCAGTGGAAGGAACTCGGCTCGGCCCTGACGGTCGGCGATCCGCCGATGGACGCCGTGGTCGACTGGATGTACCGCGACGGGCTGGAGGTCACCTGGCCGCTGTTCGACCAGGCGCTCCGGGAGGGAATCGGCGAAATGCGCGGTGCGCCGCGGCCGCTCCGGGATTTCTTCGTCCAGGTGGAATCCCCGCCCCGCTGGCTGGATCCGGAACAGTTGCGGCGGGGTGCGCGGGTGTACCGGCTGGGCGGGGTCGACGGCGTCTATATCGCCCGCGATGTGTCGTTCCTCGGCGGCTATCTGGCGTCCGGGTTCAACAAGACCTTGCTGCGCACCGGGGCGCTGGAGAAAGGTCCCGCCAAACGATTCGCCGAAACGGCGCAGTGGGCCTTGAACGTCACCGCGGAGAACGGACTTCAGCCCGGCGGTATCGGGTATCGGTCCACGATCCAGGTCCGGCTGATCCACGCGCTGGTACGGCGTCAGGTCGCGGCCATGCCCGACTGGCGCGAATCCGACTGGGGGCTGCCGATCAATCAGACCGATATGGCCGCAACCCTGGTGGGGGCGTTGATCGCACCGCTGGTCGGGTCCGTGCCGATGGGCATAGTCCCGCCGCGGCGCGATCTGGATGCCGCCGCCCACCTCTCGCGCTATGTCGGCTGGCTCATCGGTGTCCAGGACAGCTTCCTGCCCGCCGATTTCCCCGGCGCTGTCCGGGTGCTCTCGCACACCCTGGCCGCCATCACCGACCCGGACGAGACGACGCCGCAATTGGCGGTACCCATGGCCGATGACCCGCTGAACTGGCATTACCCCAATTTCCCGGTACTGCGCGGGCGGATCGCCCGGGCTCAGCACCTGTCGATCGCCAGTGCCCTGCTGGGGCCGAAGGCGATGCGCAGGCTCGGCCTGCCGGCATACATGCCGCCGTGGTACCCGCTGCTGCGATTACCGGTGAACCTGGTTCGTTCCGCGCTGATCCGGCTGCCGGGTGGGGCGGACCGGGCGGCCGAGCGCGGCCGCCGGGCCCAGAACGCCTTCCTCCGGACCCTCACCGGCTCGGACACGGTGGTGATCGGCGACTCCGTCAGGGGACTCAGATGAAGGAGCGTGCTCAATGGCGAGGCGAAAAATAGTTCAACGCAGCGTTTCCGCGGCAGGCGACCGCCGCGTCCGGCCGGTACCCGCCGATGGGTAGGCATCGCCGCCGGCGTCGGCGGGCCCTGCCCCGGATCTCGGTGGTGACACTCACCAGTGTGCTGCCGACCGGGGTTTTCGCTGTGGCGCACCCCCCGGACGGGGTGGTCGACGCACCGGAGGATGCGGTCGAGGCGCAGGCGGGCGGGGTCGGGTCAGCGGTCGAGACGTTCGGGTCAGCGGACGAGATGTTCGGAGCGGCGGACGAGACGGTCGGGGCGGCGGCGGACGACCCGGCCGTCTCGGGCGTCGACGAGGCGGCCGACACGCAGCCCGAGCGACCCCGTACTCCGCCGCCCGCACCGCCTTTCGTGCCCCTGAAGGAAGCAAAGCAGGCACCGCCGCCACCTGCCGTCGTGCCGGTCGCGGCAACCGGCGTACTGGACATACCGGCGGTCGCTGTTTCCGCGTATCGCAGCAGTGCGGAGGTACTCGGCGCGGAGAATCCGGCCTGTGGCCTGCCGTGGACCCTGCTCGCCGGCATCGGCCGGATCGAGTCGGGGCATGCGTTCGGCGCGCCGGCCGACGGGGCGGGAAATCCGGTGCAGCCGATCTACGGCCCCGTTCTGGACGGGAGCCTGGACGGCAACGAAATCATCACCGATACCGACGACGGTCTCCTCGACGGTACGACGACCCATGATCGCGCGGTGGGCCCGATGCAATTCATCCCGGAAACCTGGCAGTACTACGCCGCGGACGGGAACGGTGACGGTGTCGCGGATCCGCAGAATATCTTCGATGCCGCCCTGGCCGCGGGCCGGTACCTGTGTGACGGCGGCTCCGAGCTCGATCATCACGAGCAGCGTGAGCGAGCGATCCTGCGCTACAACAATTCCATGGCCTATGTGGTCTCGGTAATGGCCTGGGAACAGGCCTATCGGGAGGGAATCGATCCCACCCAGGTGAGCTGAGCGCCCTCCGGTCGTCCTGAATTCAGGTATCCCGTAATACATGCACGTCAGGGGTTCGGTAATATGCGGCGCCATTCGGCGCGCAAGGAATCGACGGTGTCGCCGCCGTCGATCGGTGTGGATTCCGGGGTGGCGAACAGTGAATACAGGGAAGTGATCGATCGGCTTATATACCGTCACAAACTATCTCGACGACGAAATTATCCACGATACGATCTGGACGTCTTATCGTATAGCCGCGCGAAAGGTTGAGTGTTTTATGCGTGCTATGGCAAAAGTGGGTGCGGCCGGAGTGATATTCGGTGGCCTGGTATTGGGTGGGGTTCCGGCGCAGGCGGCTCCGGGTATTGCAGTCGAGCCCGCGGCACCCGTCGCAGAGCCGGCGGTGGTCGCCGATCCGCTGTCTTCGCTGAGTTCCTCGGGATCCGGTCCGGTCAGCGCCGGGTCGTCGGTGCTGTCCTGTATCGCGTCGACCATTTCGGCCGGTCCGTGGTGTCTGCCGGGATGAGATTCGCGCGGGTGTCGATTCGGACGCAGTAATTCGCGCCGGTAGCAACCGCTTTCAGGACGCGGCGGCGGTTCGGGAGTAATTCCCGGGCCGCCGCCGCTTTCGTTTTTGTGAACTTGCCACAGCGGTTCGGGCGCCCGGTAGGCGATTTTCCGGTCGCATCCCGAAAGCGCCTGTGGTGCAGAGTTGTGCGGTACCGTCTGCGCCGGGCACCGTAACGCGCGGCGGGTGCCTTTTCTCGCTCGGCGGTGTCGAAATAATGGAACAGGCACCGATCGGGGCCGCCGAGCGAGATATCCGCGGCCACTCCGAAGAATCCGACTCCTCGGATCGTTGCGTTCGCCGTATATCCGACCTGATCGGACTCCGTTCCGTCACCGGAAGGTGGCGGTCGGAATTGTTCTGTTCTCTGCTCTCCGTGTTGATTTGGGTAGCCGCTTGGTAGGCGGTTGCGGAAATCGGTGCCGCTGTCTGTGACATCACATCAATAGCGAAACTTCCGTTGACCATATGTATCGAATCTAGATACGTTGTTGCCCACCTGATCGGAAGCCTGATGCCAAAAAGGACGTGATCCAATGGCCGAATCCGAAGTCTCCCGCCGTAGTTTCGTGAAAGGCGCTGCGGCCGGCTCGATCGCCGTCGCCGCAGCGACAGCGACAAGCAGCGGTTTGGTAGGCCTCACCAATGCTTACGCCGCCCCCGACAAGAAAAAAGTAGCCGTGCTGGGTGGCGGTATCGCCGGTCTGACCACCGCGCACGAATTGGTCGAGCGCGGGTTCGAAGTCACCGTGTACGAACGTCGTGCCTGGGGCGGTAAAGCCCGCAGTATCGACACACCGCTGCCGGTGGCCGGCGGCCGCAAACCACTGCCGGGCGAGCACGGCTTCCGATTCTTCCCCGGCTACTACCAGGCCATCCCCGATACGATGAGCCGAATCCCCTTCGAGGGCAACGCACGCGGGGTACAGGACAATCTCGTCGAGGCGCTCACCGCGACCGGTGCGCAGGCAGCTCCCGACATCACCATTCCGTTCGCGCTGGATTTCGACGCGATCGGGCTGGCGGCGAACCCGGAGAAGATCATCCGGACACTGCTCGGCGGAATGATCTGGCTGCCGAAGCTGCCGATCCCCGATCTCGTCGTGCTGCTCCGGTCACTGCTCGTCTTCTTCACCAGTAGTGACGAGCGCCGGCTCGGCCAGTGGGAGCACACCTCCTTCAAGGACTTCGTCCTGATGGACGGCTCGAACCCCACCTACAACCTGCTCATCTCCACCGTCACCCGCGCCCTGGTGGCGGCCAAGGAGGAGAAGGCCAGCGCCCGGACGATCTGCAACCAGGCCGAGGGATTCCTGGCCGCCATCCTGCACCGCACCGACGGCCGGTTCCCGGACCAGGTCCTGAACGGCCCGACGAACGAGCGGTGGTTCAACCCGTGGCTGGCCTATCTGGAGAGCCAGGGTGTCAAGTTCCAGATGGGTACGGAAATCAAATCGCTGGAAGTCGCCGACGGGAAGATCAGGGCGGCGAAGGCGACCACCGAATCCGGTGACACCGATATCGAGGCCGACTGGTTCGTGCTCGCCTTCGCCCCGGAGCAGGTACCGCAGTACCTGAGCCCGGAGATTCTGGCGTTGGATCCGGATCTGGAGCGGATCAAGAAGCTCGAGGTGGACTGGATGAACGGTATCCAGTTCTACCTGAATACGGATCACCGGTTCTTCCGGGGCCACGTCGGCTGGATCGACTCGCCCTGGCGCCTCACCGGTATCCAGCAGGGCCAATTCTGGACCACCAACTTCGCCGACACCTACGGCGACGGCAATGCCAAAGACTGCCTGTCGCTGTGCATCTCGGACTGGGAGGTGCCGGGCCAGGTCGTGCGCAAGCCCGCCATGGAGTGCAGCCCGGAGGAAATCGCCAAGGAGGTCTGGCATCAGGTCACGAAGGCGGCGCAGGGCGAGCCGTTGGTCCCCGATCTGACGGACCGGCAGCTGCACTCGTGGTTCCTCGATCCGGGATACCGGTACGATCCGGCCGCGGGCAAGGGTACCAACGAGGACTACTTGATGATCAACACCAAGAGCTCCTGGGAAAATCGTCCCACCGGGCCCACCAAGGTTCCGAACCTGTTCCTGGCCGGCGATTATCTGAAGACCGAGGTCGACCTCGCGACGATGGAAGGTGCCTGCGAGGGCGGACGGCACGCGGCGAACGCCATCCTCGACGCGGCCGGCTCGGATGCGGAGAAGGCAGTAATTCTGCCGCACCCGACTCTGAAGGAGTTCGAAGGGGCCCGGAGGCTCGACGCCAAGCGGTACGCGGCCGGTCTGCCCAACCTGCTGGATTTCAAGCGGTAATCCGTTCCATTTCAGTTCGGGTCCGGCCGGCCCGGGTCCCCTCGCCGGTCCGGCCGGACCACCCCGTCGACAGTGATTGGAGGCAACCATGGGTTCGATGAGTCCCGCACACTGGTTGATAGTCGTCCTGGTGTTCGCATTGTTCTTCGGTGCGAAGCGTTTGCCGGATGCGGCCCGCAGCCTGGGCCGCTCGATGCGGATCTTCAAGTCCGAGGTACAGGTTATGCATTCCGAACCGGACGCGGACGCGGCCGATTCGGATGGTGCGACCGTACGGCGCCTGCCCGCGGCGGAGCAGTCCGCGCAGGTGCCCGAGGCCAAACCGGTCCTGCGGGATTCGGCGCGAGCCTGATAATTCCGGCGCTGGGCCGGTGTGGGTGCCGCCGGAGCGATTCGGCGGCACCCACACCGTTCTGCCGCGCCGTCATCCCCAGCGTGACGTCACCCACCCGAGGCGAGGTAATGGGCATTCTCACGGAACTCCGTCGCGGTAGGCGGCGGTCCAATCCCGACGGCGCCATGCCGCTGGTCGAACATCTACGCGAACTGCGCAGCCGGTTGCTGAAATCGCTGGCGGTGGTCGCGGTGACGACCATGATGGGGTTCTACTGGTACAGCCATTCGGTCCTCGGGCTGCCCGGCCTCGGCGATATGCTGCGCGGACCGTACTGTTCGCTACCGCCCCAGGTCCGCGCGTCGATCACCCCTGACGGTACCTGCCGGCTGCTGGCCACCGCGCCCTTCGAACAGTTCGTCCTGCGGCTGAAAGTGGGCCTCACCGCCGGTATCGTGCTGGCCGCACCGGCCTGGCTCTACCACCTGTGGTCCTTCGTCACGCCGGCCCTGCGCCACACCGAACGCCGGTATTCCGTGGGCTTCACCGCCGTGGGCAGCGTGCTGTTCGCGTGTGGTGCGGTGCTGGCCTACCTGGTGGTGTCCCACGCCCTCGGTTTCCTGCTGGCCATCGGCGACAACGCACAGATCACGGCGCTCAGCGGCGCCGAATACTTCTCGTTCATGATCCAGCTGCTGGTGATCTTCGGGGTGAGTTTCGAGACCCCGCTGCTCATTATCGGATTGAACCTGATCGGGGTGCTCGACTACGCCCGGCTCGCGGCGTGGCGGCGCGGAATCATCTTCGGGCTCTTCGTCTTCGCGGCCGTGGTCACCCCGCAGGACCCGCTCTCCATGCTGGCGCTGGCGCTCTCGCTCACCGTCTTGTTCGAGCTGGCTGTGCAATTCACCCGAGTCAACGACAAACGCCGCGCCCGGCGGGCCGAGCAGGCGTTACCCGACGACATGGTTTCGGACATACCCGAGCCGGAACCGGTCTCCGGCGGCGACGCCTGACCGGGCACGAATAGGCCCCGGCGCCCGCCGGGGCCTATTCGGTGTCCGCGTATCCGCGCACGACCAGCGCCGACCGCAGATACCACAGGCCCGGCGCCTCGTTGGCGTCCAGCCCGGTCAGCTCGCCGATACGTTTGAGCCGGTAGTCCACCGTATTCGGATGAATGTGCAGCACGCGGGCGGTCCGCTGGCGATTGAGGTTGTTGGCGATATGGATGCGCAGGGTCCGGATCAGCTCCGGATGTTCGTCGAGCGCATCCAGCAGGGACGCGAGCTGGTCCCGGCCGGGGCCGGGCCGGGTGAGCTGATACTCCAGCGCGAGATCATCGAAACGATAGACGCCGGCGGGGAGACGCAGGCGGCGCACCAGATCCACTATTTCCCACGCCTGTTCGGCTGTGTCCGGAAGGTCTTCCGGCGCCGAGTGCGCGTGTACGACGGCGACGATCGGCACCGCGTGGCGCCGGGCGAAACGGCCGATCACCTCGTCCACACTGCTTTCCGCCAGCGCCTCCGCGGGCACGAGGACAGTCACGCCGTCCTCGGTCGCGAGGGCGAGCGCCTGCGGGGAGATCATGGCGGGGAGTTCGATGCGCACGGCCCGGATATGCCCGCCGGACACCGGTTCGTGGCCGGCGGAAGGTTCGTGCCCCGCTGCCGCACTCCGCACTGCCAGAACATGATACGAGTCCGCGACGGCCACGCCCGCCTCGCGGGCGACCGAGGCGGAGCTGCGCCCCGACAGCAGCGTGGCGGCCAGGGTGCGGGGTGCCGGAGTAGTCCGGCTTCCGTCGCCGGGTTCGGCAGGGGTGGTGATCATCGGAAAAAGGCTGTCGTCGAGCGGCATCGAGGGTCACCTGCCGCCGGCGCCGGCCCCGATCGGTCGACCGGAATCGATCGGCACGCTCGTGTCTGTGCTCTCGGGTCCGGCCGGGTCCGGCCCGGCTGACCGGCACGTCTGTGCCGGGGCGGCGGCCCGGCCGGGTCCACCGGATTCGTAGCTGTGCGCGACGAGACCCGACTGCAGATACCAGAGACCGGTTTGCTGGACCGGATCGAATCCGGTGAGTTCCTGGATCCGGCGCAGGCGGTAATCGACTGTGTTGCGGTGCAACTCGAGGATTTGTGCGGTGGCCTGCCGGCGCAGGCGGTTGCGGATATAGAGCAGCAGGGTGTCGAGCAGTTCCGGATGGTCGTAGAGAGGCGCCACGCGGTCGGACAACCGGGTGCGCGCGGGACTCGGCCGCGTCAGCTGGTATTCGAGTGCCAGGTCCCGGAACCGATAGAGGCCGGGGTGGTACTGCAGGCGCTGAGCGAGATCGAGGAGTTCGTGCGCGGTATCCGCCACGGCGGTGATCCGGGTGCGTGCGGCCGGCGCCACGATCGCGATGATCGGGATATCGGCCGCGGCGGCGAGATCGGCCACCAGATCACCGGGGTCGGTTCCGGAATCCGCGGGAATCAGGACGGTGCCGCCGTGTGCGCCCAGTGCGGCGAGCACGGAAGCGTCGTGATTGCGGGCCAGCGCCAGACGTATCCGGTGCAGCGCGCTGTGTGCACTGTGCTCGGGTTCGTCGGCGTCGGGGCAGCCGCATCGCCCGGGGTCGTGCCGGTGCAGCGCCAGGGCGAGGACGACGTAGGTTTCGCTGAGCCGGGCGCCGGGTGGGAGCGCCTCGGCGCGGCCTTCGGCGGCCACGGTGGCGAGGGACCGCAGGGCCGGTACCGGGCTGTCCGCGCCGGTCGTGAGCAGTCGCATGAGGCCGTTGGAGACGGTCCGCGCAATCGCCTCATGGGTGCGGACGAACCGGCGGACCGTGGGCAGTACCTCCTCGGCGGAACCGGCGTCGGCGGCGGCGAGGACCTGAGCGAAGGATTCGCCGACCGCCGACCGTACAGAGCGGTGGAAGGCTTCGACGGAACCGCCGTGACGCACCCAGTCCACGGCAAGATCGTGGATCCGGGCCAGCTCGGGCGATCCGGCCGGTATCGGCTGCGGCTGCGCGGAACTCTCGACCAGCAAATGCATGCAGGCCTGGACAATCGATGATTTGCTGCCGGGAGGGTGGGCCGGACGACCGGCGGGCTCGATCCCGGGACCGGCGCCGGCCGGCGCGGTCGGGTGGTCCGGCCCGCCCGGCCGGGTATCGGCATCGCTGGGTCGGTGAACGTCGGCGGTGACGGCCATATCGGGCTCCATTCGGCTGGTGATCCGCGCGGTGGGAACGAACCGGGGCCGGCCGTATCGGCTCGATGCGCCGGGCCGGGAAGCGCCGGGGGATGTCAAGTAGGCGCGAACGGTCGTGGGCGGGCGGATCGACCAATACGATAGCGCGAATGTAACAATGCATCAAGAACGGGTTCGCTGTTAATTCAACACGGAAGCGGACAAAGGTCTTTGACGCAATGAAACAGGGTATGTACTTTTGATGCATGTTGCGCGCATTCGACGAGGTCGAGGAAACGATCCTGGACGCGGCACTGCAGCGGATCCTGCAGGTGGGGATCCGGCGGAGCAGCCTGGACGATATAGCGCGCCGCTCCGGGCTCAACCGGGTCACCATCTACCGGAGGTTCGCCGGCAAGGACAATCTGGTCGACGCCGTCCTGGCCCGGGAGATCCAGCGAGTCCTGGTCGAGGCCACGGCGATTGCCACCACCACGCGCGGGGTGGACGCGCAGATCGAGGAGACCGTCCTCTACATCCTGCGGCTCACCCGGACGCATCCACTGGTCACCCAATTGATCGAGGTCGCACCGGAAGAGGCGCTGAGTTTCTACACCGTCCGTGGCGAGGAGTTGGTGTCCCAGGGCATCAAATTCATCGTCAGCATTCTGGATGCTGCCCAGGAACGCGGGGAGATCGCCCGCTACGACACGCGGCCGGTCGCCGAACTGGTGGCCCGCTTCGCGCATTCGCTGATGCTGACACCCACCGCCGGTGCCGATTTCGGCGACGAGAAGTCGGCGCGCGCCTTCGTCCGGGCCGCGATACTTCCGCTCATGCAGCACGGCCTGGCGCCGTCCGGGGCGCAGCCGGAAACGCGGCGCCGGGCACCGAGGAAACCGCCGCGTCGCGACTGAGGTTTCGCCGGTGCCCGGCGCCGCGTCCGGGCGCTCAGAACTTGTAGACGTGTTCGGCGGCGTTGGCCAGGACGCACCAGTTGGAGAAATCGTGCTGGTAGGTCACGGGCCGGCTGTCCCACAGGCCGACCGCCACCAGTGATACCGGCTCGTAGATCATCGGGCAGGCCGCCTGTTCGGCGCCGAGTGCGGCGAAATCGCCACCGGCCGCCGCCAGTTCGGCGCAGGCGTCGGCCGGCTCTGGATGCGTACCCGCTTGCTTCGGTGCGCACAGCAGGGTCGTGGTGCGGAACTCGGGTTTCCCGGAGCGGGCTACGGCGGCCAGCGTCAACACCGAGACCGGGGAATCGACGACTTCCGGTGCCTGGGACTGCGACGGCGTGGTACCGGGTCGGGTCGGAGGCGTCGAGGTGTCCGGTGCTTCCGTGGTCGGGGCCGGCTCGGTGGTGGGTTCCTGGGCCTGGGCCGGTGCCAGCGCGAACAGTGTTCCGCACACGAGTACCGTCGCCGCGGCGAGACGACCGAATGTCGACATTTTCGGAGCCTTCCTCGAATTTCCGGCAGCAGTGACAACGCACAATGATTATGCCTGCCGGGGCGGTGAAAACAGCAGAAAATTCGCCCGCGGTGTGCGTCTGGTATTGCTGGTGAGAAGTATCCGCGACGGCGATGAAAGATTTGATCGCGCGGGGAGATCTCCGCGCGGGGGGATTCCGGATGACAGTATCGGTGGCTTCCAGCGGAATCGGTGCCGCCGGGCCCTGCCGGGGCGCATCCGTATGGTCGGCAGGGCCCGGTGCGGCACCGCACCGGATCACGAGGTCCGGCGCCGGTTCACGGAGTCAGGACCCCATGCTGCCGGAGAGGCTCGACATCAGGTCGGTAACCATATCGAGGCCGGTTTGGAGAATATCCGTTCCGGCATCGATCATTCCCGATCCGGTGCTCGGCAAGGTCGGTGCGGCCTGGGCGGGCGCCGCGGTGAGGGCCAGCGTGCCGGCGATCGCGGCGGAAGCGAGAATTCCGGAAAATGCGCGCATTGTGGTTTCTTTCTGGTCGGAAACTTATTGCGGGGATAGGTTATCCCGGCTCTTTTCGGTGTCGGCGGAATTGGTGGCGATACACCACGACCCACCGTATTGATTCGTGCCGGAATACGGCATGCCCGAGAAGTTCCGGAATCCTGCCGTGGCGCGCGGACGATTCCCGGGTCGGACCAGGACCGGGTGCTGTCGTTCCGCCCGCTCCCGCCGTGAGCCTCCATGACCGCCGGACGCGGCCGCTACAGTGCCGGCGAGGGCACCCGCGTACTCCTGATCGAAACCGCCGAACGCCTGTTCGCCCGGCGTGGGTACGAAGCCGTCACCCTTGCCGAGATACGCAGCGCCGCAGGACAACACAACGCCTCCGTGATCAGCTACTACTTCGGCTCCAAGGAGAACCTGCTGCGCGCGGTATTCGAACACCGGCTCCCCACGATCAGCGCCGACCGGGCTGCACTCGTCGAGCGCCTGACCGCCACCGGCAACCCGCTGACCACCCGCGACGTGCTGTGGATCCTGGTGCAGCCGCCGGCACCCGGTCGGTGGCTGCCGTCGGACTACGGCATACTTCCGCCTGCGGGTCGTGCCGCGGAACTCTGTGTTCGGTGCGGTCCGACTCGGCGGACGAACCGGCTGCCCGGGAGCGGGTATCGTCTGCAGTGGCTCTGTAGTAGCAGTCGGGCGCGGGATGTGGGGGCCGCATCCGTGCGGTGTGTGTTCGACCCCGATTCACGATCACGAGGGTGCCGTATCCGGTTGTTGTGCCGGTCGCGACGCGGCAACCAGTTTCGAACCATCACGAGGACGAGCTGAGAGGATCTGCATGGGACGCGATGTCACGCAGTACGAATTGCTGGTGGAGCTGGAGCCGGTGGTGGCCGAGAATCTGGACCGGCATCTGGCTACCGCCAAGGACTGGAATCCGCATGACTATGTGCCGTGGGAGGAGGGCCGCAACTTCGCGGCGATGGGTGGGGTCGATTGGGATCCCGAGCAGTCGCGGTTGTCGGAGGTCGCGAAGGTCGCGATGATCACCAACCTGCTCACGGAGGACAATCTGCCGTCCTATCACCGGACGATCAGTGAGCATTTCTCCCGGGACGGTGCGTGGGGGACCTGGGTGGGCCGGTGGACCGCGGAGGAGAACCGGCACGGTATCGCGATGCGCGATTATCTGGTCGTGACGCGCGGGGTCGATCCGGTAGCCCTGGAGAACGACCGCATGGTGCATATGACGCGTGGCGTGCACGCGCCGGAGTATTTCCACGGGATGCTCGATCAGGTCGCGTATGTGACGTTCCAGGAGCTGGCGACCCGGATCAGCCACCGCTGCACGGGCAAGGTGTGCGGTGACCCCATCGCCGACAATATGCTCAAGCGGATCGCCACCGACGAGAACCTGCACATGATCTTCTATCGCAATCTGGCCGGCGCGGCGTTCGATCTGGCTCCCGATCAGGCGATGGAGTCGGTGACCAAGATCATCAAGGATTTCGCGATGCCCGGTCGCGGGATGCCGAATTGGCGGCGTAACGGCGTGCTGATGGTCAAGCACGGTATTTATGATCTGCGCCAGCATCTCGATGAGGTGTTGTGGCCGGTGTTGCGGATCTGGAATGTGTTCGAGCGCACCGATTTCACGGCTCGTGGTGAACGTGCCCGTGAGGAGCTGGCCGAGTATTTGGACAAACTGGGCAAGGATGTCCAGCGGTTCGAGGAGCAGCGCGCCCGGCTGGTCGCCCGCGAAGCCGCCAAAGCGGAGAAAGCCACTGCAGCGGCGCACTGAACCGACCGCGACGACAACCCTCGGAAGAGGCCGGGTAGGCCGGGATCTGACCGCCGGTGTGCCCGGTCTCGCCGCCGGCGGCACGGGTGTGGAACCGCGGCCATCGGGTATGCGCGCCGACAGGAAAGGAGGCGCGCTATGACCCAGCGAGATACTGTCCACGCACTGCTCGACCGGGCGGGCACCACCTACGCCGCCGAAGCGGGTATCCGGCTCGACGACAAACCGGCGCCACTGTTCCAGCTACTGATGCTGACCGAACTGCTCAGCGCCCGCATCTCGGCCGATATCGCGATCGCCGCCACGGCGGAACTGGTGGACAGCGGCTATCGGACCGCGCAGCGGGTGGCGGACGCGGACTGGCAGGAGCTGGTCGACGCACTCGGCCGCGGGCACTACCGCCGCTACGACGAGAGCACCGCTACCCAACTCGGTGCGATCGCCGGCACCGCCCTCGAGAAATATGACGGCGACCTGCGGAAACTGGCCGAGGAATCCGATCACGACCCCGGCCGCGCCGCCGAGCTCATCCAGGAGTTCAAAGGTATCGGGCCGACCGGTGGCGATATCTTCCTGCGCGAGGTCCAGGATGTGTGGACCTGGGTGCGCCCGCATTTCGACGACCGCGCGGTACGCGGTGCCGAACGCGTCGAACTGCCCGCCGACCCCGCAAAACTGGGCCGCCTGGCACCCGGCGAGCACGCCGCCGAATTCGCGGCCGCGCTGGTCCGGGTCGGCATCGACGACGAATTGGCCGAAGAGGTCCGGTCGGCGTCGCACTGACCGCCGGACGCGGCGCGCCGGTCGACCGGAGAGTGCCGACCGGCAAGCGCTGCCTGCCCTGGGTCCATCGGAGGTAGGGCCCGCGGAATCCGAGCTCGTCAGGTGACCCGGTAGGCGGTGTAGCGGACTCGGTCGGCGTCGCGGATCGCGGAGGCCACGTAGATGGAGTGTTCCAGGCCGGCGAGCCGGGGGTCCGAGGTTTCCAGCTGTACGCCGAGACGGAAATAGTACTCGGACGGGTCGACCGGATCGCCGCGTAACAGTGCGGCCAGGACCTCGGGGCTGCCACTGCGGACGCCGAACGTGCGGAGGTAGATATAGGCGCCGTCGTCGGTGCGTGCCGAATAGCGGGTATCGATCTCGATGGCGCCGTCGGGGCGCACGACCTGCCAGTCGGCGCCGCCGGGCAGCACGTGCGCGTCGAACAGCCCGGTCACCCGGCCGCCGATGATCGGGACGACCCGGCGGTGCCCGGCGCGGGTCACGCCGTGATCTTCCAGCGGCCCGAGCAAGGCCTCCACGTCGAACGCCGGTTCCAAGCCGGGTACGGCCGGGGCGCTCATGACGACCACACCGGGAGGTCGATCCGCGAGGGTGCCGCGGAGTCGTGGGAGATCTCCTGGGTGGCGCGGTGCAGGGTCGCGGCCGTGACGGCCGGTTCCCCGGACCCCGGATTACGGGCGTACCGGGGGTGGGCACCCGAGCTGATCTGCACGCTGATCCGGTGGCCGGAACCGAACCGGTGGAAGGTGGGCCACAGCGGCACCTCGACCTCCCGGAAGCCGTCGGCGTCCGGCTCCGGGTCGGTGGCGGCGGAGCCGATACTGCCGATGCGGCGGATCCCGTCGCAGACGGTCATCGACCGGCCGTCCGGGTGCACATCACAGATCCGGACGAAAAGGTCCGCGCTGGGTTGTGACGACCGGAATCGGATGCGGGCCACCGGTTCTCCGGCGACCGTCACCGGTGCGCCGAGCGGTTCGCCCCGGAAAACCGTGACATCGCCGCGACGCTCGTGTGCGGTGTTGTCGACCGGACCCGAATTCGGCTGGAGACTCGGCCCGCCGAGGGCCGGGGTGGGATCGGCGGGGTCGTAGACATAGCTCGTGGTTCCACCTTCCGGACGTTCGGTGGCCAACCCGCCCGCGGACTGCAGATACCGGACGTCGGTCACCGTGCCGGGCGGCGGCCACGATTGCAGGTCGTGCCAGTGTTCGGCGCCGGTGAGATACGCGCGGACCGGGGCCGCTCGCGTACTCGGCGCGCCGGTGAAGTGCTCCCGCAGGAATTCGACCGACTCGTTGATCGTCGGTGCGCCCATACCCCGGGAAATGTGCCCCCAGGGGCCGAGGGTGAGCCGCGGGGTCCGCCCGGCCTCGACCAGTTGCGCGTAGTTGCGCAGCTGCCACGGCAGGAAGATGTCGTACCAGCCGGTGATCATGAAAACCGGTGCGGTGACCTCGGGGACGGACGCGGTATGTGACTGCTGGGTCCAGTACTCGTCGGTGAGCTGTTCGTGCGCGACCCAATCCTGGTACCAGTGCACCCGGCGGCCGTTCGCGGTGCGATCACCGTCGGCCAGCGGCAGTGCGTCGAAGGCCTTCCGCAGCTTGCTGTCGGGCCGCAGTTGCCCCAGGACCAGCGCGAGCATCTCCCGGTGGATCATCCGGTCCATCATTTGGGTCCAGCCGAGCGCGTTACGCAGCGAGAATGCGGCATTGTCCCAGGTGATGGCGCCGAAGTCGGGCATGGTGACGAGCAGGCAGAGGGCGTCGGGCGCGATCGCCGGATCCTCTTTCTGCAGTTTCCCGGCCACCGCCCACTGGGTGAAACCCATATAGCTGGGCCCGTAGGTGACCACCGAGCCGGTGCACCACGGCTGTTTCCGGACCCAGCGGTGGGTGGCGATCCCGTCGCGTTGCTCATCGATCTGCGGGGTGAACACACCGCCGGACCCCCAGGTTCCGCGACAGCTCTGG
Organism: Nocardia sp. NPDC051750; assembly: GCF_044453135.1. Classification (NCBI taxonomy): domain Bacteria; kingdom Bacillati; phylum Actinomycetota; class Actinomycetes; order Mycobacteriales; family Nocardiaceae; genus Nocardia; species Nocardia sp. NPDC051750. Next base: position 147,751 of record NZ_JBITCK010000005.1, on the reverse strand, counting down.
AACAGCACCGGGAACCCTTCCCGGGCCAGCGCGCGCGCCTGATTGGCCACCGGGCCGCTTCTGCCGTACGGGCCGCGGATGACGATGGCCGGCAGCCGCGGATCGGTCTCGCCGAGCGGTGTGATCAGGTCGGCGAGGAGCTCGATCCCGTCGTCCATCGAGACCCGCAGATTCTTGCGGATCGCGATATCGTGCGGGCCGGGAACGACTCCCTGGAGGACCCGCGCCTGTATCCATCGGGAGAGGCGCTGACGGAGCATGTTCATACGATTTCCTCGGTGGTGCGAAGTCGCTGGAGGGCCTCCCGCAGGCGTTCGAGTGCGGGAAGAGCGGCAGCCAGCGCGGCGCGGTCCGTGCTGCTGAGTGTGGCGGCGGCGTCGGTGACGAGGGCGCTGCTGGCCAGGTCGAAACGGTCGAAGAGGTCGTGGGCCCGCGCGGTGGTTCGGATTTCGATCCGGCGGCGGTCGCCGGACCGGGTGCTGCGTTCGATCAGCCCGCCCGCTTCCATGGTGGTGAGCAGATTGCTGACGGTGGAGCGGCTCAGGCCGAGTTGCCGGGCCAGTTCGCCGGATCCGGCGACGGTGCCCGCCGGCAGTGCCCGGATGATCTCGATCTGCGCGTCCGGGATCTCCGGCAGGTGTTCGGCGGCCCGGGCGGCGGCGAGCAGGGTCCGGCGCAACGGGGAGATCACCGAGGCCAGCCGCGCCGCGTCCAGGTCCGTCACGAAGCGGCTTCCAGCGGGTCCAAGGAGCGGGTGGCGGCCGGTGGCGACAGCGAGGGCCGCGTATTCAGCGCATCGGGGTGGAACCCGGCGGCTTTCTTGTACCCCGTGGCGATCTCGGTGAGTTCCGTCGGCGAGACGACGTCGTGGATATGCGCGAACCCCTCCGGCGCCCGTTCGTGGGCGAGGACCATGACCTGTTCGGGGCCTTGGCGCCGGTTGCTGAGCACCAGCGCGGTGGTGGCCGGCCGGCGGTCGTTCTCGTAGGCCGCGAGCGCCTCGTCGGTGGAGCGCGCGGTGGCCAGATGGTAGGCGAGGGTGCGCGCGTCGAGGATGGCCTGGGAGGCGCCGTTGGAGCCGTTCGGGTACATCGGATGCGCGGCGTCGCCGAGCAGGGTGGTCCGCCCGTAGGTCCACTGATCGATCGGATCCCGGTCCACCATGGGGTATTCGAGGATTTCGTCGGCGGCGGAGAGGAGCCCGGGCACGTCGAGCCACGGGAACTGCCAGTCCCGGAACAGTTCGACGATCGGTGCCGGGTCGATCGCCCGGTTCCAATCGGCATCGCCCGCTCCGGGCCCGTCGGTCCGGCGTTCGGCGATGAAGTTGATCGCGTCGCCGATCGGATAGGCGACGAACTTCTGCTGCGCGTCACCGGCCATGATCATCGTGCGGCCGTCGAGGAATCCGGGCGCCCGGGAGGTACCTCGCCACAGCGTCAAACCGTTCCACACGGGCGCGCCCTCGTCCGGCCGGTGCCGGCGGCGCAGTGCCGAATGGATACCGTCGGCGCCGACGATGAGTTCCGCGTGCACCGTCACCTCGCCGGCCGCCGTCTGGAAGCGGGCGACACCGGACGGTTCGGCGGCGACGAGCCGGTGCCCGGTGCGCACGGCGTCCGCGCCGAGCCGCTCCCGGACGGCGGCGAGCAATTCCATCTGCAGGCCGCCCCGGTGTACCGACAGCTGCGGCCACTGGTAGCCGGCCGCGAGACCGCGTGGCTCGGACCAGATCTCCTGCCCGTGCCGGTTGTAGTAGGCGAGGGTGCCCGGCGCCACCCCCAGGGCGGCCATCCGCTCGCCGAGGCCCAGTTCGGTCAGCTCACGGACGGCGTGGGGGAGCAGATTGATGCCGACGCCCAGCGGCCGCAGCGTGCCGACCCGCTCGTACACCGTGATATCCCGGAACCCGGCCGCGTGCAGACTCAACGCCGCGGTGAGCCCCCCGACCCCCGCACCGACGATCACAATTCCCATGGCGGGTTAGTTTTGCAACAAAACTATTCCCCGTCAACAAGGGGTCACTGCGGTAGCAGGTTGTCGTAGACGGTCGCGAGATCGTGCAGCGCCTGCGCGCAGTCGCCGGTGTAACCGGACCCGTGCATCACGGCCAGCGTCGCCGGCTCGAGTTCCGCCAGCCGCCGCAGCGTCGCAGGGACCGCCGGGCCGAGCGAGGTCGCGTGGAACACCTCCTCGGCGACGGCCGCGGGCTCGACGAGATCGGTATCGGTCAGCGCCGGACCGTCGCCGAGCTGGGTCATCAAATCGCCGCAGAACAGCACCCCGGTGCTCTGTTCGTACAGGACCCGCGCTTCCCAGTTGTGCGGTGCGTGCGGTGTATCGAAATGCTGGACGCGGCGGTTGCCCAGATCCATCACTTCGCCGTCGGCCAGCCGCCGCGGCATCCGGTCGGCCAGATCGTCGATCGACACCAGACAGCCGATCTCGCCGTGCGCGATCTGCGCGTCCGGCGCGGCGCCGAGGAACAGGTTCATCGCCCCGCATTCATCGGCTTCCACATGACCGAAGGTGATCCACCGCAGCTGCTCGACGGGCCTGATCCGGGCAACCGCCGCGGACACCGCGGGAAACAGGGCCCGCATCCCGGTATGGAACAGCAGGGGTTCCTCGGCATCGATGAAGAACTGATTGAACGTGAAGCCGGTGGGCCCCACATCGGGGACGAAGGTGGAGAAACGGTAGATACCGTCGGCGATCTCGTCGGTTCGAATGTCCATGGGAAACCCCTGGTCGTTTGGATCCCCCGGTTGTCGGCGCACTCCGCGCGGTCTCGAACACCGAATGGTCAGTTTACTACTGCTGATCCGCCAGGAAAATGCCGCGAGGTGCGAGGCCGGGCGTACCTCCGCAGCACTTCGGTAACCCGGGTGGGCCGGGCGCGTCGTTGATCGGTATCGGCGGGTCGGGCATATTGGGCCCATGAAATATGTCCTGCTGATCTGCGATGACGAGACAGTTTCGCCGACCAACGAGGAAATTGCGGCAGACCCGGCACATCAGGCGTGGACGGCGGATGTGGAACGCCGGGGAGCCGCACTCGGCGGGGCGCGGCTACGCCCCGTGGCGGATGCGACAACCGTCCGCGTCCGTGACGGCGAAACGCTGGTCTCCGACGGCCCGTTCGCGGAGACCAAGGACTTCGTCGGCGGTATCGACATCATCGACTGCGCCGATCTGGATGAAGCGATCGAGATCGCCGCGGGCCATCCCTACGCCCGGTGGGGCTGCGTCGAGGTCCGCCCCGTGTGGGAATGACCGCGCCGGACACGGTTCGTGCCGCGGTCGAGGCGGCGTACCGGGACGAGTGGGGCCAGGTGGTCGCCACCCTCATCGGCCTGACCGGGGATTGGGACCTGGCCGAGGACTGCGCGCAGGAGTCGTTCGCCGCCGCGCTGGCGACCTGGCCGCGGGACGGTGTCCCGAGCCGGCCGGGGGCCTGGCTCACGACGACAGCCCGTCACCGTGCCACCGACCGGCTGCGTCGCGATACCGCCGGAGCGGCGAAGATGCGTCAACTCGCCGTCCTGGCTCGGGCGGCGGAGGAGCCTGCCGCAGAAGAAATACCCGACGACAGACTGCGGCTGATCTTCACGTGCTGTCATCCCGCGCTGCCGTTCCCGGCCCGGGTCGCCCTCACGCTGCGTACGTTGACGGGTCTGAGCACCGCGGAGATTGCGAAAGCGTTCCTGACGGCCGAATCCACGATGGCGCAACGTCTGGTGCGGGCCAAACGCAAGATCATCGAGGCGGGGATCCCGTACCGGGTCCCACCGGCCGATCATCTGCCGAAACGATTGTCCGCGGTGCTCGCCGTGCTCTACCTGATCTTCAACGAGGGCTACGACGAGCCGGACGGTCAGCGGGCGCTGACCGCTGAGGGAATCCGCCTCTCCCGGGTCCTGGTCCGACTGATGCCGGCCGAACCGGAACCACGCGGCCTCCTGGCGCTGATGCTCTTGCTGGAGGCCCGCCGGGCATCTCGGACCGAAGGCGGCGTGCTGGTCACGCTGGAGAACCAGGACCGCTCCCGGTGGAACAGTGCGCTGATCGCCGAAGGAGTGGCGACGCTCGACGACGCGCTGGCCGTCCACCGCGCCGGGCCCTATCAGGTGCAGGCCGCGATCGCCGCATGCCACGCCACCGCGCCCGACGCGGCGGCCACGGACTGGCCGCAGATCGCGATCCTGTACGCGGAACTCGCACGGTTGGCGCCCTCACCGGTGGTCGACCTCAATCACGCGGTGGCGATCGCCATGGCCGACGGTATCCCGGCCGGGCTGGCCCGTGTCGATGAGCTCGCCGAATCCGGCCGGCTCGCGGGGTACTACCTGCTGCCCGCCACCCGTGCCGACCTGCTGCGCCGGGCCGGCCGCCCGGTCGAAGCCGCGGCAGCGTACGAACAAGCACTGACACTGGCGCCGACCGAGGCCGAACGCCGCTACCTGACCGGTCGCCTGCGCAGCCTCTGACCGGTCGTTCCTATCCGTCGAAAATATGCGGAGAAAAAGAACGGGCCGATGTCGATCTCGTGCAGCCTGCTTCGTCGGTGGGGCAACACCACCGAAAAGAGAGGCAAGAAAATGTCGCACACCGATCAGCTGACCGCCACCCTCAGCGTCGACCACACACCCGACGAAGTCTTCGCAGCCGTCACCGACGTGCGCAGTTGGTGGAGCGAAAATATCATCGGCGCCACGGCCGCGTTGCACGACGAGTTCATCTTCACCGACGACATCAAATATGCGGGTGAGACGGCCCGGGAGAAGAAGGGCATCCAGTTCAGCCGATTCCGTCTCACCGAGGTCGTGCCGGGAGAGCGGGTTGTCTGGCACGTCGTGGATTCGTACCTCACCTTCGTCGCCGACCAGCACGAGTGGACCGATACCGAGGTGGTCTTCGACATCACCGCCACTCCGGAAGGTGCAACCCTCCACTTCACCCATCAGGGTCTGACCGCCGCAGCATCCGAATGCTTCGAGGCCTGTTCCCTCGGCTGGAAGTTCTACATCGAGACAAGCCTGCGGGAGCTGATCGAGACCGGCACCGGACAGCCGATGCCGAAGTACTGATCGGTGCGCCCGGTGCCGCGGCAACTCAGGGACCGGGCCGGGCCGGCCCGCCGCCACAGCCGACGTCCGCCGGGGCCGGTCCAGCGGCTCGTGGGTCGGCGGCCGGTCCCTCCACCCTTTTCGTCATGGCGTCGAACCCCGGCAGCCATTGCGAGACGAACGGGATCATCAGCTGCATCAGTGGTCCGATGGCGACGGCGTAGACCACCGTGCCGAGACCCACACTGCCACCGAGCAGCCAGCCGGTCGCCAGCACGGCGACCTCGATCGTGGTCCGTATCAGGCGGACAGACAATCCGGTGCGCTCCACCAGTCCGGTCATCAACCCGTCGCGTGGGCCCGGCCCGAGTCCCGCGCCGATGTACAGCACCCCGGCCAGTGCGTTGAGCGCCACGGCGAGCACCATGGCGCCGAGCCGCACGGGTAACGACTGCCACTCCGGCAGCAGCCACAAACTCACATCCACCGAAACCCCCACAAGGAGGATATTGCTCAGGGTGCCGAAACCGGGCCGTTGCCGCAGCGGAATCCAGGCCAGCATGACGACCGCGCCGGTCAGTATGGTGACCGTGCCGAAGCTCATCGGCACGATCCGCGTCACACCCTGATGAAAAACATTCCACGGTCCCAAACCCACTGCGGCGCGGATCATCACGGCCATCGAGAACCCGTACAGCCAGAGGCCCGTGAACAGTGCGATGAGACGTCTGGTCATGGGATGAGCATGCCGGGGAGTGGACCTTCGGTACAGGGCCACCGGAACATAACTGGACCCTGTCACGGATGCCATCGCACTGTCTTCACTCGTCGGATCGGCACTATCTGCCCTACCTCGCAGAGGGCCTACTCGCGGCTTCGGTACCGGCCGTCCGCGGCCGCGGTGAGCCGGTGGGCCAGGGCGCGCACAGCGTCGTTGAGGGCGTCGGGGTGCTCGATGACGAACGGGCGATCCAGGCCGGCGAGCACCGGAGGGATCCAGTCGAGTTCTTCGGCCTGGATGCGGACTCGGACCCAGGAACCGGAGTCGGGCGGTGAGTCGATCTCGTGCACCGTCGCGATCGTCGCGGGGAGCAGGGAACGGACCTGGGCGGGCGTGCCCTGAACTCGGACCGACACGTCGTGCCGGTAGGACGCGGTGGCAAGTGCGGACAGCAGGTCGGCGGCCGGCTCGAATCCGGCAGGCGGAGTGAAGGTTCCGGGCTGTGTGGTCACCGCGGTGATGCGGTCCAGCCGGAACCGGCGTATCTCGTCACTGCGGCTGTCCAGCCCCGTCAGGTACCACCGGCCGGAGTGGGCGACGAGTCCGTACGGGTGCACAGTCCGTTCGCTGGGACGCCCGTCGCGGTCGGTGTAGGCGATCGCGACCGGTCGGTGCTCGCGGGTGGCGTCGGCGATCCGGAGGAGGACGGCGGTGTCGACGGGGGTACCGGGGCGCGCGTCGGCGGTGAATTCGGCGGTGCCGATCAGTGCGTCGAGCCGGGCCGCCAGGCGCGCGGGCAGGACGCGGCGGAGTTTGGCTGCCGCGGTATCGGCGGCGTGCACAGCCGTCGACGACCAGCCGGCGCCGCGGCTGGTGAGAAGCCCGAATGCCACGGCCACCGCCTCGTCGTCGGTCAGCATCAGCGGCGGCATCCGGTACCCGGGGGCGAGCCGGTACCCGCCGTAGCGGCCCCGCACCGACCGGACCGGGACGTCCAGGTCGGTGAGATGGGCGACGTAGCGCCTGACAGTGCGTTCATCGACGCCGAGCCGTCCGGCGAGTTCGCCGACAGTACGGGTGCCGCCGGTCTGCAACAGCTCCAGCAGGGCCAGCACTCGGGCGGTGGGGCGCGTCATGGCCGAAATTCTCCCAATTATACCGGGCGGAAACTGTCCGGTATCGACTCTAGGGTCGCGGGTGCCGGCGTAACCACCGCCGCATCGACAGGAGCAGGAGCACACACCATGAAACTCGTCTCGACCCGTCTGATCACCGATGACGTTCAGCGGATGGCCGACTTCTATCAGCACGTCACCGGTGTCGACGCCGCCTGGGCTACACCGGATTTCGCCGAAATTGTGACACCGGCCGGCACGCTCGCCATCGGCAGCACCCGCACCGTAGCGCTGTTCGCGGCAGGCAGCGCGCGCCCGGCCGACAACCACACCGCGATCATCGAATTCCTCGTCTCCGACGTCGACGCCGACTACCAGCGGTTGCGCGACACGGTCGAGGATTTCGTCAACGAGCCCACCACGATGCCGTGGGGAAACCGGTCCTTGCTGTTCCGCGATCCCGACGGCAACCTGATCAACCTCTTCACCCCGGTCACCGCGCAGGCGGTCGCAAAATTCGCCGGCTGACATCCGCTCATCGGGCAGCCGGGCAGTAACGCGCAGAGCCGCGGAAGGCAAGCCGACGACGAACGGTCCGAGGTTCTGCCACGAGTTCTGGGAAGCGGTGATCGTATCGCGGTCAGCGTGTGACGTGTACTGATCCGTTCGCGATGAGTGCTTCGACCTCGGCGAGGGAGGCCATGGACGCATCTCCTGGTGTTGTCATGACAAGCGCTCCGTGGGCTGTGCCGTAGGCGAGGGCGCGTTCGAGGGAGGTGCCGGTGAGCAGCCCGTGGATCAGTCCGGCGGCGAAGCCGTCGCCGGAGCCGACGCGGTCCAGGACATGCAGGCCGCGCATCCGGGGGCCGGTGACGAATCCGGTCTCGGCGGACCAGGCGGCCGAGGACCAGTCGTTGACATCGGCCGCGGAGACCTCGCGCAGCGTCGTCGCGACGATCGACACGTTGGGGACGCGGTCCGCGGCCTCCAGCAGCGCGTCCGGTATCTCGTCGGCGCCGCGACGCGGGCCACCTGGGCGTGGGCCGGCCAGCCCCAGGGCACCCACGACGACGTCGGCGTGACGGGCCAGTCGCAGGTCGACCTCGCGGGCCCGGTCCGGGCCGCCCCTGTCCGCCCAGATGCTGGGCCGGTAGTTGGGGTCGTAGGAGACGGTGAGGCCGTGGCGGCGGGCGGCGGCCATGGCCTCCTCGGCGACATCGAGGGTGGTTTCGGACAGGCCTGCGAAGATGCCCCCGGTGTGGAACCAGCGCCGGCCCGCGGCGAAGACGGCGTCCCAGTCGACATCGCCCGGGCGCAGCTGACCGACAGCTGTGTGCGCGCGGTCGCTGACGCCGAGCGCGCCGCGGGGGCCGTAGCCGCGTTCGACGAAGTTCAGGCCGTTGCGGGCGGTGCGGCCGATGCCGTCGTCCGGCACCCAGCGGATCAGCGAGGTGTCGACTCCTCCCTGGAGCATCAGGTCTTCGACCAGCCGGCCGACGGCGTTGTCGGCGAGGGCGGTGACGATGGCGGTTCGCAGTCCGAAGCAGCGGCGCAGGCCTCGTACGACGTTGTACTCACCGCCGCCCTCCCAGACCTGGAAGGTGCGGGCGGTGTGGATGCGGCCCTCGCCCGGGTCGAAGCGCAACATCACTTCGCCCAGGGCCACGACATCGGTCACGGTGTGCTCCGATCGAGGGACTCTGCTGTCAACCGGCGGATTTCGGCGTAGTCGCCGCGCTCCAGATGCGTTGCGGTCGCCATCCAGCTGCCGCCGACAGCAAGGACCGCGGGGTCGGCGAGGTAGGAATCCAGGTGGGAGTTCTCGATCCCGCCGGTCGGAATGAAACGGGCCTGCGGGAAGGGCGCCGCGAGTGCCCGCAGCATTCGCAATCCGCCGAGTGGTTCGGCGGGAAAGAGCTTGACGGTGTGGCAACCGGCCCGCAGGGCGCGCATCAACTCGGTGGCGGTGGCTATGCCCGGCACCACGGGCACACCCAGCTCCCGGCACCGTGCCACGACGTCCTCGTCGTAGCCGGGCGAGACGACGAACCGGGCTCCGGTGGCCACAGCCCGTTCCGCCTGATCCCGGGTGAGTACCGTGCCCGCGCCGACTGTGAGACCGCCGTGCGCCACCATCGTCGCGAGTACCCGTTCCGCGCCCGGGGTGCGGAAGGTGACTTCGGCGCACCGGGCGCCGCCCGCCGCGAGTGCCTCGGTCAGGCGGTGGGTCGTGTCCGGGTCGGGCACGGTCAGCACCGGCAGGATCCGGGAACCCCGCAGCACGGAACCGATTTCGGTAGTCATCGCCGGCCGGCACCGGCGTTCGGCGGGAGCTGGTTGACCGGGAACCGGGGCGGCTGCCCGGTCAGCACCCGCACGGCCTCTTCGGCGGCGATGGTCCGTACCGTTCGGACGGATTCCACGGAGTAGTAGGCGGCATGCGGTGTGACGATGACGTCGGGCAGTTCGAAGAGCGGATTGACCGGGCGCCACCCCCGCTGTTTCGCCGGCTCCTCCTCGAGGTCGTCCAATGCCGCGCCGGCGATCCAGCCTTCGGTGAGTGCCTGTGCAAGCGCGGCGTCCTCCACGATGGGTCCGCGCGCGGTGTTGATCAAGATGGCGTTCGGCTTCATCCGGCGCAGCGTCGCACGGTCGAAGGTGTGGTGTGTCTGCGGGGTGAGCGGCGTTTGGATCACTACATAGTCGGCACCTTCCACCAGATCGTCGAAAGACACCGGCCGGACCCCGGATTCCCGGATCTCGGACTGGTCGAGGAACGGGTCGAATGCCCAGACCTCGACACCGAACGCTTGCGCGCGTTCGGCGATGAGCCGTGCGATCGCGCCGAACGACAGCAGACCCAGCACCTGGCCCCGCAATCGGTGGATGGGCTTCCCGGTCTGCCAGTGCCATTCGCCCTGCCGTGTCGCCCGATCGTAGCGGCAGATCTTGCGGGCGGCCGCGAGCCAGAGCGCGATGGCATGATCGGCGACCTCTTCGGCGCACCAGTCGTTCGGTGCGTTCGTGACCTGGACGCCGTGCCGGGTCGCGGCGTCGACATCGACGATGTCCACGCCGGTGCCGTAGCGGGCGATCACCCGGCAGCGGGGCAACGCCGCGATGGCGCGCGATCCGACCTGTGCGTACTGGGTGAGGATGCCGTCGGCCTCTCGTCCCGCCTCGATCACCTCGTCCTCGCTCTTGCACTGGGCGGCGAGCAGCCGCAGTCCGGCGCCTTCGACGATTGCGCGTTCGATGTCCACATCGCCGAAGTCGTAGTCGGCGATCAGGATCGTTTCGCGGGAGTCAGTGTGAGTCACGGGGAATCCCCTTGGTATGGACGATGTCCTGGTACGACACGGCGAGTTCCAGGCAGCCGCCGCTGTCCAGCTGGCCGACCGTGGAACGGTAGATCTCCTGCCACGGCGTCTGGTGCTCCAGTGCCGGTGGTGTGTAGTCGGCCCACCGGGCAGCGATCTCCTCCTCTGTCAGGAGGACATCCACATGCGCGTTGTCCAGGTCGATACGGATCAGATCACCGGTGCGCAGGATGGCCAGATTCCCACCTGCCGCGGCCTCGGGGCTGGCATTGAGGATGGACGGTGCGTCCGAGGTTCCGCTCTGCCTGCCGTCGCCGAGTGTGGGCAGCGCGGCGATGCCCTGTTGGACCAGGGTGGCGGGCAGCTCCATGTTCACGACCTCGGCGGAGCCCGGATACCCGACGGGCCCGGTGTAGCGGATGACGAGGAGGCAGTCCTGGTCGACGCCCAGCTCGGGATCTCCGATGCGCGCGTGGTAGTCCTCGGGCCCCTCGAAGACGACGGCGCGCAAGTCGAACGCCGACGAACCGTCGGGGCGCGGCAGGCCACGGGCCCGGAAGTCATCGGTGATCACCGAGGTTTTCATGATCGCGGAATCGAACAGGTTCCCGGACATGACGAGTAGCCCGCCGTGGGCGGTGACCGGGTCGTGCACGGGGCGAACGACCACCGGGTCGGCGGGCGGCGCATCCTCGAGGTTCTCGGCCACGGTTCGTCCCGAGACGGTGGCGGCGTCACCGTGCAGGTGTCCCGCTTCCAGCAGCGATCGCATGACCGCGGGGACACCGCCGGCGCGGTAGAAATCCTCACCGAGGAATTCGCCGGCGGGAGCGAGGTTCACCAGCACCGGAATATCGCGTCCGACGCGCTGCCAGTCCTGATTGGTCAGGTCCACCCCGACATGACGTGCGATGGCATTGATATGGATCGGCGCGTTGGTCGACGCCGCGATCGCCGAGGCGACAACGATCGAGTTCTCGAAGGCCTGCGGGGTCATGATCTTGCGGGGAGTCAGGTCCTCGCGGACCATGGCCACCGCCCGCAAGCCGGTGGCGTAGGCCATCTGCCCCCGCTCGTTGTAAGGGGCCGGTATCGCCGCGCAACCGGGCAAGGACATCCCCAGGGCCTCGGCCAGGCTGTTCATCGACAGCGCGGTACCCATGGTGTTGCAATGCCCGATGCTGGGCGCGGAGGCGCTCACCCGCGCCATGTACTCCTCGTAGTCGATCTCCCCGGCCGCCAGCAGCCGCTTCGACTGCCAGATCACCAGACCCGACCCGGTCCGCATGCCCTTATGATAGCCGTTGAGCATAGGTCCACCGGACAGGACGATCGCCGGGATATTCACCGTCGCCGCCGCGGTCAGGCAGGCAGGCGTGGTCTTGTCGCAGCCCGTCGTCAAGACCACTCCGTCGAGTGGATATCCGTAGAGCACCTCGACCAGTCCGAGATAGGCGAGATTGCGGTCCAGCGCCGCAGTGGGGCGCTTTCCGGTCTCCTGCAACGGATGGACGGGGAATTCGAACGGAATGCCGCCACCATCGCGGACCCCGTCCTTGATCCGGTCGGCGAGCGCGAGATGGTGCCGATTACAGGGAACCAGATCGTTACCTGTCTGCGCGATTCCGATGATCGGCCGGCCCGACTGGAGTTCGGTCCGCGTGAGGCCGTAGTTCAGGAACCGCTCGAGATACAGAGCCGTCATCTCCCGGTTTCCCGCGTTGTCCCACCATGCCTGACTGCGTAGCTCCCCCGCAGAGTGCTTCGTCGGCGACATAATGTAAGAGGATGTCTTACGCGGGGCGCTTCTTGTAGCAGGTCAGAGCATCGGCGAGTCGGAGAGAAGCCGCGGAAAGCAACCACGATGCTGTGCTGATAACCCGGTCATCGATTGTCAGCCGGTGGCAACAGCGAACCATGCTGACGCAGCCAACGAGATGAGGGTGATCGCGATGACGGCGCGGGTGGTGTAGATATGTCGCATCAGGGCTCCCTTCACCCGAAGTGGAGGCGTTCGGTGTGGATATATTCGGCGGGGACACCGACCGCGGTGAGGGCGTCGTGCACGGCGGCTGGAAAACGAAGCCGGGGTGCCCTTCCGGGGCCAAGCTCACGGTGTGCGCGTCGCCGAGTTCGGGGGTGATGCGATCGACACGCCAAGGGCGGCGCAGCCTGAGCAGCGGTGTGACAATCCGGACCCACACCAGCAGCACGACGAGCGCAGCGGTCATTACTGGCATCTCACGCATTCGCGGCTCCGGAGCTGTCCATCAGCCGCGGTCGCCGTCCGCGGGGCCCAGTGAGCCGGCGGGGTAGTCGTCGAGCGGTATCAGGTCTTGTGACCAGGCCGAAATGATCGGGGTGACCACTCGCCATGCCTCTTCCGCCTCGTCCCCGCGGATGGACAGGGCCGGATTTCCGAGCAGGACGTCGAGCAGGAGTCGTCCATAGGCGGGCAGGTCGGGCGGTTGGATCGGTGCGGTCATGGTGACCGGGACCAGCGTATCGACGGCAGCGCCGATGGTCGTGAGGGCGAGGGTGAGGTTTTCGGGGTCGAGTCCGAACCGTAGGACATTCGGTGCTGTCGTACCGTGGTGGCCGAAGGGCATATGGGGGACCGGACGGAAGTGGATGGCGACTTCTTTGCGGTCGGCGGCGAGGGCTTTGCCGGTGCGTAGCACGAAGTTCGTACCGGCCCAGCGCCAGTTGTCGATCCGCAAGTGGACCTCGGTGAAGGTTTCGGTGCGCCGTTGCGGATCCACCCCGGGCTCCTCGATATAGGAGGGGACGTGGCGGTCACCGATCACGCCGGCGCTGTATCGGGCTCGGCGGGTGCGGTGCGGTATGTCGTCGTCGGTCAGGGTACGGATCGACCTCAGTACATCGACCTTACGATCGCGCAGATCGCGTTCGGACAGAGTGATCGGTGGTTCCATGGCCACCAGGCAGAGCAGTTGCAGAAGATGGTTCTGCACCATGTCCTCGAGCGCGCCGACACCGTCGTAATACCCAGCGCGGTCCTCGAGGGTGAGGGTCTCGTCCCAGATGATCTCGACTTCGGCGATATGCGCGCTGTTCCAGAGCGATTCGAGTACCCGGTTGGCCAACCGGCTCCCGAGCAGGTTCTGCACAGTCGTCATGGCCAGGAAATGGTCCACCCGGAAAACGGCCTGTTCGGGAACGAGATCCGCCAGCAGCCGGTTGAGGGTTTCCGCGCTGGCGAGATCCTCCCCGAACGGTTTCTCGAGCACCAGCCGACTGCCGGCCGGGAGCTGGGCGGCGTGCAGTGTCCGGATCGCAGTGGGGAACAACGCCGGCGGCAGTGCCAGGTAGACGGCCACCGGTCCCGCACCGGCGATCGTCTCCGCTACCTGCCCCGGGTCCTGTATATCGGCCTGCCGGTATCGCGCAGCCGTGAGTATCGCCTGCCGGGTGTCTCCCGAGATGTCCGGGGCGTGCTGGTCCAGCTGGGTCGCGGCCCATGCGCGGAACTGTTCGTTGTCCCGGCCCTTCCGGTCGGCGCAGACGACCTCGAAATCCGGGGTCAGACGGCCGGTTTCGTGGAGAGCGGCCAGCCCCGGCAGAAGATAACGTCCGGCTAGGTCACCTGTGCCGCCGAAGATGACAAGTCGTCGGATCATCGTGTGGCCGCCTTTGCACGTGCGAGGTTCACGCCACTGGCGATGACGCCGATATGGCTGAACGCCTGCGGGAAGTTGCCTATGAACGCGCCGGTGGAAGGGTCGATCTGTTCGGAGAACAGACCCAGGGGGCTGGCGCGGGCGCACAGGGAGTCGTAGAGCTGCTCGGCCTCCTCGATACGGCCCTGCAGGGTCAGATTATCGATCAGCCAGAAACTGCACAGGACGAAGGCGCCCTCATCGCCGGACAGGCCGTCGGGTGATTCGTCGTGCAGGTACCGGTAGAGCAGTCCCCCGCCGGCGTCCAGGCGCTCGGCGATCGCCGCCGTCGTCGCCACCATGCGCGGATGGCCGGCGGGGACGACATGGCGCAGCGGCAGTGCGAGCAGGCTGGCATCCAGCGCGGAACCTCCGTCGAGATGAGCACTCAACGTCCGGGTTCGCTCGTTCCACGCTCGTTCCAGGATGGACTCGCGGATGTGCGCGGCGGTGGCGCGCCACGTGCCGATAGGCCCGGGTAGCCGGAAGCGCTCGCCGATCGACGCGGCCCGGTCCAGCGCGACCTGGCACAGCGCCGCACTGTAGGTGAACGCGCGCCCCTCGCTGCGGACCTCCCAGATCCCTTGATCGGGCTGCTCCCACGCGCGGCCGGCCATATCCGCCAAACCGGCCAGTCCGGCCCAGAGAACAGGCTGCAGCTCGCCACCTGCCCGCAGCCATTGGTCGGCACAGTCGAGGATTTCGCCGTAGAGGTCGTGCTGGCGTTGGTCGGCGGCGCCGTTGCCCCACCGGACCGGTGCCGAACGGCGGTAGCCTTCGAGACCGGCATCCGATACCTCGTCCGGTACCGGCTCGCCGTCGAGGTCGTACATGATGCGCGGCCGGTCTCCGCGTTCGACGGCGTCGAGGACCCAGCCGAGGAACGCGTCCGCCTCGTCGTGAAAGCCGAGGCGGCGGAAGGCGAAGACGGAAAAGGCGGCGTCCCGGATCCAGACATACCGATAGTCCCAGTTGCGGACCCCGCCGATCGGCGCCGGGATCGACGACGTCGGTGCGGCAATCACCGCCCCGCCGGCCCAGTGATCGCACATCTTGAGCGAGATCGCGGCGCGCCGGACGAGTTGCTGCTGCGGGCCCGCGTAACTGCAGCCCTCCAGCCACGACCGCCAGGCATTCGCGGTGTCGCGGAGCATCGAGCCGGAATCGAATCGATGATGCCGGTGAAACCGTCCCCAGGACAATCCCAGGTCCAACTGCTCACCCTGGGCCAGGTCGAACGTGGTGTGCAGCCCGGAAATCGGCCGGTTGCTCCGCAGATGCAACCGGAGACGCGGCTGGGTACTCGGGCGGATCTCCAGGCCGCTCAACACCGGCCGTGCCTCGGCACCGCCCCTGGGCAGCACTTCGACGGCCAAACGTACCCGGCCTTCGATGACCAGGGCGCTGCGAACGAGTTCCGCTCTGCCGGCGGCGGCGTCCTCGCCGAGGTCGGCACCTGAACGCAGGACCATCGCATCGGTCAACCGGACGACGCCGCCGGCGCAGCGCAGCTCGGTTTCCAGCACCCCGGTGTCCGGTAGATAGCGTTGACGACCCTCACGTAGTTCCGCCGGCGCGAGGGTGAACGACCCGCCCCGCGCATGGTCGAGCAGTCCGCAGAACAGCGGTTCGGCGTCGAACCGTGGAATGCACAGCCAGGGAATCGATCCATCGACACCGACCAGGGCAGCCGTCGCGCCATCTCCGATCAGTCCGTAATCTTCCAGGGGCAGGTAACCGTCTACGCGGCGTATCGGCCGAAACGGCGGATCGAGATCGTGCATCACACCTCCTCCACAGCGTAAGCGGCGGCGGGTTCACTCGAATCGGATCAGTACCTTCACCACGTCTTCGAGCTTTTTGTCCGACACCTCGAATGCCCGTTCCATATCGTCGAACGCGAACGTATGTGTCGTCATCGGAGTCGGATCCACCCGACCGGCCCGCAGGAGGCGAAGTAGGCGTTGCATCCGCAAGCGCCCGCCGGGACACAATCCGGTATTGATCGTCTTGTCCGCCATCCCGACCCCCCATTCCACCCGGGGAATCCGCACGAATTCGCCGTCACCGAAATACCCCACCACAGACACCGTGCCACCCGGCTTGGTGATCTTCACAGCCGTCTGGAACGTGATATCGGCACCGAGCGCTTCGATCGCCGTATCGACACCTTCACCGCCGGTCAGCTCGAGTATCCGCTCGACAACGTCCACACTCGTGAAATCGACGACCTCGTCCGCACCGTAACGGCGCGCCAGCGCTTGCCGCTGTGCTACCGACTCCACGCCGACGACCAGGCCCGCTCCACGTAACCGCGCTCCGGCCGTCGCCATCAATCCCACTGGGCCTTGCGCCAAGATCGCCACGGTACCGCCGATCGGGATATTTCCCTTCTCCGCACCCATGAACCCGGTCGACAACATATCGGCGCAATGCACTGCCGCCTCATCCGCGACATCATCCGGGATGACAGCCAGATTCGCATCCGCATCGTTGACATGAAAATACTCAGCGAAAACACCATCTTTGGAGTTCGCGAACTTGAAACCCCCGAGCGGACCTCCCGACTGCGACGGAAACCCGTTCTGCGACGCCGGATCACCCCAATCGGGGGTGATCGCCCCGGAGAGGACACGATCGCCCGGCCGGAGACAGGCGACGTCGCTGCCGACCGTGTGAACGATTCCGACTGCCTCATGGCCCAATGTCAGATTTTCCCGCGGACCGATACCACCCCGGACCGTATGGGTATCAGATGTACAGATAAGCGCGGTAGTAGTCCGGACAATCACATCCGCCGGACCCGGCTCGGGCACAGGTTTCTCCATGAAACCCACCGACCCGATTTCCTTCATGACGAATGCTTTCATCGCCTTGCCTCTCCAACTCGAACGGTCGTCGAACGGCATGCCGAAAGCGCATCACTGCCAATCTAACAGCCCCTCACCCACTCACTGGCGATCGTTACCGCCATGCGACCTCGGTCGACGGACCTGTGTAGAGAAGAACGGTGCCCGCCTGCTTGCCACCCTGTAGGAACCACCGTGTACCGCAGCAACCTATCCGGCCCAGGCACTAGCTGATGACGGCGCAGGCGATCCGCGGACCCGAGTCCCCGGTGCTCAGGGTTTCCGCGTCTGGGCCGGGTACGCCATCGGTCTGGTATCGGGTGGGGATGTTGGCGAAGTTGTCCGGGCCGGCATGCAGGATCAGGGCTTTGCCCGTGATCTGGTCCATTGTGACCGAGTCGTTGATCGTGACCAGCCTTCCGGTGCCGTCCTTGCCCACTTGCAGTGCGGTCATGTCTCCGGCGGCCGGATGCTGTTCCGGCCCGTCGAGATGCAGGTGGCCGCCGGCGGAGAGGAAGTGACCGGGCGGACCCCCGGAGGGCGCGGTGGAGTTGGGCTCGCATTTGCCGTACTGATGGATGTGCAGGCCGTGGAAGCCCGGGCTCAGACCCTGCGCTTCGACAGTGAGCCGCACCTTGCCCCCGACAGTGGCGAAATGGGCGGTGCCGACCTGCCTTCCGGTGGGATCTTTCAACTCGACCTGGGCTGAGCCCTCGCGGGTCTGCCCTGGCGCTCCAGTGGTGGCCGACGTGGTGTTTCCCGCTGGATTCTCGGTCCATACCGGTGGGGGTGTCCCCGGAACGTCGCTGGACTCCTGAGTGTTGTTACAGGCGACCAGCCCGAACGCTGAGACCGCGATCAGTGGAGTGATGATCCGCCAAGTGGGGCGACACGTCACTATGGGAGCCATCGAAGAGCTTCCTTCTCGAGTCGATTGAAAGTGCTGCCGGTGTCGCTCGAGCAGTAGTCACAGGTGCCGAGATGGAAAACGCTGTATTCATGATAGCCGACTCTTCCGGAGAACCCGTGTGTCGATCCGAAACGCATGACAAGGACGCTGGCGCCTGTGGGCGGATTATGTGGCCGGTGATTCCCCGATGGACAGGATGTCGGCGAGCGGTAGTCGTGGCGTGCGTTGCGGTGGCCGGTCCGGGGGTGGTGGTCCGCCTACCCGGGCCAGGATCTGGGGCCGGCGCTCGCCGCCGATCAACCGATTTCGACCCGGCCGGGGAGACCAGCGAGGTCCGTGGTACGCGGTGCCGCCGATGACGTGGCCGGTCCACCAGTGCAGTTCGGCGTGGTACGCGGAATCGTAGCGGCGCCGGCATAGACGCGAGCCCACCCACCCGGCAACACCCGAAACAGCACCCACGCGCCGGTCGCGGTAGCGGCCCTGAGCTGGCAGTTCGCGGATCACTGAGTGTCCGCCGGACGCCGAACTTGCGTGGTGTCCTGCCCGTTTCCACACTGTGATCGCGCCGTGTGGTTCGGCGGCCGGTGACCGGGTAGCCGCCAGGGGCGTATCACGGCCGCGCGGCACCGGAAGGCGGAAACAGATGCGGTACACGCACTCGGGCACCCCGATAGTGGCGGGTATCGACGGATCCGACACCTCACTGGCGGCCGCCCGTTGGGCAGCCGCACTCGCTGCCGAACTCGGCGCGCCCTACCGCGAGGCATGCCCCGATGTGTCCGTGCGGCTGCGGTCGCGTCGCGGGTCGGCGGGCCGGGAACTGCTGCATGCCCTCGACGACGCCCAGATGGCGATCGTGGGCAGCCGGGGCCGGGGCCGTTTCCACGGCGCACTGCTCGGATCGACCAGCCAGAACCTGCTGCACCGCGCCCACCGGCCCCTCGTCATCTGCCCCAGCACTGCCACTCCCGAAAGGTGAAAGGCATGCAGTCCACCCCTTCACAGCGCTACATCGTGGCCGGTATCGACGGATCCGAGACCGCCTTGGCGGCGGCGAAGTGGGCGTCGGTGTTCGCGGACGCGCTCGCGCTGCCGCTGCACCTGGTGCACTCCGCGCCCGCCCCGGTGCCCAAGGCGGGGTTCGACTACACCACGTTGTCGCAGCTGTACAACGCACGCCGCGACGAGGTGCTGGCCGAGGCCGAAGCAGCGCTGCGCGACTACTCGACCGATACTCGCCTCGTACCGATCGCATCGTCGGACCAGTCACCCGCGACAGGTCTGCTGGAAGCGGCAGCAGGTGCCGAGATGATCGTGCTGGGCGCGACCGGCGCCGGATCGGTCGAACGGTGGTTACTGGGGTCCACGGCGCTGCGGGTCGCCAACCAGGCGCAGTGCCCGGTCGCGGTATGGCGCGGCGACCCGGCGAAGGTCTCCGTCGACGACCGCCCCATCGTCGTGGGCGCCGAAGGCAGCCCGTTCTCGACGCCCGCGACCCGGCTCGCATTCGAATGGGCACAGATGTTCTCGGTCCGGGTCACTGCCGTACGAGTATGGAGCGACCACACCGCGGTCCTCGCTTCCGACCCGACCTCCCTGCACCTACTGGGCCCGGCGGCCATGGCCATCGACTGGGAAGCCATCGCACGCGCCGAAGCCGATGACCTCGCCAAGATCATCGCGCCCTACCGGCGCGAATACCCCGACGTCGCCGTGGAGGAACGGTCCCGGCGCGGATCGGCACCCCGCCAACTCCTCGATGCCCTCACCGACGCGCAGATGGCGGTCGTCGGCAGCAAAGGCTGGGGCCGGATCCGCGGAGCCCTCCTCGGCTCCACCAGCCAGAGCTTGCTCCACCACGCTCACGCCCCGGTGATCATCCATCGCGGTACCGACACGTGAGCACCACGATGCCCTGCAGAGCAGGTGTGTTCGAGTCCGGGCGATGAGCGGACACCCGCACCCGAACCGTGCCGGTCGGGTGCTGGTCGAGACGGTTAACCGTTTGCGGTTGCGGTCAGTCGGTGGGTGGCACCCAGTTCTGCTCCCGGGTGGCCTGATCGCTGGTATCGGATTGCCCTGATCGGTAGTGCTGGGTGCATTGTGCACCCGTCGCGGACGGTTTGCTGGCGAAACGGGCGAACTTGAACGGAGCATCCAAAGGAACTGTCCACCAGCAAGTTACGAGTGTCTACTAGGCCCGCACCCGGAACCGGGAAAGCCCGCGGCAGCTGTCCTGTGCCGGTGGGACATCCGGCACGGTCGAGGAGCATCGTTGCTGGGTGGTGCGGTTCAGGCCCCGGTTCCGGGTGCTTCCAGCGTCTTCGATCCAAAGGGGAAAGATGGACGGCGAGTGCCGAAGGCACTCGGATTGATCCGGCGAGATATGTACGGCGACGGGGTGGATATCCATCGGGTAGCCCAGCAGCACGGTTACCGGATCGTGTGGACTGCCCGGCTCGATACCGGGCCGCTGGCTACCGCGCTCATCCTGTGCGGTGCGGTGATGGAGCACGACGTGGCGGCGGTCGTGGTTCCCTCGTTCGAGCATGCCGACGCGGTACGGCACACCATTACCGATATCGCCGCCCTCGTGACGCCGATGAGCGTCTACCCGCTCGGGTATCGCTGGCCCGTGATCGATCCGGATCGGCGGTGATCGTGTTCGGCCTGGCGGTGGCGGTCGGCCTGCCGCTGGGAGTCCTTGTGTGGGCGGTGTTCTGGCCCCGGCAGTAGCGGGACGGAGCGGTCAGCCGACTGTTTCGGACGGTACGCGCACCGCGACCTCGCCGCCGAGTGCGTGACCGCCGGTGAGCTGCAGGTGGTCCCCGCTCCAGAAGCGGCCGGGGTCGTACCAGTCGGGGCTGCGCTTCTCCGGTAGCAAGCCCATTTCCTGATAGGTTGCGGCCACGATCTCCGCGCAGTAGGCGTTCTCGACTTCGCGGGCGGCGGGACGGCGGGACTTGCGGCGCGGCAGCTGGATCCGGCCGCGGAACCAGCGCGCGGTCAGGGCGGCCGTGGACGGGAACGGGGTGCCGTCGAGCCGGGCGACCGTGCGCAGGACACCGTCCTCCATCTCGCGAGTGGCGGATGGATCGAGCTGACGGAACCACGCCTGCTGGCCGTAGCGGTTGGCCCACACCAGCACTGCGTCGCGCAGATTGTGCAACTGGGCGCCGCGGTGTGCGGTGCCCGACCACATATCCGGTAGCGACCGGCCGAGTTCCGCGTGCCAGATCAGCGGCGGGAGATCATCGATCGTCACGGCCATGCCGACATGGTTGACCGGGCTGTTGGTGGTCATCCGGATCATCCGGTCGGCCGTGGAATGTCCACGGAACAGCCAGATATCGCCGGTTCTGGTGATCTCGACAGCCCGATCGAGATCGATGTCCGTACCCGCCATACAAGTAGCCTATGCGGTATGACGTGGTGGAAGGTGCTGGGTTTGGCCGGAGCGGCCGGTGTGGTGGCCACCGGTGTGGTGGTGGTGCGTGCCGAACGGCGCCGCCGGGCCTATACACCGGATGAGGTACGCGAGCAGTTACACGCTCGGTTCGCCCAGGCAGTGGTGGCCGCGGAGACCGCCGAGACATCCGAACCGGAATCCCGCGGCGCACGGCTGCGCGCGTGGGCGCGGCGGGTTTTCCGGCGCTGAAATTACTGCCGATGGATGCGCGTCTGCCGCGGCCGATCGCGCATCCCGATCGGCCGCGGCGCGTGAGTGCCCACAGCGGTCACGCCCGTCCAGCTCCGTGGCGCACGCGACGGAAGTGATCCACGTCACCATTGATTCCTGTCAGGGATCCCGTCGCCATCCCGTTCAAGGGGTACGCGAACCAGACAGGAGCACTGTTATGAAGCACCGCATCATGGTCCTCGGGGCCGGATACGCCGGGGCCTACGCCGCCGGAATTCTTGCTCGCCGCCTGTATCGGAGCGAGGTCGAGATTACCGTCGTGAACGCGGAGCCCGACTTCGTCGAGCGGATGCGCCTGCACCAGCTCGCGGCGGGCCATGAGATGCGCCGGCACGAGCTGGCGGAGCTGTTCGCGGGTACGGGCATCCGGCTGCGTATCGCGCACGTCGACGCCGTCGACCCGCGCGACCGGATCGTCACGGTTACCGGTGAGGACGGTATCGACCGGCTCGAATACGACACCCTCCTCTACGCCCTCGGCAGTACCGCCGCCGAGCATGAGGTGCCCGGCGTCGCCGAACACGCCTTCCACGTCGCCGGACGGCCGTCGGCGCTGCGGCTGCGCCGGCGGCTGGACGATCTCGCGGGGGACGGGACCGTGCTCGTTGTCGGCGGAAATCTCACCGCCATCGAGGCCGCGACCGAACTCGCCGAATCCCGGCCGGGCTTGCGGGTCACCCTCGCCACCAGCGGTGAGCTGGGTGGGTGGCTGGGGCCGGTGGCTCGGCGGCACCTGCGGCAGGCATTCGACCGGTTCGGGATCGCGGTGCACGAGGACACCACTGTCGAACGAGTGGAGGCCAGGAGCGCGGTCGCGGCCGACGGCACCGTGTTCACCGCGGACGCCACCGTCTGGGCGGCCGGTTTCGCTGTGCACCCGGTGGCCGCCGCGAGCGGTCTCGCGGTGCAGGAGAACGGCCGGATCAGGGTGGACCGGATGATGCGGTCGGTCTCGCATCCGGAGGTCTATGCCGCCGGTGACAGTGCCTTCGTGATCGGTGACAGCGGCCGGCCGCTGCCTATGTCCTGCGCTTCGGCGGGATTCACCGCCAAGCAGGCCGTGGCCGCGATCATCGGCGATCTCACCGGCCGCCCGGTCGCGCGCACCGCGCTGTCCTACGTCGGTAACCACATCAGCCTGGGCCGCAAGGACGCGATCTTCCAGCTGGTCGACAGTGACGAGCGGTCACGATCCGGGGCCCTGCGGGGCCGTCCGGCCGCGGGTGTGAAGGCCGCCATTCTGGCGGCGGGTCCGTGGAGCCTGCGCCATCCGACGTACGGCCTGCCCACCCGAAGGCTTCATCTGACAGGTGTGCCGGACCGGAGTGGCGAGGCGGTCGCGGCCTAAAGTGACGACCGTGGACACCGCCACCGTGGAACGCTTCGAGGCCGGCCGACCGCGGCTGGCCTCGCTGGCGTACCGGCTGCTCGGCTCGGCCGCCGACGCCGAGGATGTCGTCCAGGACGCGTTCCTGCGCTGGCAGGCCGCCGACCGGGACCGGATCGACGTCCCCGAAGCATGGCTGACCAAGGTGGTGACCAATCTGTCGCTCGACCGGCTGCGCTCGGCCCGCGCCCGGCACGAACGCGCGGCCGGCGCCTGGCTACCCGAACCGCTACTGGACGGCGACCCCATGCTCGGCCCGGCCGATACCGTCGAACAACGCGAATCGGTGACCCTGGCTGTGCTGCGGCTGATGGAGCAGCTGTCCCCGGTCGAACGGGCCGTTTACGTACTGCGCGAAGCCTTTTCCTACACCCACGCCGAGATCGGCGAAATACTCGACATCACCGAATCCGCGAGCCAGCAGCATACGCACCGGGCCCGGCAGCGGATCTCCGCCGGACGCCACGCGGGCGCCGCCGACCGTGCCTCGGCCCGCCGGATCGTGGAGGCCTTTGTCGCCGCCGCCTCCTCGGGGCGGACCGAGCACCTCGTGGCCCTGTTGACCGATGACGCCACCGCGATCTCCGACGGCGCCGGTCTGGCCGCGAAACTACAGGTTCTGACGACACCCCGCCGGATCGCGACCACCTTGCGCGCGGGCTTCAAACCGACGCCCGCCAAACGGCGAATGGTCGGCGGTGAACTCTCCATCCACGTCGGGCTGGTCAACGGCTCCCCGGCCATGATCGCGGCGACCGCGGACCGCGTGGTGGGCGTGGTGGTCCTGGAGCTCCGCGGCGACAAGGTCGCGGCCGTCTGCGGAATCGCCGCGCAGTCCAGGCTGGGCCGAATCACGGCGGAGTGGCGGCTCGCTGAGCACAATGCCCCGATCATCGAATCATGGTGACCGAGGACGGCGATGATCGCCGCACCTGTCTTCCCGGACCCGAACCCGGCGGCGGCCTTACTGTGGGGAATGTCCGAACATTCTGCCTCACAAGGCGTTATCTGTCGTGCGCGTTCTCTTCAGCGGCGTACCCGCCTACGGGCACCTGCTGCCGCTCGCCCCACTGATCGACGCCGCATTCGCCGGCGGGCACGCCGCCGGCTTGCTGACCAGCGCGGGCGTCGGCGAACTGATCACGACCGAATTGCCGCCCGGCGTGGACCATCTCCCGGCCGGGCCCATGCCCCTGGCCTTCAGTGAGGAAACCGCGCAGCGCACCGGCGCGAATGTGTTCCAGCCGACCCCGGCCACCATCGGCGAAATCTTCGGCGGCACCCGCCTCGACCGGACCGCCGATGCCGCAATGCCTCTCGTCCGGCAGTGGCAGCCCGATATCGTCGTCGCGGACGCGTTCGACACGGTCGGTCCGTTACTGGCCGCGGCACTCGAGATCCCTTGGCATCAGGTCGGACTCGGTCCCGGACTGCCCGCGGGGATCACCGGCGAGATAACCCGCGTCGCGGCCGCCCGCTACACCGACCGCGGACTGACCCCCGCCCCGGCACGCAGCTATATCGACCCCTGCCCGGCCCTGCTGCGGGATCCCGGCTGGACTTCCCCGTTCCCGGGGCTGCCCATCCGCGCCCAGGCCCACCGGCGCCCCGGCGATGCCACCCTGCGGCTCGACCCGCCGCCGTCCGGTCGCCCCCGCGTGCTCGTCACGCTCGGGACGATCTTCTCCGAGCCGCACCTGCTGGACGCGGTCGTCGACGCGGTGCGCGGGCACGAGGTGGACCTCGTGGTGACCGAGGGACTCTCGATTCACGACGAGAACGATTCGCCCGAGAACACGCACCGGGAGCCGGTCGAGCACAGTGGGGGAGCAGCGGTTCGCTATGTCCCGTTCACGCCCCTCGCGGAACTTCTCGGCGATACCGATATCGTGATCGGCGCGGGCGGTTCGGGCACCGTACTGTCCGCACTCGTGCACGGCATCCCGATGATCCTGTGGCCGCAGGGGGCGGATCAGGAGATCACGGCGGCCCGGGCTACCGCCGGCGGGGTGGCCCGCACCGTAGGAGAGTCCGGCGAGATCACCGAAGCCCTGTCGGCCCTCCTGGACGACGACTCCTACCGGAACACAGCCACGAAGGTGGCCGGTGAGATCGCCGGCCTGCCCGGGCCCCGGGAGGTCCTGGGCGCGGTGATCGGCGCTTCGCGATAGTGAGGGGCGGGCGCCGGGTTGTGCTGACGGCGGCTGTGCTCAGCGCCGGACCGCGGCAGTGACCTGCTGGGCGACGGCGCTCATTCCGGCGAGGTTCGGATGGTAGGAGGAACCCACCGCCGACATCAGATCGGGGAGAGCCGCGCCCGGTGCGGGCGCGATCAACCCGTTGACCCACGGGCCGGGAGAGCAGGCGGTGTGCGTATCGGCCCCGGGGACCGCGAGCGAGTCGACCCCCGTGTCCGCTGCCGCCCGGCGCGTCGCGGCGATCAGCGCATCGTAGGTGCGCCGGGTGGCGGTCGCGTCCTCCGGAGCCAGCGGGGCTTCCGGACAGGTGTGCGCGGCGGGTGCGAGGACCGGCAGGTATTCGACCAGCAGGACGGTCGCGCCGGGCGCTTTGTCCTGCACCGCGCGAACGATATCGGTCAGCGCCTGCGTGACCCGCTCGATGTCGGCGGAGCTGGGTTCTGTGGTGGCGGCGCGCCCGCACAAGGTGTTCAGTTGCCCGGTGACCTCGTCCGGCGGTGCCGCCGGCAGAGCACGACCGGCGATACTGCCGCAACTGCTCGCGAGCATTCCGCCGATGAGCCCGAGATCGTTGCCACCGATGGTGATCGTGACCAGTCCGGTGTCCTCGGTGACGGCGTCGATCTGCGGCGCGGCAGTTCCGCCGCCGGATATCTGCCGGGGTTCGGACAGCAGATTCGCGGTGGTGGCACCCGAGCAGGTCACGTCCGTGAGGGTGAAACCGGTGGCGTCGGCGACCTGATGCGCGTAGTTCCGGTCCGACCGGGCGCATCCTGCACCCTGTACCGGTTCGATTCCGGGCCCCGCGGCGTAGGAGCTGCCCATCGCGACGTACCGGCCGGCGACGGGTGGCTCGGCGTGCCCGACCGCCGGAGCCGTGACCATCAGGGCACAGGCAAACGCCGGCACGGCGGCCGCCGGACGGAAGATCATGGCTCTCCTCACGGACTCGATCGAGGTCTTCGTCGAATCGTTCCCAGGTGAGCGTGATCTAGGAGGGAGTGGGTTCGACGACGATCAGGGTGTGCGCGGACGAAGGCAAGCATAGTCACGTCGAACCGGGATATTGGGCGCCGGACATGGGGGTGCGCGCTGCTGGACTCGGCGCCGGAAGCCCTGCCCCGCCGTGCTGCTACCGGAGAACCGGAAAGCGGCAGGCTTCACAAGCCGCAGAGTTCCTCGGCCGCGGTCCACAGTTCGCGTTCGCGGTCCGGATCGTAGGACTCGCCGGAGGACCGGGCTTCACGGTCGCGGTCGACGTAGCTGCCGGTGGTGGCGGCGATGCGTCCCAGCGCGAGGTCCGCGAGCCGGCGCCCGGCGGTGGTGCGGCCGACGGCGAGCGGTGTGATCGTCAGGAGCGGCATGAGGTAGCGCATGGCGAACCGGGAGACCGGATCGGCGTGCCGGGCCAGTCCGGTACCCGGTACGAAACCGGGGTTGTAGGAGACGATGTCGAGGCCGGCGGGGAGGCGGCGGGCGTACTCGTGGACCAGATACAGGGCGGCGAGCTTACTGGTGGAGTAGGCCGCGCGCCCCGCGGCGGCGGTGGTGGGATCGGCGAACGCCCCGGGTGTCGCGAGCGTCCGGGGCTTCTGCCACCGAGGTCCCGGGACCATGCCCATGTTGTGCCGGAGGTCGCCGAAATGCGTATCGCTCACGGTGATCACGATCCGCGCGGGAGCGGCGAACCGATCCTGCAGCAGACGCACGAGCAGGTGGTTGGCCAGGACGTTGACGGTGAAGGTCGCTTCGTAGCCCTCGGCTCCGGCCGTCAGATTGTCGGTGTACTGGATTCCCGCATTACCGACGAAACCGCGCAGCGGCGGCAATCGGTCGGTATCGAGGAGTTCGCCGATATGCCGGGCGGCGGTACGGACGTCTGCCAGGGAGGTGAGGTCGGCCGGTACGGGGGTGACCGCGTGCCCGGCGGAACTCAGGTCCGCGGCCAGGGCGGCGCTGGTCGCGGCCCGCGCGACCACCACGAGGTGGATATCCGGATCCGCTCGGAGGATGCGCTCGGCCGCGATGCGGCCGATCCCTCGACCGGCGCCGGTCATGACGAGTGTGTGCTTCATGGTTCGATCGGTCCTTCCGGAATCAGGGAGTTCCCTGCCTCGTCCGCACCGTGGTCGGCGCGGTATGACTCGAGCTTCCCGTGGCAGCCTCCGGTCAACCAGTGCCCTGCCGGGCGGTGGTACGCGCAGTACCACCCTGGTCGCGGGCCGATGGCTCACACTGGACAGGTGACCACAACCAAGGAGCTCGGAGTCGCCCTCCGCGGCTGGCGTGACCGCCTGGCACCGGCCGATGTGGGCCTGCCCGACATCTCCGGGCGTCGAGCGCGGGGCTTGCGGCGAGAGGAGCTGGCGGCACTGGCCGGCCTGTCCGTCGACTACGTCGTGCGGCTGGAACAGGGCCGGGCCACCCACCCGTCCGAGCAAGTGATCGCCGCACTGTCCCGGGCGTTGCAGCTGGAGGCCGGGGAACGCGACCATCTCTATCGGCTCGCGGGGCTCCTACCGCCGCCGCCGGGGCGGATCTCCCGGCATATCCCGCCCAGTATCCAGCGACTCGTCGCCCGGCTCGGCGACCTGCCGATCGGCGTCTTCAGCGCCGATTGGACCCTGATCACGTGGACCCCGCTGTGGGCGACGCTGATCGGGGACCCGCTCACCGTGCCCGCCGAACAGCGCAACCTCGTTCGTCTCACCTTTCTGAGCGGGTCCGGTGACCCGGTGGTTTCTGTGCGCTCCGAACGCGGCGACCCCGCTGTCCAGGCCGCACTGGTCGCCGACCTGCGCGGTGCGCAAGCCCTGTATCCGGATGACCCGGGGCTGCAGCGGCTCATCAGCGAGTGCCGCAGTGGCAGTGCACGGTTCGCGGAACTATGGCGTAGCGGTGCGGTGGTCGCACATGTCCACGATCGGAAAACCGTGACACAGCCCCTGGTCGGCGACGTGATCTTGGATTGTGACGTGCTGTCCGTCCCGGGCGCCGATCTGAAGGTTGTCGTCTACACGGCCCCGGCCGGGACGCCGGAAGCGGAGAAACTCGACTTCCTGCGGATCGGCGCCGTCCATTCCCGGATGTAGCCCGGGCCTCGCCGTTCAGCGGACCGCATACGGGTGGGTCTCGGCCCGCCCCTGGAACGAGAGGATCCGCGGGTTCTGGATACGGCCCTCCCGGATCTCGATCGCGCGCCGGACGGTTTCGCTGCTGTCCCAGGCCTCCGGCCCGCCCGCCACGATCGGCAGATACTCCAGCAGTGCCTCGGAGTTCTCCCAGGTCGCCGAGTTCCACAGATAGGACGGGCTGTGGTCGACGCCGTAGTAGTGCAGGTCGTCACCGACGGTGAACATGGGGTCGGCGAACGAGGTCGGGCGAGCCCATTCGAAACCCATGCCGGCGTCGCAGGAGACATCGACGAACAGTGTCGAGCGGGGAAACAGTCCGAGATCTTCGTCCAGCACGAAGAGGAGTGGGTTCTCGGTGTCCTGGAACATGCAGTTGACGATCACGTCGTAGTGGGCCAGCATCTCGGCGAGCGGTCCCGGTTCCGGGGCTTTCAGCGCCAGGGTGCGGCGGGGATTGTGGGGATCGCGCTGAAATTTCTGCATCCGCACCGAGGCGAACGGCGACGCGACAGCCGACACGCTGCGCTGGGTCAGGACTGTCACATCGCTGATCCCGAGTGCCGACAGCGCGCGCACGGCGCCCCGGGCCGTGGCACCGAAGCTGATGACGGCGGCCCGCAACCTCCGGCCGTAGTCACCGGTGAGACCCCGCAGTCGCAGCGCGTGCATCACCGAGCAATAACCGGCCAGTTCGTTGTTCTTGTGGAAGACGTGCAGGCCGAAACTACCGTCCGCGTTCCAGTGGTTCATCGCCTCCCAGGCGATCAGCGTCAGGCCCCGGTCGATGGCCAGCTGCGTGAGCTGTGGGTCCTGGACGCAATGCGGCCAGCCCCACACCACCTGCCCGGCGTGCAGAGCCTCGAGGTCTTCCGCCAGCGGTTTGGGCAGCAGCAGGACGTCGCATCCGGCGAACAGCTCCGCGCGCGTCCGGTGTCCGGCGACCAATGGCGCCAGCCGCTCGTCCGAGTAGCCGAATTGCTCACCGTAACCGTGTTCGAGGAAGATACTCGCGCGGATTCCCGGGTCGATCCGGTCGAAATGCGCCGGATGGATCGCGAGCCGATGCTCGTCCTCCTTGTGGGAGGTCGCCACGACACCGATCGTCAGTTGCTTCACCGGTTGAGCCTACGCGCGGGTAACCACGGGCGGATTTCACGAGCCGGGTCACCACTCGGCAGGGAGGGGGTCATGGGGTGCCGTGGCCGCCCACTGTCGCCGGACGCGCCCCAGCTTCTCGGGGTTGACCTGGATACGAATCGCCCCGACACCGCCGGGAGCCGGTTCGAGGCAGAAGACGCCGAGGACCTCCCCGCCGACCTCGACCAGCAGGGCCGGGCCGCCGTTGACGGCGACGCTGTAGAAGACCGGGTTGTCGCCGATCAGGGCGCGTTTTGCAGCGGTCGGTGTGAACAGATGACGCAGGTACCGCGCGACCGCGGAGCCGCCGAGAACGGGACTCCGGCGAGCGGTGACCCGGCCGCCGCCGTCGGCGATGGAGACCGCGTCGCCGGTGAGCAGCCGGATCAACGGTTCGGTATCGCCGCTGAGGGCCGCGGCCAGGAATTCCCGGGCCAGCTCCTGCGCGGCCGCCGCATCGACCCGAGGGCGGGATCGCTCGGTGACCACATGCTGTTTGGCGCGGCGGTAGATCTGCTGGCAGTTCGACTCGCTGAGGTCGAGGATCTCCGCGATCTCGCGATGCTGGTACTCGAATGCC
Source organism: Nocardia sp. NPDC051750 (assembly GCF_044453135.1). Taxonomy (NCBI): domain Bacteria; kingdom Bacillati; phylum Actinomycetota; class Actinomycetes; order Mycobacteriales; family Nocardiaceae; genus Nocardia; species Nocardia sp. NPDC051750. The sequence goes on along the minus strand of NZ_JBITCK010000005.1, from coordinate 117,948 downwards.
TCGCGCAGCACATACACCACACGCTCTTTCGGCGACAGCCGTTCCAGGAGCGTAAGCATCGCGAGCGAGACCGATTCGCGTTGCTCGACGGTATCGGCCGGACCGAGAATCGGGTCACCGGACAGCACGGGTTCCGGAAGCCACTGCCCCACATAGGTTTCCCGCCTGGCCCGGGCGGAGGTCAGCTGATTGAGACAGAGGTTGGTGAGCACTTTCGTCAGCCACGCCTCGGGTGTCTCGATCCGTTCGCGGTCCGCCGCGTGCCAGCGCAGGAACGCCTCCTGCACCGCATCCTCGGCATCACCGGCCGACCCGAGGAGCCGGTAGGCGATCGCCTCCAACCGGCCCCGGAACCCTTCGAACAGATCGGCCTCGTACGCACTGAGCGACATCGCCCCATGGTCGACCATCTGTGCGGGCCGCGTCCACTCGCCCCATAGTCCGGGGTCGGCGCGGGACCGGGCGTCTTCGTGTCGGCGAGCTGGAGGTCAAGGCTCGCCACGGCCGGTCCGGCGGCACGCATCGACCCACGCCCTGCGGCCGGCGAACGCGAGTCTCGTGCCGCCGTTGCCGGATCAACGCCTGGGTGCCGCGGGTGATGGGCGGGCCCGGCAGCGGCGGATCAGCCCGCGCTGGCGTCGGGGGGTTCGGTAGTCCGGTTCACCGAGTCGCATGGCGTCGACGCTGTCCGGCGTGGTACCCCGCGATTCCGGCGTGAGGAGAGGACGATGGCACCCGTGTCCGGAGATTTCGCTACCCCCGATATGAAACCACGCAGCCGCGATGTGACCGACGGCCTGGAGAAAACGGCCGCGCGCGGGATGTTGCGCGCCGTCGGCATGGGCGACAACGACTGGGCGAAGGCGCAGATCGGTGTCGCGTCATCGTGGAACGAGATCACACCGTGCAACCTGTCGCTGGACCGGCTGGCCGGCGGCTGTAAGGACGGTGTTTTCGAGGCCGGCGGGTTTCCCATGCAGTTCGGCACCATCTCGGTGTCCGACGGGATCTCGATGGGCCACGAGGGAATGCATTTCTCACTCGTGTCCCGCGAGGTGATCGCGGACAGCGTGGAAACGGTGATGCAGGCCGAACGGCTCGACGGCTCGGTCCTGCTCGCCGGCTGCGATAAATCGCTGCCCGGCATGCTGATGGCGGCTGCCCGGCTGAACCTGGCCAGCGTGTTCCTCTACGCCGGGTCGATCCTGCCGGGTATCGCGAAACTCTCCGACGGCAGCGAACGCGAGGTCACCGTGATCGATGCGTTCGAGGCGGTGGGGGCGTGTGCCCGCGGGCTGATGAGCCGGGAAGACGTGGACGCCATCGAACGCGCCATCTGTCCCGGCGAAGGTGCCTGCGGTGGGATGTACACCGCGAACACGATGGCGAGTGCCGCCGAGGCGCTCGGGATGTCGCTGCCCGGCAGCGCGGCGCCGCCGGCCACGGACCGCCGGCGCGACGGCTATGCCCGCCGCAGCGGGGTGGCGGTGATCGAACTGATCCGGCGAGGCATCACCACCGCCGATATCCTCACGAAGGAGGCGTTCGAGAACGCCATCGCGGTGGTGATGGCCTTCGGCGGATCCACCAACGCGGTGCTGCACCTGCTGGCGATCGCGCACGACGCCGGGGTGGAGTTGAGCCTGGACGATTTCGCCCGTGTCGGCCGGCGGGTCCCGCATCTGGCCGATGTGAAACCGTTCGGCCGGCACGTGATGACCGATATCGACCGGGTGGGCGGGGTGCCGGTGGTGATGAAAGCGCTGCTGGACGCCGGGCTGCTGCACGGGGACTGCCTCACCGTGACGGGCCGTACCGTCGCCGAGAACCTGGCCGATATCGCGCCGCCGGACCCGGACGGCAAGGTGGTGCGGGCACTGACCGAGCCGATCCACCCGACCGGCGGGATCACCATCCTGCACGGTTCGCTCGCACCGGGCGGTGCCGTGGTGAAATCGGCGGGCTTCGAATCGGATGTATTCGAGGGGACCGCAAGGGTTTTCGACCGCGAGCGGGCCGCCATGGACGCGCTCGAGGACGGCACGATCTCTGCGGGCGATGTGGTGGTGATCCGCTACGAAGGCCCCAAGGGCGGCCCCGGTATGCGGGAGATGCTGGCGATCACCGGAGCCATCAAAGGCGCCGGGCTGGGCAAGGATGTGCTGCTGCTGACCGACGGGCGTTTCTCCGGCGGCACCACCGGCCTCTGTGTCGGGCATGTGGCGCCGGAAGCGGTGGACGCGGGCCCGATCGCCTTCGTGCGCGACGGTGACCGCATCCGTCTCGATGTCGGCGCGGGCACGCTCGATCTGCTGGTCGAACCCGCCGAAATCGCCCGCCGCGGCGACGGCTGGGCGCCGCTGCCGGCGCGATACACCCGCGGGGTACTCGCAAAATACGCGCGGCTGGTGGGATCGGCATCGCAAGGGGCGATCTGCGACTGAAGGCCCCCCGGGATCATCCGGGCCGTCCCGAACAGTTGCGCAGCTGTGATCGCGCGGGGGTTCGGTCGTAAATGTGCTCAGGCGTTCGCCGCCGGCGACGGGATCGTGTTGTGCAGCACCTCGGCGACGACGTCCGCCATGCGAGCCCGGAACATGTCCGGGCCGAAGGATTGCGCATGGGACCTGATCCGGGCGGGATCGAGGTCGGTGGTGCCCGGATCGCGGAGGGCGGCGGCAAAGCCGGTGATCACGTTCTCGTCGGAGCCGAAGGGAATATGGGCACCGCTGAGGCCCGGCTGAACGGTGTCGAGGGCGCCGCCCGCGCCGACCGCGAGCACGGGAGCGCCGCATGCCATCGCTTCCACCGGCACGATGCCGAAATCCTCCACACCGGGCATGAGCAGGGCCCGGCAGCGGCGGTACAGATCGACCAGCACCGCGTCGGAAGCGGCTCCCAGGAAATGGGTTTCCGGTCCGGCGAGCGTTTCCAGCCGCCGCCGGTCGCGGCCGCCGCCGAGTATCACCAGCCGCATTCCCGCGCGCTGAGCTATGCGAATGGCCAGGTCGGCGCGTTTGTACGGGACGAGCCGTCCGGCGAAGAGCAGGAAATCCTCGCGCGGCACCGCGGGGCCGAGGGTGAAGCGGTCGAGCCGGACCGGTGGGGTCACCACGGTGGCCGGTATGCCCCACCAGTTCCGGACACGGGCGGCGACCGCGCGGGAATTCGCGACCACGGCGGTGAGCTGCGGTGCGGCGGCGAGTTCGGTGCGGCGGGCGAGTGTGCCGAGTGCGGTCAGGGCGGCGCGGCCGGCCGCACTGTTCGCCTCCTGAGCGCGGAAGGCGGGTTCCCATGCCCAGCGGGCCGGGCTGTGCACGTAGGCGATCACCGGTGCGTCGGTGGCGAACACCGCCTGGGTCGCGAAGGCGTGATGGCTCACCACCACTGCGTCGAATCGGTCCCGCAGCGGCAGCCGCCGCAGGGCACGCGGAACGAGCGGTAGCAGCGGGGCGTGCGAGCGTCGGCCGGTAGCGGTGTAGGCGCGGGAGAGCCAGGTTCCGGTGATGGTGTCCCACGGTGGATACGCGAACTCCGGGGCGGCGGCGGGGTCGACGATCGGCGCGAACACCCGGGCCTGCGGCCAAGTGCGGGCGAGCTCACCGGCCACCGCTTCAGAGCCACCGTATTCGGTGAACCGTTCGTGCACGATCGCGATCCGTGCCCCGGAGCCGTGGAGCGCGGACGGTCCGTCGACGCGGCGCGCGGTGGGCGGTGTGTTCATGGCAGGAGCTCCTCGAACCGGTGTGGAGTCGGCGGTGTGTTCATGGTCCGACCCCCGCGGCCCGGCGTGGGGGTCGTCGGTGGATTCACGGCAGACCTTCCCAGCCTGGTGTGGAGTCAGTGGTGGGTTCACCGCACGACCTCCGGGAGCCGGCGCGGCGCGGCATACGGGCGAAGGGCGGGAGCGACTGGTCGCCCGGCGAGCAGACCTTGTACCGTGCCCTGTTCGAGGGCCTTCCGGTAGACCTCCGCGGCGCCACGGCAGGCTTCGATCGTCCGGTCGATATCGCGGTTCGTATGTGCGGCGGAGGTAACGAAGGACTGTCCGAGGACGCTGCGGCGCAACAGTTCCTGCAGGAACAGAGTGCGGAATTCCTGCGACGGCGTGCCCTTCGGGTCGAGGGTCTGGAACAGCAGGCACGACGGGCGGCCCGCGATGCGGAGGCGGTCGGCGATCCCGAGTTCGGCGGTGATGTCCTGGAAACCGGCGCGCAGCCGGCGGCCGGCCCGCTCCATACGGGCGATCGGGTCGGTGGTCGCGTAGGCGTGCACCACCGCGCGGAAGGCCGCCAGGGACCCGGATTCCGGGCCGTGGGTGGTGGACAGCAGGAACACCCGGGCGGCGTCGGTGCGCAGGCCGCCGAGCTCGAGGTATTCGCGCCGCCCGGCGAGCGCGGCGATCGGGAATCCGTTGCCCATCGCTTTGCCCCAGCAGGAGAGGTCGGGCGTCACCCCGTAGACCCGTTGCGCGCCGCCGGAGGACCAGCGGAATCCCGTGATCATCTCGTCGAAGACCAGTAGAGTCCCGTACCGGTCGCACAGTTCGCGGACGCCGGTGAGGTATCCGGGTGGCGGTTCCTGTAGCGCGGTCGCGGCCTCCATGATCACGCATGCCACCTCACGGCCGGACAGGAGCTGCTCCAGCGCAGGGAGATCGCCGTAGGGGAAGCGGACCGTCGGCTGGGCGGGAATCCCGGCCGGCATCTCGGTCGTCCCGATGAACCAGTCGTCGACCGAGAAGAACGGCTGCGCGCAGGCGGCGACGGTGGTCCGGCCGGTGACGGCGCGGGCGAGCCGTACCGCGGCGGTGGTGGTGTCCGATCCGTTCTTGGCGAATTTCACCATGTCCGCGCCCGGGACCAGCGCGAGAAAGTCTTCGGCGGCGGCCAGTTCCAGCATGGTGGGCCGGGAGAAGTTGACGCCGTCGGCGATCGCGGCACTCACCGCGTCGACGACCGGCCGGTAGCCGTGACCGAGCGTCACCGACCGCAACCCCATGCCGTACTCGATGAATTCGTTGCCGTCGCAATCGGTGACCCGGCATCCGTGCCCGCGCACCAGGACCGGCGCCATACCCTCCGGGTACTGGTCGGCGCCGCGGGCATAGGTGTGGGCCCCGCCGGGCACCAGTTCGTGCAGCCGTGCCTGGGCGCTGCCGCTCTGACCGAAATCGGTGATCACACTCGCTCCTGCGTTGGCCGGCTAACAGCCGGATTCGGTGAAGGCCTTCAGGTATCCGGCGCTCTGCCGCACATACATCCACGCCCGGAACGCCGGGCCGGTGGGGCTGGGACTGGCGACCAGGGTGAGTTCGCCGTCGAAACAGCGGTCGACGATGAAGCGGGCCCGCGAGATATGCGGGGTGAAGGTGACGACGATGATATGGCGCCAGTCACCCGCGATCGCCCGGCGGCGGATCTCCTGCGCCTCGCCGCGGGTGGTCCACGGCCGCGGCTCGAAACAGTCCACCCGGAACGGGTATTCGGTGCGGCAGTAGCGGTCCATCCGCGGATCGTCGAGGCCGGTGGAGGCGGCGATGAGCAGCTCCGGCGCCCACCGCTGCCGGGCCAGCTCCAGCCCGAGATCGAACCGTTCGTACGGGGTGCCGCCGAGGACCACGATGGCGTCGGCCGGGCGCAGCGGGTCGGTTTGCGGAGCGACGAAGACCGGCCATCCGGCGATGCCCGCGAGTGCTGTCGCGATCAGGCTCGCTATCGCCGTGCGCCACCTCCGTGGCGTATTCCGTGACTGCCGGTCCATCGTCAGCGATCCGGCCGGTCCCGGCCCAGAGGTGCGGTGCGCAGCGCACCGTCGGGCGCGACCACGAGCCGCCAGTAACCGCCCTCCGGATCCTTGAGCACCACACCGGCGTCGGCGTGATCGGACAGCCAGGCACCGCTGGCCAGTACCGACGCCAGCCCGGCCCCGTCGGCGGTGGTGGCCCGCAGGATTTCCTCGGTGCCGCCGGCGCGGGCGGTGATGGTACCGGTGAACGTCGGCCGGTAGGTCTGGCCGCGGCCGGTGACCTGCCAGTGCCGCGGGAACACCGCCGGCCCGATCTCGGTGTCCGCGCCGGAGATCAGATTGACGGCGATCCCTTCGGGGCAGCCGGCCTCGTCGATCCGGAGCTCGATCGGCCGGCTGCCGGGGTCGGCGTCGAAGGCGATATTCGCCAGATACGGCTGCCGGCAATAGACCAGGTCGATATCGCAGGATCGCGCCGCGACCTTGCAGTTCACCATCCCGAACTGCGAGGGACCGCCCACTCCGGCGGTACCCACCTGGACCGCGACCTCGGCGCCCTCGAACCAGACGTTGGTGAGCCACCAGTTGTTGGCGGCGCCGTCGATCAGCAGATGCCGATCGGTGGTTCCCGGATCGGTATCGGAGACGAATTCGACATTGGTGAGCGCCAGCCCGGCATTGTGGTCGTTACCGGTACCGAGGACGCCGACGCGGTTACCGGCGAACTTCGACGAGGTGACGTAGTTCTGGATACAGGAGGTCGACAGGCCGACCCCGAAATTGTTGATATCGCAGTCGATGAACGAAGTCCCACCGGTATTGCCCTCCAGCACGACGCCCCGCTGACCGAGGTAACGGGGGTGGTTGTCACCGAGATGGTTCCCGCGCAGCAGCACCGAGTCGAAACTGCAGCGGAAACACTGTGCCAGCCGCACCGCCGTCGCCGTCGGCCCGGTGAGGAAGAAACCCAGCCGCGCGAAGCGGATGCGCTGTTTGCCCGCGAGATCGATCAGGGTGGTGTCCTGATCGCAGAACACCGTGGTGGCATCGGCGCCGTCACCGTAGACGACGGCGAAATCGGGCAGGTCGGGCCAGGCGGTGATCCGGTACTCGCCGGCCGGCAGGTACACCACCGGTGGCGGGCCGTCGGTACGGCAGGCGGCGGCCAGCGCCTCGGTGTCATCGGCCACGCCGTCGCCGCGTGCACCGAACGCACGGACATCCCGGACGGTGGCGGAGAGCACACCGGTGGGTATCGGGACCGGCGCGGGTTCCGGTCCGGAAGCGACCAGCGGCGCCGCGACCGCCGCGATACCCGCGGCGCCGAGACCGGCGGCGAACAGGTCACGGCGCTGGAGCCGCCGCCCGGGCCGGGCCGTTTCGTCGGAGTGTGACCCGTTCACGAACGCCGCCACCGGCCTCGCCGGGATACCGCCACCATGCCGGCGATCGTGGCATCCGCACCGGTCAGCGTGGTGAGTGCGGTGGCGACCCGGTCGCCGCGGTCGGAGCCCAGCAGTACGACACCCACCGTTCCCGCGCATTTCGGCGCCACCGCCGGGGCGTCCGCGACGTCGACGTCGACGACGACGCGATCGAAACGGGCCGCGGCCTCGGTGAGGACGGCCTCGAAACGGGCGGAGGCCAGCAGATCCGGCGTGTGCTCGTCGGCTGCGCCGAGCGGTAGGACGGTGACCGATTTCGCCGGCCACGGAACGAAGACCTCGTCGAGGCGCGCGTCCTCGCGCAACACCGCGGCCAGTCCCTCCGCCGCGCGCGGCCCGGTCGACTCGGGGACGGGAGCCGCGGATGCCGGTGGATCGAGCGGAACACCTCGGCCCGCACGCAGATCCAGTTTGACCGTGGGCGGATCGAAGATCTCGCCGCGGACAGCGGCCGCGGTACGGCCGGAGGCGGCGGCCACCAGTTCGCGCCCCGGCTTCTCCGTGCGCACCGGCCAGTCGGTGGCCGCCGGCGGCAGCACGAGTGATTCGGGCAGCAGCGCGGAGACACCGTCTCCGCCGGTGTTCGCGTCGATCACCAGGACGCGGGCGCCGGTCGCACCGAATGCGGAGGCCAGGCCCAGGACGAGTGCCGGTTCGGCGCGCCCGCCCATCCGGGTCAGCACGATCCGTTGCTCCCGCGGCAGTCGCGCCCGGACCGACCTGAGCCCGTCCGGTTCGTGACCGGTGCCGAGCGCGACGGTGCCCAGCACGGGGTGTCCGAGCGCCGCGAGATCGGCCACGGTGCGGACCTTCTTGTCCGACCGGTCCAGCAGATAGGCGGCGAACGCGCCGAGCAGCAGCCCGGCCAGCGCGCCCACCGCGAGCAGCCGGGCCCCGCCCGACCCGTTCGCCCCGGCCGGGACCTGTGCCGCGTCGACCACGGCGACCCGGGCCGCCGGAGCCGCGGTGACCTCGATGGTCTCCAGTTCGTCGACCAGCGCCCGGAACTGGGCGACCACCTGTTCGGCGATCATGCGACTGGTCTCTGGGTTCTCATCGGTGACCGAAACACGCAGCAACGAGGTTGCGGGCGGGGTATCGGCGGTGATCGCGGCGCGGAGTTCTTCCCGGTCCGTGGCGAGTCCGAGCTGGCCGATCACCCGGTCCACGACACGATCGCTGGTGACCAGCTCCAGGTACGACCGCACCCGTTGCTGGGCGGCCAGACCACCCTGATAGGAGTCGGCCACCGAGGTGCCGGTCGCCATCGATATGTACATCGTGCTGGTGGCCGTATAGGTCTTCGGCGTCGAATCCACCTGGAACGCCGCAAGTCCCAGTCCGAGCACCAGGCCCGCGAGCAGCACCGCCCAGTAGCGGCGCAGCAGGCGCAGGTAATCGGGCAGTTCCATCATTGTCGTCCTTCGCTTCCCACACTCACCCCGGCCGGTGCCGCCCGCGGCCCGGCCGGTAATTCCCGATCACGTTCGCCGTACCGCTGTCCGGGCGGTCCGTGTGTACGCCGCCAGTGGCCGACGAGTAGGCGCACCAGCCAGGCCAGCATCACGACCTGCAGATATTTGCCGAGAGTTTCGGCGCTACCGAGCATTCCGCGTTCGAAGACCACCGGGACCTCGATCAAGGCGATCCCGAACAGCACCGGCACCAGATGCCGCGAGTACAGGGTGCGCGCCCACCCCACCAGCACCACCGCGGTGAACGCGACTCCGACCACCACACCGGTCCAGCCGCCGATCACATACCCCTCGCTGACATTGCCCTCGGCCAGGGAGACCGACACCTGACTCATATCGACCGAGGCGCCGCGTACCTCGGCGGCCCACGCGGTACCGGCGTGCAGCTTCTCCTCGGCCAGCAACTGGGCCGGTATCGCGCTGCGGGCCAGATGCGCGACCACCTCGCCGGGACCGAGCCAGGAACTCGGGCCCACGTAATAGGCATCCGTCGCGGCCTCGAGCAGGTCGAAACGCCGCAGCAGACTGAGGAAGGGGCGTACCGCCTCCGGGTAGGCACCGTCGACGGCCGCGGCCTCCGCGCGCAGATGCGGCGAGGTCTTCAAGGACTGCAACCAGTCGAATCCCGCGATACCGGCCACCGATACGGCGCCGATACCGGCCACTTTCGCCCGCGTCCAGCCGGTGAGCGCGAACCGCACCGCGACCGCCAGCGCCGCTCCGAGGATCGGTGTCTTCGATTCGGTCGCGGTGGTCCACCAGAGTTCGCCCGCGATGAGGACACCCAGCACCGCGAGCGTGCCGGATTGCCGTGGCGGCCGGACGAAAACGATCACGCCGACCGCGCCGAGGGTGGCGGGCATGGTGAGCAGGCTCAGCACCGGCGAGGCGCTCTGCACATCACCGGCATTCCCGGCGGCGCCGGTGGCCACGCTGAGCAGCCGGGCGCCGGTGCCCAGCAGGTACAGCACCCACAGGGTGCCGAGCAGATCCGGGTCACCGGCCAGCGGGGCGCGCGCGGGCCGGGGCCGGCGCCGGGACCACAGCACGTAGCCGAGGAGGATCAGGGCGTAGACGGTGAGGCCGAACGCCACCGGCCGTAACGCCGCCTCGATACCCACGTCGTAGCCGATCTCGGCCAGCCGCGGATCGGCGATATTGTCGCCGAACCGCGGTTCCGGGCGCACCGTCAGCAACACCAGCGGGCGCGCGATGTACGACATCGCCCAGTAGACCGCCTGCGCGACGAGCAGGACCCGCAGGACGCCGTGGGTCAGCAGTGCCGCCACCAGCATGGTCGCCAGCGCGGCCACGATCACGAGCAGGGCCGTGTTCGAGAGAATCAGGGGCAGAGCCCGGGTCAGCATCGCGCCGGTCCTGTCCCGGCCGGTTCACGCCAGCGCACGCAGGATCTCCCTTGCCCGGTCGGTGTAGGTGTGACCACCCTCGACGATCCGCCGGTGCCCGGCCTCCGCGGTCTTGGCCGCCTGGTCCGGGTACAGCGCGCAGCGGTCCAGGATCTCGTCGAGTTCGTCGCGGCTGGAGAACAGGAAGGCTTCGGTGCCGTCGTCGAGCAATTCGGCGTGCTCGTCGGTGCGTTCGCCGACGAACAGCCCGCCCGCGGCGGGCACCTCGAACGTGCGGCAGGTGTGGGTATCGCGGTTACCCGAATTGAGCAGTACGAGATTGGCCGTCACCGAGGCCACCGCGATCGCGAAATCCTCGCCGTACACCGGGCCGGTGACCGCGGCGCGGGTGGTGCGCAGCTGCCGCACCCGGCGCCAGCCCGGTCCGCTGACCAGGAGTTGCGCCCCGTAGGTGCGAGCCAGCGACACCATACCGGGGCGGCGGTCCGGCCGGCAGGCACCGATGAAGCCGACCAGGAACCGGCGGGTACTGCGCCGGGCGGCGAGATGATGCCAGGCCGGGTCGTAGGCGCTGCGCACGAACAGTGTCCGCCGCACACCGCGTTCGGCGAGTTCGGGCACATTGTGCCGTTTGGTGGTCACCACCATGTCCCATTCCGGTTCGTGTGCCAGGTAGTCCGCGGTGGTGTTCGCCGGGTTCGACACATCGTCGGGGCTGTAGTGCACGTGCAGCCCGGCCGGGATCTCCAGCAACCGGGACTGATCCAGATAAACCGATTTGAAGCCGAACACGACATCCGGGTGCAGCTCCGCGGCGGCACGCTCCAGCCGGGTATGGATCCGGTCGACCGTCCACGGCGACCGCTGCGCACCGGTTTTCGCGTACAGCCACGACGGGGACAGCCGCGGCGGCAGGGTCACCGGCGTGGAATCGACCACCATGACCTCGTGCCCGAGCCGGCGGAAACCCTCGGCAAGCGAACGGGCATTGCTGCCGAGCCAATCGTCGCCGACGAACAGAATTTTCATCGCGTTCCTCTTTCACCCTTGCCGGCGGGCAGTGTCGCGTCCGGTGCGGTCTGCGCCGCGCGTTCCCGGACGATCAGTGCGCGCATCCGCGCGAGATACCAGAGCGCCACCGCGAATTCGGCGGCCACGATGCCGCCCGCGAGCGTCCACACCGAATGCGTCCGCATCGTGATCAGCAGCGCGCAACCGGCTACGGCGGTACCGACGGCGGAGCCGATCAGCACGCCGAGGGTGTCCTGGCGGACGGGCAGGATCGCCGTCGTCACGAAGGAGGTCACCGTAGTGGCGGGCAGGATCAGCGCCTCCAGTCGCAGCACGCCGACCGCACCGCCGAACTCGTCGCCGAACACCAGCGGCACGACCAGCGGCGCGGCCACCCACAACGCCGCGGCGGCCACTCCCGCCAACGCGACACAGACCGCCAGGGAGCGTAGTGCCGACGGCCAGAAGCCCTGGCCCCCGTTACGTTTCGCCAGCCGCGGCAACAGCGCGAAACCGATCGGGTCGAGCAGCGACTGCACCGCCCGCACCAGCCGGTCCGACGCCGAGAACAACCCGAGCGACACCGCGTTGAGCACCGCGCCGTACACCGCTGCCGAGCCCTGCCCGTAACTGGTGACCAGGAACCGGCCGCTCACCACCGGCAGGGCGGCCCGGATCAGCTTCCACGCCCCGCGCGGTGGTCCCGGCACGCCGAACTCCCGCCAGGTATCCCACCAGGTGAGCGCCAGACTGATCACCGAAGAAATGAGCAGGCACAGCAACGCCATCGCCGCCGTCGGGAAACGCGGCAGCAGAGTCAGCAGCAGCGCCAGATAGCCGACCCGCGCGATCGACTGGTACAGCGTGGACGCGCCGAACCTGCCCTGCCCGATCAGGACCCAGTCCTCCGACATCGACCAGAAACCGCCGACGAACAGTCCCAGCAGCACCATCGTAAGGTATTCCGGCGCCGCGGTGGCCGCGGCCGCCCCCAGGGCCACCCCGAGTGTTCCCAGCATTCCGCCGCGTATCGCCAGATAGGTACCGCGAGTGTGGTTCACGACCTCGCGGTCCAGACCCGACTCCTGGAGCCGGGCGGCGAGATAGGAAGTGATGCCGAGATCCACGACCAGCGAGCCGAGGAAGTAGGCCGACATGCCGATGGCCAGTAGGCCCATCCCGGAGGCGCCGAGCAGGCGCGCGATGAGCGGCAGGGTCGCCACGGTCACCAGGTACTGGCCGTACTTGCCGAAACTGACGTAGGCGATATCGCGCACCACGGTCACCAGTTCGCGCCGGCGCGAGGTCGCGGTCCGCGGCCGGTCGGGAACCGCGGTGACGACCGGGAGTTTCTCGGTCGGCCAGTCGGCGAATGCCGGGATGATTTCGGTCGGCAGGTCGTAGTCGGGAACCCGCAACCCGTCCAGCGAGACGGGATAGTGGCGGGCGACGAGGCGAATGGGGATGGTGTTCTGGCCGGGCAGGTTCATCGCGGGGTCACCGGTTTCCGTCCGGTGACCCGCTCGAGCAGTCCGGTGACAGCCCGTGCCGTCGCCGCGATCGTGAAGTCGCCGGCGCGTTCCCGGGCCGCCGCACCCAACCGGGTGCGCAATGCGGGATCGGCGACGAGCCGGTCCAGCGCGGCCGCGAGCGCGACCGGGTCGCCCGGTGGTACCAGCACACCGTCCACCTCCGGCCGGATGATCTCGGTGGGACCGCCCGCGCCGGCGGCCACGACGGCGCAGCCCGCGGCCATCGCCTCCACCACGACCTGCCCGAACGGTTCGGTGAGCACCGAGCAGTGCACCGCGATATCGGCCTGCGCGAAATACGGGGCGGGATTGTCGATATGACCGGTGAATTCGACGGGCAGCCCGAGTTCGGCGGCGGTGCGCTCCAGTTCGACGCGGTACTCCTCTTCACCGAAGAACGCCCCGCCCACCAGGTGCACGACGCCGGGCCGGTAGCGCATCCGCGCGAGAGCGCGCAGCAGAACATCCTGACCCTTCCACGGTGCGAGTCGTCCGACCAGGGCGATCCGCACCCGGTCGGGGTCGCGCTGTGGTTCCCGTTCCGGGGCCGCGGTGGACTCGACGCCCGGATACGCGACCACAGCCGGCCGGCCCCTGGTGTAGAGGGTGTGCAGCGTGGACCGGCTGTTGGCGACGATGCCGTGCGCCGCCGTCCACCCGAGTACCCGCAGCGCGACCGCGAGTACGCGACCGAAGTATTCGCCGCTGACCCGGTCGTGTACCTGCCAGACAAGCGGTACGCCCGCGCGCCGCGCTGCGACGGCGCCGATCAGCAGCGCCTTGGTGCTCTGTGCGACGATCACGTCGGTGCCTTCCGCGCGCACGGTCACGCCGAGTCGCGCGCCCAGCCGCACCAGTTCCACGGCGCCGGCCAGCAGAATCCCCGGGCCTGAACCGGCGATGGTGAGCGATCGGCTGTCGAATTCGCCGCGGCATACGGTGACCGGAATCGCGCGTTCCCGCAGTCGGTCCACCAGCGGGCCGCCCGCGGTGAGCAGCATCGAGGCGTCCACCGCGCTGCCCCGCCGCAGCGCGGTCAGCAGCCGCAGCGTCGCCAGTTCGGCGCCGGACGGCGCGGCGGTATGGGAGAGGAAGACGGCGCGAATCATCCGGCCAGTTCCCGGTAGAGCGCAATGTGGCGGTCGGCGGCCGTGGACCAGGAAAAGGTTTCGGCATGGGCGCGGCACCGGTCCGGGCCGGGGACCGCGCCGTCCAGCGCCGCCACCAGCCGGGCGGCGAGTGCGTCCGGGTCACCGGCGGGAACGATCAGCGACCGATCCAGGCCGTTCACCGAATCGGGGAGGCCGCCGCATGCGGTGACGACCGGCGCTCGGCCCGCCGCCAGCGATTCCAACGCGATGAGACCGAAGCCTTCCAGCGCCACCGAGGGCACCACGGTGAGTGCGGACCGCGTGTACCAGCCGGTGAGTTCGGTATCGGTGGTATGCCCTGTGAACTCGACACTCGCGCCGAACGGCGCGGCTTGCGCGCGTAACGCGCCCTCGGCCGTCCCGGTCCCGACGAGGACCAGGCGGGCCTCTGGATGCGCGGCGCGTACGGCGGGCCAGGCGCGCAGTAGCACATCGATACCCATCCGATGTTCGAGCCGCCGCACACACAACACGACCGGCGGGCCCGACGCCGGCGGGGGAGTGGCCCGGAAACGGCTCAGGTCGACGCCCGGGGCGATCACCGTCACCGCGTCCGGGGCCACGCGGTAGTCCTGTACCAGCAGATCCCGGAAGTGCTCGGACAGCACCACGAATCGGTCGGCGGGCCGCGCGCGCAGCCGTTCCACCACGTACTTCGCCCGGGCGACGAGCGGGCTGCCGCCGGCCCATCGGCTCTCCGCCGCCCACGGACCGTGGAAATGCACCACCAGGCGCCTCCGGTCCCGCCGCCCACGCGCCGGAGGCCCGTACAGCGTGAAATGCCTGTCCAGTATCGAAGTCTCGCGTTCCGGCGAGTTATCCCGGAAGGCCGCGCGAGCGCGCCGCCAGGTGGAACCGCCGACAGGCCCCCAGGACAGCCCGCCGGGCGGTGGCGCACCGAATGCCGCGGCCGAGAGGCGGACTCCGGGGTGGTCGGCCAGGGCACCGAACAGGTCGGTGAAGTATCGGTTCAGCCCGCCGGGGGCCGAACCGAACCACTCCGAACCGGTCATATGTACTCGCGGCGCCGCCGCGGCGGCGGTCATCGGCCCGCTCCGATCCGGGCGCGGCGCCCCCGGCCCGCCCGGACCCGCAGCCGGTGCACTGCCGTGCGCGCCAGCCGCAGATCTCCGACCGCCACATCCAGCGGCGACAGCAGCAAGGGGCAGTCCCGGGCCAAGCGGTGATGGAAACGCAGGGTTTCGCTCAACTTGCTGAGCGTCGAGGTACGCGCGCACAGGTTGAAACTCGAGGCACGCCAGGCCGCCGCGACCTCGGTCAGCCCGAAGAACAACCCGAACTGCCCGACCCGCGCGAACAGGTCGACATCCATCGGGAACACCAGGTCGCCGCGCAGCCCGCCGACCCGGTCGAAATGTTCGCGCCGGAACATCGCCGCCGCGGTGGGACCGAAATCCGCGGGTCCGCGCCGCACGATGGTACGGGCCAGGGTTTGCGCGGTCCGCACGCCGTCCAGGCCCGGCAGGCCGAGGCCGGTCTCCACCAGGGCGCCCGCCTCGTCGATCACCTGGAAGCGGCTGGAGCTGATCGCGAAAGCGGGATCGGCCATCACCTCGAGCTGCGCCGCCAGCGCGCCGGGCAGCAGGATGTCGTCGGCGCAGACCACTTTCACCAGGTCACCGGAGGACAGCCGGATCGCGCGATTCCAGTTGTCGCCGATGGCCAATACGGTCTCGTTACGTTCCACCCGCACTCGCGGGTCGGCGAAGGACGCGGCGATCTCACCGGTCCGGTCGGTGCTGGCGTTGTCGAGCACCAGCAATTCGAAGTCCACGTCCTGACTCAGGATCGAACGCAGCGTCTGCTCGAGCGTCCGCGCGGCCTCATAGGCGGGGACACAAACCGACACGCGGGCCACTGCCCATCCTTTCGATGAAAATGATGCGGAATACCGCGGAACCGAACACGAGTTGTCCGGGCTCGCCGGAATCGGCGAACCCGCTGCCACGCCGCACGGGTGTTCGTCGGCCGGCCGCCACGCGCTACCGGATGGGTCGCTCCCGCGCGTACCCGGCGGGTGTGTCGACGAGCCAGCGTCCGGCCAGCGCCGGAAACCGTTCGGACACCTCGTCCAGCAGATCCGGGACGGTCAGCAGCACCCGATCCGGCCGCGCCGCCAGCAGCTCCTCCGGCGCGATGATCGGCACATCCGTGCCCGGCATGCGCCGCCCCTGTTTCGCCGGTGCCGCGTCGGCGACACCCGCCAGCAGTTCCCGCCGGACCCCGGCCCGGCAGAAGAGCGCCACCGCGCGCGAGGCCGCGCCGTAGGCATACACCCGGGCGCCCCGCGCGGCCTCCGATTCCAGGGCGGCGCGCAGATTCCCGGCATGCCGGTCGGCCGCGCGCTGCAATCGCCGCAGCATCGCCGGATCGTCCATCCCGGCCTCGCGGGCCAGGATGCGCCGCACCGCCGCATCGGGTTCGGCGCGGCCGTGCACCGCCGCGAGCAGCACCGTGCCCCCGTACAGATCGAAATCCCAGGCGGTCACCACCGACATCCCGGCCGCCGCCAGCAGGTCCCGCAGCACTGCCAGCGTGTAGTACGCGAAATGACCGTGCCGCAGCGCATTCCATTGACACTGGGTCACGATGGTGTGCAGCGAATGGTATTGCAGCAGCAGCACACCCGCCGGCGCGGTCGCCGCGACCCGGCCGGCCACCGCCGCCCGCTGATCGCGTTCGTGCATGAGACCGAACGAATCCAGCACCACGTCGGCAGGGCCGCCGGCCGGAAGGAACCCGCGCGCCGCGAGAAGTTCCAGCCAGCTGCCACCGTGCGGACTGGCGAACTCGCATATCGTCCGCCCCCGCAGCAGACCGGCCGCCGCCACCTGCCGCACCGCGTCGGCGGCCTGATCCCGCAGCGCGCGCGGTTCCACTCCGCGTGGTTCAGCGGTGGCCGTATCGTCCTGAGCCAGTTGCGCCAGTCCGCAACCGCGGCATACCACCATCGCCAGTGGATGCGCTGTTTCACCCGGCTGCGGCGGATCGGTGACCAGGGGGAAATGGTCGGCCGCCGGCATCGGGCCGAGGTCGAGAACCGGCACCGAGACCTCGTGGCGGCAGGCCCTGCAGCCCGGCGGGTCGGCCGGCGGCCGGTTCGGTGCGCGCAGGAGCGCCGCCCCCGGATGGGGTACGCCGCTCATGACACGATCACCCGGTGCGAATCGACGAAACGGAGCTCGCCGATGTGCTGCTCCTGGTGCCCGAACCCTTCCGCGACGCCCGTGGCCTGTTCACCCGTACCTTCGACGCCGAAATCTTCGACGCCCGTACCGACCCGGGCGCGGCCGCGACGTTCGTGCAGGATTCGCAGTCGCGGTCGGCGCGCGGCGTGGTCCGCGGGATGCACGGCCGCGGCGGCCGCGGCGAAGCGAAGCTGGTGCGCTGCGCCCACGGCGCGGTCCACGACATCCTCGTGGATATCCGCCCCGGCTCGCCCACCTTCGGCCGCAGCCAGGCGTTCCTGCTGGACGACGACAGCTTCCGGCACCTGTACGTGCCGCCGGGTTTCCTGCACGGATTCCAGGCCCTCACCGAAACCGCCGATGTCTGCTACCGCATCGACCGCCCGCACGATCCGGCCGAGGATCTCGCGGTCGCCCACGACGATCCGGATCTCGCGCTGACCTGGCCGCAGGACATCACCGTGATCTCGGCCCGTGACCGCGCTGCCGGCAGCTGGCGGGAACTGCTCGAATCCGCTCATTTCACACACCGGCCCTGACCCGCCGCAGCGTCGCGTCCACCGCACCCGATTCGCCCAGCTGCCGCAACCGCGCCAACCGGACGAACCGTCCCGAGAAGTCCGCCGCCGTCAGGCCACATGCGACGTATTCGGTGTACAGCTGCGCCGCGCCCGCGGCCACTGTCCAGCGTGCCGTGTAATCGAGGTCCCGTCGCGCCGCCCCGAAATCGACGCGATACGAACGCGGATCCGCGCCGGACTCGCCGGTGATCACCACCTCGGAACCGGGCACCGCCGCCGCCACCGCCTGCGCGATCTCGGCGACCGTGCAGTTGTTGGTCTCCGTGCCGATGTTGTAGGCCCGGCAGGATATCGCCGCGGCCGGTGCCTCCAGGCATACGGCGAAGGCTTCGGCAATATCCTCCGCATGCACCAGCGGTCGCCAGGGGGTGCCGTCGGAGAGCACCTTCACCACCCCGTCCAGGACGGCGTGGCCGACCAGATTGTTCAGCACGATATCGGCGCGTAGCCGCGGGGAGAACCCGAACGCGGTCGCGTTGCGCAGGAACACCGGCGCGAAATCCGCGTCCGCCAGCGTCACGAGATCGTCCTCCACCCGCACCTTGCTCTCCGCGTACGGTGTGATCGGCCGCAGCGGCGCCTGTTCGTCCACCAGCCCGTCCCCGGCCGCGCCGTATACCGAACAGGTAGACGCGTACAGGAACCGGCGGACCCCGGCATCCTTGGCCAATCGCGCCAGCCGCACCGACGCGCGATGGTTGATGTCATGGGTGATCTCCGGGATCAGCGCACCCAGCGGATCGTTCGAGAGCGCGGCCAGATGGATCACCGCGTCGACCCCGGTGAGCTGTCCGGCCGACACATCCCGCAGGTCGACGGTCAGCATCGGTGGATCCTGCGGCGGCGGGCCCAGGACACAGTCGGCGAACAAGCCGGTGTCCAGCCCGACCACATCGTGGCCGCGGGCACGCAGCACCGGAACCATCACGGTGCCGAGGTAGCCCTGGTGGCCGGTGACGAGAACGCGCATCGTTTACGCCCCTCCGAATTCGAGAACGGCTTTGCCCAGGTCGAACCCCTCCGCGTACGCGGCGTGGCACTGTACTCCGCGCAGGCGCGCCAGCCCCAGGAACGCCTCCTCGTCGAACCAGTCGCGGTGCGCCTGCGAGGGATAGCATTCGGCGAGCAGTCCGGCTTTCGCCCGGATGATCTCCGGTGTCACGGGATGCAGTACGGCCGGTCTGGGAGTGTCGGTTTCCCATTTGAGGATTTCGTAGCCGAGTACCATATGGTCCCGGAACTCCGTGGGCGCCAATTCCGCCAGCAGGCGATGGTCCTGATGGGCATCACCGGGCTGCGGGGCGAACACGATCTCGGGCTCGGTGCCGCGGCGGAACTCGGCGAGCGCGTCTTTCACCCGGGCCCAGTGCGCGGGGGCGCGCCCGTCCGGAATATCCAGCACCGTCAACTCCAGGTCGGCGGTGGCGCAGAAGGCGCGGAGCGCGGTCGCTTCCTCTTGCGCGCGTGCGGTGCCGCCGCCGGAGAGCACCAGGGCGCGCACCCGCAATCCGGGCTGCCGGCGGGCCAGCGTCAGCAGGGTCGCGCCCATACCGATGGCGATATCGTCGCAGTGTGCGCCGAGTAGCGCGATCTCGGTGAGCCGCGCGGGAGCGAGAGTGATCACGAGGCGGCCCCCTCCCACACCATCCACGGGCGATCGCCACGGTGGTACCCGGCGTCGAGTTCCGCGCGTTCTTTGAAGGTGTCGGCCGGTTTCCAGAACCCGTCGTGTTGATACCCGTACAGGCGGCCGGTCGCGGCCAGCGCCCCGCAGACATCCTCCACTAGATCCCCGCCCTCGGGCAGGTAGTCGAAAATCTCCTGGGTGAGCACGAAATAGCCGCCGTTCTCCCAGATCGGAAGCTTGCCGACCGGAGTGATCTGCTTGACCTCGCCGCCGGGCAGCACATCGACACAGTGGAACGAGGACTGCGGCGGCACGATCATCATCGACGCGGCCGCGCCGGAGGCCGTGAACTGGTCGATCATCCGGTTCAGCGGGGCATCGGTGAGCACATCGGAATAGTTCGCCAGGAATACCTGGTCATCGCCCAGGTAGGGACGCACCCGCCGCAGCCGTTCCCCGATGGCCGATTCGAGACCGGTGTCGACGAAGGTGATCGTCCAGTCCGCGATATCGGAATCCAGCAGCTCGACCTGCCCGTCCCGGATGACGAAATCGTTGGACATCGTCTCTTGGTAGGTGAGAAAGAAGTTCTTGATGTGGTGGGCCCCGTAGCCGAGGCAGAGGACGAATTCGGTATGCCCGTAATGCGCGTAATAGCGCATGACATGCCAGATCAGCGGTCGTGGACCCACCATCTGCATCGGTTTCGGCGGACTGTCGGCGTCCCCGCTGCGCATCCGCATTCCGTAGCCACCGCAGAACAAGACGACCTTCATTGCGCACCGACCTCCATCGGACTCGGTTCCACGACGCGCACGGTGGGCAGCGGCAGCACCAGCCGGCCACCCCAGGCGCCGATATACCGCAATTGCGCGGTGAGCTCGTCGGCCAGATTCCACGGCAGCACGACCACGTAATCCGGGCGGTCGGCGGCGATCCGCTCCGGCGGGTGGATCGGAATCCGGGTGCCCGGTGTGTAGCGGCCGTGCTTGTACGGATTGCGATCCACTGTGTATTCGAGCAGGTCGGGCCGGATTCCGCAGTAGTTCAGCAGGGTGTTTCCCTTACCGGGCGCTCCGTAGCCGACAACGCGCTTGCCGGCGGTTTTCTGGTCGATCAGGAAGCGGAGGAGGTCCCGGCGTATCGCTTCGGCCCGCTCGCGCAGCGGGAGATAGCCCTGCACCGAGTGCAATCCCGCGTCCGCCTCGACCGCCAGCAGGTGCGCGACCCGCGGTCCTGGTTCGGCCACGGCGGCGGGCCGCGCCCAGATGCGCAGGGAGCCGCCGTGGGTCGGCAGCGTCTCCGCATCCACCACCGTGAGCCCGGCCGTCGCCAGCGCACGCTGAGCGGAGGCGAGGGTGTAGTACTGGAAATGCTCGTGATAGATCGTGTCGAACTGCCCGTGGCGCACCAGATTCAGCGCATGATGCACCTCGACGGAGAGCCAGCCGTCGTCGGCGACCAGCGCCCGCAGGGCACGAGTGAAACCGCGCACGTCCGGGATGTGGGCGTAGACGTTGTTGGCCACCACCAGGTTCGCCGGGCCGTGTTCGGCACGGACGCGCTGCGCGGTGTCCTCGTCGAGAAAAGCGGTCAGGGTCGGCACCCCGGCCGCCCGGGCGGCCGCGCCGACGTTCTCGGCCGGCTCGATGCCGAGGCAGGGAATACCGGCCGCGACCACGGTGCGCAGCAGGTAACCGTCGTTACTCGCGACCTCAACTACGAACGAGTCGGGGTCCAAGGCGAACCGGGCGATCGCGGAATCGGCGAACTCCCGTGCATGCCGTACCCAACTGTCGGAGTACGAGGAGAAATACGCGTACTCGGTGAACGTCTCGGCCGGTGTGATCAGCGCCGGGATCTGCGCCAGCAGGCAGTCCGCGCACACCCGTAGATGGAGCGGGTAGGTGGTTTCGGGAAGGTTTAGCTGCTCCTCGGACAGGAAACTCTCGCAAGGTGGTGTCGCCCCCAGGTCCAGGACACCGGCCAGCCGGGACGAATCACACAGTCGACAACGCACTCGGGCTCCACTCGAACGATCACGGATATCGGCGGCGCCCCGCAGCTGCGAGAATTGGCTTCTCGCTTGCCGATCGACGGGAAAGTTAGCACCGATCCGGCGCAATTGCGACACGATCGCGGACGAATTTTTTCGCGGAGTGACCAATGGCATATCTTCAGCAAACTGCGTAACGATCGGCATCCGGGCGACGATTGTCAACGTCCGAAAACGTGCTTCACGCCTGTGCGGCAGGGAGTTCGGGATATTCCCGGTAGTGGGTCGGTTCCGTGCGCTTGTGCCGGAAGACGATCGGGGCAATACTTTCGCAACAGGTCGGCCCGGTTTCGATACGCCTTGCTGTTTTCGAGGCCGGACTTCCTTGAAAATAGCGTGCAATCCGGCCGTCGCGGAAGACGTCCGGAAGCGCGGACGGTTCGATGTGCAAGCGAGTGCGTTTCATGGTTCTGGATCTCCGGGGAGTCGGCGGTATCGTCGACCTGCACCTGCCGAATCCCGCTGACCGGGACTCCTGGCGCGCCGGGCATCTCCGCCGGCTCGCCGGCACCGACACCCTCGTGGTCACGGTGGCGGCCCTATCCGCGCACTGGGCCGGTATCACCGGCGCGGCCCCGGCCCCGGTATTCGACCCCCGTACCACCGCGCTCACGGTGGGGTTGGCTGCCGGGTGGTCGATAGTGCTGGGCTGGAACGGTTCTCGCTCCCCACATACCGTGGGCGCCGGCAGCAGCGAATATCGCCGGCTCGTCTCGGCCACCCTGCAGCTGTTCGGCGCCCTCGCGATCGCGTCATTGATCCTGCGGGTCGATATCGCGCAGCACTACCTGGTGGTCGCGCTACCGGTCGGTCTGCTCGGGCTGGTCGCCACCCGGGCGCTCTGGCGGGGCCATACTGCCCGGCGCCGGACCCGCGGCCGGTACCGGCGGTCCGTCCTCGTCGTCGGCGGTCCCGACGCCGCCCGGGCCATCGCCGCCGCCCTCTCCGAGCAGGATGCGTACGGCTACCACGTCGTGGGAGTGTGTACGCCCGCCGGCGCCGCACTCGCCGCACCGGCCACCCTCCGCGCCGGCCGCCGCGATATCCCCATCGTCGGGGACGACCGGTCGGTACGCAGTGCGGTCCGCCGTACCGGCGCCGACACCGTGGTGGTGATGGCCACCGATCGGCTGGGCCCGCGCGATATCCGGCGTCTCGCCTGGGATCTCGACGCGTTCGGCACCGATCTCATCGTCGCGCCCGGCGTCATGGACATCTCCGGCACCCGGATGTCGAATCAGGTGCTGGCCGGTATGCCGATGTTGCATATCGAACGCCCGCAATACGATCGGGCGCTGTCGTTCGGTAAAGCCGTTTTCGATATCTGCTTCGCCGCGCTGATCCTGCTGCTGATCTCGCCGGTACTGCTCGCTCTCGCGATCGCCGTCAAATCCACCAGCACCGGGCCGGTTTTCTACCTATCGGAGCGGATCGGTATGGACGGCAAGCCGTTCCGGATGGTGAAGTTCCGCAGTATGTACACCCGGGCCGACCGGGAAATGTCCGCGCTGATCACCGCGCACGGCGGCAACCCGCTGTTCTTCAAACTGAAGGACGACCCGCGCGTCACCCCCGTGGGGCGGTTCCTGCGCCGATACAGCCTCGACGAACTGCCCCAGTTCTTCAATGTGCTGCACCGGGATATGAGCGTGGTGGGACCACGACCCCAGGTGCGGCGGGAAGTCCACTCCTACGACGGGGTGATGCGCCGGCGGCTGCTCGTGCGGCCCGGTATCACCGGGCTCTGGCAGGTGAGCGGGCGCTCGGACCTGTCACCGGAAGAGTCGGTGGAATTCGATATCTCCTATGTCGAGAATTGGTCCATGCTGCTGGATCTGCGGATCATCGCGCGCACCCTGCGAGCCGTCCTCCAAGGGGCCGGAGCCTACTGAATCCGCCGGCTACCAGTCGACGTTGATCGGCCCCGGGCTCCACAGCCCGCCGTGGGTCTCCTGGGTGACCGCAGGCACGGCGGTACGAGCCGTGGGATCGACCGGGGTGAGCCGTTGCAACTGCCCCCAGTCATGGCTCCAATCGTCCTTCAGATAGGTGGCCAGGGTCTGCGAGCGCAGCAGTTGCCGGCTCCAGCCCAGCGGTCCGCCCCCGTCGTGGCTCTGCCACATCGAGGTGGTAGCGGAGGCCGGCCGGTCCGGCAGGATGCGCCAGCCGGGGGCCTGGGCGATCCCGTCCTTGTGGTCGTAGGGCCGCTGGCACGGGAACTGCAGGCCCACCGCCCAGTCCAGCAGTACCGGCTGCTGCGAGCCGATCAGTTCATTGATCGTCTGTGTCTGCGGGATTCGCGGCGGGGTGAGCGCCATCCACTGCTGCGGGTCGAGGGTCTGATCTTTGGCCTTGATCCGGACCACATCGGCCTGTTCCGGTATCTGGTCCAGCGGCACCCGAAGGTTCCGCCACGAGGGGGTGGGGCCGATATCGATGGGCATCACCTGGCCGAGTGTCCGGGCGCTGGTCGCCGATTCCGCGGTGCCGTATTCGATTTCGACCGGCTGGCCCGGCATCACCGAACCGTCCTGGGTCGCCGCGCGGAACCGGCCCGCCGCGGTGATCGCCATGATGCCCGAACGGTCCGCCGCATCGGGCAGGCGGTACCAGCCGGTGGTCAGGGAGGCGGCTTCCTGTTGCCCGGCGGTACCGAGCACCGGAGTGGTGGCGGACAGCCCGAAGGGGAGTGGCGCACCACCGGTCTGCGTCCGGGAGCTGCCGTCGGACCCCTCGTCGTCGAGGGCGTCGGCGATACTGCTCTCCTCATCCTTCGACTGATCGTCGTCGGAGGTCACGTTCGCGACTCCGTGCGGGACGAACCCGTCGGCCTCGCCGGCGAAAGTGCCGGCAGCGTCGCCGGACAGCGGGGCGAGCATCGAAGCATTCGGGTCGGATTCGACGAGCACATCGTTGGCCATCCCGCACGGTTCGCCCCGGACCGCATCGATATTCGAGCGGGCCAGCGAAAACGCCGGGTACTGCGTGGCGGCCGCGGTGGCGAACGAGCCCACCTGGAACATCACGATCACGGCCGCTGCCACCGTCAACGGCGGAATCTTGACCAGGCGCCAGGCGCGGGGCGAAACCCGGTGCGGGGTGCCCGGTTCCGGGGCCCGGACATGCCACCACGCGGCGAGCAGCAGGCACAGCACGGCGACGGTCAGGAAGATCTGGCTCATCCCGATACCGCCGATCGCCGGCGCCTCGTTCCACCACGGAATCCCGTGATCGGAGGCGTAGAACCATTTGTTCACGCCGGTGAATATCTGCGCCAGCGCCACCGCGACAACAGCCGCGAACAAGGCCCGGTAGCGCGGGGCCCGCATCACCTTCGGTCCGACGGCCACCGCGGTGACCACCGCGACCGCGCCCGCCAGCCCGGCGAAGACCCCGTTGTGGTGGGTGAACTTCGTCGGGACCGTCGCCATCAGCAGCATCGCGCCGAACGTGATCCCCAGCAGTCGTTTCGCCGGGCCCGGGGCGACGAACGGAATCCGGCCCCCTTTGCGCAGCATCACGAACGCGCAGACCAGCAGCCCGAGCCACATCGCGACCATCCCGAACCGGCGGCCGATCGAACCGTCGGCCGTGGGTGTGAACAACCGCTGATAGGCGACATAGTCGTCGTACCAGGGAATCGACGGGCCGACCTCGTTGTGCACGCGGGTCATCTCGAACATCGCCGATATCGGCTGGACCCCGAAGGCGAAAACCAGGACGAGCGTTCCGGCAGCGGCCAACGGGGCCAGCAGCGCACCGTAGGCCAGCATCCGGGCCGGCCGGTCGCGGCCGGTGGCCTCAGCGGTCATCCGGCGGGCGCGGGCGGTGGCGAACCGGACCACCGACCGTGCCCCGGCAGCCAGCGGCGCGAAGCAGATCACACCCGACGGCGCCGCGGTGAGGCTGAACGCGGCGATCGAAATGGCGATCGCATACGGCAGCAGTTTCCTCGTCGCGATCGCGCGTTCGACGAAGCACCAGGTGAGCAGCACGGCCACCGCGATCACCGGTTCCGGGCGCAAACCGTTGTTATAGGGCAGCCAGACCGCGAGGAATCCCAGTGCGCCGGTCCAGACGACGACTTTGTCGTGGCGCAATACGACCCCGAGCCGGGGTATCACCTCCCGGCTCAGCGCCAGCCAAGCGAGGAAACCGGCCAGCAGTGTCGGCAACCGCACCCATGGGCTGGCGATACCGAGTTCGGTCATATGGGCGATCACGTCGTAGGGCGGCGTGCCCACCGGGTTCTCGGGTACGCCGAAGAACCGGAAGTAGTTGGCCATATAGCCGGATGCCAGCGAGGTGCGGGCCATGCCGAACTGGTAGCCGTCGTCGGATGTCGTGGAACCGATGAAATGCCAGACCAGCAGAGTGGCGAGCACCACCGCGTCGACCCGGGCGAAGGTCCGCCAGCGCTGCGGCACCAGCCGCCGCACCCGCAATCCGGCGGAGCTGTCCAGCCGGAACAACGCCACCAGGGAGACCAGCGCGAACAGCACTGCCAGCACCGAGGCCGCCCGTTTGGTGAAGGTCGGTACCACCGAGAACCGGCTGTCGACCTCCGCGGTCACGGTCGTACCCGCCGAACCGGGCAGATCACTGAAGATGCCCACCACCTGCGGCCGGAAATCACCCTGCAGAATCACCGGTTGGACGTCGGTGCCGATCAGCTCCGCGGTGGTCGAGGAGCGGTCGGAGTGCACGGTGAGTGCGGCATCGCCGAGTTCCTCGACGGGCACACTGAACATCGACTGGCTGCGCAGCACCACCTCGAGGCGGGCGGCCTGGCCGTCCGCCGCGGGCTGGACCCGCGCAACGAATCCGTACTTCTCCAGGTCGGGCGCTTCCGCGGGCATGGTCGCCGTGGCCAGACCGCCGCGTTCGGTGAGTTGTTCCAGCGCTGCGCCGGGGATCGTGGCGTCGAAGGTGACCGGCGCATAGGAGACGAGCGGCGCGGCGATGCTGTCCGTGGAGCCCTGCTGGGGCCAGCTCAGTGTTGTTTTGTCCACGTGTACCGGCAACAGCGGTACCGCCAGGGCGAGCAGGGTGGCGAGCAGGCCGGCGACCAGCGCCACCGGCCTCGCCCATTGTCCGCGTGCGAGCCGGGTGGCCCGAGATTGCTCCGCGGGCGTCAGGTCCGCCCTCACCATGGTGTCGGTCACGGGGGGCGATGGTATCGTGACGCATTCGTTACCGGCGAAGTCGGGCGAAGCCTCCCCGCTCCGCGGAAATGTCCGGATTTCCCCGTAAGCGTATGAGCAGGGACGATTCCGGTTCGGCACTCTCGTGATCGGACGGGCCGTACGAAACACTGACCTGAAACGGAAGTATTTCTGTCCGGGTGCATTTTCTCCGGACAGCCGTCGGATTGTCGCCGGGCACGAGACCCGGCGCCTGGCGCGGCGATGTCCCGCGTCCGGGCGGCTGATACCGCCGCAAGTTCGCTGTACAGCCACCGGCGGCTGCTCCACAGAGACGGCGGTCAGAGAGTCACGGTCACGGTTTTCCATCATGAAATTTCCGCATCCGATAATGTGGTTATCGATTCATGGAATTGTGGTTCTTGAGCGGTCGAGTGGTCCTGGTGCCGAACCGGGCGGCCCCGTGCGCGCGATCGAACCCGGCAGCGACCGAAGGAGTTCGCCCGTGCGCCGTGCCGACCAGGTCTACTGGGATCCCTTCGACCGCGATATCGCCCGCGACCCCTATCCCGTCTACGCCCGGCTGCGTCGCGAATCGCCGCTGTATTACAACGAGGAACACGACTTCTACGTCCTCAGCAGGTACGACGATATCGACCGGGCCCTGCTGGATTGGCAGACTTTTTCATCGTCCCGCGGTCCGATCCTGGAGATCATCAAGGCGGGAGTCGAGATCCCCCCGGGTACGTTGCTGATGGAGGACCCGCCCGCGCACGATATCCACCGCGCACTGCTCGCCCGAGTGTTCACCCCGCGGCGTGTCCTCTCGCTGGAGCCGCAGATCCGGGAGCTGTGCGTCCGGTCGCTGGACCGCCTGGCCGGAGCCGGCCGGTTCGACCTGATGACCGCGTTCGCCAATGAGGTGCCGATGCGGGTGATCGGCATGCTGCTCGGTATCCCGGAGTCCGACCAGCAGGGGGTCCGCGACCGCGCCGACGCCAACCTGCGCACCGAGCCAGGGCAGCAGATGCAGGTCTCGGACAAGGCGATCCCGCATGCGGACCATTTCGCCGAATACATCGACTGGCGGGCCGACCACCCGTCCGACGATCTGATGACGGAGTTGCTGCACGCGCAATTCGAGGACACCGAGGGGGTGACGCGCACCCTGACCCGGCAGGAGATCCTGACCTATGTGTCGGTGGTGGCCGGCGCCGGGAACGAGACCACCGCCCGGCTGCTCGGCTGGCTGGGCACGCTGCTGGCCCGCCATCCCGAGCAACGCGCCGAACTGGTGGCCGATCCGCGGCTGATCCCCCACGCGATCGAGGAAACCCTGCGTTTCGAACCCACCGGCCACGCCCTGGCCCGCTACGTCACCACCGGCGTCGAACTGTACGGCGATACCGTCCCGGCCGGCAGCGCCATGATGTTGCTGGTCGCCTCCGCCAACCGGGACCCCGGCCGCTGGACGGAACCCGACCGGTTCGATATCCACCGCAAGATGAGCAACCTGCGGACCTTCGGCTTCGGCACCCACTACTGCCTGGGCGCCGCCCTGGCACGGCTCGAAGCGCGGGTCGCGCTCGAGGAATTCCTGCGCCGCTTCCCGGTCTGGGACGTCGACTGGACGGCGCTGGAACTGTCGTCCACCTCGACGATGCGGGGCTGGGAAACCGTGCCGATCACCGTCGGCTGACGCCGGACACCCCTGCTGCCACCGGTTTCACTACATCCCGAGGAGAGACAATAAGAAAGCTCGACGGCAAGGTCGCCTTCATCACCGGCGCCGCGCGCGGCCAGGGCCGCAGCCACGCGATCCGGCTGGCACAGGAGGGCGCCGATGTGATCGCGGTGGATATCTGCGCCCAGCTCGACTCGGTGCGATACCCGATGGGTACCGCCGGCGAGCTCGACGAAACCGTCGCCGAGGTGGAGAAGCTGGGGCGGCGGATCGTGGCCCGCCAGGCCGATGTGCGCGAGATCGCCGAGCTGCGTAAGGCGTTCGAGGAGGGCACGGCGGAACTCGGCCCGGTCGATATCGTGCTCGCCAACGCCGGGATCGGGGCCGGTGGTGCCGCGGTGACCGAGGACCAGGAATGGGACGAGGTCGTCGGCGTCAACCTCAAAGGTGTCTGGAACACCGGCCGGGTCGCGATTCCGTCGATGCTCGAGCGGGGGCAGGGCGGTTCGATCGTGCTGACCAGTTCTACGGGCGGCATGATCGGTGTCGGTATTCCGACCGCCGGATTCCTCGGCTATACTGTCGCCAAACACGGTGTGGTCGGCCTGATGCGGTCGTGGGCGAACTTCCTTGCACCGCACAACATCCGGGTCAACAGCGTCGCGCCGACAGCCGTCCGCACGCCGATGGCCGGGGACGGAAACCTGCAAGCCATCATGGAACGTGCCCCGGAACTGGCTCGCGCACTGTCCAATGCCATGCCGGTGGATCTGGTGGAACCACTGGACGTCTCCAATGCCATCGCCTGGCTGGTTTCCGATGACGCCCGCTACGTCACCGGCACCGTTGTCCCTGTCGATGCGGGCCAGCTGAACAAGCGGTAGCGGAGCCTTTCCGGATGTGCCCGGAACGATGATCGTGGCATGATGCGGATATGGTGGCGGGGGAGTGGGTACCGGTCGTGCGTTGCCGCAACGTTTCCGGTGGTATGCCGCCGCGGCTCGCCTTCGCTGCGTGGTTGCGGGAGCGTGGTATCGATTGGATGCCGTTCGCGGCCGACGAGGTAGTGATCAATCCGATGCGGGTACAGGAATCGGACGGCCGTATGGGCTGCGTGGTCGAGTTCTGCGTGCTCGCAACCGCATTGCGCAGGCTGGGGTTGCACCCCGACCAGACTCCAGGCTAACTTCGCGGCTGTTGCCGGGGCTCCGGTGGCCGTCGAGTACTCCGGTTCGACAGGTCGGTGGAAGACTCGCTCCGACTCCGGGGCTGGTCCCGGCGGGAAGCACCGAATGCGCCACGAGGGGCGAACTATGCGCGTAGGCTGCGTATTCGATCGACGCCGAATCTGGAGTACGCCATGACCGGTACTGCCTACATGATTTCCCGGGGGATGACCGCCGGCGATCAACTCGCCCGCCACGCCCGCAAGATCCCGGAGACGCCCGCCCTGCGGTTCGGCGGAACGTCGCGTAACTACCGCACACTGGACGACCGAGTGTCCCGGCTGGCCGGTGCCTTGCGTGCCCGCGGCGTCGCCGCCGGGGACCGGGTGGCTGTTCTGGGCCTGAACTCGATGGAGGTGGTGGAGGCGTTCCTGGCGCCGATGCGCCTCGGCGCGATCTGTGTGCCGGTCAACTTCCGCCTCACCGCCGCCGAGATCGCCTACCTCCTGGAGGATTCCGGAGCGGTCGCGGCAGTCGTGGACGCGCGGTTCGCCGGTGTGCTCGCCGAGGCGCGCCGGCAGGCGCCGGGGTTGCGGACCTGCCTGGTGATCGGCGGCAGCGAGCACGGTGCGCCGGGGGAACACGGCGACGACTACGACGCGGCGCTGACCGAAGCCGATCCGGTGTCTCCCGATATCACCGTCGACGAGGATTCGGCGGCGTACATCATGTACACCTCGGGCACGACCGGACGCCCCAAGGGCGCGGTGCTGACCCATACCAACCTGCTGCTCCACGCCTTCAGTGTGATCCTGCACAACG
Organism: Nocardia sp. NPDC051750; assembly: GCF_044453135.1. NCBI lineage: Bacteria > Bacillati > Actinomycetota > Actinomycetes > Mycobacteriales > Nocardiaceae > Nocardia > Nocardia sp. NPDC051750. Next base: position 87,930 of record NZ_JBITCK010000005.1, on the reverse strand, counting down.
GAGCATCCGGCGACGACAAGGTCGCGCTCAACGGCGCACCGCTTTTCCACATCGCCGGATTGTCGAGTTACCTGATGTGCCTGCTCCCCGGCGGCACCTTCGTGATCACGGCATCCGGCGGGTTCGATCCCGCGGCGTCGGTCGAACTGCTGGCGCGTGAGCGCGTGTCGAGTTGTTTCTTCGTGCCGGCGCAGTGGCAGGCGATCTGCGCACTACCGGATATCGCGCGGTACGACCTGTCCGCGCTGCGGCAGATCTCCTGGGGTGCGGCGCCGGCGTCGACGACCCTGCTGCGCACCATGATCGAGACCTTCCCGCAGGCGGCGGTGTCGACGGCGTTCGGCCAGACCGAATGTAGCCCGGTCACCTGCACCCTGCGCGGTGAGGACGCGATCCGCAAGATCGGTTCGGTCGGGATGCCCATCCTGAATGTCGAGGTCCGGGTCGTCGACGAGGAGATGAATGATGTACCGGCCGGTGCGGTCGGGGAGATCGTCTATCGGGGGCCGACCGTCATGAAGGAGTACTGGAACAAGCCGGCGGAGACGGCGCAGGCCTTCGAGGGCGGCTGGTTCCACTCCGGTGACCTGGTACGCCAGGACGAGGACGGTTATTTCTATGTCGTCGATCGCAAGAAGGACATGATCATCTCGGGTGGCGAGAACATCTATTGCGCCGAGGTGGAGAACGTCCTGGCCGGGCATCCGGGTATCGCCGATATCGCGCTCATCGGTGTCCCGCACCCGCAATGGGGAGAGGCGCCCTTCGCGGTGATCGTCCCCGCGGATCCGGCGGTGCCGCCCACGGCCGAGGGAGTCGAGGCCTTCGCCCGGGCCCAACTGGCCGGATACAAATGTCCCAAGGAGATCGCGGTGGTCGCCGAGCTGCCGCGCAATCCCAGCGGAAAAGTGCTGAAAACCCAGCTCCGGGAGATCTATTCGCGCAGCGGTGCGGACGTCGCGCCCGGAGCATGAACGATGCGTTGTGTCGTCGCGGCGGTGCCGCCGGACACGGATCGCCGACGGTTCACGCCCTGCGGGCGATAGGCATGCGTGGCACAACACCTCGTCGAAGTCCGTGGAGGTCGATGTGCAGGGCCGCGGGATCAACACCGGCAGCTCCTGCCGGCCGCTGCCCTGATCCTGCGAGGCTCCGGAGCATGCCGGCGGTCGACTGTTCCGGCGGGCGATTCCGGCGATCCGGCGTAGTCGGGGGCGACGATGCCGTGGCGGCAGTCTGCCGGTCGGTGCCCCGTCGCCGGGCACTACCGGGTAGGGGATGCGGAAACCCGGTATTCGCCGGCGTGTGACTTGGGGCGTGACACGTTCGGCCGCCGCCCGACCGATCTCGGTTGTCGTCCGGATATCCCCTCCGATACCGAAATCGCTGGGCTGCAGGAAGTTTCGAGCTGCGCTGGCGCGACGTCCGGATCCCGACCCGGCGCGGGTACGGGAACGGCCGACCGCGCCGCGGCACGGTCGGGCTGGGCGCTGCCCGGCGCCGTATCGGTGCGAGTCGCCGTTGCGGGGATGGAATCACTGTGATCGCAACGCCCGTCGGCGCGCCGGGCGTTGCGCCACTGCTGGTGCCCGCGGATTCACCGGGGCCGGCGGTTCGCCCTCCGCGCGCCGTGCCCGGCGATGCGGCCGAGTTTCGGCTAGCCTTGGCGACTCGCGCGTCCGTGACCTCACGCAGACCGGTACCGGCCGGTCGACGGTCGACGAGGGGAATCCTGTGAATCTATGGAGTTACGTCCAGGGGCGAGGAGAGACTCTGGCGTTCCTCACCTACCAGCATGCGTCCCTGGCGTTTCAGACGGTGCTGGCCGGAACCGTGGTCGCCGTGCTCATCGCGGTCGCGGTGTACCGGCTGCCGCTGCTGTCCGCGCTGTCGCTGACCTCGAGCCGGGTCGCGCTGACGATTCCGTCGCTGGCGCTGCTGGCCCTGCTGCTGGTCCCGTTCGGGCTCGGTGTGGTCCCGTCGTTTCTGATGCTGGCGTTCTTCGCGGCCCTGCCGGTGATCGGTAACGCGATTGTCGGGTTGCGGTCGGTTCCGGCCTCGGTCATCGAATCCGCCGAGGGGATCGGCTTGTCGCGCCGGCGCATCCTGCTCACCGTGGAACTGCCCATTGCCTGGCCGGTGATCCTCACCGGTATCCGGGTGTCCACCCAGATGATCGTCGGTGTGGCCGCCATCGTCGCCTACGTTCTCGGGCCGGGCCTGGGTTCGCTGATCTTCAACGGCCTGTCCCGGCTGGGCGGCGCGAACGCCCTGGAGATGGCGCTCACCGGAACCATTCTCATCGTCATCATCGCGTTGGTGTTCGACGCTCTGCTCGTCCTGCTCGGACGGCTCACGATCGCAAAGGGACTGTCATGATGCGATACCTCCGCCCACGCTGCGGCCTCCGCGGACCGCATCAATCCGCTTCGAAGGAGACACTGTGAGCGAGGGTGCGACCGGGCGGTCCGGTACGGCGACAGCGGAGCGGGCCGTCACCGGTGCGTCCATCACGTTGGACGGAGTCGTCAAACGGTACAAGGGGCAGGAGACTCCGGCGGTCGCGCGTCTCGACCTCGAGATCGGGGCCGGCGAGATCGTCGCGTTCGTCGGTCCGTCCGGGTGTGGGAAGACGACCACTTTGAAGATGATCAACCGGCTGATCGAACCGACCGAGGGCCGGATCCTCATCGACGGTCGAGATGTCACCCGGGAGGACCCCGACAAACTGCGGCAGTCGATCGGGTACGTCATCCAATCGGGCGGCCTGTTCCCGCACTGGACGGTCGCCCGGAATATCGGTGCGATACCGCGGGTCCTGGGGTGGGACCGTAAGCGGATCGCCGAACGTACCGAGTACCTGCTCGATCTCGTCGGCCTCGACCCGGCGGAATTCGCCGACCGGCTGCCGAAGGATATGTCCGGCGGGCAGCAGCAGCGGGTCGGTGTGGCGCGGGCGCTCGCCGCCGACCCGCCGGTACTGCTGATGGACGAGCCGTTCGGCGCGGTCGATCCGATCACCCGGGCGCGCCTGCAGGACAGCCTGCTCTCGATCCAGCACGAACTGGGCAAGACGATCGTGATCGTCACCCACGACTTCGAAGAGGCGACCAAACTCGGTGACCGGGTGCTCATCCTGTCCGAGGGCGGCCGTATCGAGCAGTACGCACGCCCGGAGGAGATCCTGACCGATCCGGCCACGCCGTTCGTCGAGGAATTCGTGGGATCCGGGGCGAAGCTGGCGTATCTGACCGTCTCCCGGGTGCGCGATATCGAATGCGACGAGGTGGTCACGGCCCGGGTCGGTGAGCCGGCGCCGGCGGTGATCGAGCGCGCGCAGGCCGCCGGGCACACCTGGGTGGTGGTGGTCGACGGCGCCGGGCGGCCACGGTCGTGGCCCACGCTCGCGGAGCTGGCGACGAAACCCGAGGTCTCCGACTTCCTGGACCGGCGGTTGCCCGTGGTCGCCCGCTCCTCGACCCTCAACGACGCGCTCGACGCCATGCTGGCGACCAGCCAGGGCGCGGCACTGGTCACCGACGGACGCGGCGCGGTGGTGGGCTCGCTCAGTATCGGCTCGGTGACGGAGGTGATCCGGGACAAGCTCGCCGATGTGCGCGACGAGGAATCGGCCGTGTCGTACGAGACCTATGTCGACGGAACCGATCCGGCGCCCACCCCCGTGGTCGCGGCCGACGACGAAGGCCCGGGTGCGGCCGCCGGTGATCTCCCGGTCGGTTCCGGTGACGGGGAGCTTCCGGGTGCCGCCGGCGCCGGAGAACCCGGATCGGCCGGGGCGTCGTGAACAGGCTGCGCCGCGTACCGCTCGATGTCTGGTTCGAACCGCTCATCATTCTCGTCATCGGGATCGGCTACCTCCTGTGGTACCGGTCGACGACCTTCACCGCGACCGAGCAGGCCTCGCTGAGCTGGGCAAATCTACAGACCACGATCCTCGAGCACATCAAACTGACCGTCGTGGCGACCGTGATCGTGGTCCTGGTCGCCATACCGCTGGGTATCGCGCTGACCCGGCCCGCGTTGCGGCGCTTCGAGCCCCTCGCGGTCAATATCGCCAATATCGGCCAGGCCGCGCCCGCGGTCGGGCTGCTGGTTCTGTTCACCTTCTGGCTGGGGACCGGCTTCCGCACGGCGATCGTCGGTCTCGTCGTCTACGCGGTGCTGCCGATCCTGCAGAACACGATCGTCGGGCTGCGGCAGGTGGACCAGCGCACGATCGAGGCATCGCGCGGGATCGGTTTCTCGGCGGCCCGGACACTGTTCCAGGTCGAGTTACCGCTGGCGGTCCCGGTGATCCTGAACGGGGTGCGCACCGCACTGGTCATCCTGGTCGGCACCGCGACGCTGAGCACGTTCATCGGTGCGACCAGCCTCGGCACGCTGATCACGACCGGGGTCACCCTTTTCCTGCCGAAACTGCTCGTCTCCGGTGCGATCCTCGTCGGGCTGCTGGCCCTCGTCATCGACTGGCTGGGCAGACTCGTCGAACTCGCCGCGACCCCACGAGGTGTCTCATGAGCTCGCCACGAACCCGGCTGGCCACGGCGGTTTCCGTAGTCGCCGTGACGCTCTCGATGCTCACCGGATGTGGTCTGGTGAGTTCGTCCGGAACATTCCACGATGCGAGCCTGCCCGGTGGTGAACGGCCGCTGGACGGTGCGCGGCTCACCGTGACCTCCAAGAGCTTCACCGAAGGTGTGCTGCTGGGCAAGATCACCGCCACCTATCTGGCCGCGGCGGGCGCGGAGGTCACCGATCTGACCGGTGCCCCGGGATCGGCGTCCTCCCGGCAGGCCCAGCTCAACGGCGACGCCGACATCCTCTGGGAGTACACCGGCACCGGGTGGGTGAACTACCACAACCGGACCGAGACGATCGCCGATCCCCAGCAGCTGTGGCAGCAGGTCCACGATATCGAGAAACGCGACTACGACCTGGAGTGGCTGCCACCGGCCAACTTCAACGACACCTACGCCTTCGGGGCATCCACCCCGACCGCCGAACGTCTGGGCGTCACTTCGCTGTCCGAGGTCGCCGCGCTGCCGGTCGCCGACCGGACGTTCTGTGTCGACGACGAATTCTTCAGCCGCTCCGACGGTTTCCTGCCGATGCTGCAGAAGTACGGGATTCCCTACAACGATCCGAACGGCGTGCCCGCCGGCAATGTCACCCGGATGGACGCCGGTGTCGTGTACACGGCGACAGCCGATAGTGCCCCGTGCAACTTCGGCATGATCTACACGACCGACGGCCGGGTGAAGAACCTGAACCTGGTGGTGCTCGACGACGATCTGAAATTCTTCCTGCCCTACAGCGGCACGGCGGTCGTGCGCGGCGCGATCATCGAGCAGTACCCGCAGCTGCGGGACCTGATCGGGACGATTTCCGAACGGCTCACCGACGATCTGATGCAGGAACTCAACGGCCGGGTCGATATCGACGGCGAGGATCCCGCCGATGTCGCCTATGACTGGCTGCGGAGCGAGCAGCTGATCGAGTAGGGGTCGGTTGCCCGTGGCCGGCCGGATTCGCCTCCCTCGGACGAAACGGAACCGAGGCGCGCCCGGTCGTAGTAGCTTCGTTCAATCAAGTGATTGAACGAAGACAGGATCGAGCACGCAGTGGGTACAACGGATCGCTTGTTCGGCATCCTCCGGCCGGAGCTTCCGGTGGTGGATTACGGAGAATGGAGTCGGGGCACACGGGCGGAGAAAATCCGGCCGATGGCCCGGCACTGGGCGGAGGTCGGGTTCGGCACACCGGCGCCGCTGCACCTGTTCTATGTGGCGAAGATCGTTCTCTACATCCTGGGCGGCCTGTTGTTCGCGCTGACCACCGCAGGAATCGACGGATTCACCGAGGTCGGCGCGTGGTGGTCGGAACCGATCGTCTTCCAGAAGGTCGTGCTCTTCACGATGCTGTTCGAGGTCATCGGGCTGGGCTGCGGTTTCGGGCCGCTGAACAACCGGTTCTTCCCGCCGATGGGCTCGATTCTGTACTGGTTGCGCCCGGGCACGATCAGGCTGCCACCATGGCCGGGGCGGGTGCCGTTCACCCGCGGCTCGACCCGGACACCGTTCGACGCGGCGCTGTACGCGGTGCTGCTGATCCTGCTGCTGGTGGCGCTGTTCTCGGACGGCACCGGGCCGGTGCCCGAACTCGGCACGTCGGTCGGACTGCTGCCGGCCTGGGAGATCGCGGCGGTTCTCGGGGTGCTGGCGGTGCTCGGGCTGCGCGACAAGGTTATTTTCCTGGCGGCCCGGGGCGAGGTGTACGGCGCGCTGGCGGTCACCTTCCTCTTCGGCGGCGCGGATACGCTCGTCGCCGCCAAGGTGGTGTTCGTGGTCATCTGGGTCGGCGCCGCGGTCTCGAAGCTGAACAAGCACTTTCCGTTCGTGGTGTCGACGATGATGTCCAACAGTCCCGTGGTGCGGCCGCGAGCCCTCAAACGCCTGTTCTTCGAGCGGTTCCCCGACGATCTGCGGCCCGGACGGTTGTCCCGGCTGTTCGCCCACGGCGGTACGGCCGTCGAGATGTGCGCGGGGGTGGTGTTGATCTTCAGCCACGGCGGTATCCCGACCGCGGTGGCCGCCACCGCGATCATCTGCTTCCACCTGGTGATCCTCACCTCGATACCGATGGGGGTGCCGCTGGAATGGAACGTCTTCATGATCTTCGGGGTGCTGACGTTGTTCGTCGCGCACGCGGACGTGGGTCTCGCCGACCTGGGCAACCCGGTGCCCGTGGTGCTTCTGCTGGTCGTTCTCGCGGGAGTTGTCGCGGTCGGGAATGTCTTCCCGCGCAAGGTCTCGTTCCTGCCCGGCATGCGGTACTACGCGGGCAATTGGGATACCACGCTGTGGTGCATCAAGCCATCGGCCGACGCGAAGATCCGCGCGGGCATCGTCGCGGTGGCCACCATGCCCGCCGCGCAACTCGAGCGCTACTACGGCAGCCGGGAAGCGGCGCAGATCCCGCTCTATCTCGGATATGCCTTCCGCGCGTTCAACACGCACGGCAAGGCACTGTTCACCCTGGCGCATCGCGCGATGGCCGGGCACAACGAGGACGACTATCTGCTGACCGACGGTGAACGGATCTGTTCCACGGCCCTGGGCTGGAATTTCGGCGACGGACATCTGCACAACGAGCAGCTGATCAGCGCGCTGCAGGAGCGCTGCGGGTTCGAACCCGGTGAGGTGCGGGTGGTACTGCTGGACGCGCAGCCCATCCATCGGCAGCGGCAGTCCTACCGTCTGGTGGACGCCGCCACCGGCGAATTCGAACGCGGCTATGTGCGGGTCGCCGATATGGTCGTCCGGCAGCCGTGGGACGACGATGTCCCCGTGCATCTCGTCAGGGAATGAGCACCGGGACGAGCCGCCGGGTCAGCGGGTCCGTGCCAGCTGGAGCCGGTACACCGCTTCGTCGAGTGTTTCGGGTCGTTTGCAGAAGGTGAACCGTACGAGGTGGCGCCACGGCTCGGGGTCGTCGGTGAACACACTCACCGGTACCGCGGCCACGCCCAGCCGCTGCGGGAGCTCGCGGCAGAACCGGATACCGTCGTCCGCGCCGAGCGGCCGGATATCTGCGCAGACGAAATAGCTTCCGGCACTGTGGTGTACCCGGAACCCGGTATCGGCGAGCGCGGCGGACAGCCGAAGCCGTTCACCGGCCAGCCGGTCGCGTAGCCGGGCCACCCAGTCCAGCTCGTGGGTGAGGGCATGGGCGATCGCGGGCTGGAACGGGCCGCCGCCGACAAAGGTGAGGAACTGTTTAGCGGCCAGCACACCGTCGATCAACGCGGCAGGGCCGCATATCCAGCCGATCTTCCAGCCGGTGACGCTGAAGGTTTTTGCCGCGCTCGAGACGACCAGCGTCCGCTCGGCCATTCCGGGCAGGGTGGCGATACTGAGGTGCTCCGCGTCGTCGTAGACCAGATGTTCGTACACCTCGTCGGCCAGCACGATCAGATCGTGTGCACAGGCGATTTCGGCGATCGCGGTCAGATCGGCACGATCCAGGACGGCACCGGTGGGGTTGTGCGGTGAATTCAGGATCAGCATCCGGGTGGCGGGGGTGATCGCGGCCCGCAGGCTGTCGTGGTCGAGGACGAAACGGTCGCCCTGGATGGTGAGCCGGGCGGTGCGCCGACGCGCGCCGGCCAGTGCCACGGCCGCCGGATAGGAATCGTAGAAGGGCTCGATCAGCACGACCTCGGCATCCGGTTCGACCAGGCCGATTACCGCGGCACTGACCGCCTCGGTGGCGCCGACGGTGACCAGTACCTCGGTCGCGGGGTCGTACGGTGTGCCGTAGCGGCGGGCGCGGTCCGCGGCGATCGCGTCCCGTAGCACCGGCATCCCGCGACCGGGCGGATACTGGTTGCCGCCGTCGGCGATGGCGCGGCGGGCCACCTCGAGCATGGCCGCGGGACCGTCGCTGTCCGGGAAACCCTGCCCGAGGTTGATCGCCTCGTGCCGGACCGCGAGTTCGGTCATTTCGGCGAAGATCGTGGCGGCGAACGGCCGCAACCGGGTGACGGTGGGAGGCTGGGCAGGCATGAGGACGAGGGTAGACGCCGGGGATTCGCTGCCGGCCGGTGCTCGCCACAGCCGGATATCCGGCCCGGCGGTGTTTGCGGCGCGCGGGATGACACGTCTTCCGGTTCCGGTCGATACAGTCGGACGTGATGCGTATCGATCGGAAAGTCCTCGTTCTGTTGACGATCCTCGGTCTGGCCCTGGCCGGTTGTTCCACCGGGCCGGACGAACCCGACACCGTGGCGGGCCGTTTCACCGACGCGCTGAACAGCGACGATACGGCCGCGGCGGCGGCGCTCACCGACGATCCGGCCCGTGCGGGGGAGACCCTCGCCGCGCTGTACGACGGTCTGGGCAAGGATGCGACATTCGCTGTCACCGGCGTCGAGGACGACACCTTCACCCTCGAGGCGACCTGGAAGCTGGGCGACCAGGGCCGGAAAGAGTGGAAGTACACGACCACCGGCACCGCGGCGGAAAGCGATGCGGGCTGGCGTATCCACTGGAACCCGGCAACGATTGCGCCGGGTCTCGACCGGGGCGAACTGTCCTACACGCCGGTCTATCCGGAGCCCGCGCGTGTTCTCGACGCCACGGGCGGGGAACTGATGTCCGAGCAGGTGGTGACCCTGGTCCAGCTCGCCCCCGGCGCCGACACCGCCGCCGTGGCGGGCCTGCTCGCGCCGCTGGCCCCCGGGATCACCACGGCCTCGCTGGACGCCGACCTGGCGGCCGCCCGCGGCGCGCCGGTGACGGCCATCAGCCTGCGGGAATCCGATATCGCGCCGATCCGCGACACCCTGACCGCCACGCCGGGTGTCACCTTGGCTCCGCAGAAGCGACTCCTGACCACCGATCGGGAACTCTCCGCGCAGACCATGTCCGGACTTGCCGGACTCTGGCAGGAGCAGGCCGACGCGGCCGCGGGCTGGGCGGTACAGGTCCGGACACCCGAAGGCGCAACGCGGATCGCCGGTGCGGAACCCGGGCAGACCGGCGATATCCGGACCACCGTCGACCCCGGGCTGCAGCGCGCGGCCGAGACCGCCCTCGACCCGATCGGGCAGCCCGCGGCGATCGTCGCGATCCGGCCGTCCACCGGTGACATCGTGGCCGCCGGGCAGAACGCCGCCGCCGACGCCGAAGGCCCGATCGCGCTCACCGGCCTGTACCCGCCCGGTTCCACGTTCAAAACGGTGACGACGGCCGCGGTTCTCGACGCCGGTACGGCCACCCCCGATACCGTGCTGCCGTGCCCCGGCGTGGCCGATATCCAGGGCCGGCGGATCCCCAACGACGACAATTTCGATCTGGGGCAGGTGCCGCTGCACACGGCCTTCGCCCGATCCTGCAATACGACCATGGCCGGGCTCGCCGTCGACCTGCCACCGGGCGCATTGTCCGGCACGGCCGAACGTCTCGGCCTCGGCGTCGACTATGTGACGCCCGGCCTGACGACCGTCACGGGCAGCGTGCCGGTGGCGCAGAGCCCGGCACAGCGGGTGGAGACCAGTATCGGGCAGGGGGAGGTGACGGCCTCACCGTTCGGGATGGCCCTGGTTACCGCCTCGATCGCGCACGGTACGACACCGGTGCCGGTCCTGGTGACCGGCTCGCCAGGAAAGGCCGATCGCAGCCCGCAACCCCTGCCCGCCACCGTGACCGACCAGCTGAAAACCATGATGCGGGAGACCGTGACCGCGGGTACCGCCACCCAGCTGGCCGATATCCCCGGCCTCCTCGGGAAAACCGGCACCGCGGAGTACGGCGACAACACGCATGCCCACGGCTGGTTCGTGGGTATCCGCGACGATCTCGCGTTCGCGGTCTTCGTCGCCGACGCGGGGAGTTCGGGCCCCGCGGTCGAGGCGGCCGGGCGGATGCTGCGGGGTTCGTGACGACGGCCGGCGCGGGATCAGTGTGTGCGTTCGCGTGCCGCGCCGAGCAACAGTTCCATCCCGTATCCGACCACCTGGTCCAGTATTTCGGCGGGTTCACCCGCGAATACGCGATGCCGGGTGTGCACCGCACCGTCGACGGAGACCGCGAACCACACCGAACCCGGCTCATGTCCGTCCTGCGGATCCGGGCCGCCCGCACCGGTCACCCCGAGAGCCAGCGTCGCCTCGAACAGTGTGCATACCCCCTCGGCCATCGCGACAGCCGCTTCCGCGCAGACCACCGGTCCCTCGGGAACGCCGAGCACATGGTGCTTCACTTCCCTGCTGTAGGCCACGATCGCGCCGCGGAACCACTCGCCCGCATTGCTCGCGGCGCCGAGGGCGGCCGCGATCTGCCCGGCGGTCAGCGATTCCGCGACCGCCACCCGGAGACCGGTGCGACCGGCCAGTTCGGCCAGCTCTTCGGCGTGTTCGTGGGCCCGTCCCAGGACGGCCGGCACGAGCACCCCCGAGGATTCAGACCCGGCCGGCATCGGCGGACCCGCGCCTGGGCGAGATCGGCGTTGCGTGGCCGGAACCGGCATACGATCTCGCCGGAACTGCGGGAATTCGGTCGGAGAGCATGGACGCCATCGTAACCAAGCCCGCGGTCCGCCCGGTCGCGTCGCGCACCCGAAACACGGAGCGGGGCGCCGCACACACTGGTCGCAGTCCACCGACGCTGTCCGGGGCCTCGAGTCCGGACCTGCGCGCAGCCGGGCCCGGAACTTCGGCAGCCCGGGCTCATGGAGCCTCGCCGGGCGCGGTCATGCGCGTCAGGACCCGCCGACCGGCGGTGGACTGCTATACACGGCACATGCCGGAGAACTCCGGGTACCGTCACGGTGCCTTCGATGCCCTGGTGGCCGCCGCCGACGCGCCGGTGTACGTGGTGACCCTCGCGTCGGGCGCGGAGCGCGCCGGTTGTCTGGTCGGTTTCGCGTCCCAGGTCGCGATCGAACCCGCTCGGTTCCTGGTCTGCCTGTCCAAGGCCAATCACACCTACCGTGTCGCGCAGCGGACCGATGTCGTCGCGGTACACCTCCTCGGCACCGCCGAGGCGTCGCTTGCCGCGCTGTTCGGCGGGGAGACCGGGGACGAAACCGATAAATTCGCGCGGTGCTCCTGGCGGACGGGTCCGCACGGTGTGCCGATTCTCGACGATGCGGCGGCCTGGTTCTGCGGCCGCGTCCTCGCCCGCCACGATTTCGGCGATCACACCGGCCTGGTTCTGGCCCCCGGGGAGGGCGAGATCGTGCGATCCGATCCCGGCGTGCTGCGCTATCGGCAGGTCGCCGACCTGAAGCCCGGTCACCCGGCCTGACCGGCCCGGGCGACCGATCCCTGTTTATGTCATCGGCTGGTGGTTACCCGCGCGACAGGCCGGCCGGACAGGATAGGCCGGTTCCCCGACGAGAGGAGTTCGATCGTGAGTGGAACCGACAAGATCAGCAATAAGGCGGAGGATATCGCAGGTCAGGCCAAGGAGAAACTCGGCGAGGCCACCGGCGACGAGGACAAGAAGAACGAAGGCAAGGCCGATCAGGTCAAGTCGAACCTGAAGGATGCCGGCGAGAAGGTGAAGGACGCCTTCCGGGACTGATCAGCGTTCCCTCCTCCACCCCGGATCTGCCGGACCGCGGAGCGCGTGCGCTTCGCGGCGCCGGCCCGGGCCTGCCGCACCGGAGAACGGATCGGGTCCGGATATCCCGCTCGCTGCCGGTGCGGGAGCGAGCGGGTCGTGAGTGTGGTCCACGGTAGGGCCGAGCTCGCGTTCGCGGGCGCGCACCGGCCGAATGCGCTTGCGGCAGGCGGCATTTGCGACGTGTACCGGAAGGCGGGTATCCGGACCGGATTCATGCTACTTTTCGTTACATATATCCCCGCGGGCGTGGAGGTCCAGTGCCGTACGGTGCGTACGAAATGATCGGTTCAGCGGTCGCTCAGGGTGGCGAAGGTGGTGGCGCCGCCTTGGATCAGGTCGCGCTGATGACCGGGTCCGCCGGGGTGATCGCCCTCGGGCTCATGTGGGTGGGGTACCTGCATCGGACCCGCCGCATCACCTGGTTGCAGCGGGTGGCCGATCGCCTGGGCCGCGCGTTCGACCAGCCCGGCTGGGTGGCGCTGCCGCTGGCCCTGTTCCTGGCCACCATCCTCACCGCGCTGTTGGGTTTCATCTGGGATGTGAGCCTGCACATCGGCAACGGCCGTGACGAAGGGCCGCTGGCCAACCCGGCCCACTACTTCATCCTCGCGGGCCTGTTCTTCCTGTTCACCGCCGGGATGGCGGCGATCGTGCTGCCGCTCGACGAGAAACCCGGCGTGGCCGCGGTGCGGATCACCCGCACCTGGTACGCGCCCGTCGGCGGAATACTGCTGGCCGGATGCGGACTGTACGCCCTGATCGGATTCCCGCTCGACGATGTGTGGCACCGGATATTCGGCCAGGACGTCACGCTGTGGGGGCCGACGCATCTCATGCTGATCGGCGGAGCCGGATTGTCGCTGGTGGGTGTGCTGCTGCTCGAATTCGAGGGGCGGCGCAACCGGCCCGAACCGGAGCGGGCGCGCCCCCGGCGGATCTGGTGGATGCGGACCTTCGCGTTCGGCGGCCTGCTCATCGGGCTATCCGTCTTTCAGGTGGAATACGACTTCGGCGTGGAGCAGTTCCGGCTGGTTCTGCAGCCCATGCTGATGGTCGCCGCGGCAACGATCTCGCTGGTGGCCGCGCGCCTGACGCTGGGGGCGGGCAGCACGCTGGTGGTGGTCGCCTTCGCCGCCGTCGTCCGCGCGGTGGTCGCCGTACTGGTCGGGGGCCCGATCATCGATGCGCCGCGCAATGTCTTCCCGCTCTACCTCGGTATCGCGGTGGTCGTGGAACTCCTCGCCCTGCTCCCGTTCACCCGGCGCCGGATCCTGTGGGGTGCTGTGGCCGGTCTGGCGGCCGCGACGATCGGCCTCTGGCTCGAATCGCTCTGGGTGGCGGCGATGTACGTCGATCCGTGGCCGGCGTCGATGTGGCCCGAACTACTGGCAACGGCGGTGCCGACCGGTATCGCGGGCGGCGTGGTCGGCGCCATGTTCGCGACCGTGCTGCGCGGCGAACCCCTCCCGCGGCCCGCGGTGCGCCGGACGCTGATGGTGCTCGCGGTGCTCGTGGTCGCCGCCGCCACCACGAGCGGTCTGATGATCGAGGTGCCCGAGAACGCGCGGGCCGAGGTGCAGCTGCGCGACGCGGACCCCGCCAGGGGCCGGATGGTGCATGCGGATATCCGGATCAGGCCCGCCGATCTGGTCGGTACCGACCCGGAATGGGTCCAGATCCTGTCCTGGCAGGGTGGTGTCGGTAGTGACAGTCCAGGGCGGGGACTGGTGGTCGACCAGCTGCGGCGGATCGGCCCGGGACATTACGAGTCGACGAAACCTGTTCCGGTGCACGGGACATGGAAAACGGTCCTGCGGATCGAAGACGGGCGCACCCACACCGCATTGCCGATCTTCATGGCCGCCGATCCGGGAATCGGCGCCGAGGAGGTCCCGGCGCTCGATTCGTTCACCCGCCCGTTCGTCCCCGAGATCTCGGTGCTGCAGCGGGAGCGGTCCTTCGATCATCCGGCCTGGCTGTTCGGTGCGGCGTCCCTGGTCGTCCTGGTGTGCAGCCTGATCCTGATCGCCGCGCTGTCCTGGGGTGCGGCCCGGATCAACGACCGTTATCCGCACGCCGATCGTGCGGATGAGCGGGTTCCGGCGACGGTCCCGTGAGCGATCGGTACGACGGCGTGGTGGTGCTGGCCGATCATTCGATCCTGCTGGCGATCCCCGCCTTCCTGCCGGCTTTCGTGATCGCCGCCGTCGTGATCGTCATCGCCGTCCGTGACCGCCGTCGCGGTGACGATCCGGATCCGCCCCTCGAGGAGCGGAATTCCGGCGCCGAAATGGATGAGGAGTGTTGATGCCCCCAGCGCGTCTCTGCGCCGCGGTGCTCGTCGCCGGCCTGTTCACGGCCGGCTGCGCGGCCGCCGACCAGGAGGATACGGGCCCGGGAGCTCCGGCGAGCGTGGCCGATTCGGCGCAGCGTGTCACTCTCGCCGTACAAATCGCCGACGGGTCCGTCACCCCCGTGGACGCCCGGCGCGAGGCACGGGTGGGTCAGCCGATCGAGCTGACCGTCGACAGCGATACCGCGGACGAACTGCATGTGCATTCGCACCCCGATCACACCTTCCCGGTGGTTGCGGGCGCCGGCCAGCGCTTCCGGTTCACCGTCGATATACCGGGACGCGTGGATATCGAACTGCACCACGCGGGAATCACGGTGGCGACAATTCTCGTCCGCGAGTGACACCGCTGGCCCACGGGCTCGGCGGGGCGGCCGACCTGCCGATTCCCTTGACATACGCGCTGATCGGTGCGGCCTGGGCGCTCACTTTCTCCTTTGCGGTGCTCGCGTTCGCCTGGCGGGAACCGCGCTTGGACCCACGGTCGCCCGGTGTGCCGGTGCCGGCGGCGGTGCGGGCGGTCGCGGATTCCGCGATCGTGCGGGCCGCAATCGGGGCCGGGTCGGTGGCGGCCGTGGCCGTCGTGCTGGCGATCGGGGTGTTCGGCCCGTCCGATCCGGCCGCCAACCCGGTCCCCGGCGTCGTCTACGTTTTCCTCTGGGTCGGGGTGATGGCCGCCTCCCTTCTCGCCGGGCCGGTGTGGAAGATGTTGTCCCCGGCGCGGGCGATACACCGCGCCGGATGCCGCGTTCTCGGGCGTGCACCGGACGCGGGGCCGTTGCGGTATCCGGGGTCGTGGGGACGTTGGCCCGCGGTGGCGGGGCTGGTCACCTTCGTCTGGCTGGAGCTCGCCTCCCCGGAACCCGGTTCGGTGACCGCGGTGACCGTCTGGCTGGGCGGATATCTGATCGTCACCGTCGCCGGTCTGTGTGCATTCGGTACGGAGTGGGCCGAGCAGGCCGATCCGCTCGAGGTCTTCAGCAGCCTGCTGGGCCGGTTGAGCCCGCTCGGGCGCGGTGCGGACGGCGCGTTCGTGCTGCGTGCGCCGCTGGCGAATCTCGCCGGGACACCGGTGGGCCCGGGATCGGTGGCGGTGGCCGCCACCCTGCTGGGTTCCACCGCGTTCGACAGTTTCTCGCTGTTCCCCTGGTGGCGCGGACTGCTGGCGGATGCGGGCGGTTCCCTCGCGCGAACGGCGGTGAGTACCACCGGCCTGCTCGCGTTCATCGCGATCGTGGGCGTGAGCTTCCGGTTCGCCGCCGCGGCGACGGGCGGACTGCCGCGGGCCGAACGCCTCCGCTTGCCGACCCGGCTGTCGTATACGCTGACGCCGATCATCGCCGGGTACGTGATCGCGCACTACCTGACCTTCCTGGTCGAGAAGGGCCAGGCCACCGTGATCCTGTTCGCCGACCCGTTCGGCGCCGGATGGAATGTGTGCGGCCTGGCCGACCGTGAGGTCGCGTACCTGCTGTCCGCGCATCCGGCACTGCTCGGGACCATCAAGGTCCTCGCGGTCGTCACCGGTCATGTCCTGGGTGTCGCCGCGGCCCACGACCGATGCCTGCGCCTGCTCCCGCGCGCCCATCGGCTCACCGGTCAGCTCGCCCTCATGCTGCTCATGGTCGGCTATACGTTCACCGGGCTGTATCTGCTCTTCGACGCGTGAGGGACGCAGCCCCGCAACCGAGCGGCTGCGGACGTGAGCCCGAGGCGGCCGGATCATGCCGGGACCTCACCGGATCGTCCCGGACGCACGGTGTTCCGGGCGTCGCGATCGGTTCAGCCGGTGAGCCGATCGTCGGGGACGAGGTGGGTGATCGCGAGGTCGCGAGGGGCGATGCCGGCGGCCTGCGCGTGCACCGGGCGGATCGCTTCGACGACATTGCCGCAGGTCAGGTGATCGGCCGGATGGAGCCCCTCGGTGCAGCGGAACCGGACGTTCGCCGTGCCCTTCGCGGAATCCGTGGTCGTGGTGAGCCGGTAGCGCAGGGGCGCCCGGTCCGTGGTGGCCGCCGACCAGACGGAGCGATAGCTCAGTGACGGTCCGAGGTCGCGGGCGACGATGACCTTCTCCACCAGGCCGTCCCTGCCGGTGACCACGTCGACCGAATGGCTCGGTATCGCAACAGCACCGGCCGCGCCGCCGAATACGACCTCGTCGACCACGCGGAGCCCGGCCGTGTAGTAACCGTCCACCACCGCGGCGCAGGCCGCCGCCGCGGTATCGGGTGTGCCGATACCGGTCTCCGTCACCGCGCCCCACGGGTAGACACCCGTGCCGGGGAGGTCCAGTTCCTCGACGATTTCCACGCGGCGGATATCCCGGGTGACCTCGGCCAGGGACCGGATGAGACGGGCCGGGATGGTGGTCTGGAAGGCGCCGGTCGCGTGGAAAGTGGAATCCCCGGCGCGGCAGGCGTCGCGGAGCTCACCGGCCCGGATATCGCTGTCGAACGGCGCCGTCGAGATCACGTTGTAGCCGTCGCGCAGCAGCCGGGGGAGCACGGTTTCCGGTGTCTTCGAGGCGATCTCGGCGAACGACGGGACATAGACGACGCACCCGGTGCCCGCGGGCGGTTCCGTCGAATCGGCACTCCGCGCCGCCATCTCGAGGTCGGGGCGGGCCTGGATCCGCTCGGCGATCCGGTCACCGAGGAGACCGGCGCCCAGCACCGCGACGGCTGGGGCGGGTGAACTCATTCGGACTCCAGGAGATTGTGCGGGCTCGGATCGGGCATCAGGACGCCGGTCGGTGCGGTGCACCACTGCGGCACTACGCTGAGCATCGCCGCAACCGGGATATCGGTTACCGCGGACCCGCCCGCGCTCGCGGCCTCATCGTTCATTTCGTCGCGCATCTCGATACCACCGGGTCTGCCGTCGAGGCTGATCTCCTGCTCATCTGCGAGGCTACTCGGATGATCCGGGCCCGGATGCGCGTTTTACGGGCCCATGTGCCGGCACTCCGTGCCGGTGACGAACCACCGCGGAGAGGCCACCGTATTCCGGAAACACGTCCGGAATACGAGTCACCATCGGCTCCGGCTGAACGGTTGTCCGCACGAAACGTGGGTGGCCCCGCGGACAGTCCGGGGGGGCCACCCACGCTGTTCGGTTACCGGGTATCGCTAGACCTCGGCGACACAGGTGACGAGCAGGCGTTCGTCGTAGGTGTAGTAGCTGGTCGATTCGGCGGGACAGCCGGCTTCATCGGTGGTGCCGGTGAGGATCTTGACAACCCGGACGGTGTCGGGCGTGCCCGGCGTGCACGGGCTGTGCGTGGGGCTGTCCATGCCGGACGGAATCGTGATGCACTGGCCCTCGACCCAGTCGATATCGAGGCACAGTGCGCCCTGCTCTTCGCCGCCGAGCGTCACGTAGTAGGTCTGGTCGACGTCGGACGCGCACCCGTCCTGGGTCGGGGTCTTGGCGACCACCTTGTAGTTCGACTCCGGGGAGCCGCAGGTCGCGTGGTCGATCTCGGCATCCATCATCGTTCCCGACAGTGTGACGCAGTCACCGATTTCGGCATCGAACGAGACGTCGCCGCCGTCGTCGGTTCCGGCCTGTCCCGCAACCGTGGACGTCGGGGAGGCCGGGTCCGCGGCACTCGACGAGTCGCTGCCGGAGCAGCCCGACAGCATGAGTGCGGCGCAGCCCGCCACGACGACGCCGGTCATCAGGCCACGGAAACGGAACCCGGGCACACGTCTGGACATGACAATTCCTCCATCGGAAACGTGATCGTGCAAGTGATGGGCGGCGATGATTCGCGAATAGTTCGGTGCCGTGCCGGCACCTGAGCCGGGGGACAGTCGTCTCCGGTGCTCAGCGCTGCCGGACGGACGTCCGGGCGCGGAATCGGCGGGGCTACCGCCGTATCCGCGACCTGGGGCCGCGGATCCCACGTCGGTACCCACTCCTCATTGCCAATACCCGACCAAGATCATAAGCGGTCGGTGGGCGCCCTGCCGCAGGGCCGTCGCGAGGACGGGCGCGACCCGCGCGCCGCCGTGTCTCGGTTCCGGATCGGGGGACTCACCGAGCGGTCCGCCGGTCGTGTCCGGCGGGCCACCCGGTCGGTCACCGAGCGGTCCCGTTGCTCATTCGGTGTCGGCCGTCTTGCTGGGATCCTTGGCCTCGCGCAGGGCTTTTTCCAATTCCTGCCGGAGCCGGGCGGCCGCTGCTTCGTCACCCGCGTCTTCGGCCGTCGTGATGTCCTGGTGCAGCTGGGCGATCGTATCGCTGGTAGACATCCGTCCTCCGTTCTCGGCGTGCGGCCGGGCCGCACGATCCGTCCGGTAGCTTCCACCGACCGCGTGACCGATTTCCGGCGGATGAAACATGCTGTCCGGCGCCGGCCGCGTACTCCCTGCCCAGGAGGCCGGGCAGTGCTGCGCCGGACGCCGCCGGATGCGAGGATCTGCCGTATGACTGGAACCAAGCGGATGCGATTGCGGCCGGTCGCTCAGGGCGCCGCGGTCACCCAGCTCGAACTGTTCTTCGATCTCGTGCTGGTTTTCGCGCTCACCAAGGTCACGGACCTGGCCGCCGACGACACCAGTGCGGTGAACATGCTGCGCGCGCTGCTGGTGCTGGCGGTGATGTGGTGGGTCTGGATCGCGTACAGCTGGCTCGGCAATGTGGTGCGCGCCGATGAGGGCCTGGCCCGGGTGGCGATGTTCGCGGCGATGGGTGCCGCGTTCATCGCCGCACTGACCATCCCGGAGGCATTCCAGGATCTGCCGGGCGGCTGGTCCGGGCCGCTGGTGTTCGCCGTCGCCTATCTGGTGGCCCGCCTCGTGCACCTGGCGATGTTCTGGCTGGCCAGTGCCCAGGACCGGCAGTTGCGCACGCAGGTGATCCGCTGGGGAGCGGGGTCGATCACCATCGGCACCGCGCTGCTCGTCGTCGCGGCCACGACCTCGGGCGCGGCGCAGATCTGGCTGTGGATCGCCGCGATAGCGGGCGATATGGTGTGGACCCTGCTGTCGGGTGAGGGCTGGCGGGTGAACTCGGCCAAGCATTTCTCCGAACGCTACGGGCTGATCGTCATCGTCGCGCTCGGCGAATCCATCGTCTCCATCGGGATCGGAGTGGCGGCCCTGCCCATCTCCTGGCCGATCGCGGTCGGATCCCTGCTGGGTCTGGCGATCTCCGGGCTGCTGTGGTGGGCGTATTTCGATGTCGCCGCGCTGTCGGTGGAACACGCCCTGGCCGCGGCATCCGGTGACCGGCAGATCAAGATCGCGCGGAACTGTTACACCTACTGGCATTTCCCGATGATCGCCGGTGTGATCGCACTGTCGCTGGGCCTGAAGAAGGTGCTGTACTACGTCGGGGACAGTTCCCACCACACCCTCACCGATGCTTTGTACGGCATCCCGCTGTTCGCGCTGTACGGCGGTGTCGTCCTCTACCTGATCGGCCTGGTCGGTTTCAAGGCGTACGCGACGGGCGAGGTCACCGTATCGCGGGTGGTCGCGATCGCGCTGCTGGCGGCGTTGATCCCGCTGGCCGCGGCGTTGCCCGCGCTCGCGTCCCTGGCCGTCCTGTGCGCGGTTCTGGTGCTGCTGATCGCCTGGGAGACCATCCGTTTCGCCCGTCCCCGCGAACAGATCAGGCACGCGGAGGGCCACCCGTAGGAATACTGTAGGCCCGCTCCCGGGGTGTGAGTGGAGTCCGTTCCGGGGCGGTACTGTGCGCGACGGCCCGCCCGACGAGACGGGCGAGTACCTCGGGGCTGAAGGGACGTTCGTTGTTCGCGGCCGCCCGGATCGCGGCGAGGATCCGGTCCGGTGCGGCGTGCTTGGCCAGGAATCCGCACGCACCCGCCTGCAGTGCGGGGTACAGATGATCGTCGTCGTCGAAGGTGGTGAGCACCACGATCCGCGCCGCGGGCGCCGATGCGGTGATCCCCGCGGTCGCTTCGATTCCGTCCATACCGGGCATGTGCAGGTCCATCAGCACCACGTCGGGAGACAGGTCGCGGGCGAGCCGGACGGCCGGTTCTCCCGAGTCCGCTTCTGCCGCCACCTCGATATCGGCGGCGCTGTCGCACAGCATCTGCAGACCGGTTCGGACGAGGGCCTGGTCGTCGACGATCAGCACGGAGATCACGAAGCCGCCCGCCGGTCGATCGACGCGGACAGTTGCCAGCCGGTGCCGACCGGCCCGTAGTGCAGGTCACCGCCGACCGTCGCGAGCCGTTCGCGCATACCCGCGAGCCCGAAACCACCGGCACTCTTCATGCCGGTGGCGGTGATGTCGCTGTCGATGCGCACCCGCATGAGGTCGTGTAGATCACGCAGGGCGGCGTCCGCGGTGCCGTGAATGTCACCGAGCAACTGTGCTGTCCGGTCCGGGCCCAGTTCGGGCAGGTGGCGTGCCATGCCGACGCGCACCAGGATCGCCGATACCTGGTGGGCGACGATATCGTGCAGCTCGCGGGCGATCTGCGCCTTTTCGGCCCGTCGGGCCGCCTGCGCTGAGAGCGCCGCGTTGCGTTCGGCCACCTCGGCGCGGTGCCGCAGGGTCGCGAGATAACCGCCCAGCAGCGCAGGGAGTACGACCAGCAAGAGCAGGCGGTAGAACAGCGGTACCGAACAGGCCGGCCACCTCGTCCGGGACACGGACATCGGCCCGGACGTACCGGACTGCCCTGCCGAGCGATCGCTCGATACCACGCCCCAAGTCCTCGCGCCGTCCACAGAACACCACCGACGCTCCTTCTGCGGCGAAGGCCCGCACCGTCGCCTCGCCGATACCGGAGTCCCGCCGGTGACCACGACGACTTTCCCGGTGTAGCGGCCGCCCGGGGCGGCCGCCGGCAGCGGCGCCGTCGGCGGGGTCCGCAGGTAGGCCGGGACGGTCGTGCCCGCCGTCACCGCGGCAGCGCCGGTCGCCGCGGCGGCCAGCCCCACGAACGCCCGGCGGGAACGGCTCGGCCGCGCGGGCGTGCTGTCCGCGGTGTGGAGTTTCTTCTCGTCGTCCATAACCACCGATCCTCGGTGTGTGGTGATGACCGCGGTACCTACCTTCGGCCGGACCTGCGCCTGGGGCCGGTAGCTGTGCGGACGGCGCGGCCCGGAGTATCTTTCCCAGGGACCGCCGGTACCACGCGATATCCGGTCGCGGGTGCCTGTGCCGTGAATTGGTGAAGGAGTCTGCTGTGCCGAGGGAATTGGACCTGTCCGTAGACGAGTTGCTGTCCACTACGCGGGCGGTACGTAAACGGCTCGATCTGGAGCGCGACGTGCCGATCGAGATCATCCGTGAATGTATCGAGTTGGCGGTCCAGGCGCCGAGCGGGTCGAACCGGCAGGGCTGGCACTGGGTCGTGGTCACCGACCCGGGACAGCGCCGGGCGCTGGGCGAGCTCTACCGGAAGGCGTTCGAGCAGTACGCGGCGTCCGAATATTTCCCGGGTAACCAGGTCAGCGGGGATACCGAACAGGATGCGACCCGCCGGCGGATCGCGGGCTCGGCGCAGTACCTGGCCGACAAGATGGGGGAGGTACCGGTGCTGGTCCTGCCGTGCCTGGCGGGGCGGGTCGACGATGCGCCCAGTGCGCAGACCGCGTCCTACTGGGGGTCGCTGTTCCCCGCGGCCTGGAGCTTCTGCCTGGCAGCGCGCTCCCGGGGCCTCGGAACATCGTGGACCACATTGCATTTGAAGTACGAGCGGGAAGCCGCCGACATCCTGGGCATCCCCTACGACAAGGTGTCCCAGGGTGCGTTGCTACCGGTCGCGTACACGAAGGGCACGGATTTCAAACCCGGCGCCCGCGCGGACCTCGACCGGATCGTGCATATCGGCGGATGGTAGCCCCTCGGGGCGATCGGCGGGCGGGGGACAGATTTTCTCGTCGATGAATTGCCCTGAGTAACAGTGCTTTTCCGGGTGTCCGGCCGGAGTCGGTGGGTGCCCCCGGGGGTAGGTAACGTTTCGGTCACGCCGAATCGGGTATTCCTCCCGTAGTCGAGCCGATCAGCGAGCCGATTGGGAACACCCGAGGAGCCCACGATGAACGAAACGACCGCAGCCGTCATCGACGAGCCCACTGCCCGCGGCGGCCGTGCCCGTCCCGGGCGCGGTGAGGGTGGCGACAGCTACGACAATCTCGAACCCTGGTTCGACAAACTCGCCGCACTGGCACCCGACGACCCGCGACGGGAGGAGCTGCGCGCGGAGATCGTGCACCTCGGCCTGCCGCTGGCCGAACATATCGCGCGCAGGTTCAACGGTCGCGGGGAGGTGTTCGACGATCTGCTCCAGATCGCCCGCGTGGGCTTGGTGCAGGCCGTGGATCGCTTCGATGTGACGCGCGGCAGTTCGTTCCTCTCGTTCGCCGTGCCCACGATCATGGGTGAAGTGCGCCGCCACTTCCGCGACCACACCTGGGCCGTGCGGGTACCGCGCGGCACCAAGGAACTGCATCTGCGGGTGGGGCCTGCCTCCGAAGCGTTGTACCAGCGTCTCGGCCGGGTCCCGACGGCGCGGGAGATCGCCGCTGAGCTCGGGGTCGGCCTGACCGACGTCACGCAGGCGCTGATCGCCGGTAATGCGCATACCAGCAATTCCCTCGATGCCGCGGTGCGCGACCACGACGACGAGACGTCGCCCCCCGCCGTACTCACCCGGCTGGGCCGCGACGAGCCCTGCTATGAGCTGCTCGAGGATGCCATCACGGTCCGGCCGCTGATCGAACAGTTGCCGCGCCGCGAGCGGCAGATACTCGTCTGGCGGTTTTTCGGCGGCCTGACCCAGAACCAGATCGCTACCCGGCTCGGCGTCTCCCAGATGCAGGTCTCCCGCATCCTGGCCCGGACGCTGAATTCATTGCGCGAGCAGGCCCTCGCCGATTCCGTGGATCTGCTCGCCGCCGCCTGACATCGGCCGCGCACCGTCTGCCGGAGGTGGATCCGGGTCGCGGCCGGAACGTCGAGGCGGACGCCTGGTACCTGAGCGGCCCGCGCGCGGAGCCTTCCCTGTTTCTCGTCGCCGGGAATACCGGCTCGCCGCTTATTTATCGCTGTTCGGCGTACCGTTGGATAGCGGTATTGTTGCGCGTCCGGGTCGGAGCTCGGGCGCAACCCGGACACTGGAGGCGGTCGAAATGTTCTACACACTCATGGGTTTCATGATGTTGATGTTCGGGGCGATGATGATGATGTAGTGCCCGTTCACGAACCGGTTTCGGACTCTTTCAGATGTTCGTCGAAGAAGGCCGTGATCCGCCGCCAGGCGTCCTCGGCCTCCGGTTCGGAGTAGGCGAGTCCCGCGGTGCGCTCCACCACCCGCAGCGGCCCGGGCGTGGGCCATTTGTTCATGAACGAATGCGCCACCCCCGGATACTCGCGCACATCATGGGGGACGCCACCGTCGGTCAGGATCTGTTCGAGCTGCGCGGCGGCGCCGGGGAGCATCCGGTCGCGTGCCCCGTAACTGGCCACCGTCGGGCACGCGTTCCGCAACTCGTCCAGACCTCGCGGCGCGACCCCGTAATTCGGAGCGGTCGCGTCGAAGACCCCGCGCGGCGCCAGCAACAGGCAGAAGCCCCCACCCATACAGAAACCGGCCGAAGCTACCCGGCCGGTGCACCGCTCGTCGGCGGCCAGATGATCGCGGGCGGCCACGAGATCGTCGACGGCATCACCGCGCGCCTCGGCGAGGGACCGCAACGTCCGCACCACACAGCCGACCCGGCTTCCCCGCCGGTACAGAGCCGGGGCGAGAGTCAGATAGCCGTGCGATGCGAAACGGTCCGAGATGCGGCGGATATCGCTCGACAACCCGAACGCATCGTGGACGACCACCACGGCCGGCCAGGGCCCGCCGGATCCGGGCACCGCGAGGTAGCCGGGCAGCGGACCGCGCGGCGCGGGGAATTCGATCATGGGCACGGGCGCGCTCCTCGATGACGGTTCGCCGACGATATCCGATGGTCGCACAGACCGTGCCGAGGTGCGCGGTGGTCGGCCCGCCGAGGTGGCGCGGCGGGCATTGCCTCCGACGAGGCCGAGGACGAGGGCGGCGATATTCCAGACGTCGTCTTCGACCCGATGGTGGCGGCCTTCCCGTTCCGGGCGACGTGGGCAGACCCCGGTGCCGGCGCGCACGGCGATTATCCTCGACGGATGGCGGACGAGAGGTCGATGCGGGAACGGATGCTCGCCGGGGACCTGTACCTGGCCGACGATCCGGAGCTCCGCGCACTGAGCCTGCGGGCGATGGAGCTGACGGATGAGTACAACGCGACCCCCGCCCGGGAGTCGGTGCGCCGGCGTGAACTCTTGGTCGAGTTGCTCGGTTCGGTGGGGGAGGACGTCGATATACGCCCGCCGCTGCGGGTGGACTACGGCGGCGGGATCACGATCGGGGCGGGCAGTTTCGCCAATTTCGGGCTCGTCGCTCTCGACGTCGCGGCGATCTCGATCGGTGCGGATGTCCAGATCGGGCCCGCCGTGCAGCTGCTGACGCCCACCCATCCGCTGGACCCGGAGCTGCGCCGCGCGAAATGGGAGGCCGCCGAGCCGATCACGATCGGCGACAATGTGTGGCTCGGCGGCGGCGTCATCGTCCTCGGCGGAGTCTCGATCGGGGACAATACGGTGGTGGGCGCCGGTGCCGTGGTCACTCGCGACCTGCCCGCGAACGTTGTCGCGGTGGGTAATCCCGCCCGGGTGATCCGCGCGCTCGAACCCGCCCGGGACTGATCGGGCCGGCCCGCGCGATGCGCAGGCCGGCCCGATCCACCACTGCGAGCTACATCTGGGGCAGCTGCTCGCCCTGGACCACCTGGATATCCAGGTCGAGCTTCACCGTGGTGCCGACGGCGGCCACGCCCGCGCGCACCATCGCGTTGTAGTCGATCGCGAAATCGTCGCGGCGCAGCACAGTTTCGGCATGGAAGGCGGCTCGCACACCGCCCCACGGGTCCGGTCCGAAGCCGCCGTAGGTGACGTCGAGGTCGACGGGCCGGCGCTGTCCGTGCAGGTTCAGCTCGCCCGACATCACCCAGGTATCACTACCGGTGCGGCGTAATCCGTTGCCCGTGTACGAGATCAGCGGGTAGCGCTCGGAGTCGAGGAAATCGGCCGAGCGCAGGTGGTCGTCGCGCATCCCGATACCGGTATCGATGGAGGACGCTTTGATCTCGGCGTACCCGCGTGAGCGTTCGAACGGTTCGGCGATATCGATCCGGCCGCCGATCTCGGCGAACCGGGCCTTGATACTCGAGATGCCGAGGTGGCGGGCGGTGGCGATCACCGTCGAATGCACCGGGTCGATCGTCCACGGTCCCGACAGCGGCAGCGCGACCGATTCCGGCACGGCGACGAGCGTGATATCGCCGAGCGAACCGGTTCCCGTGGCCGAGACCTGGGCGGTCCGGGCCAGCGGCTGGTACCCCGGCGCGGTGAGCACCGCGGTGTGCAGGCCCGGCGGCAGGGCCCCGGTGGCCGCGGTCCCGGTTCCGTCGGCGACCGCGCGCCCGATCTGGCGTCCGGTGCTGTCGGTCACGGTCAGTACCGCCTCCGGTACCGGCCAGTTGTCGGCGTTGCGAATACGAGCGGTCAGCCCGGTCATGAGCGCTCCTTCCCAAGCGTTGCATCCGGTCGGCGGAGCCCGGGGCGCAGGCGTAGTGACCGCATCATGAGATTTCCTCGGTTCCATAGCCGAGCCGTACGTCGAAGCCTGCTTCCGCACCGGTCACCGAGACCTGCCCGGTGATCGGCGGGTAGCCGCGGGCGACAACCGTGTACTGCCCTTCGGGCAGATCGGTCACGACGTAGCGGCCGTTTTCGTCGGTTCGTACCGTGGCGTTCACCTCGCCCGCGGCGTCGAGCACGGTGATCTGCACATCTTCCAGCAGGCGTCCGCTCTCGGTCCGGGCCGATCCGGTGAGTACGGCCATCGGCGCCAGGTCGATATCGTGGCGCAGCAGGCCGCTGTCCGGAACGGTCAGGGCGGTGGCGCTGGGTCGCATATGGTCGGCGACGGCGACCAGCGTGTAGCTGCCCGGGGCCACGCCGTGACACACATAGGCGCCGTTGCCGTCGGATGCGGCGGTTGCCACGACCTCGCCGCGCTGATCGGTCACCGTCACGGTGGCACCGGCCAGCGGTTCCCCGGTGGGGGCGCGGCGGACGGTGCCCGATAGTTCGCCGAGACCGTTGAGAGTGAGGTCGGCGCGGACGGGATGGTCGGTGACGGTCACGTTGACCGCGGTGGGTCCGTGCCCGGCCGCGGATGCGATGAGCACATAGTTCCCGGACCCGGGTGCGGTGATCGAATAGCCGCCGTCGCCGGACCCGATCGCCCGGGCGACCTGCTGTCCGCGCTGGTCGATCAGGGTGAGCGCGGCGCCGGGCACCGGCCGGCCGTCTTCCCGCGTGATGCGGCCGTCGACCGCCGCCCGCATGGGTTCGCCCGCGGCGAATCCGGCGACCGGCAGGGTCTTGGCCGTGGCGGCCGCATACGTGCCGTGCCCGTTCTGTGCGACCGGGACAGGTCCGGCTGCCGCGCCGACGGCCACCGGCGTCCGTTCCGGCTGCGGTGCCGCATCCTGATCCGCCACGTCCGCGGTGGTGCGGGCGCCCGGCTCGGCCACGGCGTAGGCCGCGGTGTTGTCGAGTTCGGCGAGATCGTCGGGGATCTCGGTCTTCGGGTCCATATCGGTGGCGGCGGCAGGATCGGCCGGCGGTTCGATATCGATCGTGCGCCGCAGCGGACGGTTCGGGAGCAGGACCGCGGCGAGGAATGCCACCACGGTGGCGGCTGCCGCGATCAGGAAGATCCGGCCGGTGGCGTCACCGTAGGCAAATCGCACGATTTCGGCGATGGGGGCAGGCAGGGCGCCGATATCCAGGTTGCCGCTACCGGACGAGGTGGTGTTGATACCGAGTTCGGCGAAGCGGGTCGTGGACAGATCGCTGACCCGGGTGGCCAGGACCGAGCCCAGGACCGAGACCCCGATGGCGCCGCCGAAGGTGCGGAAGAACGCGACGCTGCTGGAGGCGGCGCCGATATTGTGCACGCTGACGGTGTTCTGCACGGCCAGCACCAGGTTCTGCATCATCATGCCGACACCCGCGCCGGTGATGGTGATGAAGGTGCCGATGAGCCACATATTGGTGGCATGGTCGACGGTGGAGAGCAGTGAGAAGCCGATGACCAGCAGGGCCGCGCCGGAGACGACGAACGGCTTCCATTTGCCGAACCGGGTGATCAGTGCGCCGGAGGTCACCGAGGCGACCAGCATTCCGCCGACCATCGGGGCGGACAGCAGGCCGGCGGCGGTGGGGGAGTAGCCGCGGGCGGTCTGGAAGTACTGGCCGAGGAAGGTGGTGGCGCCGAACATACCCACACCGACGGCGATCGAGGCGATGATGGCCAGGGCGGTCGTGCGTTCGGTGACGATCTTCAGCGGGATGACGGGATTCTTCACCTTGGCCTCGACCAGCACCGTAGCGAGCAGCAGCAGCACGCCGCCGCCGACGTAGAGCGCGGATTCGGTGGAGAACCACTCGTAGTAGCCGGCCTTACCCGCGAACGAGACCCAGATCAGCAGCACCGAGACGCCCGCGGTGAGCAGGGTGGCCCCCAGCCAGTCGATGGAGACGTCGTCCTTGCGAACGGTGGGCAGTTTGAGCGTGCGCTGCAGCAGGAACAGGGCGATCACGGCGAGCGGGATGCAGATGTAGAAGCACCAGCGCCAGCCCAGCGCGCTGTCGACGATCACGCCGCCGAGGATCGGCCCGCCGGTCATGGACACCGCCATGACCGCGCCCATGTAACCGGAGTAGCGGCCCCGTTCGCGCGGCGGAACGATACTGCCGATGATGGCGACCACGAGTGCGGTGAGCCCGCCCATACCGACACCCTGGAGGGCGCGCGCGGCAAGCAGCAGGCCGACGTTGTGGGCGAGGCCGGCGATCACCGATCCGACGACGAAGATGACGATGGCCGTCTGGACCAGCGTCTTCTTGTTGAACAGGTCGGCGAGTTTGCCCCAGATAGGGGTGGAGGCGGCGTTGGTGAGCAGGGCCGTGGTGATGACCCAGGCGTACGCCGTCTGCGACGCCTCGAGATCGGCGATGATGGTGGGCAGGGCGTTGGCGACGATGGTGGTGCTGAGCAGCGCGGTGAACAACGCGGCCAGCAGTCCGGTCATCGCTTCGAGGATCTGGCGATGGCTCATGGCGAGCGGATCGCGGGAGGCTTTCGCCTCGGTGTCAGACATCGTTTCTCTCTTTCGAAATCTGCGCATCCTCGCTCGTCGCGGCGCAGCGAGAGCGAGCGTTGAGGGAATTACGGAGTCGCTGCACGGCCAGGAATGCCTGTTCGGCGTCTTCCTCGGACCAGTCGTCCAGGGTTTCCTGCAAGTGCCGGGTGTGGATTTCCCGCGCCCGGTTCAGGAGATCCCGGCCGTCGCTGGTGAGCTGTACCAGCGCGGCGCGACCGTCGCTGGGGTCGGCGCGGCGGCTGATATAGCCACCGCTGACCAGCTCGGTGATATGCCGGCTCAGCGCCGACTGGGTGATGCGCATATCGGCGGCGAGGTCGACCTGCCGGCAGGGGCCGGCGGCATCGAGTGTGGTGAGGACGCCGAGCCCGCCGGGGGGTAGCTGACCTGCGTCGGTGAAGAACAGGGCGCTGCGGAGGGCTCGGCCGATATGGAACATCTCACCGAGGAGGTTTCTCGCGGTGTCGGATGAGATGGGCACTGTGACTCCAAGAGGTGAATAGTTTCTTTCGCTAATCAACTTTAAAGCAGTTGCTTTCGCTAATCAACTAATGACGCGCCGGAACGAGCAGGATGTGGTGTGGTGTTGTGCACAGTGGGTGGCGGGAAGGACCGCCGGCAACCCCCGCGAAGAAATGCGGGCTTCGAAGAGAGAAGAGTAGTACGGCGCCCGGGCCGGCCGATCGCCGGGGGTGCCGCGGGGGAGGGCGCCCGGTCAACCGGCCGATCCGGTCGCGCAATTCTCGCGTGGACGCGAATCCCCTTGTGTCCCCGCAATTCTGGACATTCGGGACTATTCGGTCCGGTGCGGACGGTGATCCCGGCGCCGGATCGCGTCGGCCCGCGGACCGAACAGCGCGCCGGTGGCCGGGCACCGGCAGCCGATCCCGGCCTGCCGGGCCTCGGCCAGTGCGCGGCGGGCAGCGGCCGAGTCGCTGCGCGCTCGTATCCGGATCTACGCGCTGAGCCACGAATCCGCGAGCCGTGCTCGGGAGTCGTCGAGCGCAGCGGCTGATCGGATCGGCGCACTGGGGAACCGGGCCGGGTGCGGTCCCACCGGCCCGGACTAACATCGGCGATCATGATGCCCGAGGCGGCGGATCCGGTACGGCCGGACTTCCAGATCCTGGTGATCGGCGCCGGGCAGTCCGGGTTGTCGGCCGCGTATCACCTGCGCCGCCGCGGGCTGGTGCCCGGTCGCGATTTCCTCGTCGTCGATCATGCTCCCGGGCCCGGCGGCGCATGGCAGTTCCGGTGGCCGTCGCTGACCTTGAGCACCGTCAACCGGGTCCACGATCTGCCGGGTATGTCGTTCACCGAGAACCTGCCGCCTGCGGTCGCCGGTAGCGACGGTGCCGAGATTCCGGCCGCGACGGCGGTGCCGTTTTACTACGGGCGCTACGAGGAGCATTTCGAGTTGCGCGTGCGCAGACCCGTGACCGTGCGGGTGGTCTGCGATCGTCACGAGCGCGACGGTCTGCTGCACGCCGAAACCGACAACGCCGGGACGCTCCGGGTCAGGGGGCTGATCAACGGCACCGGGACCTGGGAACATCCCTTCGTACCGCACTACCGTGGCGCCGAAGTCTTCGCCGGTCGGCAGTTGCACACCCGCGACTACGGGAATGCCGAGGAGTTCGCCGGACAGCACGTCGTGGTGGTCGGGGGCGGGATCTCCGCGGTGCAGTTGCTCGACGAGATCTCCCGGGTGACGACCACCACCTGGGTGACCCGATCCGAACCGGCGTTCCGGGAGACCCCGTTCGACCCGGATGCGGGCCGTCGCGCGGTGGCGGTCGTGGAAGACCGGGTGCGTCACGGGCTGCCGCCGGGCTCGGTGGTCTCGGTGACCGGCCTGCCGTTGACCGACCGGCTGCGTGCGGCCCGTGAGCGCGGCGTCCTGCACCGGCTGCCGATGTTCGACCATATCGAGACCGACGGCGTGCGCTGGGCCGACGGACGTTTCCAGCCCGCCCAGGTGATTCTGTGGGCCACCGGTTTCCGCAGTGCCCTGGACCACCTGGCGCCGTTGCGGTTACGCGGACCCGGCGGCGGTATCACCATGACCGGCCGATCGGCGACACAGGTCGCGGGCGATCCGCGGATCCATCTGATCGGTTACGGCCCGTCGGCCAGCACCATCGGCGCGAACCGGGCGGGCCGGATCGCGGCGGCCGAACTCACCTCCCATCTGGGAGCGGAGCGGGGAACCCGCCGAAACTAGGCTGCGCGGACAGTGGTCGCCTCCTCGGCCGATCGGCTCCGTCCTGCTATTTTCGACCGCTGTGAACGTATCGCGGATCCTGCTGCTGTCCGGAGTGGTGGCGCTGCTGTGGGGCGAATACGAGAACTGGCGTTCGTCGCACACCCTGGTCGGTTCGCCGGCGGGAACGGAGGAAGTGATCGTCGTGCTCGGCTGCCGTAATTCGGGGTCGAAGGCGAACATACTCAACCGCTGGCGGGTGCGTGCCGGGTTGCGCTCCCGGGGCCGGAACATGGCCGGTAGCCGGATCGTGTTCTGCGGCGGCGCGGTCGGCGGTCCGATCAGCGAGGCCGAGCTCATGGCGGAGTATGCGCACACCTGCGGCTACCGCGGACCGGTCGTTCTCGAAACCGGTTCGCGCACAACGTGGGAGAACATCGAGGCCGTTATCCCGTTGATCGAGGATGCGGATCCGATAAAGATCGTGTCCAACCCGATGCACGCGGAGCAGGCACGTAGCTATCTGGTCCGGATGCGGCCGGATCTCGCCGTCCGCCTGGCGCGCGGGGCCGACTACCGATTCGGCGAATGGATGATCGCGAAACCGGTATTCGCCGTCTTCGGCCGCCGGCGCCGGGCTACCGGCCGGCACCGGAGGAAAGGGCCGTTCGCGCAACCCGGCGGACCGGCCCGCGGGGTCCGCGTCGGTGACGTAGGCCGCCGCGCCTCGGTCTTCCCGAGCTCCACCTGACCGGACTCGTGGACGGAGTACACCGAGGTGAAGCAGAAGTCGGCGGCCACTGGTCGACCGGGGATATACATCCGGGAAGACCGGAGCGCGATCCGGGATCCTGTCGGTCGTGATGTCGGATATGCGGGCCCGCCGATCGTCTACTGGGTGAGGAGGTGTTCGAGCATGAAATACGTGCTGATGTTCTGTGAAACCGAGGAGTGGGAGAAGGCGTGGGACGCCATGGACGAGTCCGCGCGTGAAGCGGGAGTCGGCCGGGTCCGGGCCTGGCTGGCCGAGCACAGTGACAAGATCCTGCACAATCGCAAACTCACCGGCGGCGAGACCGCCACCACGGTCCGGCTCGACGGCGACCGCGGGCCCATCATCACCGACGGGCCGTTCGTCGAGGGGAAGGAGATCGTCAGCGGCTATGTCGAGGCGGAGGTCGCCGACCTGGACGAGGCGATTGCCATGGCCCGGACCTGGCCGGGCTGTCCGCTGGTGGAGATCCGCCCGGTCCTGATGTGACCGGCACCGACCCCGGCCGGGTACTCGCCGAGGTGCTCCGCGAGCACGGCAGCCGGCTGGCGTCGTCGCTGGTGGTGTTGCTCGGCGACTTCGCCGCCGCGGAGGACTTGGTGTCCGATGCGGTGGAGAAGGCATTGCGTACCTGGCCCCGGGACGGAGTCCCGGACAATCCGCAGGCGTGGCTGTTCACCGTCGCCCGGCGCCGCGGCCTGGACCTGCTGCGCCGGGAAGCCAACTATCGCGACAAGCTCCGGCAGTTGCGGTGGCCGGTCCGGGCGGAAACCGACGACCGGCTGCGGCTGATGTTCCTCTGCTGCCATCCGGCGCTCTCCCGCGAAGCCCAGGTGGCGTTGACCCTGCGCATGGTGTGCGGACTGGACACCGCGCAGCTGGCCAAGGCCTTCCTGGTATCGGAAAGCGCTGTGGCACAGCGGATCACCCGGGCCAAGCGGAAGATATCGCAGGCCGGTATCCCGTTCCGGACACCGTCGGACGATGAGCTCGCCGAACGTCTCGACGAGGTTCTCGCGGTCATCTATCTGTTGTTCAACGAGGGATATCTGGCAACCGGGGTGGCCGGCGATCTCGATCTGGCCGCCGATGCCGAATGGCTGACGGCGCTGCTCGATCGGCTGCTGCCCGGTGAGCCGGAGGTGATGGGCCTGCTGGCGCTGATCCGGTTGCATCGTGCGCGGGCGCCGGCCCGGTTCGACGGTGCGGGTCGTATCGTGCTGCTCCGGGACCAGGATCGTTCGCGCTGGGATCACGCCCTGATCGATCGGGCGACCGAGCTGCTGGTCTCGGCCGGCCGGATGCGGCGCCCGGGCCCGTACCAGGTGCAGGCGGCGATCGTCGCCTGCCATGTCGAGGCGCCGGAGTGGGCCGCTACCGACTGGCCGCAGATCGTCGTCCTCTACGAGCTGCTGTCGGCGATGACCCCGTCGCCGGTGATCCGGCTGCACCAGGCCATCGCCCGGGCGCAGCTGGAGGGGCCGGAAACGGCGCTGGCCACTGTCGACGAGCTCAGCGGACGGCTCGCCGGCTATCACCTCCTGCACGCCACCCGCGCCGAACTGCTCCGGCAGCTCGGCCGGGCCGGCGAAGCGGCCGACGCCGATCGGCGCGCGCTGGCGCTGACCCGTAATCCGGCCGAACAAGCCCTGCTGGAACAACGCCTGCACCGCGATCCGGCGCCGGCGTCACACTATCGGTGAGAAATACTGTGAACGTCATCGATTCACCGCCGCACCCTCGCGGCGGGGCTCGCGGACCTCGGCGGGTGGGTCGGCGCGGTAGAGGTCCTCGATCCGGGACGCGTATTTTTCCGCCACGGCTTTGCGTTTGAGCTTCATGGTGAGTGTGACCTCGTCGCCGCCGGCTTCCCAGAAGACCGGCAGGACGGTGAAGCGTTTGATCTGTTCGACGCGGGACAGGTGCGCATTCCCGGCAGCGATGCCTGCTTCGATGGCCGCCAGCACCGAGGGTTCGGTGGCGAGGGCGGCGGGTGCGGCGTCGGGGAGTCCGTGCTGTTCGGCGTAGGGCCCGGCTGCTTCGGCGTCCAGGACGATCAGCGCGGTGTTGTACGGGCGCCCGTCGCCGATCACGGCCATGGCGCCGATGAGGGGTGTGGCCGCCTTGACGGTGTTCTCGATATGCGTCGGCGACATGTTCTTACCGGACGCGTTGATGATGATTTCCTTCTTGCGGTCGACGACGGTGAGGTAGCCGTCCTCGTCGACGGTCACGATATCGCCGGTGTGCAGCCAGCCGTCGGCATCGATCGCCTCGGCGGTCTTCTCGGGGAGGCCACGATAGCCGCGCATCACCAGCGGGCCGCGGACCTGGAGCTCGCCGTCGGGAGCAGTGCGGGATTCCATGCCCGGCAGCAGTGTCCCGACCGTGCCGAGCCGGACCTCGCGGGGGTGGCTGACGCTGCAGATACAGGACAGTTCCGACATCCCCCAGATCTCGGTGATCGGTACGCCGAGCCCGGCGAAGAAGGCCAGGGTTGCGGGTGGGATGGGGGCGGCGCCCGAAAGGGCCCAGCGCATCCGGTCGAAGCCGAGAGCTTTCCGCAGCCCGCGCAGGACGAGTTCGTCGGCGCGCTGCCACTCGGTGGCCAGGTCGGCGGGCAGCGGACGACCCGACAGCGCGTACTCACCGCGGGTGGCAGCCATCGAGAGCGCCCATTGTCCGGCCGCCCGCCGGGTGTCGTCGGGCTCGGCGGCGACCTTGAATTCGATGGCGGCCCGGATCTTCTCCCAGACCCGGGGCACCGCGCCCCAGATGGTGGGGTGGAGATCGGCGAGGGCGGGGGCGATCTGTTTCGGGTCCGCCACACAGGTCACCTGGATGCCGAGCACCTCCTGGGTGTACAGGGCGGTGAGCCGGTCGGCGATATGGGCGGACGGCATGAACGAGGTGATGGTGTCGCCGAATTCGATGCCGAGGACCTCGGCGATGCCGTACACCTGGAACAGCAGGTTGGCGTGGGTGGTCTCCACGCCTTTCGGGGCGCCGGTGGTACCGGAGGTGTAGATCAGGGTCGCCACATCGCCGGCGCGGACAGCCTGCCATGTCGCGTCGAAATCGAAATCCGCGCGGCCGATGGTGATCAAGCCGGCGACCGGCAGGGTCCCCGGTGGGGCGTCGTCGAGACAGACGATGTGTTGGATGTCGACCCCGCAGTCCCGCAGTCGCGGCACATACTGGGGTTCGCAGATCACCACGCGGGCACCGGCGTTACCGAGAACGTAACCCAGCTGGTCGGCGGGCAGGGTGTTGTAGACCGAGAAGGAGGTCGCGCCGAGGTGCTGGGCAGCCACCTCTAGCGGGTAGAAATCGAGGCGGTTGCCCATCATCAGCGCGACGGTGTCTCCCCGGGCGACGCCGAGCGCGGCGAGTCCGGCGGCGAAACCGCGCACCTGGCGCGCGTACTCGCCCCAGGTCAGGGTGTGCGTATCGCCGGGGGTGCGGAGCGCGATCGCGGCCGGCTTCACCGCGGCGGTGTGCTGGAATGCGGCGGGCAGGGTGTCGAAACGAACTGTGCTCAACAGAGGAGCCTTTCCGGGTCACACCGCGGCCGCGGCAGGATCATCAGACCGCGGCAGCGGCGGAATCGAGAACAGCGGATACGAAGCGGGCGGCGGAGCGGTAGGCGAACCGCGTTTCGGGAACCAGGGCGGGCAGGAGCTGGAAGGCGTGCATCTGGTCGCGCCAGACCTGCAGCTCGCAGACGCCGCCGGTGGCGGCCCACCGTTCGGCGAGGGTGACAGCGTCGCCACCGAAGAACTCCGTATCGCTGGCATGGATCAGGGCCGGCGGCAGGGGTTTTCCGCGGACGGGTAGGAGTTCGAACGGATCGGGGGTGAAATGGGTGACCGCGCGGCGGGACAGCCCGGCCGACAGCAGGCCGTCCGCGCGGCCGCCGTCGTAACCTGTTGCCACCGCGAGGGTCAGGTCCGCCATCGGCGAGAAGAGCACCACGCCGCCCGGTGCCGGGGTACCGGTGCGGGTGCCAGTTATCACGAAATCGGCGGCGAGGAAACCGCCGGCGGAATCGCCCGCGACGATGATCCGGCCGGGCGAGTGCCCGTGGGCCATGAGCCACCGGAACGCCGCGGCGAGGTCCTGCGGGGCGGTGGGGTAGGGGTGTTCGGGCGCGAGGCGGTAGTCCAGGGTGAAGACCGGCAGCCGGGTCGCGGTGGAGAGGCGCGCCGCCACACCGCGATATCCCGCCGCGGATCCGGCGACGAACCCGCCGCCGTGTACGTACAGGACGACGGCGTCGTCGCGGGTGGCCCGCGGCCCGCGCACCCATTCACCGCGGACCCGGCCCTCGCGAACCGGTACGGCCGTGGTGCCGCGCAGGATGGGTGCGGCGGCGCGTAGCGCCCGGTCCAGCACGATGCGGGCGAGCGGCAGGGTGTGGGCGTTCACCGGTGCGGCGGCGATCAGGCGCCGGGCGGTGAGCGCGGATACCTGCCGGACGGTGCGGGCCTGCCACGAGCCCCGCGCCGCCGAGGGCGTCATCGGCGTTTCTCGATCGCGCGAACGATATCGTGCACCGCCGCATCCGCGGCCAGACGGCCGTCGAGAACAGTGTTGATCACGCCCCGGAACAGCGCGTAGGGCTGCCATCCGCTGGGTGCGATGGTGCGCGGTGCGCGCCGGGCGATCCCGTCGGCGATGGTGCGTGCGGCCTGCTCCGCCGTGATCCGCACGCTCAGCGGCCACGGCAGCAGATCGTTGATCCGGCGGCCGAGATCGTCGGCATCGAGCATGGCATGGGTCATCGGGGTCTCCACGAGACCGAAGTAGGCGATCCCGGCGGTGGCGCCGGAGGCAGCCAGTTCCACCCGCAGCGCCCGGCCGAGCTGTTCGACCGCGGCTTTGCTGATCATGTACGGCGAACCGCCCATACCCGGCGCGAACGCGGCACAGGAGGACACCACGACCACATGACCCCCGGTACGCACGATATGGTCGAGCGCCGGATGCACGGTATTGAACACACCGGTGAGGTTGATATTCAGCACCCGGTCGAAATCACCCGGTTCCATGGTGCGCAGCGTCGCCGGCACGGGGGTCACACCGGCGTTGGCCACGATGACATCCAGCCGGCCGAAGCGATCGGCGGCCTCGGCGATCACCTGCTCCATCCGCTCCCGGTCGGTGACGTCGGCGCCGATCCCGTGGGCCCGGGAGCCCAGTTCGTCCGCGGCGCGCCGGGCGGCGGTCGCGTCGATATCGACCGCCACGATCACCGCGCCGCGCCGGTGCAGGATCGTGACGAGTTCGCGGCCGATACCCTGGGCGGCGCCGGTGACCAGCACGACTTTGCCCCGCACGTCGTAGGCCGGCCCGGTGAGCCGGTCCAGGGCCGCGGGCAGTGGTGGTTTCATCGGGCCACCTCGTAGGATTCGGCGTCGAACTGCTTGGTGCGGCGGCGGTATTCGAAACTCCAGCTCGGGTAGAGCCCGGCGTTGTGTCCGTCCGGAGTGGTGTAGTAGCTCTGGCAGCCACCGGTCAGCCAGACCGTGTCGGCGCTGCGCCGGGCCATCTCCGCGAGGAAGGCGTCCTGGGTTTCCCGGCGGACCTCGACCCGGCGGGCGCCGCGGTCGCGCAGGGTGGTCAGGGCATCGACGATGTAAGCGATCTGCGATTCGAGCATGAAGATCGCGGACTGGTTACCGGCCGCGCCGAAGGGGCCGAGGGTGCAGAAGAAGTTCGGGAACCCGGCCATCGCGGTGCCCAGATAGGCCTGCGGCTCCTGGTGATAGAGGTCGGCGATCGAGAGATCGTCGCGCCCGATGATCCGTTCGAAGGCGGTGGGAATCGGGGTGAACCCGGTGCCGTAGATGATGGTGTCCACCGGGATTTCCACACCGTCCCGGGTGAGGATGGACCGCGGCCGGATCTCCGCGATTCCGGCGGTGACCACGTCGACATTGTTCTGGTCCAGGGCGGGCAGGT
The DNA here is from genome assembly GCF_044453135.1 of Nocardia sp. NPDC051750. NCBI lineage: Bacteria > Bacillati > Actinomycetota > Actinomycetes > Mycobacteriales > Nocardiaceae > Nocardia > Nocardia sp. NPDC051750. Next base: position 50,237 of record NZ_JBITCK010000005.1, on the reverse strand, counting down.
ACGCGTCGGAGAAGATGGCGCGCTTACACCCGATGACGTAATCGGGGGTGGCCTTCCTGCGCAGCTCCGGGTCGCGGACCTGGCGCAGCAGTTGCAGCCGGCCGAGCATCTCGTACGGGTGCCGGAAACGATTGTCGACGAAGCCGACGAGCCCGAATCCTTCGATGAGGGTGTACCAGGTGCCGCGGATCGCCTTCTGCGCCAGCGGGATACGCCGCAGCAGCCGGCGTTCGAGGCCGAGGGTGGGCCGGTCCATCCGCGGCACGATCCAGGGCGCCGAGCGCTGGAACACCGTCAGCGCGGCGACCTTCGGCTGGATCTCGGGCACGAACTGGACCGCGGACGCCCCGGTCCCGATCACCGCGACGCGCTCACCGGTCAGGTCGTGGTCGTGGTCCCAGTGCAAGGAGTGGAAGGCGGTGCCCTCGAAGGTGTCGATACCGGGCAGGGCGGGGTACTTGGCCTCGGCGAACACACCGGCGGCGGAGACGAAGAAATCCGCGGTGAGCGCGCCGCGGGAGGTCTCGATATGCCACTGCGCCTGCTTCTCGTCCCAGCGCGCCCCGGTCAGTTCGGTGTTCAACCGGATATGGCGCACCACATCGTGGTCGGTGGCGACGCGGCGGAGGTACTCGAGAATTTCCCGTTGCCGCCCGTACATCCGCGACCAGTCCGGATTGGGCGCGAAGGAATAGCTGTACAGCTGCGACGGAACATCGCAGGCGCAGCCCGGGTAGGTATTGGCCTGCCAGGTACCGCCGAGGTCGGCGGCCCGCTCGAGCAGGACGATATCGTCGAAACCGGCCTGCCGCAGGGCGATCGCCAGCCCGATACCGCCGAACCCGGCCCCCATGACGACAATGCTGTGGTGCTCGCTCATCGAGTCTCCTTCGAAGCGGATACGTGCGGCCGGCGGACGTAACGCGTCATCGCCGCGCTCCCACCGACTCCGCGCGGACCCGCCGGGTGATGCCCTCGGCAATGGACTTGGTGACCAGGCGGTTGACCGGGCTCGCCGCGGTCAGTAAGGGCTGCAGCAGCGGATTCCCTTCCAGGGCGAAAGTCCAGACCAGCCGGGTGCCGGTGCCCAGGGGGAGCAGCCTGAGGTCTTCGGCGAAGCGGCGCAGACCGGGGACCGATGCCGTGTCGACGGTGAACGTCATCCGCGAGTTCTCCTCCCAGCGGTAGAAGCGCTCGTCGAGGCACAGAACGCCGCCGAGGGTGACCTCGCGAGTGGTGCCGGCGCCGAACGGGCGCGGCGTGGTCCAGCGGGCGGCGGTGATCACCGGTGACCAGGACACCAGGGCGTCGTCGGCGGTCAGGGTGTCCCAGACCTGCCGGGCCGAGGCCCGGATGTCGACCACATGGGTGTACCGCCGGGCGGCAGTGTCGAGGAAGGTGTCGTCGGCGCCGACGAGCGGGAATCGGGTGAGCACGGTGCAGGGGGCCTTTCGCATTCAGAGATCGAGAACCAACGGCCCGCCCGCGGACCGGGACACACAGACGAGCATGTGATCGGCGCGTTCGGTGTCGGGGAGAGAACGGTCACGGTGGTCGACGGTTCCGGCCACGACCTTGGTCTTGCAGGTCCCGCAGAATCCTTGGCGGCACGAGAAGGCGGTATCGGGCCGCACCCGCCGGATGGCGTCGAGTGTGGTTTCGGCGGCGTCCACGCGCAGGTGCAGGCCGGAGGCCGCCAGGGTGAGATCGAATTCGCGGCCGTCGGCAACCGGTGCGGCCGAGAAGCGCTCGGTGTGCAGCGAGCCGGTCGGATTCAGCGTGAACAGGCAACGCTGGGCGGCATCCAGCACGGGCAGGGGCCCGCAGACGTAGACCGCCGCCCCCGCCGGCGCCTCGGCGAGTATCGCGGGAATATCGGGCGGTCCGTACTCGTCGTCGGGCCGGATATCGGCGCCGTCGGGCAGTTCGCCGAGGAACGGCATGCTCTCCCGGGAACGGCCCAGATATACCAGCCGTCCCCGGGCGCCCGCCGCATGCGTCATCGGCAGGATCGGCGTGATGCCGATGCCCGCCGCTACGAACAGGTACCGGGGCGCGGAGTCCACGAAGGTGAAAGCGTTGCGGGGGCCCCGGATCCGCAGTGCGGCACCGGGCCGCAACGCATGGACCTCCAGCGATCCGCCGCCCCCGCCGGGAAGCCGGCGCGCGGCGATGCGGTAGCGGGACAGATCTTGCGGGTCGCCGCACAGCGAATACTGGCGTTGCTTACCCGAGGGCAGGAACACGTCCACATGCGAACCGGGCCGCCAGGCGGGCAGTGGCTGCCCGTCCGGGCGAACCAGGGTCAGCGAGACCACATCCTGCGCCTCGGTACGCACCGACTCGATCGTGACATCCAGGTCGAAACCACTGCGCCGCACCGGGTTGGGCGAGGAGAGAGCCGGATTGGTGAACACCTTCTTGTAGACGTCCACGGCGGCGGCGAGCAGGCGCAGACTCGGCGACGGAGCCGCTTCGGCGGTGTTCATCCGCGGGCCGCGGGGGAGTGCGCCAGATAACGTAGGGCGTTGTCCATCGACCCCAGTTGCGAAGGATGGAAGTCCGGCCGCAGATAGCGCGGCATCTCGGTGAAGAACGTGGTGAAACTGGGGATGACCCCGCGCAGGGTCGCGCTGAGGAACTGCTGTCCCCAGAAGCGGCCCTTGGCCGGGCTCGGATCCTTGCGGTAGAGGTAGGCGGTGGAGATGACGAAGAGTGGCAGCAGCATCCCACTGGCGAGCAGGCCGGTGCGGAACCGGCGTGCGTAGCCACCGTCGACATGCATATAGGCGTCGAACACCACGCTGCGGTGCTCGACCTCCTCGGCGCCGTGCCAGCGCACCAGATCCAGCATGGTGGGATGCATGCCGAGTTCCGCGAGGACCTCCGATTCGAGCAGCCACTCACCGATCACCGCGGTGAAATGCTCCATCCCGGCGAAGAGGCCGAGCCGTTCTTTGAGCCACTCCTCTTCGGCGCGCCCGGCCAATCCGTGATCGCCCAGGAGCCGGTCGACGAGCCAGCCGATTTTCGCGACATAGGATTCGACATCCAGCCCGATCGACTGCAGATGGTTGCGGGCGCCTTCGTGGCTGCCGGCGTGCATCGACTCCTGGCCGATGAAGCCGGTGACCTCCTCGCGGAGCCGTTCGTCGGCGATGAACGGTAACGCCTCGGCCAGGCACGCGGCCATGGCACGTTCGCCTTCGGGGAGCACCAGATGCATCACATTGGTGACATGGGTCGCCAGGACCTCGCCCGGGATGTAGTGCATCGGGACGGTCGAGAAATCGAAGTGGACATCCCGCGCGTGGATCGCGTGCGCTTCTTCCCGGTAGGGGCGCGTCGGTGCACTGTCGTCAGCCATGCCCTGAACCGTACAATGCAACAGATTGCCTTGCAATGTGGTCGCAACAAAATCTTCCAATTTGTTGCAAATGGGGGCTGCGCTGCTAGCGTGGTACCGTGTCCGCCCCCACCGCTACCTCGGAAGACCCGTTCCCCGACGAGATCGAGGAGCGCATCCTCGACGCGGCGCGTACACAGTTCGAACAACTGGGCGTGAAGAAGACGACGATCGGTGATATCGCCCGCCGGGCGGAGGTCGATCGCGGCACCATCTACCGGCGCATCGGGTCGCGCGATGATCTGGTCCGTGCGGTCACCACCCGGGAGGTGCGCACGCTGCTCGGTGAACTGGATGCGATTCCCGCGCGTCACCAGCAGATCGAGGCCGTGGTCGCCGATCTCTTCGTCACCGTGATCACGCGATGGCGCGAGCACCGGCTGGTCAACCGGATTCTCGCGGTCGAACCCGGCCGGCTGCTACCGCAGCTCACCACGGAGGGGGGTCCGTACTTCACCATGGCGATCACCGTGACCACCGCGCTGCTGGCCCGGTCCGTCCGGGAATTGGGGTTACCGGATATTCCCGACCTCGGCACCCGTGTCGAGCTGGCCGCCCGGATCGTCCACTCGCTCATCCTGCAGCCGGCGGGTGTCGTCGACCTCGAATCCGGAGACCGGCTGGCCGAATTCGCGCACCGGCATATCGCGCCGCTCATCACCGGCCGGAGTGCGGTCTGAATCCGGCCGCGGAAACGATCCGGGTTCCGGTTCGGTTGCCCGGCGGCCCGCGTGCGGTCGATTCGGGAACAGGCCGACCGGATGAGCGACAAGTCTCGGTTATTGGACGTAGGAGACCTGTGTGGCATTGCCGGATCCGGCGTCCCCGCCGGGAGGGCCCGGCATCGAAACAATGGACGACAGCGCCCCGCGGCCTCGCCGGGAATCCGGCTGTTGGCAGATAGGCGGCCGGGTCCGGTCATATGAATCGGGTTCGGCGGGCGGGGTGTTCGCCCGTCCGCGTGGGGAGGACGCGGACGGGCATCGGCTCATCGGCTGGCGTAGACGACGAGCAGATCGCGCATGGCGCGGATCTCCCGATTCGCCTCGGTCAGGGCCGTGCGCAGGCGCAGGTTCTCATCGAGGAGATCATCGAGGTCGGCGGTCGAATCCACGGTGGTATCGGTGGATCGGACGTGGACCAGTTCCGCTGCGGGCGCGGTATCGGAATCGGGGAGCGGCTGGGAGATCTCACCGGCACCGAGGGCTTCGGTGCTCTCGGAGGTCGCTTCCGGTTGCGTCGCTGCCGTCGATTGCTGCTCGGGTTCCGCTGCGGGGATCACGGCGGCCGGGGTGGAATCGGAGGCGACCGCAGGGGCGGTGCGACGCCGGCGTTTGCGCGGTTCCGGGGCGGGTTCCGGAGCGGGTTCCGGGGTTGCCTCGATCGCGGGAAGTCCCGCGGCTTTCACCCAATTGGCGAGTGTGTTCGTCGCGGGCTGGCCCCCTTCGCGTTCGGAGACGGCAGTGCACGCCGCATTGAGCGATTTGCCCTGGGTGATAAGTTTTTTCACCCGGTTGACGAGTTTGGTCTGATCCCGTTTCGAGTAACGCACTGCCATCCGTTGACCTCCTGAATTCCGAGCGCTTGCTGCGAGAATTGAACCACTGCGCAGTTGTTCTCGCTCCGGCGGGGCAACGACTTTACCGAGAATCGGAACGCGACGGTGCTGAATCGCTGATGGATTTCCTTTGCGGGCAATGATTTACGAAGTCTATTTCGCGGCCCGCGGGTTCACCGGAACCCTGTCGCTCTTTGCTCGGCGGAGACGGCCGGTCGCGATGTGCGGTGCCGACCGGCGTGGGGAACACCGGCCCGAGATTCCGGTCACGCGGCGAGAACCGCGCGGGCGGGGTCCGCACCGCGCGGTTTCTCTCGGCTGTGTCGCTCAGCAGCCCTCGGATACCGGCTCACCGCGGAACCGGGCTTCGACGAACTTCCACGCGTCGGCGAAACCCGCCACCGCTGCCGTCATATGTTCGGCGATGTCATAGGTGGTGAGTTTTACCGGTGCCCCGGCCGCACAGGCCCGGCCGGCGTATTCGGCGATTCCGTCGTACGGGGTGAGCGTGTCGAATCGGCCGTGCCAGAGATAGGTCGGCATGGCCGGGAAACCGTCGAAGTACCGCAGGCTGTTCTCGTGCAGCACGTCGCGCGCCTCGGGACTGTCCATCAGGCTCTTCGAGGCCGCCATCTGCTCGGCGCTGCGGAAAGCGCCGTGGAACAGCAGGAACCGGCGGCACGCGTCGTGCGTGAACTCGCGGAACCAGAGGCCGTTCTCGTTGAGCTGATCCGAGATCGGCAGCCGATGCGGGTATTCGCGTTCCAGTCCCATGGCGGCGGCGAAGGCCAGGCCGAATCCCGGGTGCGGGGCGAAACCGAGCCCCAGCGCCATCTGTTCCAGATCGGCCGGAATCCCGCCCGCGACCACGGCGTCGATCTTCAGTTCCGGGGCGTAGGACGGCTGCAGCGCCGCGGCCCATCCGGTTGCCAGGCCGCCTCCCGAGTATCCGGCGACAGCGACCGGTGCGTCCGCCAGGCCGAGTTCGGCGACCCGCTGGACGGCGCGCACGCTGTCGAGGGTCACCATCCCGCTGAGCCGGCCCGCGGCGTAGGCGACATTGGGGCCCAGATAGTCGGGCACCGAGATGGCCCAGCCGCGACCGATCGGCAGCATCGCCCCGACCGCGTCCTGGAGTTCCCCGTTGAACAGGGACCGCGAGGGGTTGCATCGGGTGCCGAGCGAATTGATCAAGGCCTGGTAGGAGACCAGGGGAGGGTTCGCCACACCGACCGGCATGAGTACGGTCGTCACGCCCATGATCGGCTCGGCCTGGGAGTTGGTGGATCGGAACGCGACCTGCCAGCCTTCGGTGCCCAGGTAGAGGCCGGTATCGATCTTTCGGGTGCGCACCACGTCACCGGGTTGCAGATCACCCAGGTTGTCGGGCGCGGCGTAGAAGGGATCCGGATCGGGCTGGGGATACAGCGGTTCGGCTTTCGCCTCGACGCCGAACAACCCCACCGATACGAGAGTCAACAGCAAGATCAGGATTCGGGTGGAAACTCTGAACACAATCTTCTTTCGGACAGCGGGAAGCGACCCGGCTATGGACGCGGCACTCGTGGTGCCGTGGGTGCCCGGTCGCCCAGGGTGATAGGCGAAACTCGCGCGGTGGACAGCGGCCACCGCGGCACGGCCGGCCGGGCGACCCGGAGGCAGTGAGCGTGGTGATCGCTCGGACGAACTGTCTCCGTTGGCTTGTGGCCGTGGCTCAGTTCCGCGCGTGGCGGTTTACTTTACGACGCGCACCGATACTAGCGGTCCCCGCGAACCGCGTATACGGATGATTCTGCGTGAGGTCACAAGGAACGATCGGGGCCTTATCCACCGGTCACAAGGCCGTCTCCGGGGCCGTGCGCGGCCGGGTCTCGGGTCATCGCGACGGCACAGCGTTCCCGCCCGGGGTGCCGTGTGCGAATCGCCGGGGCCGGCTCAGCCGATCGAGCCGTAGGCGTAATCGTCGAGCGGGAACCGCACGGCTTCGCGGTGGGCGTTGACGGTGCTGGTGGGGCGCAGGAGCGCCGCCTCGCCGTGCTGATTGAAGTAGTAGCTGCGGGCGGTGGCGCAGTCGCCGCCGTAGAACACCGAGGATTCGAGTTTGCCGGTCACCCGCTCCAGGAACTCGGTGTTGGCGCGTTCGGTGACCTCGAAGGTCGTCTCGTTCCGGCGGAACAACTCGCCGAAGAGCCGCCCCATATGTTTCATCTGCGCCTCGATGGTGGTGAAGTAGGACAGCCCGCTGTAGGAATACGGGCTGTTGAGGCTCAGGAAATTGGGGAACTTCGGCACCGTGATGCCCTCGTAGGCCTGGAACCGGTTCTCGCGCCAGAACTTCCCGAGGTTCACGCCGTCGCGGCCGATGATCTCGAGGGCCGGGAAATTCACGTCCCAGAGGTTGAATCCGGTGGCCAGGACGAGGGTGTCGACGGAGGTTTTCGTACCGTCCGCGGTGACGATTCCGTCGGCTTCCACTCGCTCGATCGCGTTCGTCTCCAACCGGACGTGCGGTTTGTTGAACGTCGCGAAGTAGTGGTTGGAGAAGGTAGGGCGTTTGCAGCCGAAATCGTATCGGGGCGTCAACTGGTCGCGGAGGTGCTCATCGTGGACCTGGGCGCGCAGATGAGCTTTGGCCAGCAGCGCCGCCGCCTTGTTCAAGGGCCGGGCCTGCTTGTAGTGCAGGACACCGACGACCATGAGGGCCTCCAGCATGGTCGTGTTGACCATCCGGGCGGCCTTCTGGGTGAGCGGTACGCGCGCGAAGAGTTGCTGCACGGCGGGCGGAATCGCCATATCGATCTTGGGAACCACCCAGATCGGAGTGCGCTGGAAGACAGTGAGTTCGCTCGCCCGGGAGGCTATTTCGGGTACCAGCTGCACGCTGGTGGCGCCGGTGCCGATGATCGCGACCCGGCGGCCGGTGAGATCGTGGGCATCGTCCCACGCGGTGGTGTGGATGATCGTGCCCGCGAAGCTGTCGATTCCGGGGAACGGCGGCGTGTAGGGCTGGGACAGGAAACCCGTCGCGGTCAGCAGATAGCGGGCGGTGAGCGTTTCACCACCCGCGACCGTGACCACCCAGTGCTGCTGCTCGGCATCCCAGTGGGCGCCCTCGACCGTCGTATCGAAACGCATACGGTCGCGCAGCCGGTATTTGTCCGCCACATGGTCGGCGTATTTCTTGAGTTCGGCGCCGGGGGCGAACAACCGTGACCAGAACGGATTCGGTTCGAAGGAGTAGGAGTAGGTCACCGAGGCGATATCGACGGCAAGGCCCGGGTAGTGGTTGACGAACCAGGTGCCGCCCAGATCGGACTCGCGTTCGAGGATCACGAAATTGCCGAGCCCCAGGCGGTCGAGCTGGATACCAGCTCCCATTCCGCCGAATCCCGCACCGATCACGACGGCGTCGTATCGAGGTGCCACGTCGAACCTCCCAGCGATATGAACCACTCATCACAGAATGACACATCATTCCGTTGCTGATGACCGTATCATCGTGAGCGTGACGAAGCCATCGACGCGGGCCGAACGCCGGAAGGCGGAACTGCGGCAGGAGATCATCGATACCGCCTTCGTCTGTTTCGCGGAGCGCGGCTACCACTCGACCGGTATCGCCGATATCGCCGCCCACCTGGGAATCGGGCACGGCACCTTCTATCGGTACTTCAGCAACAAGCGCGACATCATCGACCATGTGATCGATGATCTGGCCGCCCGCATCGTGGCCGCGCTGGGCACCGACAACGCGCCCGATGCCGCGCGCACCCTGGACGAGTACCGCGAACAGATCGAACGGATCGGTATCGCGCTCACCCATATCCTCATCGAGGACCGCCGGGTGGCGCAGTTGCTGCTCTTCCATGCGACCGGTATCGACGACGAACTCACCCGGCGCCTCTACGGCCTGCTCGATACCGCCGACGCCCTGACCGCGGGCTACCTCGAGCACGGGGTGGAACTCGGCTATCTGCGCGCGGATCTGGACGCCCGCAATACGGCGCGGGCGGTCACCGGAATGTTGCTCGCCGGGGTCGTGCACGGGCTGCGCGACCCGGACGAGAACTCCATCACAGCATTGAACGAGGCGATCCGCCGATTGCTGGTCGACGGGGTCGCGAAAGGCTGACGGGCGGCGCAACCGGGGCGCGCTCTCCGGGCGCGGGCCGGGTGAACGCATACAGTGGAGTCCATGTCGCCGATGGACGAATGGCATCCGTCCACCGTCGGTGACTGGAGCGACGAACGCCGTAGAGCCCGGTGGCGCGAGACGCGTATCGGCAACCGGTGGAAGGTATTGCGTCGCACCAGGCTGGCGTTGTTGCGGGTTGCCGTACTACTGATGATCGCGATGGTCGCGTTCGCGCAGTACTGGGAGCACGATGTGACGCCGGAGCGGGCGCGGCTGGCCCGTACCGAGCCTGCGCTGTTACCGGTCGCCGCCCCGGCTGCCCCGGCCGGCCGTGATACCGCGGTCGTCGACCTGGTCGGCCTGGGCGGTTTGAACGCCAGCGCGACAGCGGCCGCGCTGCCCGCACTGCGCGAGATGGGCATGGTGTGGGCGATTCGGTACGACAACCGCGGTATCGATACCGAAGTGATCGCCGATCTGGTCATTCGCGCGGCGGTCATGTCGGGCGTCCGGAACATCGTGCTGACCGGGCACAGTATGGGCGGTGTGATTGCGCTGGAGGTCGCCCGGCACATCCACACCGGGAGCGACCGGCGGCTGGTCGGGGTACTCCTGGATTGCACCCCGCTCGACCTCGACGCCGTGCGGCCCGAGAGTCGCGGTCTCGGCCAGGATATGGTCCGGTGGATGGGCTGGTTGCCGGGTGCGCGGGAGAGCCGCGGACTGCGGATCGCGGTGGAGACGTATGCCCGCCGCAAGGCGTTCCTCGACTACAGCGGGGTGCCCGGTCTCCGCTTCGCCGAACTCCGCGGGGCGGTCGACGAGGTGTTGCGGGACAAGATCTTCAACGCCGACGCCGCCAGCAACGGGTTGATCGAATCGCAGTTCCTGGCGATCGTCGCGGGTGGCGCGACCAACGATCTGCGGGCGCTGTCGCGTTCGGCGCGCGGCAAACCGCGGCCGGCCATCGTCTTCATCCGGCCGCATGATGCCACCCGGGACCGCGTGGTGGACGTCGCGCACACCCATCAGGTGCTGATCGACCAGGTCGGCGGCGTCGACGGGAATCTGCTGGTGGTCAAGCCGCGCGGTACCGGTCACGCCAACCCGCGCCAGCGGCCCGCCGAGTACAACAAGGTGATCGCGCAGCAGGTGCTGCCCTTCATCGAGCGCTACCAGGCTCAGATCACGGCTGCCGCCGGTGCGGCGGCGCCGGCGCGGCCGCGGTGAGCGCCGAGCCGGGTGTCCCGGTGAGGTATCGCTGAATCGTCGGCCCGAGCCAGTCGACGACCTCCTGTCGTGTCATCTGCGCGAGCGGCGGAAAGGCCAGCACGAACCGGCACAGCGCCATGCCCAGGATCTGGGAGGCGGCCAGGCCGGCCCGGGTCGGTCCGTCCCGGGGGTCTATGCCCGCGGCCGCGACCACCGGCGCCAGCTGGGTGGCGAAGATCTCCCGCATCCGTTCGGCGACAGCATCGTTGGTGACTCCGGCGCGCAGGAGGATGAGCAGGGTTTCGTCCCGCTCCCAGCGTTCGAGGAAATGGGTGACCAGCGCGGCGCCGATCTCGTCCCGGGGGTGCTCCCGCAGCGCGGGAAGTTCCAGGTCGAATTCCGCCGCGGCCGCGAACAGCCGTTCCTTGTTGCCGTAGTACCGCATCACCATGGCCGGGTCGATACCGGCGTCGGCCGCGATGGAACGGATGGTGGCGCGGTCGTAGCCGTCGGCGGCGAATCGTTCGCGCGCCGCGGCGAGGATGGCGGCCTTCGTTTCCGTCGAGGTCCTTCTCATATCAACGAGTGTAGGCCAACATGCGTTGACATCGCTCCGGGGGCGCGCTATCGTCAATGCCAACAAGTGTTGACCTCGCGGGAGAGCAGGTAACGGGCAATGTCGAACGCAATCGCAGACGTCCTCGTCGTCGGGGCGGGCCCGGTCGGTCTGACCGCCGCCGTCGTCCTACGGCAACTGGGTCACGAGGTGGTGATCGTCGACGATCAGAGCGCGGGTGCCAATACGTCGCGCGCCGCGGTGGTGCACTCGCACACCCTCGAACTGCTCGAGCCCTACGGCGTGACCTCCACCCTGGTGGCGCGCGGCGTGCACACGCCGGCCTTCACGGTCCGCGACCGTGACACGGTACTGATGGAGGTCGGCTTCGGCGAACTGCCGACCGCCTACCCCTACACGTTGATGATCTCGCAGGCCGATACCGAGCGGTTCCTGCTGGAACGACTGGCCGATCTCGGCACTCCGGTGCGGCGCCCGGCCACGGTCACCGCCGTCGCCCAGGACGCGGACCTGGTCACCGCGACCCTGTCCGACGGCGCCGAGCTGCGGGCCCGGTACCTCATCGGCGCGGACGGGATGCACAGTCGGGTGCGCGACCGGTCCGGGATCGGGTTCACCGGCGGGAGCTACGCCGAATCCTTCAGCCTCGCCGATGTGCACATCTCGGGTGGTCTACCGCGCGGCGAGGTCATCCTCTACTTCTCGCCGGCCGGACTGGTGGTCGTCGCCCCGCTGCCCGACGACAGGTACCGGATCGTCGCGACCGTCGACGAGGCGCCGCACGAACCGGATACCGCCTTCGTGCAGCGGCTGCTCGACGAACGCGGTCCGCGGGCGCAGCGCGCCGTGGTCTCCGATGTGGTGTGGGGGTCGCGCTTCCGGGTGCACCACCGCATCGCCGACAGCTTCCGGCACGGCCGGATCCTGCTGGCCGGCGATGCCGCCCACGTGCATTCGCCCGCCGGTGGCCAGGGCATGAACCTGGGTATCGAGGATGCGGTGACGACCGGCCGGGTTCTCGCGCGGGTGCTGGCGGGGGAGCCGGACAGCCTGCTGGACGAGCATGCCGCGGCCCGGCGCAATACCGCCCGGACCGTGGTCGCCACTGCCGGCCGGCTGACCGATCTGGGGACGGCCCCGGCCGCGCTGCGGCCGATCCGCAACACCGCCCTCGGCCTGGCGGGGAAGGTACCCGCCGTACGCCGCCGGGTCGCCCTGCGCCTGTCCGGTCTCGACCGCCGCTGACGCGCGAGCGGCCCCGTCAGCCCTCGGCGTCTTCGCTGACGAGGGTCTCCTCGGTATCGGGCCGGGTGAGCGGTAGCCATACGGTGAAACATGTTTCGCCCGGGCGCGATTCGACCCGGATATCGCCACCGTGCTTGTGCACCACGATCCGGAACGAGATATCGAGACCGAGTCCCGTGCCCTCGCCGACCGGTTTCGTGGTGAAGAACGGTTCGAAGATGCGATTCTGCACGTCCGCCGGGATACCCGGACCGGAATCGGCGATATCGACCACGGCGCAATCGTTGTCGTGCCGGGTGCGCACCGTCAGCGTCCCCCGGCTGCCCATCGCGTACACCGCGTTGTCGATCAGGTTGGTCCACACCTGGTTGAGTTCGGCGGCGTAGCAGGGCACCGCGGGCAGCGTGCGGTCGTAATCCTTGACCACGTCGACGGTATCGCCGATCTTGCGACTGAGCATCACCAGTGTGCTGTCGAGCAATTCGTGCAGATCCACCACCTGGAACGGCGCCCGGTCCATCTGCGAATACTGTTTGGCCGCGTCCACCAGTGTGGAGATCCGGGTGGTCGAATCCGCGATCTCGTTCATCAGCAGTTCGGTTTCTATGGTGTAGTTCAGCCACCGGAACGCGCCCTCGAGCACCTGGGGCGGGCAGCCGTCGAGGGTGGCCGACACCCGCTCCAGCCAATCGGTATCGAACCCGGCCTGCACGAAATTCGGCGCGATATCCCAGCCGTCCCGGATGCCGTGGTCGTCGAGCCAGTCGCCGAGCACATCCTCCCGGTCCGCAGCCTCGAGCGGGGACAGCTCCGGTGCCTTGGCGACCTGGGCCGCCGCCTCCTCCTGTAACCGCACCAGCGTCTCCAGGACCGCGGTATCGAATTTGCCCTGGGCCATCATCGCCAGCTTGTGCCGCATCCCGGCTACCCGGTCGCGGAGACCGGAGGTCGCCCGGACCGCGGCCGCCGCCGGATTGTTGAGTTCGTGGGTCAGCCCCGCCGACAGCGAGCCGAGTGCGAGCAGCCGTTCCCGCTGGGCGATCCGGGCATTGGTGTTGCGATTACCGAAGAACGCACCCTCCAGCAGATGCACGGCCATCGGGAACCACTCGTGCATCATCCGGGCGAAGATCTGTGCGTCGAGGACGAAGAACCGCGCCGGCCTGGTGACGTACAGCGACGAGGCGTAATGGGTTTCGGCCCGCTCGCCGAGATACGCCGACCAGGCACCGGCATACGATCCGCGGTGGTCGGTGTGCACCATTTCGATCTCCCGGCCCGCCGAGAGTTTGGTGAGGCGCACTTCGCCGTCCATCAGCACGTAGAAACACGTCGCCGGATCGCCTTCGCGGTAGACGGGCCCGGGTTCGAGATGTTCGATGCGGCCGTCGGCGCACAGCCACGCCAGCTGCTCGTCGTCGAGCTTCTCGAACAGGAACAGCGTCCGCAGTTCGGCCGGGTCGCAGATACTCATCTCTCGCCCTCCTATGCCAGGTACCGGTGTACGAGCATGACCGCCATGGCGCCCTCGCCGACCGCCGACGCGACCCGTTTGGCGGATTCGGCGTGGACATCGCCGGCGACGAAGACACCCGGCACGCTGGTCTCCAGATGATGGGGCGGCCGGGACAGTTCCCAGCCCGGCGGCCGGTCGCCGTCCACCAGCAGATCGGGGCCGGCCAGGACGTAACCGGCGGTATCGCGGTGCACCACCCCGTCGAGCCATTCGGTCTGCGGGGCCGCCCCGATGAAGAGGAAGAGCCGCTCGGCGGGAACCTTCTCCTCGGTGCCGGTGCTGTTGTCGCGCAGGACGACGGTGTGCAGATGGTCGTCGCCGTCCACCGCGACGACCTCGGTGCCGGTGTGCACCTGAATGTTCGGAACCTGGGCTATCTGCTGGATCAGGTAATAGGACATGGATTTCTCCAGCGAGTCCGCACGGACTACGAGATGGACCGTGCGCGCGTTGCGGGACAGGAACATCGCCGCCTGACCCGCCGAATTCGCCCCGCCGACGATATAGACGTCATGACCGGCGCATTCGGCGGCTTCCGTCATCGCCGAGCCGTAGTAGACGCCGCGGCCGGTGTAGTCGTCCACGCCGGACGCGGTATGGCGGCGGTAGTCGACACCGGTGGCGATGATGACCGTATGCCCCGACAGGGTGCCGCCGTCGGCGAAGCGCACGGTGCGGGCGGAACCGTTCACCTCCAGCCCGATCACCTCCCGGGTGGTGACCACCTCGGCGCCGAACTTGGCGGCCTGGCGGCGCGCCCGGTCGGCCAGCTGGGCCCCGGACAGGCCGTCCGGGAAACCGAGATAGTTCTCGATCCGTGAACTCTGCCCCGCCTGGCCCCCGGTGGCGGTGCGCTCGACCAAAAGCGTCCGCAACCCTTCGGAGGCGCCGTACACGGCGGCGCCGAGTCCGGCCGGCCCGCCGCCCACGACGATGAGGTCGTAGAAATCGCCGGACGGTTCGGTGCTCAATCCGACGCTCTCCGCGAGCTCACCGTCGCTGGGCTGCACGAGCGCCCGGCCGTTCTCGGTGATCACCACCGGGCACCGGCGCGGATCGGCTCCGGCCGCCTCCAGTAGTCGCGCACCCTCGGGTTCGTCGGCGAGGAACCAGCGGTAGGGGAGTTGGTTCCGTGCCAGGAACTCCCTGACCTGGGAGGACCGGGGCGACCATCGGCTGCCGACCACCTTCGTTCCGTGGACGGGACGATGATCGCTGCTGCGCCATGCGTCGAGGAGGGTATCCAGGACGGGGTAGAGCTTCTCCTCCGGCGGGTCCCAGGGTTTGAGCAGATAGTGATCGAGGTCCACGACATTGATCGCATCGATCGCGGCGTTCGTATCCGCGTAGGCGGTGAGCAGGACCCGTCGGGCATGGGGGTGCAGATCCATGGCCTGCTCGAGGAATTCGATGCCGTCCATACCGGGCATCCGGAAATCCGCGATGAGCACCGCGACGGGCTGTCCGCGCAGCTTCAACTCCCGCAGCGCCTCCAGCGCCTGCGGACCGGATTCGGCGCGCAGGATGCGATAGTCGGCGCCGTAGCGCCGGCGCAGGTCGCGGACGACCGCCCGCGACACTCCGGGATCGTCGTCGACGCTCAGGATGGCGGGCTTGGAGACAGTCGGGGAACTCACCCGTCGAGTATGCCCGCCGGCCCCACATAGTGGCAGGTCGCCGGTCCGTTGACCGTCCGGCGCCGGCCGTCCCGTGAT
Source organism: Nocardia sp. NPDC051750 (assembly GCF_044453135.1). Classification (NCBI taxonomy): domain Bacteria; kingdom Bacillati; phylum Actinomycetota; class Actinomycetes; order Mycobacteriales; family Nocardiaceae; genus Nocardia; species Nocardia sp. NPDC051750. The sequence continues at coordinate 34,876 of NZ_JBITCK010000005.1, read as the reverse complement.
CCCCGGGCGTCCCGGCGCCGGAAACGGGGCCCGGTGTCCGCGAGCGTTGTCTGCCGGACTCGCGCATCACCTCGGACCGAGGCAGATATCGCGGATATGGCCGGCCGGCACCGATTGCCGATCGATTGCGTGCTGTCGAATGATGCGCCCGGTTCTGCTGGTGTGTGAGCGGAATGCGGGACGGCGCCGGTGGCGGGCTCCGCCAACCCTTCGGCCGGTATCGGTGAACAAAGGCCTGACCCGCCGAGGGGGCGTACCTGCTGGAACGTGCTGGCGGCGGTCGAGAATTCCGCAGCCCGGGTGTTTGCCCCTGGGTGTGCCGGGTAGTTGCCGGATGTGGCCGACCGGCATCCGCACGGGATGTCCGGCCGGTCCGGCGGCCGGTCCGGATAACGCCACTCGGCTCGCCGACCACGTATCGGACGAAACGAGGAGGAGCCATGGCTCAGCACGTAGAAGATCTGATCGGAGATGCCGTCTACGACGTGGGCGGCGACAAGATCGGCAAAGTGAAGCGGGTCTATGTAGACAATGCCTCCGGCGCACCGACCTGGGCATCGGTGAGCACCGGGTTCTTCCGTGACGATTCGCTCGTGCCCCTGGCGGGCGCTCAGCTGTATCAAGATACCGGCGAACTGCAGGTCCGCGTCCACAAGGACGCGGTGAAAGCTGCCCCGCATCTGGAACACGACGGCCTTATCAGCCGGGAATCCGAGGACGAACTGTTCGTCCACTACGGGCTCGACCCGGGACCCGGCGCGGAGGCGTATGGACGGCATGCCGAGCAGACCGACCCCGGTACGACGGCCACCGCCGGGACAGCGGCCGCGGGTGGTGCGGTCGCCGGCGGTATGGCCGTGCCCACCAGTCATGAGGAAGTGCATATCGAACGCGAACTCGTCACCGATCCCACCGCGGTGGACGCGGATCTCGGGGACGAGGCGCAAGAGGTCACGCTGCACGAGGAACGGACCACGGTGCACAAGGAGACCGTCTCCGGCGCGGGCCGCAAGGAACGCATCGAAACCGAAGGCATCGACCGCGACGACGATCGTCGCTGAGCGGGCGGCCGAGGGATCCGGGTGGGTCACCCGGATCCCTCGAGTTGTGCACGGTGGCGACCCGCGTCAGGCAGAGTCCGCGTCATTCGCCGGTCCGGCGTTCGCGGATTCGGGCAGGGCGGGCGCCGTATCCGCGGAGAGCGTCGCCGTATCCGAATCGGCCGGTTCCACGGCCGGTAGGAGCCGGGGCAACAGGGTCGAGCCTGCCGTGGCACCCGCCGCGGCGGCCGTCGCGATCGTCCAGGCGACCGGCCCCAGCGGCGTGCAGCCGAAATATGCGCCCAGCCCGGGCGTCATCACGACGACCCCGAGTACGGCGCCACTGGCGGCCGTGGTGACCCAGACGAGCGGGCTGCGGTAGCCGGCGACGAGGGTCTGGCCGAGCTGGGTGCCGATCAACGCGACCAGCCCGATGGTGTCGGCCCGTCGCTGGGTGCCCGTATACCGGCCGATGGCCCAGGCGGCCGCCGCGCCGGTCGCCGTGGCGACACCGCGGACGGCGATGGTGCGGAGGAGTTCGGTACCGAGGTCGGCCGGTGGGATCGTGGCGAGCTGCCGGGCCCGCTGCTCCATCCATTGCGCGCTGTCCTGCGGTTCCGGTTGTTCCTGATCACCGGCCAGCGCCAGTGCGAGCGCGGGGAACATATCGGTCAGCAGATTGACCAGCAGGAACTGGCGGGTGCCGAGGGGAGCGCGGCCGCCGACAGCAGTCCCGAACAGTGTGAACGCAATTTCGCCCGCGTTGCCGCCGACCAGCACCGCCACCGCGTCGGCGACCCGCTGCCACATACTGCGGCCCTCGACCAGCGCGTGCAGCAGCGCCCGCGGATCCGGTTCGGTGAGCACCAGGTCGGCGGCGTTGCGCGCGGCCGCCGAACCGTGCGCCGCGATACCGATCCCGATATCGGCGGTGCGGATCGCGGCGGCATCGTTGCTGCCGTCGCCGGTCATTCCCACCACGTGCCCGCGGCGGCGCAGGGCGGCGATGATCCGTACCTTTTGCTCGGGGTCGACCCGGGCGAAGACGGTACTGCGTTCGATCAGGTCGGTCTGCTCGCTGTCGTCCAGATCGTCGAGATCGGCGCCGGTGGTGACCGTGTCCACGGTGATGCCGAGCTGACGGGCGACCGCTGCCGCCGTCACCGGGTGATCGCCCGTGATCATCCGGACGCCGACCCCGTTGTCCTGCAGTGCGCGGACGAGGTCGGGAGTCTGCGGTCGTGGCGTATCGGCGATTCCCAGGAATCCGAGCAGGGTGAGCTCCTCGACCGCGTCTTCCATATCGTCCGGGTGTTCCGGGAGGTCGCGGCGGGCCACCACGAGCACGCGCAGGCCCTGCTCCGCCAGATCGTGGACCCGTTCGCCGGCGCGGTCGCGCAGTGTGTCCGACAGCGCCGGATCGGGTTTCGTGCCCGTGCGGACCTTGGTGCAGCGGGGCAGGACGACTTCGGGTGCGCCTTTGACGAGCAACCGCAGTTTGTGTTCGGTCTGCCCGAAGGCCGCGGCGTATCCGCGGTTGGATTCGAACGGAATCTCGTCGAGGGGATCCCAGCGGTGGGCATCGGAGCCCAGGGCGTCCGCGGCGGCATCGAGTACGGCCCGGTCCGTGGCGTGCAGCACCGGGCCCTCGTCGGGTTCCGGGCAGGCGCGGGCGGCCGCGCGCAGCAATCGCCGGGCATCGGCGGAATCGGTGCCGGGCTCCCACTGCTCGTCGAGATCCGCGAGCGCGGTCAGCCGCAGTTTGCCTTCCGTGAGCGTGCCGGTTTTGTCGAAACACAATTCGTCCACCCGGCCGAGCGCCTCCACCGCACGATTCGCCCGGACGAGGACACCGTAGCGGGAGAGCCGCCGCGCCGCCGCGAGTTGCGCCACCGTGGCCACCAGGGGTAGCCCCTCCGGCACCGCGGCCACCGCCACACCTACCCCGTCGGCGATCGCGGCGCGCAGGGTGCGGCCCCGGAGACCGCCCAGGGCGGCGACGATACCGCCCCCGGTCAGTGTCACCGGTAGCGCGCGATCGGTGAGCGAGCGCAGCTGTGCCTGCACACCGCCCTTGTCGGGTGGCACGGCCCCCGCGGTCGCCCGGCCTGCCTGCGTATCCGCGCCGACCGCGATGATCACCGCCACGGCCGATCCGCTGACCACGGTGGTGCCCTCGAAAACGAGACAGGCGCGGTCGCCGAGGGAGACGCCGGGAGTGGCCTCGATACTCTTGGGCACCGTCACCGATTCGCCGGTGAGCCCGGACTCGTCCATTTCCAGATCGTCGGCGCGCAGCAATCGGGCGTCGGCGGGAACCACCTCACCGGCCCGGACGATCACCACATCGCCGACCTGCAGGCGGTCGGCCGGCAGCGCCGTGGCGGGCGGCTCGTCGGCGCCGATATCCGCCCGGTCGATCACCTGCCCGGTCAGCCGCTCGCCTTCGATGAGTTCGTGCAGTTCGTTCTCCGCGGCCTGCCGCTGGCGGGCGGAGATCATCGCGTTGACCGTGAGGACCGAGGACAGTAATACGGCGTCGGACGGCGAACCGAGGATTGCGGTGGCCGCCGCGCCCACCCCGAGGACCGGGGTCAGCGGATCGGCCAGCTCCCGGCGCATATGCCCGAGATAGCCGCGCAGGGGTGCCGTGGCGGTCGCCAGCCGGCTGCGGTCGGCGGAGTCGTCGATATTTCGGTCATCCGGGTCCGGCGGTGCCGGCAGGCGGGACAGCACCTCGTCCGGTTCCAGGGCATGCCACGGCAGCAGCGGCGCCGGCACGGCGGTGGACAGTCCCCGGCCGGTACGAACACCGGTCAGCGCTCCGTTGAGCAGGCCCGCGAAGTTCGCGGCGATCATGGGCGCGGTCCGGGAGCGGGCGGCCGGTACGGCGGCCAGGAGCAGTCCGGTGAGGCTGCACGCCGACAGCGCCAGGGTGCGGCCGCGTTCGCTGACCTCCCGCGCGGGCCCGACCGCGGCCAGCGTGCGCTGCACCTGCCCCAGATCCCGGCACAGCAGATCCGCCGACCACGGCACATGGATACCGTCACCTTCGCAGCCGACGATCCCGAGGGCCACATCGGCGTGATCGAGTGCCTTGTGTGCGCGCATGCTGAGCACCGCGACCACATGGCCGTCGCGCTGTAATCGCTCCACGTGCGCGCTGAGCGAACCGCGAGCGGAGACGAACTCGTCGGCGAGCCCGCGGAGTTCGGCGGCGTCACGGTGCCCGGCGAGCACCACCCGCAGGCCGGCGCGCCGGGCGGTGTCGAGCACGCCGTGTGCCCGCGGGTCGAGTTCGCGGCCGACCAGGACACGGCCGACGGTCCGGTCACCGTCGCGCAGTTCGCGCTGCACCGGACGGGTCGTGGTGTCGCCGCGGTCGGGAGTTCCGGATTGGGGGTGCACGAGGCGGGACGGTTGTTCGCCGCCGGGTCCGCTGCTGTGGTCGTCCGTTTCCCAGAGCAGTCGCTGTGCGGTGCTCCACACCCGGGCGGCGGACCAATTCTTGTCGGTGGTTTCGGCTTCGAGGACGACCCTATGGCGGGTGGCCAGCGCTTCCGCATCGACGACCAGGGCGGTCAGTCGGTCGAAACGCCGCCACGCCGCCGGATGCAGGGTCAGGACCCCCGCGGCGGCCGATGTGGTGGCCACGGTGGCGGCGAAGACCTCACGCCCGGCCCGGGCCGCTTTGGGCGCGCCCAGCAACAGCGCATCCGGCACGTCGCCGGTCCGGCCCACCCCGGCGAGTGCGGCAGCTCCGGCCAGCGAAGCGGCCGCCGTCTCGTCCGCGACCCGTTCCACCGGGCCGCGGGGCAGATCGGTGGGCCGGGTGTGGCGCGGCAACGGCTTGTCGACCCGGAAATGTTCGGCGTCGACGATATCGGCCTGCCACTCCCGCCATTGCGCGTGCCGGGCGACCGCTTCGGTGAGGGCGAACCCGCGCTGGACGGTATCGGCGAGCAGATTGGTGACCCCGCCGGCCGCGCCCTCACCCAGGGCCGCGCCCGCGGCGTTCGCGACGGCCAGGACCAGGTCGGTGCGCGTGCTGCCGAGCCGGTCTTCCAGATGTCCGCGCAGGCGCGGCTGGGCGTCGGTGAACGCCGCGACGGCGCGCACCCCGTGCATCAGGCTGCGCAGCGGCGGCACGGTCCCGGCGGCGGAGATGGCGATGGCGCAGATATCGCCGGCCACCTCGATGGCGGCCGCGAGCACCGGTTCCCGGTCGGCGGGGAACTCCGCGGCTCGGCTCCAGCCTTCGTCCGCGACCTCCGATTCCTGCTCGACCTCCTCGATCACCGCCAGCAGCCGGTCCAGATCGGCCCCGGTGGACAGGGCGGTGACGATGCGCCCGGTGACCGCGTTGACCCGCCACCACTCCACCTCGCGCAACTTTTCCAAGCGCTGGTCCAGGCCCTGCGTCACCGCCCGGCGGTGGCCGTCGTCCAGACCGTGGACCTCGATCGTCGCCATATCCTCGGAGACGGCGATCCGCCGCTGAGCGCGACGGTCCCGCGGATCGAGCAGTGCCACCAGATCGTCGCGCAGGCTGCTGTTCCGGTCCGGGAGCAGCGGCGCGATTCCCGAGGTCACGGTATCGGCCACTTTCTCCGCGGTCCGCAACGGTTTCCCGGCGACCTGGACCCCCGTATCGACCGCGCGGTGCGCCCCGGCGCGCATCACCCCCGTGACAGCGGAGACAGGTGCGGTGATCAGGCGGGGCGACAGCACGGAGGGGGACATACAGGGGGCGCTACCCGGCGTTCGCGAGTGCAAACGCCCCGGCCCGGTTCGCTGCCGGCTCCGAGCCCCGAGAGAGGACGGTTCGCTTCGGCGCGTGCGGCCGAGTGGTGGGCCGATTCGGCGTTAGCCTGCCTGTGCGAGGGCGAACGCCGGCACGGCCGGTGCACGGGCAGCGCGGTGCCGAGACGAGGAGACCATCCGATGCGTTGTGTGGTGTTCGGGGCCACGGGCTACCTCGGTGGGCGCCTGGTGCCCGAACTGCTGAGGGCGGGTCATACGGTGCGGGTATTCGCGAGGTCGCCGGGCAAACTGGCGGATACACCGTGGCGTGACAGTGTGGAGGTCGTGCGGGGCGACGTGACCGTCGCGAGCGACGTCGGCGCGGCACTGGCCGATCAAGAGGTCCTGTACTACCTGGTGCACTCCCTGACACGTCCCGATTTCGACGAGATCGACCGGCGGGCCGCCACCATCGTGGCGCGCGCGGCGGAATCGGCGGGGGTGCGCCGGATCGTATACCTGGGGGGCATCGCTCCGGCGGGACAACAGCTGTCCCGGCATCTGTCCTCGCGCGCCGAGGTGGGCCGTATCCTGCGCGACAGCGCGGTTCCCGTCCTGGTGTTGCGCGCCGCCGTCGTGATCGGCTCCGGTTCGGCCAGTTTCGAAATGCTGCGCTACCTCACCGAGCGGCTGCCGGTGATGGTGACCCCGCGCTGGGTTCGTTCCCGCATCCAGCCGATTGCCGTCCGTGACGTGCTGCACTACCTGACCCGGGCCGCGGACCTGCCCGCCACCGTGGACGGTGCCTTCGACATCGGCGGGCCCGATGTGCTCACCTACGAGCAGATGATGCGCGGGTATGCCGAGGTGGCCGGGTTGCCGCGGCGGCTGATCGTCCCGGTGCCGGTGCTGACACCGTGGTTGTCGGCGCAGTGGGTGAACTTGGTGACGCCGGTACCGAAAGCGATCGCGGTCCCGCTGATGGAATCGCTGGTGCACGACGTCGTCTGCGGTGAGCACGACATCGCGCGCCATATCCCGGATCCCGATCCGGGCCCGACGGACTACCATTGCGCGGTCGAACTGGCGCTGACCAGGATCCGGGACCGCGATGTGCCGACCCGCTGGTCCGACGCGGGCCCGTGGGGCCCGGAGCCCTCGGAGCCGCTGCCCACGGATCCGGACTGGTCGGGGGGCTCGCTCTACCAGGATGTGCGTGAACGCCGGACTTCCGCCGATCCGGCCGCGCTGTGGGCGGTGATCGAGGCGATCGGCGGCGAACACGGCTGGTACTCGTTCCCGCTGGCGTGGTCGCTGCGCGGCTGGCTGGACCGGCTCGCCGGGGGAGCCGGCCTGCGCCGGGGCCGCCGGGACCCGCACCGGCTGCACGAAGGGGAAGCGCTCGATTGGTGGCGGGTGGAACGGATCGAACGGCCCTCGCTGCTCAGGCTGCGCGCGGAGATGCGGCTGCCCGGTCGCGCCTGGCTCGAACTGTCCGTGCGGACCGCGGACACCGGTGCCGTCTATCGGCAGCGCGCCGTTTTCGAACCCCGCGGGCTGGCGGGACATCTGTACTGGAAGTCGATCGCACCGTTTCACGCGGTGATCTTCGGCGGGATGACGCGCAACATCACCGGTGCGGCCGAAGCGGTGAAAGACGGCACCGGTAACGGGATGTCGTAGGCCGCCACTACTCTCGCGGCATGTCCCTGGCATGGTTGCGTTCGCACGCGGTGTCCTGGTCGCTACCCCGCAGGCCGGGTTCGCTCGCCGAGGCGCTGGCCGAGATGGAATTCGTCCAGGCCGACCCCATTCGCGCCCCGGCCCGCGCCCAGGATCTGATCCTGCGCCAGCGGGTCCGCGGTTACCGGGCCGGGGATCTCGACCGTCGCTACCGGGAACTCGGGATCGACGAGGACATCCTGTACGCCTACGGGTACACCGTTCCTCGGCTGCGTTCTCTCCTGCACCCGCGCCGTCATCCACGCGGCACCGCCGGCACCTACCCGCACGACGCCCGTTCGGCGGAAGTACTGGAGTTCGTCCGGGAACGCGGGGTAGTGCACCCGCGCGAGCTGCAGTCCCACTTCGGTCACCGCGGCGTGGTCAACGCTTGGGGTGGTACCTCGTCCGCGACGACGGTGCTGCTCGAGGAAATGCATCGCTACGGTCTGCTGCGGGTCGCGGACCGCGTGTCCGGTATCCGGCGATACGAGGCGGCGCCGGCTCCCGCGGAATCACCCCTGGATCCCGCCGTCCGCGCCCGCGCCCTCGCGCTGCGAATCGCGCGCACGCTCGCGCCCGCGACGGAATCGACCCTCGCCGCGACGATCAACCGGGTGGTACGCCCGATCGGCGGCGCTACCGGCTCGGCGACCGTCCGGGAACTCGTCGCCGGCGGTGAACTCGAGACCCGCACCGTCGACGGTGTCCGGTACCTGTGGCCGGCCGGCCTGGACCCCGCCGACCGGGAACCACCGGCCCGGGTGCGTTTCCTGGCGCCGTTCGATCCACTGGTGTGGGACCGGAAGCGTTTCGGCCGGATCTGGGGCTGGGACTATCGGTTCGAGGCCTACACTCCCGTCGCGAAACGGGTGCGCGGCTACTATGCGATGCCGATGCTGTGGCGGGACCGGATGATCGGCTGGGCTACCTGCGCGGGCGCGGGCCACGACGTCGAGGTCGGATTCGTGGACGGTGCCCCGCGGGGCAAGGCATTCGGCGCGGCCCTGGACGCGGAAATCGGCCGCCTCCGACTGTTCCTCGGACCGGCGTGATCTCCGGCGGCCCGGCCGACCGGGCAGGAACCGGGTCCGTCGCGCACTGCAGCCACGGCGTCGGCGTCGACGCGTTCAGCATTCGATGAGCCGCCGAGGTGCGGTGATCCGAGAACACCGGTCGGGTGTTCCGCGCCGCGGGGGGGGGGGGGCGCTCACGGTGGTGCCGGAGTGCGGTGCGGGCGCTGCGGTCAGGTGATCGCCAGATAACCTGACAACCCCAGGCCGCAGAGCGCGACGCCGATTCGCATGACCGCGGGCGGTATCCGCGCGACGACCGACGGCCCGATCCAGCCCCCGGCGAAAGCGCCGACGCCCATAGCGGCCGCGGCGGCCCAGTGGACCGGACCGAAGAGCGCGAAACCGATCGCGGCGACCAGGTTGGCGATCCCGGTCAGCACGCTTTTCAGGACGCTGGCCCGCCAGATCGTCTCGGAGGTGCAGACCATGATCAACGCCAGGAACATCACCCCGGCGCCCGCCCCGAAGTATCCGCCGTAGAGCGCCACGATCGCGGTGGCCAAGGGGTACAGCCGGGGAAATGTCCGGCTGCCTGCGAGAGTGCGGAGGGTGGGCTGGAGTAGCAGGCACCCGGCCGCGAGGGCGATGAGGAACGGGACGATCGCATCGAAAACTTCTGGGGGCGTCGTCAGCAGCAGGGCCGCGCCGGCCGACCCGCCGAGTGCCGCGCAGGCCGCATGCAGGATCAGTGCCCGGGAATTATCGGCGACGGCCGCGCCGGCCTTGGCGGTGGAGCCCGCGCCGACGGCGACCATCGCGACCGTATTCGTCACATTGGCCGATACCGGGGACAAACCGGCGGCCAGCAGTGCCGGATAGGAGATCAACGAGGCGATGCCGGTGACGTAGCCGACGAGCCCGGCGAAGAAACCGGCGACCGTGACGAGTCCGAGGGTGAGCACGGTCAAGGTGGCGGTCTCCTGGGGTACGAGGTTGGGTATGGCGCGGCGAGCGTCCGGCATCGTTGCCTGGGTCGCTCGAGCGGCAGCTCCGTGCAGATCGGCCCGTTCGTGTGCCCGCGACCAGGCGCAGCATAACGGTCGTACGGGTTGTTCTTTCGATCGGCTAAGGATTTGGGCAAACGCTCATCCCTGTGCGGCGTGGTCTGCGGCCCGCGTCGCAGACCGCGCCGGACCCGAGCCGCCGGAGCGGGCGGTGGGGCGGCGCGGTGCGCAGCGCCCGGGTCGAGTGCGGTGACGATCGCGCAGGGTGGTGTCGGTGACGCCGGAGGGGGCAGGGAGATAGTTTGCGACTAAAATAAAAAATGTCTCATTTGGGGGTTGATCTCGGCGGCGAAGTGCGGAATACCTATAGGTGAGTTGCGATGTCGCGACAGCACGCGGCACGGGATCGAAGGAGACAACTGTGCGCACATTCACCGGCAAGGATCAGGTCCTCGGCGCAGTGGGGGAAACCCTGGGCACGAGCGACTGGGTCGAGGTCACCCAGCAGATGGTCGACCAGTTCGCCGAGGCCACGGGCGACCATCAGTGGATCCACGTCGACCCGGAGCGGGCGAAACGGGAGAGTCCGTTCGGTGGCCCGATCGCGCACGGCTATCTGACCCTGTCGCTGCTGCCGCTGCTCGGCTCGCAGATCTTCGGCTTCGAGAATGCGAAGCTGGGCATCAACTACGGCTCCAACAAGGTCCGATTCCCGAGTCCGGTGCCGGTGGGCGCAAAGGTCCGCTCGACCGCGGTGCTGGCCGACGCGAGCGAGGTGGCCGGCGGTGCGCTGCAGCTGGTGGTGCAGCACACCGTGGAGATCGAGGGTGGTGCCAAACCGGCCCTGATCGCGGAGGCGGTGAGCCGGGTCGTGTTCTGACCCGGCCCGGCCGCGGCTCAGCGGTCGGCGTCGGTGAAGCGGATGATCCCGCGGATATTACGGCCCTCGAGCATATCGGCGACCCCCTCGTTGATCTGGTCGAGGGAGTATTCGCGCGTGATCATATCGCCGAGGCCGAGGTCACCCAGTTTGTACAGGGCGAGGACCTCCGGGATGAGCAACTGCGGATTTCCGCCGCCGAACAGCGTGCCGCACAGGCTCTTCTGCTGGAACGTCAGAGCGGACAGGTTCATCCGCGGATTCGTCTCCGCGGCGTCGCCGGTCGCCGCGAGAACGCAGCTGCCGGCCTTGGCGGTGATACGCATCCATTTGGCCAGGTCGTTGCCGTCGCACCGGCCGACGGCAACGATCACCGTCCGGCACATCTGGCCGCCGGTGACCTCCTCGATGGCGCCGATCGCGGTATCGATATCGGAATAGGTGTGGGTGGCGCCGAATTTCGCGGCCTGGGTGCATTTGGTTTCGACCGGGTCCACCGCGAAGATGCGCCGGGCGCCGGAGATCACCGCCGCCTGGACCGCGGCCGTGCCGACCGCGCCGGCACCGATCACCGCGACATCCTCGCCCGGCCGGACAGTGGCCGTGTTGACCACGGCACCGTATCCCGTCGTGACACTGCAGCTGGCGAGGCAGGCGATATCGAACGGGATGCTGGGGTCGATCTTGACCACCGAACTCTTGTGCACCACCGCGTAAGGGGCGAACGCCCCGATCAGGGAGGTGGGGTGCACATCGCGGCCGCGGGCGCGGATGCGGAAAGTCCCGTCGGAGACCGCGCCGCGGGTGAGTAGGTCCTGGCCGCGGTCGCATAGGTTGTGGTGCCCGGATAGGCAGGATTGGCACATACCGCACGCCGGGATGAAGGAGAAGACCACGTGGTCGCCCACCGCGAACTGGTCCACGCCCGCGCCCACCTCGATGATCACACCGGCGCCTTCGTGCCCGCCGAGGATCGGGAACTCCGCGGTGGGGACATCGCCGCTGGCGAGGCGCTGGTCGAACTGGCACAGTCCGGCCGTTTCGACGCGGACCTTCACCTCACCCTGCTGGGGATCGCCGATCTCGATCTCCTCGACCGACCACGGCTGCGCGTAATCCCAGATCAATGCACCCTTGGACTTCATCGGCTTCCCTAACTGTCGTGACGGTGTCGCGCGTGGTTCACGGCAGTACCCAGGTTGCCTGATAATGCCGTTCTCGGAAAGTGTTATACCGAATTTCCTCCGGTTTTCCGGATCCGGCCCCGCCCGGCGGGGGCCGCCCCCCCCCCCGGGGGGGGGGGGGGCCCGGCCGGGGGGCGGGGGGGCGGCCCCCCCCCCGCCCGCCGCCCACCCCGGGGGGCCCCAACCCGGCGCGGGGACCCCCCCCCCCC
>NZ_JBITCK010000005.1:0-23068 GCF_044453135.1 Nocardia sp. NPDC051750 | reverse complement strand
ATTTTGTACCCGTGGTGGGGGGGGGGGGGGCGGGCGCCCCCCCGGGGGGGGGCGCCCCCCCCCCCGGGGGGGGCCGCCCCCCCCCCGGCCGGTATCAGTACTGGGCCGAACCCAGGTCGACCGAGATACTGCTGGCGGTCACGAACCGGGACTCGTCACCGGCCAGCCAGCACACCGCGTCCGAGATGTCCTCCGGCATCGCGATCCCTTCCGGCAGCAGTGGGGTGTTCATATTCGCCAGCAGGCCGTTGGTCTCGGCGGCGCGGGTGAGGGCGCCGACCATATCGCCCGAACCCATCGGCGTGGCGACCGGGCCCGGCGCCACACTGTTGACCCGGATGGAATGTTTGCCGAGCTCGGCGGCCAGCGCCCGGGCCATCCCTGTCACAGCGTGTTTGCTGGCGGTGTAGTGGACCATGAACGGTTGCATGGACACCCCCGAGGCCGAGCTGATCAGGATGATCGAACCGCCCCGCTCGCCCTCGATGATCCGGTGCGCGCCCGCGATCACCGTGTTCCAGGTGCCGGTGACATTGGTGTCGAGCACTGCCTGGAACGATTCCGGGGTGATGGTGTCCCACGGTTCGGGGATACAGATCCCGGCGTTGGCGACGATGACGTCGAGCCGGCCGAACCTGGCGACCCCTTCGTCGACAGCGGCCCGCAACGCCGGGAGATCGCGGGTATCGGCGACGGCGGCGTAGATCTTGCCGCCCGTGCCCTCCACGAGACGCACGGTCTCGTCGAGATCCTCCGGAGTTGCGGAGTCGTAGGGCACCGCGGACGGCAACGGCGCACACAGGTCGACCGCGATGATGTCGGCGCCCTCCGCAGCCAGTCGCAGCGCGTGCGCGCGACCCTGGCCGCGCGCCGCGCCGGTGACGAAAGCTACTTTGCCGGATAGTCGACCGCTCACTTGTTCAAACTCCTTCGTTTCGGAAACGTTCGACCATTGTGGGCCCAGTGGTGCGCGGCGCGCACGGAGGAGCATCGGGGAGGTGACCGCGCCGGCCGGCGGGGAGGCGACCGGTGGTTCGCACCACCGGGAACGCACGCCCGGGCACCGGACGGGTATCGGTGTGAGCATCATCCGCCGGCGCGCACGGTGGCTGCCCGCTGCGCCGGACTACTCGGACAGTGCTTTGAGCGCTAGTTCGGCCAGTTCGGGTCGGCATATCAGCAGGTCGGGGAGATACGGATCGGGACGGTTGTACCGCAACGGCGAACCGTCCAGGCGCGAGACGTGCAGTCCGCTCGCGGCGGCGACGGCGACCGGAGCGCAGGAATCCCACTCGTACTGCCCCCCCGAATGCGCATAGATATCGGCGTCGCCACGGACCACGGCCATCGCCTTGGCCCCGGCCGAACCCATCGGCACCTCGGTCGCGGACAATCGGGTCACCAGTTGCCGGACCTCGGGGGAGGGGCGCGTACGCGACAGCGCGATTCGCACGGTGCCCGGCGGTGGTGCCGCGGTGAGCACGGGCGGGCGGCCGGTGTGCAGAACCAGCCCGGCGGCGGGTAGGGCGACGGCCCCGGCCACGGGTTCGCCGTCGACCGCGAGGGCCACGTGCACCGCCCAGTCCGGGCGCCCGGGTTCACCGTATTCGCGGGTCCCGTCGAGCGGATCGATGATCCACACCCGCGACCGGACGATCCGGGCCGGATCATCGGGCGATTCCTCCGACAGGACCGCGTCCGCCGGCCGCTCCTGGGCCAATCGGCCGAGCAGCAGCTGGTTCGACTGCTGGTCACCGGCCCGGCCGCCGAGTTCCCGGATGGACAGGAGAAGCTCACCGGCTTCTTCCGCCAGTGTCGCGGCGAGTGTGTGGTCGTCCATGGGTATCCTTCCGGGCGGGCCGTACCGTCCGGATCCATATACCACGGTGCGCCCGGCGTTCTCGTCGCGCGGTTCACCGGATGGGCACGACCGGCCGATGGCGGGCCGTGTCCGGCCGCGCATCGCGGCCGGTACCGGCATCACTGGCGTCGTCAGTAGGCCATGAAAAGGATCTGGTCCCGGGTGTAGTCGTGACCGGGGTGGTTCTCGGTCAGGTGCTTGCGCACGGCATCGACGAGCTCGTCCTCGGTGCTGCCGGTGATGTGTTCGCCGCACGGGCAGTTCAACTGGGTCTTCATCGGTTGTCCTTTCGTCAAGGGGGGAGACAACGGCATCAGCGTAATAGCCGGGGCTCCGCACCGCCGACCGATCGGCGCCGGCCCGTCCGAAGCGGTCGGCTGCCGCCGTCATCGCCGCAGGTAACCCTTGCGCGTGCGCGCGTGCGGCACTGCGATTCGTGTTCGATCGTTCGACGAGCCGGCCGGAGCGGCGGCGGAGACCTGAGCCCGGTCAGGCCAGGCGTACCGGCATCCGTTTGATTCCGTGCACGAAATCGCTGTGCACGTACTCCGGCTCGCCGAGCACCACCTCCGGCACCCGGTGCAGCAGTTCTCCGAACAGCAGGCGCAACTGCATCCTGGCCAGCCAGGATCCCAGACAGAAATGGGCGCCGCCACCGCCGAATCCGGAATGCGGATTCTGGGTGCGGGTGATATCGAAGATCTGTGGATCGTCGAGCGCGGTCTCGTCCCGATTGGCCGAACAGTAGAACAGCACCAGCTTTTCGCCCGCCCGTATCCAGGTCCCGGCCACTTCGGTATCGGTTACGGCGTGCCGGGCGAAATGGATCACCGGTGTGGCCCACCGGACGAACTCCTCGACCGCCCCGCCGATCCGGGCGTCGAAGTCCTCGAGCAGCCATTCGCGCTGCGCCGGACGCTCCACCAAGGCTTTGAACGCATGAGAGGTGGTCTGTTTGGTGGTGTCGTTCCCGGCCGAGGCGAGCAGCACCATGAACGCGCCGACTTCCTCGTCGGTGAGCCGATGACCGTCCACTTCGGCGGCCACGATGGCGGACATGAGATCGTCGCGGGGGTCGTCGCGGCGCCGGCGGGCCAGATCGGTGCCGGCCCGGTGCAGGATCCCGAATTGCGTCATGAAGAACGCCGCGCGTTCCTCGAGACCGGCGTATTCCTCATCGCTGGAACCGAACATCGCCTCGGCCGCGTACGCCACCGCGTCCTGATCGGCGGGGTCGATACCGATCATGTCCGAAATCGTGCGCATGGGAAGTTTGCGCGAGAGGCTGTCGACGAGATCGACCGGTTCCCCCGACGACAACTCCACCAGAAACTCGTCGACGATCCCGGCCGCATTCGCCCGGATCTGGGATTCGATGCGGCGCACCTGCTTCGGGGTGAAGGCCGAACTGATCAGCCGCCGATAGCGGGTGTGCTGCGGCGGATCCATGGTGAGAAAGAATGTGGTCGGCCGCTGCACTTCGATGGGCATCGGATCCATGCTGATCCCGAGCGTCGAGGTGAACAGTTCGGGATGGCGGCTGATATGGGCGATATCGTGGTGCCGGGTCACCGCCCAATAACCGGGTTCGTCGTGCGGGAAGACGGCGGGCGGCGGGGCGTGCCAGGTGAGTCCGGGTTCGGCCCGCAACTCGGCGAATACCTCGTCGCGGGACCGGAAATCCCGGGTCCAGAAGGCAGGTTGCGAGATATCGAGCCGGTGGTAGCGGCGCGATGCGGCGGGCGCGCTGTCGAGAGGGCTCATGAGCGACTCCGAGCTCGGTGATTCCATGGTGCGCGCGCAAAAAAGGGACAGGCTGGTGCGCGCGAGTCGTAGGAATACTCTAGATCGCCGTTGCCCGCCCGGCGTCGGCTTCCCGAGAATCGAGATGGGCTCGGCGCACTCGCTGCAAGAGGTCGTCCAGCGGCGCTTCGTCCGGCTCCGCCGGTAGTACCGTGACCGCGCTGTCGAAGCGCGTTTCGTATTCGGCCATCAACCGGCTCACCGCCGCCGCGCCCGGATCGCCCTGGACCGAGGCGCCCAGGGCGTGGTAACGCTCCGGGTCGGGCACCCGGATCGGCAGCCGGCCGGTGGTGTAGAGCTCGTAACCCTGCCAGAGCAGCCGGAGGGTGTGGCGGGCCTGTTTGGCCCGGCGGGCGGCCGGGACGTCCGGTGATCCGCCGGCGGCCAGCCGCCGGAACTGACTCGTGGCGTAGCCGAAGAACGCGTCACGCACCCGCTTCGCGGACAGGAAACAGCTTCGGAGTTCGATCATTTCGCGGCCGAAGGCGGTCTCCACGAGGTAGTCGTCGAGCCACAGGATCTCGGTCGCGGTGGGATTGCACGACAGCATGAGCCGCATGGCCTTGCCGATCTCATGGTAGGTCGCGTCCGCGCCGTCGCGTCCCTGCCGGGTCTCCCGCGTGGGCGGGTGCAGGCCCAGCAGGTTGCGGGTCGGCTCCACATAGATTCCGGCGTAGTCGATATCGCTGGTCGGACCGGCCAGACCGTAGGCCGTCGAGCCGACGATGCCCTCCAGCAGCAACCGATGTGTATCCGCCATCGTCCGGTCCTCCTGATTCCCCGTCCCGGCCGGCGAGTACGCGGGCCCGGCCGGGGTGCCACCATCATGATCGTTCCGGCGGGGTGTGGCCAGTGAATTCTTCCGGGCGACCAGGGCGAATACGGCCGGTACCAAGAATTTTCGACAGATTCTCGCGGGCAGCGATGAATTCGCGGGGGGACCGCCGTCACATCAGTCGAGCGCCACCTGTCGATATCGAGCCGCACCTGACCGGACAGAGAGACATCGATGCCAGATTCGCCGTTCAACTCGCCGGACCCCGGTCGCCCCCCGGCGGGGGTCGATACTTCGCGGGCGAGCATCGCCCGCGTCCACGACGCCAGTCTCGGGGGTAAGGACAATTTCGAGGCCGATCGTCAGGCGCTCGAGGCAGTACTGGAGATAGCGCCCGGATTGTGCCGGGTCTCGCGCCGGAACCGGGCCTGGGTGCGCCGCGTGGCCCGATATCTGGCCGGAGTCGTGGGTGTTCAGCAATTCCTGGATGCCGGTGCCGGGTTGCCCACGGTGGGCAATACGCATGAAATCGCTCAGCTGGTGAATCCGTGGGCGCGGGTCGTCTACCTCGACAACGACCCGATGTGCAGTGCACACGGCCGGGTTCTGCTGGAAACGAACGAGGACACCATCTACCTTTCCGGCGACCTCACCGATCCCGCTCTGCTGGCGGAGGATTCGGCGGTGTGGCGGTATCTGGATCGTGAGCGTCCGGTCGCTGTCATCTTGGGTGCGGTGCTGCATCACATCCCGGACGCGGCGGATCCCGCGGGAATCGTGACCCGGTGCGTGGACGCAGTGAGCCCCGGGTCGTACGTGGGGCTCACGCATTTCTGGGATCCGGGTGCGGATTCGGACGGCCACGAGCTCGCTCGGGAGATGGAACGGCGCTTCGTGCAGAAAGGGCTGGGGTCGGGGTGGTTCCGCAGCCGGGAGGAGATCACCTCGTATTTCACCGGTTTGGAATTGGTCGAGCCGGGCGTGGGCCCGCTGGACGACTGGTGGCCGTCGGGGCCGGTGCAGCCGCCGAGCAGCGTCGAGGAGCGCTTGATCCTGGGTGGGGTCGGCCGGAAAGGTCGTGGTCCGGTACAGGGCCCGGGCACACGATAGGCCACGGGGCACCGGCGGAGGCTGCCGGACAATCGACGGAAATCATATTCTCGCTTCAAGAGAATTGTCTTATACTTCGGCTGGACCGGCTGCCCGTCGGCGTGTGACGGACCTCGACCGAGGGTGGCGTGAACCCCGCTGGAACTGGATAGATGCCGTGAGCTCTTCGAACGAACTGTGGACCCTGGCAGAGGCACCCGATCAGTCCGGCCGCACCGCCGTGGTGACCGGATCCAACACCGGTATCGGGCTGGAAGTCGCCCGCGGCCTGGCCCGCCGCGGCGCGACAGTCGTCCTGGCCTGCCGCAACGACACCGCGGCCACGCGGGCGAAGCAGGATATCGAGGATTCGGTTCCGGACGCGGATATCCGCACAACCCATATCGACATCGGAAGCCTGACCTCCATTGCCGACTGCGCACGCCGGTTGCACGCCGAACTGCCCGCGATCGACCTGCTCGTCAACAACGCGGGTGTCGTGGCCGGTACCCGCACTCTCACGGTCGACGGGTTCGAAAGCGATTTCGGGATCAACTTCCTGGGACATTTCGCGCTGACCGCGCGGTTGATCGATCTGCTCACCGCCGCGCCGGCCGGGCGGGTGGTCAGCGTCGGCAGTCTCAGCCACGGTAAGCGCAATGCGGCACTGGATTTCGACGATCTGCAGTCCGAGCACAGCTTCGGCCGCCTGATCACCTATTCGCGGTCGAAAATGGCTTCCGCGACGTTCATGGTCGAACTGCAGCGCCGGCTGGGCGCGGCCGGCGCGCGGGCGATGTCGGTGGGCGCACATCCCGGCGGTGTGCGGTCGACGATCCTGCGGGACCAGAGCCTGCTCACCCGGATCGCCTACAGCGATGTGGTGATGACCCTGGCCCGCCTGGTCACCCAGACCCCCGAGCAGGGGGCGCTGTCCATCCTGCGCGCCGCGCTGGACCCCGCGGCGGCGGGCGCCGGTTTCTTCGGCCCCGCGAAACGCTGGGGTCTGGTGGGGCCACCGGTCCCGGTACCCGTCTCGCCACTGGCACAGGACCCCGGGACCGGGCGGCGGTTGTGGGCGGTGGCCGAGGAGTTGACCGGCGTGGAATTCGTCATCGGCACAGGGGATCGGCCGCTGCGTGACGATGTGCCGGCCGATCGCGGCCGTACCGCGGCGTCACCGGAATCGGCTGCCGACAGCGGATAGCAGAAGTGCGGCGCTGCGTAGCCCTTCGGTAAGCGGCACCGATCCGGCTCGGCCGCGCCGACCGGCGCCGAGGACGACCGTGCCGGGCCGGAATGTATGCCGCCGGCGTACCTGCCCGGGGCACCGCTCTCGGGAACCGACGGCGGTTCGGCTGCCAAGCCCGGCCGCACGGGAGGGTCAGCGCCGGCGGATCAGGCCCTCCTGCATGGTGGTCGCGCACAGCCTGCCGGAGCGATCGAGGATCTCACCGTGGGCGAGGCCCCGGCCGCCACCCGACCAGCGGCCGTACTGGTCGTGCAGGAACCAATCGTCGACCCGGAGCGGCGCGTGGAACCAGATGGAATGATTGACCGTCGCCACCTGGAGATCCTGATCCCGCAGTGCTTCACCATGTGGACCGGTGGTCGCGGAGAGCAGCAGCAGATCACTCAGATACATCAGGCAGGCCGCCTGTTCGAGCTGTCCGTCGGGTAGCGCCTGTCGCGTGCGCAGCCATACCCGTTGCCGAGCCTGCCCGGCCTCACCGCGCATCGCCTGCGCGCGGGCGAGCGGATCCGGGAACCGGGCATCGACACCGAGGGCGTCGAGGAAGGTGGTGGTCCACTGCAGGGCGGCCGGATGTCCCGCGAACACCGCCGCGAGGTCGGGAACCTCCTCGGGCCCCGGTGTATCGAGGGTGGCGATCTGGTGGGCGAGGCCGTCTTCGGCGCGATGGAACGACGCGAGCATCGTGAAGATCACCCGGTCGTTCTGGATCGCCTCGACCCGCCGGGTGGAGAAGGAGCCTCCGTCCCGTACCGCTTCGACCGCGAATTCGGTGGGCACCGTGGTGTCGCCGGGCAGCAGGAAGTAGGTCTGCGCGGAATGGATCGGCCGATCCGCCGGTGCCGTGAGTCCCGCCGCCAGTACCGCCTGGCCCGCGACCTCGCCGCCGTAACTGCGCCGCGCGGGACCGTCGTGGGTGCGCCCCCGGAATCGGAACTCCCCGACGCGTTCGAGGGTGAGCCGATCGGCCACCGACTCCGCGGGCCGTACGGTTTCCAGGCTCATGGCCACCTCCAGTGGTGCGACAGGGCGGCCATGAGCCGCGGTGTTCGAGGAACCGTCGAGACCATTATGGTGCGTGCCGGCCGGCGGCACGCAGCACCCCTCGGGACGAAACCGGCGGCGCCGCCGGTTTCGTCCCCGGTTTCACGGGTTCACTTGGGGGCGAATCGCATCCCGGCGTCCAGCCGCAGGCACTGGCCGTTGAGCATCGGGTTGTCCACGATGGCGCAGGCCAGTTTCGCGTATTCCTCCGGCCGTCCCATCCGTTTGGGGAACGCGTTACCCGCGACCAGCGGGGTGACCATCTCTTCGGGAACGCCGGCCAGGATGCCGGTGTCGAACAGCGACGGCGCGATGGCGAGAACGCGGACGCCGACGGAGCCCAGATCGCGGGCCATGGTCAGGGCCATTCCCGCGATCCCGGCCTTGGCGGCGGTGTAGGCGACCTGCCCGATCTGTCCTTCGAAGGCCGCGATGGAGGCGGTGTTGACGATCACGCCGCGCTCGCCGTCCGCATTCGGTTCGCCCTGGCTCATATGCCAGGCCTGCAGCCGGTTGAGGTTGAAGGTGGCGATCAGATTGAGGTTGATGATCTGGGTGAACGACTCCAGATCGTGCGGTCCCGTTTTCGACAGGGTGCGCTTGGCGATTCCGCCGCCGGCGGTGTTGACCGCGATATCGAGCCCGCCGAGTTGCTCCACGGCCTCCGCGAGCACCGATTCGACGCCGGCATGGTCGGTGACATCGGCTTCGAAGAAGGAACCACCCAGATCGGCGGCGACCTTACTGCCCTCACTGGCGGTCCGGTCCACGACGACGACCTTCGCGCCGCGGGCAGCGAGCTGTTCGGCGCTGGCCCGGCCCATACCGGAGGCGCCTCCGACGACGATTGCACGTGCTCCCTGAATCTCCATATGTCCTGTCTTTCTCGGTGTGGCAGTGGTCATCGATCGCCGATGAGCCCGGTTCACGGTATCGCTGCCCGACGGGCGTGCCGCTATTTTCGCAGAAGTCTCGATGAAAAAGCTGGTCGTGCGATCAGTATCCGATCTCGCGGTCGAGCGGATACCGGTTCCCGGTCCGGGACCTGTCGGCGTAGTGGAAGCTCACCACCAGGTCGTCCGCGACCTGGATCAGGACATCGCGGCCCTCCACTGCCCCGGCCCATTCCGCGGGGAGCGCGGACAGTCCGTGCCCGGCGCCGACCAGGTTGCCGGCGACGGCTCCGGTGGAGTCGGAGTCGCCGGAATGGTTCACCGCGAGCAACAGCGCGCCGCGCACATCCCCGGTCCGCTCCGCGTGCAACGCGCAGTACACGGCGATGGCGAGACATTCCTCGGCGACCCATCCCTGCCCGACCTGTTCGACGCCCTCGGCGGTCGCCGGACCCGAATCGGCCACGGTGACAGCATGGTTCAGTGCGGCGACGGTCTCCTCACCGCCCGGCACCGCGCGGAGCCGGGCCGTGATCTGGTCCAGTGCCGGGCGAAACGCGCTGCCCCGGACCAGGTGATCGACGAGGGCGGCGAAAGCTCCGGCGGCCAGGTAACCGGTCGGATGGCCGTGGGTCAACTGCCCGCATCGGGCGGCCAGGTCGAACGCCGCGCCGGGACCCGCGCCGGTGAGGCCGAACGGGGCCGACCGCATAACCGTTCCGCACCCCTTGGAATGCGCGTTCACCGGTCCGGGTTCGCCGAAGGGCCGCGGCGCGGCATATCCGGCGGACTGGCGCTCCAGGCCGGTCATGCAGGCATTGCCCGGCGCGCGCACCGCGTAGAGGAAGGTCAGCCCGGCCAGCCATCCGTCGGGCTCGGCCGGCGGATGCGCGGTGCGCTGGGTTGCCAGCCAGCGAAGGTAAGCGCGACGGAGCGCGGGAACGGGATCGGCGCCGGGCGGGCAGCGCAGCAGTCCCTCGGCGGTGAACAGGGTCATCTGCGTGTCATCGGTGATCTCCGGCGACGCGCCCGGTACCGGACCGGGCACGAATTCGGTGACACCGGCGGCGCCGTATCGGCTCCGGATATTCGCCAGCGACAGGAACTCGATCCGCCAGCCGAGGGCATCGCCGACGGCACCACCCACCAGGGTTCCGCGAATCTTGTCGACGAGGGTTTCGTAGTCGCGCACGGTCAGCGATCCTCTCAGCCGGACCCTTTCGGCACAACGGGTTTCGCCTCGGTACGGCGATCCGCGCGGGGCAGGACGCCGATAGCGCGGGAGTGCGCCCGCGGGATGTCACCGCACCTCGACCGATGTATTCGGCGTCCGGCCCACTCCTGTCCATGGCCACGAGTTCCACGACCGCGTGGTGGCCGGCCACCCGAGTCCCGGCGACCGGTCCCGCAGCGGTCTGCCGATCCGAAAGCCGACCGGGAAGCGGCTGTAGCTATGCGGTGGCCTGCAGGTGGTGTGCCGATCTGCCGACCTCCGCGGGACCGGACCCGACGAGCAGCCGTTTGAACGCCGCCTGCTCCCGTTGCCCGCGTTCCTCGGCGCGCCGCCGGGCCGCGGGACTGATCCG
Source organism: Nocardia sp. NPDC051750 (assembly GCF_044453135.1). Classification (NCBI taxonomy): domain Bacteria; kingdom Bacillati; phylum Actinomycetota; class Actinomycetes; order Mycobacteriales; family Nocardiaceae; genus Nocardia; species Nocardia sp. NPDC051750. The sequence goes on along the minus strand of NZ_JBITCK010000005.1, from coordinate 12,765 downwards.
GGTGGCCGCGCTGCGGGCGAGGTTCACCGGCAACCGGAGCGCCGGGTACCACGGCGGCATATACGGCCACAGGCCGAGTTTGCGCATGGCTCCGGGGCCGAGGTACATGCTGGAGATCGACAGGTGCTGAGCCCGGGCGATCCGGCCGCGCAGCCACGGCAGGTTCGGATAGTTCCAGCTCAGTGGGTCGTTCGCCATCGGCAGGGCGAGCTGGCGGGTGGTGTCGTCGGGGTTGGTGATGGCAGACATCGTGTGGTAGAGGATGCGCACGCTGTCGCGGTACCCGGTGGGTAGCCATTCGTCCGCGACCCCCATGAGCCAGCCCACGTAGCGGGCGAGGTGGGCGGCGGCCTCCCGGTCGCCCCGGGAGGGCACGATACCCATCGCCAGACCGCCGATGAACGGCGCGATGAGCGCACCCACCAGGGTCGCGGCCATATCCGTCTGGTTGATCGGCAGGCCCCAGGCTTCCTCGTCCCAGTCCGGCATGGCGGCAACATGGCGGCGCACCAGCGAATGAACGAAGCGGACATGCAGAGTGGACCGGTAGCCGGGACCGAACTGCTCCATCCCGTTCTGGACATCGAGTGCCCACTGCATGGTTTCGGCGAACCGCTGGGCGGGGCCTTTCTCGAGCGCGCCGGTGCGCAGCAGGGTCTTGTTGAAACCCGAGGCGAGATAGCCGCCGAGGAAGGAGACATCCCGGGCCAGGTAGAGGCCGTCGAAGCCGCCGCGCCGCAGCACCTGTTCGCCCCGGTGCAGCAGCTCTTCGTCCAGCCACGCCGGAGGTGATTCCACGGCGGTGAAGAAGTCGCGCAACGGTTGCGGTGCGTCCGCAACGGAGTCGATACCGCGGGCCAGGGCCTGTTCGAAGAGGGGCCGGGTCGTGCCCATCCCGGTGGTGATCATCCAGTCGGCCAATTCGTCCATCGGTTCGTCGCCGACGAGCAGCGATCGGCCCATGGCGTCCCAGCGGGCGGCGTCGGGTGCGCCGATGCCCATGGCCATGGCGAACGGTTTCAGCCCGGGTACGGCAACCGGGCCGGCGGGATGCCGGGTGGGAACGGTGGCACCTGTGTTTTCGGAACCCATGAAACGAATGTATTGATTGCGTTACATTGTGTCAATGCTGGGTTCGACGACGTCTTGGAGCGCACCATGAACGATTCCCGCCGGTATGTCGTGATCGGGGGCGGCCTGGCCGGGCTCGCCGCGGCCGTATGGCTGGCCGAGGCCGGGAAGCAGGTGACGGTGCTCGAGCGCCGCGCCCGCCTCGGCGGGCGGACCCAGGCCATGCAGGCTCCCGAGGTCGGCGATACCCCGGACAACGGTCAGCACGTGGTGGCCAGCGGTTACCGCAGCCTGTTCCGCTATCTCGAGAGCGTCGGTACCCGCGAATACGTGGAATTCCCGGGCGGCGGCACGCTGCGCTGGCCCGGCGGCCGCGCGGTGCTGTTGCACACCACGGGGTTCCGTGCCGTTCGCACGCTGCTGGGCGCCCACCCCGATGCCGGAATCCTGGACCGGCTGCGGGCGCTGCGGGCCACCACGCGGCTGGGCCGCCAGGCCCTGTTCCAGCCCGCGGATCTGGCCGATATCACCACCGAACAGTGGTTCGAACGCGTCGGAATGCCCGCGAAAGCGCGTGAGGCACTGTGGGATTGGCTGGCTCTGGGGATCGCCGCCGAACCGGTGCAGCGCGAATCGGCGAAGGTCTTCGCCGATGTGCTGGCGACCGGCATCCGTCACGGTGTGCGCGACCGGACCGGTGTCACCATCGGCTATCCCACCGTCGATCTGGACACCCTCTACATCACCGGCGCCGAGCGGGCATTCGAGAAGTACGGCGTGGACGTGCGCTTCCGGGCAGTCGCCCGGAAGGTCGTGATCACGGACGGCCTGGTGACCGGTGTGCAGCTGGTCGACGGGACGGAGATCCCGGCGGACGCCGTGGTCTGCGCGGTCCCCAACTCCCGGATCCACGGGCTGCTCGACGATCTGCCCGAACATGCCGAAATCTATGCCGCCGCAGACAAACTCGGCGTCACCCCGATCGTCAGCACCAATCTGTATCTGGACCGGCCGCTGGGGACGAAATCGGCCATGGAGGCCATTATCGGCGGGGCCGGCGTGATCGACGAGGTGTTCGACCGGCAGCGCATGCACGGGCGGAACCCGGACGGTGCGTGGCTCTACTGTCTCACCACCAGTGGCGCCTACGAGCAGATCCACAAGAGCAACGACGAGATCGTCGAAGAGCAGCTGGCGCTGATCCGTCGCTACTATCCGGAAGCCGAGGCGGCCGAATTGGTGCACGCCCAGGTCGTGAAAATGCCCAAGGCAACATTCTCGCAGGTTGTGGGCACCGACGGATTGCGCCCGGATCAGCGGACCTCGGTCCCGAACCTGATGCTGGCCGGTGATTGGACCCGTACCGACTGGTCGGCCACGATGGAGAGCGCCGCCCAGAGCGCGGAGCGGGCGGTGCGGGCACTGCTGGCCTACGCCTCGACCGGCGAGAGCGGTGACACAATGAAACGCGGTCTATAATTCCGCTGCATGTTCCGTAGCTATGACGAGGTCGACGAACGGATCCTCGACGCCACCCTGAATCGGATCCTGCAGGTCGGCGTCCGGCGGAGCAGCCTGGACGATATCGCCCGCCGCTGCGGGATCAACCGGGTGACCATCTATCGCCGATTCTCCAGCAAGGACGCGCTGATCGAGGCGGCACTGTCGCGGGAGATCGCCCGGATACTCGGGGAGGCGACGTCGATCGCGACCACCACCGAGGGTGTCGATGCCCAGATCGAGGAGACCGTGCTCTTCGTGCTCCGGCTCACCCGGACGCATCCGCTGGTCACCCGGTTGCTCGGGGTGGCGCCGGAGGAAGCGCTGGGGTTCTATACGGTCCGCGGTGAGGAGATGGTGTCCCAGGGGATCGAATACATCGCGGGGGTGCTGGCGGCCGGGCAGGAACAGGGTGTGCTGGCCCGTTACGACCCGCGGCCGGTGGCGGAACTGGTGGCCCGGATGGCTCATTCGCTGATGCTGACGCCGACCGCCGGCGTGGATTTCGACGACGAGGCGGCGGCGCGGGGATTCATCCGGGCGGCCATCGTGCCCCTGATGAAGTACGGGATCCGCTCCGGGGACGATGCCGGTGATCCAGTGGGGGAGAAGCGCGCGTCCGGGGCGTAACGGATCGCGGCCCCGAGGGGTGAGGTTGCGGTCCCCCGGGCGGCGGTCGTGCCGCGACAGCTCGCGGTGCCCCCCGGGTGTGGCTGAATAGTCGAGATCGAGAACGAGAACCGGGCGAGGAGTGAGCAGCCGTGGTGAAAACAACCCGGACCATGGAGGTATCCGGCTCCATTGTGGTGGAGACGGATCCGGAGACCGCGTACGACGCGGTCAGTGATGTGACGCAGATGGGACGGTGGAGTCCGGAGAACACCGGTGCGGTGGTCGCCGAACCGGGCCGCCCCGCGTATCCGGGTATGACGTTCGTGGGGTCGAACAGGCGTGGGCCGATGCGGTGGCATACCGAATGCACGGTCACCGTGGCGGATCGGCCGAGCCGGTTCGTTTTCCAGGTGCGCCGGTTCGGGCTGTGGAAGCCGATGCTGACGGTGGCCGTGGCGACCTGGGAGTACCGGTTCGACGCGGTCGCCGGCGGAACCCGGGTCACCGAGATCTGGTACGACGATCGGGCCCGCTGGCCGGATACTCCCACCTTGTGGTTCGACCGGGTGGCCACGGGGCAGCGCGGATTCGCCGAATTCCAGCAGGGCAATATCCGGCGGACGCTGGAGCGGCTCAAGGCGGAGCTCGAGAACGCTCGCTGAGCCCGCCGCACCCCTCCGTACCTGCGCTGAACTCGACTGGCAGCTGATGGACCGCGTGCCCTATCCGCGCGTCGCGTCCCTGCTGCAGCTGGCGGTGGCGCCGGACGAGCTGATCGCGCAGGACGTGGGGTCGGTCATCTGACGGTGTTCCGGGCACCGGTCGCGGGACGCGCGCCATGGTGCGGATTTGCCCCGCGGCGAGTAGAACGTGTTCTAATCTGGGTATCCCCGCAACGCGCCGGGATCGTTGTTCGACACCCTCGACCGGAGTGATAGCCGTGCCTGTTGCCCTGACCGCCGACCAGACGGCGCTGGCCGAAACCGTCACCGGATTCGCCGAGCGATATGCGGGCCGGGAATACACACGCAAGAACGCCGATCGCCTGAAGCAGGGCATCCGGCCGGAGTTCTGGCCGGACCTCGTCGCGCTCGGCCTCACCGGCGTGCACCTATCGGAAACGGTGGGTGGCCAGGGCGGAACCCTCGACGATCTCGCCGTCGTGCTCGCCGAATCGGGCCGGGCGTTGCTGCCCGGCCCGCTCCTGCCCACGGTGGTCGCGAGCACGGTGCTCAGCGGATCGGCGGAGGACGCCGCGGCCGAACCGGCGCTGCGCCGATTCGCCGGCGGTGCCACCGGTGCGGTGATCGGGCCGGAGCACGGTGTCGTCGCTGCGACGGGTGAGGATGGCGCCGAACCTCGGCTCAGCGGAGAAACCGGCTTGGTGCTCGGCGCCGGATCGGCCGAACTGTTCGTCGTGGCAGCGGCCGCCGGCGCCGAGGTCCGGTGGTACCTCGTCGAACGGGATGCCGCGGACGTCGACGTGGAGACGAAAGACGGCGTCGACCTGGGACGTGATATCGGCCTCGTCCGGTTCCGTGAGGTATCCGCCGTGGGGCCGGTCGCACTGGATACCGACCGGGCCGCGGCCGTCGCGATCGCGCTCCTCGCGGTGGAGGCGGCCGGGGTGATCCGCTGGTGCTGCGATACCGCCACCGACTACGTGAAATCGCGGGTCCAGTTCGGCCGGCCGGTCGGTGCTTTCCAGGCGGTGCAGCACCGGACCGCTCAGCTGCTGATCACCAGTGAGCTCGCCACGGCCGCCGCCTGGGACGCCGTCCGCGGTCTCGACGACGAGCCCGGCCAGCGGATCCAGGCCGTCGGGGGAGCCGCGCTCACCACACTCGGCAATGCGGTCCATGCCGCGGTGGAATGCCTTGCCCTGCACGGTGCCATCGGTTTCACCTGGGAGCACGATCTGCATCTGTACTGGCGGCGCGCGATGGCGCTGGCGGGGCTGGGCGGTCCGGTGGAGTCGTGGGAACTGCGGGTCGGTGCCGCCGCCCTGCACGGCCCACGCAACTTCGCTGTCCCGCTGCCGGAAACGGATACCTCTTTCCGCGAATGGGTTTCGGAGATCCTGGACCGGGCGGCGCAATTGGAGAATGCGAACCCGTCGAAGATCGGCGACGACGATTCGGTGAATACCGGCCCCCGGCGCACCCTGCTCGCCGAGAACGGCCTGGTCTCGCCGCCGATGGCCCAGCCCTACGGGATCGAGGCCGGTCCGCTGGAGCAGCTCATCCTGCAGGACGAGTACGACCGGCACGCGATCGCCCGGCCGTCCATGGGAATCGGGCAGTGGGTGGTGCCGATCGTGCTGCATCGCGGCACCCCGGACCAGCTCGCCCGGCTGGCCGGTCCGGCCCTGCGGGGCGAGGAGATCTGGTGCCAGCTGTTCAGCGAACCGGAAGCCGGGTCCGATGTCGCCTCGCTGAGCCTGCGCGCGACCCGCGTGGACGGCGGCTGGCGGCTCCAGGGCCAGAAGATCTGGACGACCCTCGCGCACCGCGCCGACTGGGGACTGCTGCTGGCCCGAACCGACCCGGATGCGGGCCGGCACCGCGGCCTGACCATGTTCCTGGTCGACATGCACGCCGCGGGGGTCGAGGTGCGCCCGATCGTGCAGGCCAGCGGCGACGCCGAATTCAACGAGGTGTTCTTCGACGAGGCGTTCGTACCGGATGAGATGGTGCTGGGGGAGCCCGGTCAAGGGTGGGCGCTGACCCTGGAAACGCTGGCGCAGGAACGGTTGTTCATCGGCGGGGTCCGGGACCCGGGCCACAACGGGCGGATCCGGGGCGTCATCGAGCGCGGTGAGTACGCCGGGACCCGGGACGACGCCGTCCGCACGCTCGGCCGGATCAGCGCGCGCGGGGCCGCGATCTCCGCGATGAATCTCCGGGAAACGATCCGGCGGCTGGACGGCCAGGCCGTCGGACCGGCCACCAGTATCGCCAAGGCCGCCGCCTCCGTCCTGCACACCGACGCCGCGGCCGCGGCGCTGAATCTCATCGGCCCGGCGGCCGCGCTCGGCGAAGCCGTCTCGGAACCGGTGCACCACGAACTCGATATCCCGACCTGGGTCATCGGCGGGGGAACTCTGGAGATCCAGCTCAACACCATCGCGACACTCGTGCTGGGGCTGCCGCGGAAATAGTCCGCCGGCTCCGGAAACCGCTTGTCGCCCGGCCGGTGTGGCGCATCCCTCACCCGCTGAGCTGTAACTGAGGGCGCATGCCCTCTGTTAGTGTCGGTCTCGTGACCGAGCGACTCCCCGCGATCTTGCGCGCGAATCTGCGCCTGCCCGTCATCGCTGCCCCACTGTTCATCGTGTCCGGCCCCGAGCTGGTTGTGGCCCAGGCGAAAGCCGGCATCATCGGATCCTTCCCCGCGCTCAACGCGCGCACCACGGACCAGCTGCGGGAGTGGCTCACCCGGATCACCACCGAACTGGGTGCGGCTCCCGATGCCGGCCCGTACGCGGTGAATCTGATCGCGCACAAGACCAACGGCCGCCTCCTCGACGACCTGGCGATCCTCGAGGAGTTCCGGGTACCGATCGTGATCACCTCGCTCGGTGCCCGACCGGAGGTGAACGAGCGTATCCACACGTACGGCGGTGTGGTCCTGCACGACGTCATCAGCAATGTCCACGCGCGCAAGGCCATCGACAAGGGTGCCGACGGACTGATCGCGGTGGCGGCCGGTGCCGGCGGCCACGGCGGATCGGTATCACCGTTCGCGCTGATCCAGGAGATCCGCGAATGGTTCGACGGCCCCCTGGCCCTGTCGGGTGCGATCGCGCACGGGGACAGTGTGCTGGCAGCCCTGGCCGCCGGAGCCGATTTCGCCTATATCGGTTCGCTGTTCATCGCCACCGACGAAGCCGATGCCGCACCCGAGTACAAGAAGATGATCGTCGCCGGCAGGGCCGAAGATATTGTCTACACCGACTATTTCACCGGGGTGAAGGGTAACTACCTGCGCCCGAGCATCACCGCGGCCGGTCTCGACCCCGATGCGCTCGGGCAGGCGGGCGAGTCCGGATCCCTGGAGTTCCTGAGCTCCGGCGAACCGAAGGCCTGGCGCGATATCTGGGGCGCCGGCCACGGTATCGGCACCGTGGACGACGTGCGCCCGACCGCCGCGGTGGTGGATCGTCTCGCCGAGGAGTACCGCCGCGCACAGGCGCGGGTCGCGGCCCTGAGCTGACTCACGCGGGCCGCGGTCCTGGGCTCATTGCCCCGCGTCCGGCCCCGGCCGACTGCCGGCGACCGCGGTGCCGGCGTCACCTCCGTCGTGTGCGCCGGGTCGGCCGCCGTGGATCGTGCCCCGGCCGGTAGCTGAACGTGCCGAGGCGGCCAGGGGCTCAGTGGACGGCTGCGGCGGTGTTGGCCCGGTCGAGGAAGGCGTCGAGTTCATCGGTGGTCATGAGGCCACCGAAGGTGAGCGCGAGACGTCCGATCGGTATCGAGCCGACCATCCGGGCCATATCGATACCCAGATCGGCGCCCGCGGCGGTGCCGGAACCCCCGAGCAGCGGCTGTAGCCGTTCGCCCAGTTCCGGCCCCGCGACCGGATGCGCCAGGACCTCGGCGAGGCTCGATTCCCGGGTCAGTGCCACCGTGACCGGATCACCGCTGATCGTCACCGCCACCTGCGCCCGCAGGTCGCGGCTGGAGGCGCCGATATGCAGCGTGTACTCGCCGCCCTCGACCACCCGGCGGCCCACCCGGTCGTCCCAGTAGGCGAATTCGTCGCGCGGAATCGGCACGGTGACCTCCTGCGCGGCACCGGGTTCCAACTCGACCGTGGCGAATCCGCACAGTTCCCTGGGTGCGCGCAGCACCGCGGAGGATTCCAGGCCGCGATAGACCTGCACGACATCGCGGCCCGGCCGAGTCCCGGTATTCGTCACCCGGACCGTGACCGTCACGGTGTCCACCTCGGCGACCGCACGCGCGCCGGAGTACTCGAAGGTCGTATAGGACAGCCCGTGGCCGAACGGGTAGGTCACCTCGATATCGCGCCGGTCGTACCAGCGGTAGCCGACGAAGATCCCTTCCCCGTACCGGACATGCCCGTTCTCGCCGGGGAAATTGTCGTAGGCGGGCACATCGGTGAGCCGGATCGGGACCGTTTCGGTGAGCCGGCCGCCCGGATCCGCGACGCCGAACAGGAGATCCGCGATCGCCCCACCCGCCGCCTGCCCGAGGAGAGCGGTATCGAGGACGGCATCGGCCGCGTCGACGAGGGGAGCCAGCCGCAGGACGCCGCCGTGGGCCAGCACCACCACGACTCGTGACTGCACCGCCCGGACGGCGGTGAGCAGCTCCACCTGGTCGTTCGGCAGTTCGATATGTTCGCGGTCGAACCCCTCCGACTCCTGTGCGGCGGCCAGGCCCAGGAACAGAACCGCGATATCGGCACCCGCGGCGGTCTCGACGGCCTGCGCGCGCAGCTGCGCCGTCGCCGAGTCGTCACCGGTATCGAATCCCCGGGCGTGGGTGACGGTCGCGGATCCGGCGAGCGCCCGGATCTCGTCGAGCGCGATATCGACCCGGGTTGCGTTCACGTGGGAGGATCCACCGCCCTGATAGCGCGGTTCGGTGGCGAATTCCCCGATCACCGCGATCTTTCCGCTCGGCGCGAGCGGAAGCAGGCCCTGTTCGTTCTTCAGCAGAACGGCGCAGCGGGCCGCCACCGTACGGGCCAGCGAGTGGTGCTCATCGGGATCCCATCCGGTGTCCGGGCGTGCGTTCCCGGCGGCGCGCGCCGCCAGTGCCGCCACTCGGCCGGCCGTCGCGGACAGGGTCTCCGCGGGCAGCGAACCCTCGTTCACCGCGGCGGCGACGCGCTGGTCACCGGCATTGTCCGGCCCGGGCATCGCCAGGTCCAGCCCGGCCGCGACCGCCGCGACCCGGTCGTCGACGGCACCCCAATCGCTGACCACCACGCCGTCGAAACCCCATTCACCGCGCAGCACTTCGGTGAGCAGCCAACGGTTCTGGGACGCGTACACGCCGTTGATCTTGTTGTACGAGCACATCACGGTCCACGGCGCCGCGTCGGTGACCACGCGCTGGAAGGCGCGCAGATAGATCTCGCGCAGCGGCCGCGGATCGATATCCGAACTGGACCGCATCCGGTCGAACTCGGCGTTGTTGGCCGCGAAATGTTTCAGCGAGGCGCCGACGCCCTGCCCCTGCAGCCCGCGCACCCAGCCGGTGGCCAGGGCGGCAGTGAGGTGTGGGTCCTCGGAGTAGTACTCGAAGTTCCGGCCACAGCGCGGGTCCCGTTTGATATTGATCCCGGGGCCCAGCACGATATGCACCCCGGCCGCCTGCGCTTCGCGGCCGATTGCCGCGCCCACCCGGGCGGCGATCTCGGGGTCCCAGCTCTGGCTCAATCCGACGGCCGGCGGAAAACAGGTGGCCGGGATACTCGGCCCTATTCCCAGTGCGTCGCCGCTGTGTGCCGGGTCCTGATGGCGCAGGCCGTGCGGGCCGTCGGACACGGAGATCGAGGAGATGTCGCCGATCGGCTCGGTGGACCAGAAGTCCCGCCCGCTACCCAACCGGGCGCGCTCTTCGTCGGAGAGTCCGGCGATCGGATCGGCGGCGGTGGTGTGGACCGGGTCCGGCATGCGGCTCCTCCTGGATGTTCGGCACTGATGTCGAACATAGTGGGTGGCGGTCGCCGAGATGGGTGACACACGGCCGGTGCCGGTCCCGCGGGGCGGTTCCGGCACCGGCCGTGTGTCAGGACTGTGCGGGGCCGTAGTTCAGATGCACCACACCGTTGGCGTAGACGTTGTGCGCCTTCAACGCCAGCGTGGTGGCATCGACCCCGTCGGCGAACAATTTCTCGCCTTTGCCGAGCGCGATCGGATACACGAACAGATGCAGATCGTCGACGAGTCCCTCGGCCAGCAGGGCCCGGACGAGGGTCCCGCTGCCGCTGATGTAGATGGTGCCGTCGATATCGTCCTTCAGCGCGCGGATCTTCTCGGGGTCGTAGGCGCCGATCCGGGTGCTGTTGGCCCATTCGACCTGCGATTCGCGCGCGCCCACCACGTATTTGACGGTGTCGTTGAAGAACGGGGCCCCGGGATCGTCCTCGACCGTCCGGGTGGACCAGGCCGGCGCGAACATCTCGAACGTGTGGCGACCGAGCAGGATCGCTTTCGCCGATCCCGTGATCGCGGCGAGTGTCTCGCCCATCTGCGGGTCGAATCCGAACTCGACGGTGAAGGACGGATCCTCGTAGGATCCGTCGAGCGAGACGAATTCGTGTACGGCGATGGTTCCCATGATGATGTCCTCTCCGGCAGCCGCCCGGCTGCGATCCGGCCGGTCCGCCGAGTGTCCGGCGATCCGTTCGTGGTTATCGGTGTTGCACGAGTAGACGGGGCCCGCGGAGATTTCTCATCGGTCCCGATGTTGTCGGCGGCGCAGGCGGTCCCGGGTCGACGGAAGCTGGACGACGGCCCTGAGGGGTCGGCCGATCGCGGTGCCAGGAGCAAGTGGGGGCGTGCCACCCCCGTCCACCGGGGCAGCGGTCCGGGCGCAGCCCCGGCCGAGCGCAGTGCAGCATATCGCCGATGCCCGGAGTAGTGCAGACCGGTCGCCGCAGTTCCCCGGGCACCTCGGTGCTGCGGTAACTCCGGATCGGGTGGACCCGGGCGCGCGGAATCGGCGATACCGATCCTCAGAGCTGGGGACAGAACTCGAATCCCGCTGCCGCCGGACTGGTTCAATCGTGCGTACAGTGAGTGCCGGAATCAGTGTTAACACCACGGTGCCGTGGGGAAATCAGTATGAGGACGCGGCGCCGATCCGGCTCCGCGCAGGAAAGCAAGGAAACAGGACTTCCGAATGGGTCACCCGCAACCACCCAATCCGTACCAGCATCAGCCTGGTCAGCCCGGCGTGCCGGGGCAGCCGTACCCCGGACAGTCGATGGGCGGGCAACCCGCACCCGGTCAGCCGTACCCAGGACAGCCGTATCCCGGTCAGCCCCAGTACGGTCAGCCGTTTCCGCCGGGGCAACCGCAATTCGGTGGGCCGGGCGGTTACGGTCAGCCGCCCCGCCCGTCCGGCGGGAGCGGCGGAAAGATCGCGCTCATCATCGGTGGCGTGGCCGTCGTGCTGATCGCGATCGGGGTGGGCGCGTTCTTCCTGTTCAGCGGCGGTGGCTCGGCGATCGGCGGCGGCTACGACGATCCGCGCGAGTTGGCGCAGGCATGGGTGGACCAGGACGGTAACCCCGAGGATATGGTGTGCCAGGCGGATCTGGACGAGATCGCACAGTACGAACAGGACAACCCGGTCAAGCCGACGGGTGCTCCCTCCGGTGTGGAAGCACCGGAAACGACGCTGAAGAGCGTGGATGTGCCCTCGGGCAGCGATAAGGGAACGTTCACCATGGAGATGACCATGGACCTGCTCGGCGACGAGACCACCTCGACCGCGACCTACGACCTGGTCAAGGAAGACGGCGGCTGGAAGGTCTGTGGGATTCTCACCCCCGATGTCGACGTGGATATGCCGGATATGCCCGGATTCTGACGCGGCGATCGACTGTTGCCGGCTCGGTGCCGGCGCTCGGCGGTCTCATAGGGCCCCGGCACGGATATTTCCGGTGCCGGGGCCCTTGTTCGTCATGCGAGGGGCGCTTTTCCACAATGGCCCGGATTGATGGGTCGATGGGTGTTTCGGAAACAATCCCCCAAGGTGTTGTATTCACCCACCCTTGGATGGTCAGTTTCCTCACCTGGAGTGGAAATACGCTGTGGCACAAAAGGAGTCGATAAGTCGACGGCAAGTGACGGCGAGCATTGTCGGGATGTAACGCTCTCCGAGTTCCGGATTCTCTTCCGGGTTTCTCGTGGGAGAGATAGATTCCCCGATAAGGAGTATCCCGTGCGAAACGCCGCGCTTTCGTTATCGCTGGCTGTCGGCTGTGTGTTGTTTCTCAGTGCCTGCAACTTTTCGATGATGGTTACGGAGGAATGCTTCGGCAGGGCCGATCTGGAACGTGCGGTCGAACATATCCTGGCGGAACAGGGCGGGTGGGGAACCTTCATGGCGCAGTGCCCGAATACGCTACGGATTCGCGTAGCAGCCGCGACCCGGTGCACGGTCCAGGACGGTGACGGGTCGGTGACCGAGGTGACGGTAGTGGTGACCGAGGCGGCAGGAAGCCGGGGCCGGATCACGGTGAAGCCGGCGTAAGAAAGGACGGGAGACAGAAACAGGCGGACCTCGGAGAGATGAGTGCGGAGCGCCGCCCGATTCGGGTGCTGTGTTCTCCGAACAGAACGGCGCCGCTTATTTCCGCTCGGCCCGCCGGCTTCCCTGATTTCCCGGGCTACATGAAAGGGTGTCCGAGCGGAATCCACTCGGACACCCTGGTCGTTACTCGTCAGATCGGCGGTTCTGAAATGTATGGTGCCGACCGTACCGTGTAGCTTTCGGCTCAGGCGAAGGCGGCGAAACCGTCGCCGATCTTCTTATCGGTTTCCAGCGCGCGGTTCAGCGCGTTCTCCACCGCGATGGCGAGCTGATCGAGCTTGTG
>NZ_JBITCK010000004.1:495718-730222 GCF_044453135.1 Nocardia sp. NPDC051750 | reverse complement strand
GAGTTCGGGCGGCCGGGGAGATCTTCCGAAAACTCGCGGAACGCGACGGCGCCGGGCCCGGCCGCCGCGCCACGTCCCGGCCACCACCCGGGCGTGGGGGGGGGGGGCCGCCCCCGCCCCCCCCCCCCCCCCCCCCCCCCCCCCCCCCCCCCCAGCTGTCTCGGGTGATCGAACAGGAGGGAGTCCCATCCGGCCCGTTGGCCCGTGTGCTCGAGCCGGGAGCGCGGCAACCCTGACTCCGTCCTGTGGCCGGCACCCGCACATCTCACCCGCCGGGTTCGCCGGCCGGGGTGAACGGAGTCATCGCGTCTGCGATATCGAACTCAATCGCCTACCTCGTATTTCACAGAAACACGGGGAGCGTCGTAGACCAGGGAGTACCGCCAGAACAGGCGGCGCCGGACCCGGGCACCGGGCAGTTCCCGCAGTGCAGCCGCCCGGATCTCGGCCAAAGTCTCCTGGGCATCAGCGGCGGGAGCCCGCATATGCGGCGGTGGCTCGGCAGCGCGCGCCGGATGCGCGAGCATCCCGATGATGGGATTCGCGATAACGGAAGGTATAGCGGTGAGCAGGTCGAGCAGCCCGGACTGGCGGTAGCAGCCGACGATCACGAGTCGCCCGCCGGGGGCCAGGCAGTCACGCACCGCACGCAAAGTCGGCACCAGAGGCAGGTGGTGCAGGACGGCGACGAGGGTGACAGCGTCCCAGTACCGTTCGCGGTCATGCTCGGCGAAGTCGGCTTCGACGATGTTCACCGCGGGGTCTCCGGCGAAACGCTCCGCCGCAGCGCGGGCTGTCGCGGGATCGCGTTCGAGCCCGGTGACCTCGGCGACCCGGCCGCGGAGCCCGGCGATGAGATTGCCCGTACCGCACCCGATATCGAGTACGTCACGAGCCCCGGAAGCCGTCACTCGGCGGACGACCCAACGACCGAAGTGGTCGTTGTGGCTCCACGGATGTCGCTGGTTGAACCTCTCGAGTCGAGACAGCACCACCGCATTTTTCCGAACGCGGCAGTAGGTGTCCACCACGGCCTGTTCAGTCGAGTGATACGCCGGGGTCCTCGATTCGGGTACCCGCGTCACTCGCCTCCCACTCCGCCTTGACCACCGCGTACGCCACCGAGTGACCGTAGCCGCGGCGGGCCAGCATCCCGACCAGCCGCCGGATCGCTTTCTCCCGGTCCAGGCCCGCGGGCAGGGTGCGGAGTTTGCGGCGCACCAGCTCGGTCGCTCGCTCGGTCTCGTCGTCGGCCGTGACATCCTCGAGCGCGGCCGCGGCTGCCTCCCGCGCAACGCCCTTGCGCCGCAACTCCTGCGCGAGCGCCTGCCGCCCCTTCCCGGAGAACCGGTGCCGCTGCTGTACCCACTGCCGCGCGAATTCGGCATCATCCACCAGCCCGACCTCGGCCAGACGGTCGAGGACCTGCTCGGTCACCTCGGTCGCGAAGCCCTTGGCAGATAAGCGTTGCCCGAGTTCGGCACGACTGCGGGCCCGCACCGCGAGCAACCGCAGGCACGCCTCCTTCGCCTGTTCTACCGATCCGCCCGGGCTCCGGTCAGCGGAACCGCCGGCTCCTGATCGCTGTCCGGTCTCGCTGGGGCCGGTCGGACGAGTCCGCTGCGGATCGGACTCGTCCGACCGGGGTTCCCGGCCGGAGCCGGTAGACCGCCCGCCGGCCGACAGAATCTCGTCCAACCGGCGACGCACCTCCGCCACCGGATCGGATACATCCGGGGCGCCGGGCGCGGAGCGCTGATTCACCGGATCAGAAATCGGCCGGGGTCTCCTCCGTGGCCGTCACATCCGCGCCGATCCCGAGCTTTTCCTTGATCTTCTTCTCGACCTCGTCGCGGATATCGGTGTTGTCCAGCAGGAATTTCCGGGCGTTCTCCTTACCCTGCCCGAGCTGATCGCCCTCGTAGGTGTACCAGGAACCGGATTTACGAATGAACCCGTGCTCCACACCCATATCGATCAGCGACCCCTCCTTCGAAATTCCGTGACCATACAGAATATCGAATTCGGCCTGCTTGAACGGCGGGCTGACCTTGTTCTTCACCACTTTCACCCGGGTGCGGTTACCCACCGCGTCACTACCGTCCTTCAGCGTTTCGATACGTCGCACATCGAGACGCACCGATGCGTAGAACTTCAACGCCTTTCCGCCCGTGGTGGTTTCGGGAGAACCGAACATCACGCCGATCTTTTCGCGGAGCTGGTTGATGAAGATCGCGGTGGTGCCGGAATTGTTCAGGGCACTGGTCATCTTGCGGAGGGCCTGGCTCATCAGGCGGGCCTGCAGACCGACATGACTGTCGCCCATTTCGCCCTCGATTTCGGCGCGGGGTACCAGTGCGGCCACCGAGTCGATGACGATGATGTCGATGGCGCCGGAGCGGACCAGCATATCGGCGATTTCCAGGGCCTGTTCGCCGGTATCCGGCTGGGAAACCAGCAGGGCATCGGTATCGACACCGAGTTTGGCGGCGTAATCGGGATCGAGGGCGTGTTCGGCGTCGATGAAGGCGGCGACACCCCCGGCCGCCTGCGCGTTCGCGACCGCGTGCAACGCAACGGTCGTCTTACCGGAGGATTCCGGGCCGTAGATCTCCACCACCCGGCCGCGCGGGAGGCCACCGATACCCAGCGCGACATCCAGCGCGATGGAACCGGTCGGAATAACCGAGACGGGCTGGCGGGCCTCTTCACCGAGGCGCATCACCGCCCCCTTGCCGAAACTCTTCTCGACCTGCGCGAGCGCGAGTTCGAGCGCTTTGTCGCGGTCGTAGGGCTGTGGCGCCATCGTGACTCCCCTTTTCACCGGGTGGTAGGTAGGTGGTGTGGTTGGCGCCCACAGTAGAGGGCGGCACCGACAAGTTCCGCGCCTCAGCCTAGACGAACAGGTGTTCGAGTCAAGCTGCGCCTCCGCGCGTCGCCGGTAACCACCCGCACCGGTCTACCACTGCGGAAGCGGCGTCGTATCCCCTTCCGGTCGCGGGCCGTGGATCCGCCGTTGCCCGGCAGCGATCGGTACATCGTTGATACTCGCCTCGCGGCGCGACATCAGCCCCTCCGGCGTGAACTCCCACTGTTCGTTGCCGTAACTGCGCCACCACTGTCCGGTGTCGTCGTGCCATTCGTACTGGAACCGCACGGCGATACGGTCCCCCGACCAGGCCCACAGCTCCTTGCGCAGGGCGTAACCGTTCTCCTTCGCCCATTTCCTCGTGAGGAAGTCGACGACAGCGGCACGGCCGGTGAAATACTCGTCGCGGTTACGCCACACCGTATCGACGGTATAGGCGGCGGCGACCCGCTCCGGGTCGCGGGTGTTCCAGGCGTTCTCGGCCGCTCGCACCTTGGCTGCGGCGGTCGCGGCGTCGAACGGGGGCAGGGGCGGTCGCATCGTGCGACTCCTTTCACGGGTTGACGGGTGACAGTTCCGGCGGGCTCCAGCGCAGCGGGCCGGCCGGGTGTTCGACCACGGCATGCACGGTGAATTCGACCCCGGCGGGCGCCGCCACGCCCGGCCGGTCCGGCCACACGATGCCGGTTGTTCCGGTGAGCTGGAGCATGCCCCCGGTGGCCCAGTCCGGAATCAGCAGACCGCAGCGGGGCTCGCGCGCGAGATTGCCGAGTGTCATGAACATCGAGTTGCCGCGGTATTCCGGCCAGTACAACCGGGTGGGTGAACGGACCTCCAGGAAACCGGGATTTCCCCCGCGATGGGAGGCATCGGCCCGGCCTGCCTCGTCCGCACTGCCGACGAAGAAGGCGTCGGCCGCGCCGACGGCGGCGCGCTGGCGTGGATCGAGCTCGGTGCCGCGACGGATTCCGGAATCCGAGTGTGTTCCGCCGACCGTGGCAACGATGTGCCGCCGCGAGATGTATTTCGGACAGTTCGAATAGACCTGGTCGACAGTAATTCGCAGGCGATCACCGACGTGCCGCGCCGTGCCGTTGGCCCGCATCCGCCTGCGGCGATCCGGCTGGATCGCGATGAGCCCGATGCGCCACGACTCGGGCCGCGATGCCAGCGGGTCACCCTCCCCCGGAATCGACCCGAGCTCTATCGTCCGGTTGTCGAGCACCCGGACGAAACCCGGTGGTCCGGTGAGCCGGGTGACCCACGGCCGGCCCGCCCGATCCGGCCCGGCGATCACCACCATCGGCTGTTCGGCCAGGAACCGGGCGGCGGCCTCCGGAACGGTTGCGTGGACGGTCCGCCCGACCTTCTCGGCGATACCTTCCTGCCCCGCCCGGCGCTGTACCGCCAGCTCGCCCGGATGGAAGATGCTCATACGACAGCGCTCCACACAGTTTCAGAAGAACCCGCAGGTCGGCGCCGCGCCGCCGGGGGCGGGTGCGGATTCGGCGCCGCCCGGAGCGTAGACCTGCCGTCGGGGTCGGCGAAGAAGATTCCGCCGGAGGCCATACCTTCGCCGTGGGCGACCACACCGTCGTACAGGAAAGTGACCGCATGCGCGTCGAGCGCCGCCTCCACCTCGCGTACCCGGTCGATGGAGGGCACCTGGAACGACAGATGGTGCAAGCCGGGGCGGTCCACCGGGAACCGTCCCGCGCTCTGTTGCCACAGGGTGAGGACGAGCACTCCGTCCGCACCGAGGAACGCCCACTTCCGGTCACCTTCGGCACCGGTGGCGAGTTGTTCGAAGCCGAGGATGTCCCGATAGAAGGCCACCGAGCGATCCAGTTCGGCGACGTTCAATCCGATATGCCCGGTAACGAGCCCCGGTCCGGCAGTTGCGTTCATACGACATCCTCCTGTTTTAACCGTTCAAATTGTTTTAACGGTTAAAACCTAAGGCAGCGACGCATCCCACGTCAACCGTTGAAACCTAAATAGATGGTTACTATGGTGGTGGACACCGAACCCGAGACAAGGAGACCGTTACCCTCAGGCATGCTCGATCCACGCCCCCACCTCGGTGAACCGCCGGCTCTGGACTTGCTGAACACGCGGTGGATGGACCACGGCCCCCGCGACCTGCTGACGGATGTATCCGGTTTGGCGATCTGGCTGGACTCGGCCGGCCTCTCCGGCGCGGCGCCCGCGAACGAGCGAACGCTCGACGCCGTACTGACCGCCCGCACGGCCATCTACGACGCGGTCGTCCACGGATCACGCGACGCCCTCAACGACGTGCTCGACCGTGGACGGATCCGCCGGCACCTCACCGAGGACGGCCCGGCGGATACCCCCGAGGTCGATCCCGCCTGGCTACCGGGGTGGCTGGCCGCGGACAATCTGCTGACGCTGCTCGGCGAAGCACCCGCCCGCATCCGCCGCTGCGCCCATCCCGACTGCGTCCTGTTCTTCTACGACACGTCCAAGAACGGCACCCGCCGGTGGCATTCCATGACTACCTGCGGCAACCGCGCGAAAGCGGCGCGGCACCACGCCCGCCGGACGTGACCGCCCCACGGGGTAATTCGTTCACCATCGGGTGCGTGGGACATCGAATTCGGCGCACAGCGCGCGCCAGACCTCACGCGGGTCCACCCCGGCTTCGATGGCGGCGGCCCCCGTCCGGCTGCCCAGCGCGAGAATGACGTGATCGCTGAGCAGGGTATCGCCCCGGGCCTCGCCGAATTCGGTGTGCAAGAGTTCCTGGAATTCCGTCAACCGCACCGGGCACAAGATACTCGCCCTCGTGCGGGCCGGCGCGACCCGGTCAGTGCGCCCGCACCGAGTCGAGAACCCGATGGCATACCCGCACCGGATCGGCCAGCCCGGCGAGTCCCGCGGCCGCGCTGCGGGCCGCCACCGTGAAATCCGGTTCCGCCAGCACGCGCAGGACCGCATCGCGGATCGCCTCCGGGGTGAGCGGCCGGACCAGCAGCGACGAGCCCTGGCGGACCGCGCGATTGGCGAGTTCCCACTGGTCACCACCGCCGGGTACGGTCACCACGGGCACACCGGCCGACAGCGATTTCGCGAGCAGTCCGTGCCCGCCGCCACCGACCACCACGGCCGCATGACGCAGGAGTTCGTCCTGCCGGCCGAGACCCGCGGTGGCCCATTCCGGCAGCGGGTGCGGTGGTTCGTCGAGCATCGAAACAGCCACGCGGACACCTGCTCCGTCCAGCGCGGCCAGGACGGTCTCCGCCATCCCCGCGACTCCGGTGTGGGCGGTAGAGGGAGCCACGACCACCAGCGGATCGTCGCCGGGTGGCAACTCCAGGCGCCGATCGGTCGGTTCCCACAGCAGGGGCCCGATCAGTTCGGCCTCCTCCGGCCAGTCCGGCCGGGGCACCTCCAGTGCGGGCAGTGTCGCGACGAGGCGGGCAGCCGGCCCCGGGTCGGTCGCGGGCAAACCCACCCCGGCCCTGGCCAATTCACGTTGCCGGGTACCGGTGCGCAAGGCCCGGGCGGTGAACATCCGCAGCACCGCGTCCCGCGCCCGGCCCCGCACTCCGGTACCCGGCGCGAGACCGCTTCCGATGGGCGGCAACCCTTGCGACGGGAGGTACAGCGGATGCGGAGACAATTCCACCCAGGGCACCCGCAGTCGTTCGGCGGCCATACCGCCGCCCGCCGTGAGCACATCCGAGACCACCAATTCGGGCAGCATGGCACCGAGTTCGGGCAAGATCTCGGTGGAGATATAGGCCGCGCGTTGATGAATCCGCGCGCCGGCATCGGCATCGTCATCGATCGCGCGGGGCGCCAACCCCTTCAGGCGGCGCACGCCGATCCCGGCCGCCCGCGCGGCGTCGAACCAGCGGGGACCGGTGAACAGGACGGGATCATCACCCGCCTCCAAGAAACGGACGCACAACGCGATAGCGGGAAACGCATGACCCGGGTCGGGACCGGCGACAACAGCTACTCGCATCCGGTGAGTTTAGGGCGCCGCGCCGCATAGGGGGGCGCTGGGTTGTGTTTTCGGGTCAGCCGGTGAAGGTGAACAGTTCGAAGCCGACCGCGCGGGTGGCGGCGAAGCCGGCGATCGGGGCGGTGGTCATGGCCACGACGGCCCGCGCCTGGTCGGCAACCGGTTCCCGCGGGTTCAGGATCTCGAGGTAGCGGCGATGTGCGGCCAGGGACGCCTCGGCTGTGTCGATAGTGGCGGTGACGTCCACGGCGTGGGTGGCCCCGCTGGGAACCGCGACGGCTGCCCAGCGCGCGGTCCACGGCGGCAGATCCGCGAGCTCCGGGAAAATCCACTCGTTGCCGGCATCGGATACCGCGTCCAGACCGGCCCGGCCCACCGCCCGGTGATCGGGGGTGTTGACGATACCGGGCGCCCAGGTGTGCCCGAAATGCCCCAGTACCACCAGATCCGGGCGGTGCCGGCGGATGGCGCCCGCCAGGTCTTGCCGCAGCGCCGGGGTTTCCTCGATCCGGCCGTCCGGATAGCCGAGGAACTCGACGTCGTGCACGCCGACCACCGCCGCCGACGCCCGTTCCTCGGCTTCTCGCAGGGGACCTGCTTCGGCGGGTGGCATACCGGCGATACCGGCCTCACCGGAGGTCACCAGGAGATAGCGGACCTCTTTGCCGGCGCTCGTCCACCGGGCGACAGCCGCGGCGACCCCGTACTCGATATCGTCGGGGTGGGCGACGATCACCAGTGCGCGCTGCCAGTCGTCCGGAAGATGCGGCATGGTCGTCATCTGTCCATCGTGGCGGTCCGGCCGGGAATGCGAAAGGCCGGATGTCCCCCGTGTCGGAGGAGCATCCGGCCGGTGACGCGACGGCCGATCAGACCTTGGTGACCGTATTGTCGTCCGATCCCGAGATCGCCTTGTAGAGCAGGTACAGCCCGAATACCACCGCGCTGACCACCAGGATCGGGAACAGCCCCTTGATCAGGGCACCGATCACCGCCAGCGCGATCCAGACGACGGCCACCACGCCGATGATCTTCCACAGCATTTTGCCTCCCAGCGGTTGTCTCCTCCTTCGAGCATGGCACTGCGGGTCTGGGAAATCACCAGGTGAGAAGCAATATCGGGGGAAGATCAGGGTTGACCCTGAGGGAGTTACGGGCGCACGCGGCGCGGCGCCGGCTCGGCGACGGGCGAAGGCCGCGGCACACCGGGCGCGGCCGGCGGGAGCAAGGTTTCGGGGGGCCGGTCGGCGAGTTCGGTGAGTGCCTGTGCCCAACCGTCCATCCGGTCGGCGGCGTGGCGGAGGTCGGCGACGATACCGTCGAATTCGTAGCGCAGAGCGCCTTTTTCGTCCACGGCCAGCACGCGGGTGGCCGCGGCGACGACCTGCTCGTATTCGGCGACACCGGTGTCGAGCCGGGACACGATCGAGCGCAGGGTCTCGTTCAGCCGGTGCACATCGGCGGCGTCGGTGAGTTCGGCCGCACCGCCACGCAGGGCGCGCACGGCACCTTCCATGGTGGCGATATCGGTGGCGAGCGCCGTGAGGGCGGCGGCACCGGAGGCAGCGGTCGATATCAGATCGTCGAGTTCGCCCGTGGGCAACCGGCGCGACCGGGCGATCTGACCGGCCACATCGTGCAGGGCACGTTCGGCCCGGGCGAGCCGGGCCATGGCCGGGCGCGCGACGGAACGGGCGGGGGGCAGTTTCCGCGGAACGTAACCGGGCGGCGGCAGCGGATTACGCCGTAACTGCAGGTAGCGGCGGGTACTCAGCGCCGCCCCGGTGACCAGTGCGACGGCTCCACCACCCAGCACGACCACCGCCCAGGCAGGGGCCGACAAGATGACCAGGCCCACCGCACCGGCGGTGGTGAGCCCGGAGGCGGTTCCGAGACTTATGCTGCGCCGCCGGGCCCGGCGGCGGCGGCGTAGTTCGCGCTCACGCGGGTCCGCCCAGCGGCGGACCGCGACCAGCGCGTTCTCCCCGGCCGAGCGGAGGGTGCCGGTGACATAGGCGGCCTGTGGCGGGAGTTCCGGCCAGGCGCGGTCCAGGTCGGGGTACCCGGCGGGGAACCGGGGTCGATCAGGCTTCATGCGCTGTCCTCGCCGAACTCTCTCGATCCGCTACTGCTGAGCGGTCTGGCCTTTGTTCATCTGCGGTTGCGGCTGGGCCGGCTCGGTGGCGGATGCGCCCGGGTCGATCGCGGCGTTGGTGTTTCCGGCGGGCAGCGCATCGCCACGCATGGAGGCCCGGATCTGCTCGAGCCGGCTGTGTCCGGCCATCTGGATGCTGGCCTGCTGGACCTCCATCATCCGGCCCTGAACAGTGTTCTGGGCAAGTTCGGCCGAGCCGAGCGCGGTGGCGTAGCGGCGTTCGATCTTGTCCCGCACCGCGTCGAGGCTGGGCACGCTCCCGGGCGCGGACAGGGTGCTGTCCATCTGCTGCAGGGAGGCGCTGACCTGCTCCTGCATTTTGGCCTGTTCGAGCTGGCTGAGCAGTTTGGTGCGCTCGGCGACCTTCTGCTGCAGCAGCATGGCGTTCTGTTCGACCGCCTTCTTGGCCTGCGCGGCGGCCTGCAGCGACTGGTCGTGCAGAACCTTGAGGTCCTCGACCGACTGTTCCGCGGTCACCAGCTGCGCGGCGAAAGCCTCGGCGGCATTGGTGTACTGGATCGCCTTCTCGGTATCGCCGGCGGTGGTGGCCTGGTCGGCGAGCACGACCGCCTGCCGGGCATTGGCGTTGAGCTTCTCCACCTCGTCGAGCTGGCGGTTCAGCTTCATCTCCAGCTGCCGCTGGTTCCCGATCACCGAGGCGGCCTGCTGCGACAGGGCCTGGTGCTGACGTTGCGCTTCTTCGATAGCCTGCTGAATCTGGACCTTCGGATCCGCGTGCTCCTCGATCTTGGAGTCGAAGAGGGCCATCAGATACTTCCAGGCCTTCGTGAACGGATTAGCCATCGGTTGATCCCGCCTCCATCTGTGTGCCGCCTGGGCGACTCGGAGTGCGCGACCGTCACGCACTCGATATGTGCCTATCCTCCACCATGCGGCGCCCGGTACCGGCCACCGAACAGCGCCGCGTCTCGCCACGGACGGCCCGCGCACGCCTAGTACGAATCTATCCGCTCCGGTGCACCCCGCGCATTGTCACGATCGGGTATACCTCGGCTATAACCGGTCAGGCCGCTTCGACCAGGACCAGCGGACCGTTCGTCGGTGCCGGGATGACAATCCGGGTATCGCCGTCGACCTGCGGCCGGGCGGCACCTGCCGACATCGACGCGCCGGCCGCCGCCGCAGCGGCGGGTTCGGTCGCGGCCGGTTCGGCAGCGGGTTCGGTGACGGCGGCCGGTTCGGTCGCGGCCGGCCGTGATGCTCCGGACACCGGCGCGTCCGCACCGGCGATGGTCGTGCTCACGTCCCACAGCACTCGGGCCAGCGGAACGTCGAGGGCATCGCAGATCGCCGCCAGCAGTTCGCTGGAGGCCTCCTTACGACCCCGTTCCACCTCGGACAGGTAGCCCAGGCTCACCCGGGCCGAGGTGGATACTTCGCGTAGGGTCCGGCTCTGGGCGAGGCGGGCACGCCGCAGACTGTCCCCGATCGCTTCTCGCAGCAGCGTCATCGAGTTCTCCTTCTCCCGGTAGGCGTCGCCCACGGCACGCTCGCGGTTCTCTCCTGGCACAACGTCGGAACCGGTCCCGGAGGTTCCCGGGCCGGATGCGGAATCGCTCACCGGGTGGGTGTCGCGCCCCGCACGCACCGCAGCAGTTCCTGTACCGCGGTGCGAGTCGCTGTGGACCTGATATTCCACCGGTCGCCGGTCAGTTTCAACCGCATCACCTCGGTATGCCCGGGTCCGGCGAGGCCGAGAAAGACAGTGCCGACCTCGATCCCGTCCTGCGGGTCGGGTCCCGCGACCCCGGTGAGCGCGAGCCCCCAGTCGGCGCCGCACCTGGTCCGGGCGCCGACCGCGAGCTGTTCGGCGGTGCTCGCGGCCACCGGGCCCTCGGTGGCCAGCACCTGTTCGGAAACCCCGGCCAGGTGCTGTTTGAGATCGGTCGCGTAGACCACCAGTCCGCCGCGCAGCACCGCGCTGGCTCCGGGCACCCCCGCGATCGTGGCGGCGACCAGGCCCGCGGTGAGCGATTCGGCGGTGGCGACGGTCCGGCCACCGGCGCGGAGGGCCGCGACCAGTTCGGCGGCGGCGGTGCCCGCGGTGAGCGGGTCGGCGGAGCCGGCGGTCATCGGCGGCTGCGGTGCGGTCCGGCCAACCAGAGGCGTGCGGCCTGACCAACATAGTCCAGTCCGGTCGCCACCGTCAGCACCAACGCGATCCACATCAGCGCCATTCCCGCGGTCGCGAACCCGCCGGAGAGTGGAAGCAGGAGCACACCGATCGCCAGGGACTGGACGAGTGTTTTGAGTTTCCCGCCGCGGCCGGCCGGGATGACACCGCGCCGGACCACCGCCAGCCGCAGCAGGGTCACCCCGATCTCGCGGGCACAGATGACGACGGTCATCCACCACGCCAGATCGCCCAGCAGGGAGAGCCCGATCAGGGCGGATCCGATGAGGGCCTTGTCGGCGATGGGGTCGGCGAGTTTGCCGAAATCGGTGACGAGACCGTATTTACGCGCCAGCTGGCCGTCGAACCGATCGGTGATCGCGGCGAGCGCGAACAGCACGGTCGCGGTGATCCGCCAGCCGGTCTCGTGCCCGCCGCCCGCGAACAGGGCCAGCACGAACAACGGGACCAGCGCGATCCGCGCCATGGTGAGAATATTGGCGATGTTCAGCAGTGGGACCGCTGATTCTGCGGGGGCCGGGGCGAGCCCACCGCGCATCGGCGCAGGGGCAGGCCGTGGTCCCAGCTCCATCTCCTCGGGGTGCACGGTCATAGCCGCCTCTGCGCGGTCGCGCACAAGCGCCGCTGCGCTGCCGCATCGGACGGGAACTGTGCTGCCGGGTAGCACCGGCTCCGCACCGCCGCGCCGAGACGGGCGCGCGGAGTCGAGCGGGCGGGCGGGGTCTGCAGCACACAATCAGACTATCGGTACCGCCGCCGACTACTGTGCACCCCATGACCTCACGGGGACCCCTGGGCAGCGCGACCGGCGACGCGCCCGGTACGCAGACCGCCTCGATACGGGTACGTCGTGCCCGCGCCTCCGATGTCCCGGCGATCAAGACACTGGTCGATGTGTACGCGGGCCGGATCCTGCTGGAGAAGAACCTCGTCAACCTCTACGAATCGGTCCAGGAGTTCTGGGTCGCCGAACTCGGTGACCGCGTGGTGGGCTGCGGCGCCTTGCACGTGTTGTGGGCGGATCTCGGTGAGGTGCGCACGGTCGCGGTGATGCCCGAGGTGAAGGGCCACGGCGTGGGCAAACTCATCGTGGAACGGCTCGTCGAAGTGGCCCGGGAGCTGGAATTGAGCCGGTTGTTCGTGCTCACCTTCGAGGTCGAGTTCTTCGCCCGGCACGGTTTCGCCGAGATCGACGGCACCCCGGTGACCGCGGAGGTCTATGCCGAAATGTGCCGGTCCTACGACACCGGTGTGGCGGAGTTCCTGGACCTCAGTTATGTGAAACCGAACACTCTCGGCAATACCCGGATGCTGCTGACGCTCTGAGCACATGGGGCCATAGCCTGAAGCCCGGCACCGTCCGAACGGGTAGCCGCAGGGGCGCGGAGCCCGGCACCGTCCGAACTGGTGGGTGCGCAACGTGGAGCCCGGCACTGTCCGAGCGAGACTACGCAGGTGTCGCCCGGAGCGGTCTCCGCGGCGAGAGCCGGCGGCCACTGTGGCGGGCGCTTGCGCACTAAAGTCGTGCCGTGCCGATATTCGCCGTCCATTACACCTATTCCGACGCCACGATCGCCGATCGTGACACCCATCGCCCCCGCCACCGGGCCTGGCTCGCCGACCGGCTCGCGGCGGGTTCGCTGCTCAGCAGTGGGCCGTACCCGGACGGTTCCGGGGCGCTGCTGCTGTTCCGGGCGACGGACGCCGGAACCCTCGCCGAACTGCTGGCACAGGATCCGTTCGCCCAGGAGAAACTGATCGATGCCGTGCGGGCCGTCGAATGGCAGCCCGTATTCGGCGTGTTCGCCGACTGAACGATCGCAGCCCGCCGGCCGGCCGATCGGTAGCCGGTAGCTCCTCTCACCGGTTCCGCGTCTCCCGGCCGCCCGCGTCCCGCGGCGGACAGCACCGGGAGTACGCGGCCGGCCGGCGCGCGGGTCAGTCCCTGGGTTCCGAAGCCGATTCGGGCCGGGCGCGGCCCCGGGTTTTCAGAAGGCTGGCCACGGTCGCGATGACGAGAATTCCGAGGATCACCGATAGGGACAGCCCCGTGGAGATCTCCGGCACGCTCACATGCTCGCCACCGTTGATGAACCACAGAGTGTTCTCGTGCAGGGCATGGAGCACCAGCTTGACGCCGATGAACGCCAGGATCGCGGACAGCCCGTAGGACAGATAGACGAGCCGGTCGAGCAGGCCGCCGATCAGGAAGTACAGCTGCCGCAGCCCCATCAGTGCGAAAGCATTGGCGGTGAACACAATGTAGGGCTCTTCGGTGAGACCGTAGATCGCCGGGATGGAATCGAGGGCGAACAGCAGGTCGGCGAACCCGATCGCCAGCAGCGCCAGCAGCATCGGAGTGATCACGCGGCGGCCGTCGATGCGAGTGATCAGTTTGTCGCCGTCGTAGGTGTCGGTGGTCGGCAGAAACCGTTTGGTCAACGCAACGATGCGACTGTCGCGTTTCTGTTCTTCCTCGACCTCGTGTCCACTCTCCCGCAGCAGTTTGACCGCGGTGTAGACCAGGAACAGGCCGAACAGGTAGAAGACCCAGCTGAAAGCGCTGATGGCCGCGGCGCCGACCGCGATGAACACGCCACGCATCACCAGGGCGACCACGATGCCGATCAGCAGCACCTTCTGCTGGTATATCCGCGGCACCGCGAAGGTGGACATGATGATCAGGAAGATGAACAGGTTGTCCACCGAGAGCGCTTTCTCGGTGACGAAACCGGCGTAGTACTCGCCGGCGAAGGTGCCGCCCCATTTCCAGGCGACGATACCGCCGAAGGCGAGCGCCAGGCCGATGTAGACCGCCGACCAGAAGCCGGATTCCCGGAAGGTCGGTTCGTGCGGGGTGCGCACGTGGGCGAAGAAGTCGAAGACGAACAGGCCGAGGATCACCAGGATGGTGATCACCCAGACGAGAGCGGTTACCTGCATACGGCGATCCGTTCAGCGGTGCGAGTCATGACACCCATCATGCCCGATATGCCCGATTCGGTCGGCTTGCGGGGTGGTTGCCGGTCATCCTCTCACAGCAGGTACCGGGCACCGCGGATCATTCGTCGTCCGGTTCGGCGGATTCGTCCCCGCCCCCGCGGATCGACCAGAGCAAACCATCCAGCTCATCGGGTTTCACCAGCACATCGCGGGCCTTGGAGCCTTCACTCGGCCCCACCACGCCCCGGGTCTCCATCAGATCCATCAACCGGCCGGCCTTGGCGAACCCGACCCGCAGTTTGCGCTGCAGCATGGAGGTGGAACCGAACTGGGAGGTGACCACGAGCTCCACGGCCTGCAGGAACACGTCGAGATCCTCGCCGATATCCGGATCGACATCCTTCTTCTCCCCCGCCTTGGCGGCGGTCACTCCGTCGGTGTACTCGGGTTCGGCCTGGTTCTTGGTGAACTCGACGACGCCGTGGATTTCCTCGTCGCTGATGAAAGCGCCCTGCAGGCGCGTCGGTTTACCGGCACCCATGGGCAGGAACAGGCCGTCGCCCATACCGATGAGCTTCTCGGCGCCCGGTTGGTCCAGGATGACCCGCGAATCCGTCAGCGAGGAGGTCGCGAAGGCCAGCCGCGAGGGAACATTCGTCTTGATCAGACCGGTCACCACGTCCACCGACGGCCGCTGAGTCGCCAGGACCAGATGGATCCCGGCGGCCCGCGCCTTCTGCGTGATCCGCACGATGGCGTCCTCCACATCACGCGGGGCGGTCATCATGAGGTCGGCGAGTTCGTCGACGATGGCCAGGATGTACGGGTAGGGCCGGTAGACGCGTTCACTGCCCAGCGGTGCGGTGATGGCGCCGGATTTCACCTTCCGGTTGAAATCGTCGATATGGCGGACCTTGCTGGCCTGCATGTCCTGATACCGCTGCTCCATCTCCTCCACCAGCCAGGCCAACGCCGCGGCGGCCTTCTTCGGCTGGGTGATGATGGGCGTGATCAGATGCGGGATGCCCTCGTAGGGGGTCAGTTCCACCATCTTCGGGTCGATCAGAATCATCCGGACCTCGTCCGGGGTGGCCCGCTGCAGCAGCGATACCAGCATCGAATTGACGAAACTCGACTTACCGGAACCGGTGGAACCGGCCACCAGCAGATGCGGCATCTTGGCCAGGTTCGCCGCGAGGAACTCGCCCTCGATGTTCTTGCCCAGGCCGA
The DNA here is from genome assembly GCF_044453135.1 of Nocardia sp. NPDC051750. Classification (NCBI taxonomy): domain Bacteria; kingdom Bacillati; phylum Actinomycetota; class Actinomycetes; order Mycobacteriales; family Nocardiaceae; genus Nocardia; species Nocardia sp. NPDC051750. The sequence goes on along the minus strand of NZ_JBITCK010000004.1, from coordinate 714,876 downwards.
TCACCAGCGGATGGTGGTCGTTACGGGTGGACGGCGCCTTCAGCACATCGGCCAGGCGCACCAGCTCGCGGTCGGCATTGGGGACCTCGATACCCACCGCGGACTTTCCCGGAATGGGTGCGAGCAGGCGCACATTCTCGGTGGCCACGGCATAGGCGATATTGCGGGTCAGCGCGGTGATCTTCTCGACCTTCACGCCGGGGCCGAGCTCCACCTCGTACCGGGTGACCGTCGGGCCCCGGACGAACCCGGTCACCGCCGCATCGATCTTGAACTGCACCAGTACCTCGGTGATCGCCTCGATCATCGATTCGTTGGCGGCGCTGCGCCGGCGCGGCGGATCGCCGTCGACCAGGAGATTCATCGGCGGCAGCGTGTAATCGCCCTCGGCGACCCGGTCGGCGACGAATTCCGGTTCCGGTGGAGGCGGTGCCGGAGTCTGATCGACCGGTGCGGGGGCGGCGGGTGTGCGTTTCTTCCGCGCGGCCGGCCGTTCGCCGTCGGCGGGGGCGATCGGTTTGGCATCGCGTAACGGTGGCTCGCCCGGATCCGCCATGGGTCCGATGAATTCGTCGGACGGGTAGCCGGCCTCGGGCGTGCGGCCGCGGCGGCGCGATCGGCCCGCCGGAGCCGTGGCCTCGTAGTCGTCGACCGGGTCGAAACCGTCGCGGTAATCCTCCTGTGGGATGGGGGCCCCGAAGAATTCCCGCAACCGCTGCGGGGCTTCCCGGACCGTCGTCCCGGTCACCAGGAGCACGCCGAACACCATGGCCAGCAGCAGAATCGGCACCGACAGCCAGGCCGTGAGCCCATCGGTCAGCGGACCGCCGATCACGAAGCCGGCGAAACCCGCGGCCTCGGCGCGCCCGGCCGCGTCGGCCGGGCCGCCGTCGGCGATATGCCAGAGCCCCAGGAAAGGCAGTCCGATCAGCAACCCGCCCAGTACCAGGCGGGGCCGGATATCGGGTCGCGGTTCGGTGCGCATGAGCACGACCGCGATACCGGAGGCCACGAACGGGAGCACCGAGGAGGCCGAACCGGTCACCGCACGGATGAGGCCCTCCACCCAATGCCCGATCGGGCCGCCGGCCGACAGCCAGACCGCGGCCGCGATCACGGCGCTCACCGCGATCAGCCCGAGCGCGACGCCGTCGCGGCGGTGTCCGTGTTCGATCTCCCCCGCACGGCTGATCGCCCGCGTGGTGGCACCGACGCCGCGGGCCGCCATGGTCCAGCCGCCGCTCACCAGCCGGCCGAAGACGGCCAGCGGCGCGGTGTCCGAGCGGCGCGGTGCCGCGGGGCGGCGAGCGGTGCGCCGGGCGCGGGGCGCGGGCGCCTTGCGCGCGGCGCCCTGCCGGGTGGTCTTACGCGCCGGGCCCTGGGCCCGCGTGGCGCCGTCCGATTGCCGCGACGTACCCGAACGAGAACGGGCCGCGGTGGTCCGCCCCCGAGCCGATCCCGCCCGCGCACCCGGTGTGGTTGTGCGGGACTTACCTGCCATGAGCTCAGGCTAGCCGCAACAACCCCATCCGGACCATCCGCAACACTGGTACCGCCCGGTGCGGTGCGCCCGAATACCGGTCCGGAGCTGCTTTCCGGACCGGCCCGCAACCGGCGGGTCGGCCGAATCACCCGGCCGGTACCGGGACGGATCGCTCAGATCGAGCGATCGAGTTCGAGTACCTGCCGGACGGCGTCCGGCTCCCCGTCCGTCTCGATCCTGACCTGATCCCGCCCGAAAGCGTGCAGCAGCAGTTCCCCGGGCGGCCCGGTCAGGGTCACCACCGGGCCGGACCCGTTCACCACCCGGACCCGGTCGCCCGCCGGGGTCGAGAGTTCCACCGGGACCGGAGATTTGCGATAGGCCATCTTCGCCATCCGGCGCAGCACCGACCACAGCCGCTGCTCGTCGGCGGCGGGCAGCTCGCGGGGCTCCCAGCCGGGCCGGGCCCGCCGGACATCCTCGTGGTGGACGAACATTTCACTGAGATTGGCGATCGCGTCCACCGGACGTAACGGCGACCACCACGGCGGCCCGGTCCGGACCAGCTCCAGTAGTTCCGCGAAGGGACGCTGCGCCGCCTTGTCCTGCCGGCGCTGCAGGTAACCGGCGAACGGACGCAACATGATCCCGGGCGCGGCATCCGGCCGGCGTTCCCGGACCACCAGGTGAGCTGCGAGGTCGCGCACCGACCAATCACCGCATAGGGTTGGCGCGTCCGGCCCGGTCTCGTCCATCGTTTCGACCATTGCACGGCGTTCACGCTGAGCCATGTTCACACGATGAATCTAGCCGAGACCCAGCCATCGGGGAGGGGATGCGATCCGAACCGGTTGCTACGCAGCAGAGATGCTCTGTACTTTGTCATTCGGTCCATAGGGTCGTGGACCGATACACACAGAATGGGAACACCTTTGAAAAAGATTCTCACCGTTGCCGCCGTCCTGGTGGCGACCATCGGTTCGATGTTCGCCGCTTCGGTGGCACCGGCGCACGCGCAGTACAACAGCTACTACGGCGCCATCGCGGTTTCGCTGTCCACCGGTAACTACGGCTGGTCCTACGACTACGACAGCTACTCCGAGGCCGAGTCGGCCGCCGAGGACCGGTGCGGCGCCGCCGACTGTGTCGCCAAGATCTCCTGGCGCAACGGTTGTGGAGCGCTCGCCGTGTCGGACAACTGGCTGAGCTACGGTTCGGGCTCGAGCCGGTCCGCGGCGCGCGCCGAGGCACTGTCCAACAACCCGGGCAACGCCTACATCGAGCACTGGAACTGCACTTCCGGCTACGGCTCGTGAGTTCGTACCGTCCATCATTTCCGGCCGGCGCCGAATTCGCCGACAACCTTCGTAGGGGAATCAGAACTGTGAAAATCCGTCCGTTCCGGGTCGTGGCTGCCGTGACACTGGCCGCCGCCGCCCTCACCTTCACCGCGTGCTCGTCCACCGAGGAGACCACCTCGACCGACGCGGCCGCCACCAGCACCGGAGCTCCTGCCGAGTTCGAATCCGGCAAATCGCAGGACGGGCGCGAGGAAGGTAAGGCGCCGACCACCACGCCGCCGCCGAACCTGCCGAAGCCCACCGCCGAAGAGCTCAACGACAAGATCAACCGGGCGCTCGACGGATCGGTCAGCGAAGAAGAGAAGCTGGCCTGGATCGAGGATGCCGAACAGGATCCCGAGCTGGTCGACAAGCTGGTCGAGGCGGCCAAGAAGAACGAAGTCACGGTGAAGATCACCAATGTCGGCGAGCCGGCCGAGGGCAAGGTCAAGGCCGACGCCGACGTCACCATCGCGGGAAGCCCGGTGGAGAACGCGTCGGTCGATTTCGTGGCCGAGGGTGATCAGTGGAAGATCGCGCATGATTTCGCCTGCAATATCGTGAAATCCGCGCAGCTGGATTCGGCGGCCTGCCAGCCCGACGCCTGATCCACCGCGAGACCGGACCCGGACACCACGAAAACCGCCGGAGGGCACTGCCCTCCGGCGGTTTTCCGCTGGTCGTGAACGAGCGTCAGACGCCGAGCACGGTCGGCACGATCATCGGACGGCGACGGTAAGTATCGGCGACCCAGCGGCCCACGATCCGGCGCACCGCCTGAGCAATCCGATGGGTATCGGTGACACCTTCACCCGCGAGGCGCAGCAATTCGGCTTCCACCAGTTCGGCGGCTTCGGCCAGGGCGGTGGGATCGTCGGAGAAACCGCGACCGCTCACCTCCGGGGGACTCACCGCTTTGCCGGTGGTGGAGTCGACCGCGACGGTGATGGCGATGAACCCGCCCTCGCCGAGGACCAGCCGATCGGACAGCGTCGACTCACCGACGTCACCCACCGACAGACCGTCCACATAGACGTGCCCGACGGGCACCCGGCCGACGATGGAGGCGATCCCGTCGACCAGGTCCACCACCACCCCGTCTTCGGCCAGCACCACCCGGTCCTCGGGCACACCGGTGGCGACCGCGAGCGCGGCGTTGGCCCGCAGATGCCGCCATTCCCCGTGCACCGGCATGGCATTGGTCGGCCGCACCGCGTTGTACAGGTACAGCAGCTCCCCGGCCGAAGCATGCCCGGAGACATGCACTTTCGCGTTCTGCTGGGTGATCACCGTCGCGCCGAGCCGGGCCAGGCCGTTGACCACGGTGAACACCGAGTTCTCGTTGCCCGGGATCAGCGAGGACGCCAGCACGACCAGATCGTCGGCGCGGATGTGGATCTGGCGGTGCTCACCCCGCGCCATCCGGGACAACGCCGACAGCGGTTCACCCTGGGAACCGGTGGAGATGAGGACCAGTTTGTCGCCCGGCAAGGTGGCCGCCTGATCCAGATCGACCACGAGCCCGTCCGGTACCGACAGATAGCCGAGGTCCTGCGCGATCTGCATATTGCGCACCATCGACCGGCCGACGAAACAGATGCGGCGGCCGTACTTCTGGGCCACGTCCACCACCTGCTGAATCCGGTGGACGTGACTGGCGAAGGACGCCACGATCACCCGGTTGCGCGCCTTGCCGATCACCGTGTCCAGTACCCCGCCGATCTCCCGCTCGGGGGTGACGAATCCGGGCACCTCGGCATTGGTGGAATCGACCAGGAACAGGTCCACGCCCTCGTCACCGAGGCGCGAGAAACCGGCCAGATCGGTGAGCCGGCCGTCCAGCGGAAGCTGATCGAGTTTGATGTCGCCGGTGTGCAGGATCGTTCCGGCGGGTGTGCGGATGGCCACCGCCAGAGCGTCGGGGATGGAGTGGTTGACCGCGAAGTACTCGCAGTCGAACGGCCCGTGCTCGGTGTGCTGCCCCTCGGTGACCTCGACGAGCCGCGGATGCAGTCGATGTTCCCGGCATTTCGCCGCTACCAGCGCGAGCGTGAACTTCGACCCCACCACCGGGATATCGGGCCGCAACCGCAGCAGGAACGGGACGGCACCGATATGGTCCTCGTGGCCGTGGGTCAGCACCACGGCCGCCACATCGTCCATCCGGTCCTCGATCGGCCGGAAATCGGGCAGGATGAGGTCCACGCCGGGCTGCTGGTCCTCGGGAAACAACACACCGCAGTCGACGATGAGCAGTTTCCCGCCGTACTCGAAAACGGTCATATTGCGACCGATCTCGCCGATACCGCCGAGCGCGAACACGCGCAACCCCTGGCGGGGCAGCTTCGGCGGTAGCGGCAGCCGGTCCTGTGCGGCGGCCTCCGGAGTCACCGCCGGTGCGGGACGGCCGGAATCACCACGGCCGCGGCCGGATTGGCGGCCCTTGCCCCGGCGCGGCCGGTCCTTCTGGGCCCGCGGCTCCGGAGCGGTTTCCGTGGGTGCTGCCGTGTCCGGTTCGGCGGCGACGATCTCAGGTTCCCGTTCGGCCGGTACGGCCGCGGAATCCGGCACCGGCGGAGTGTGGGTGGGTTCGGTCTGCGGCGCCGGCGAGGGCGCCGCGGGACCGGGGTCTCGCCGGGCGGTACGGCGGGGACGACGCGCTGCGGGATCGGTCATTCGAGCACCCCGGCGGCGCGTAGGTCGGCGGCCAGATCCTCGAGCTGTTCGGGGCTCGGCATGATCTGCGGCAGTCGAGGTTCGCCCGTATCCACGCCGAGTAATCGGAGACCGCCCTTCGTCATCGCCACCCCACCGAGCCGGGCCATGGCGGCATTGAGCCACAACAGGCTGGTGTTGATCTCGCGGGCGCGCACCACATCACCGGCCGAGAAGGCATCCACCATTTCGCGCAGCCGTTCCGGGACGAGATGGCCGATCACACTGATGAAGCCGACCGCACCCATCGCCAGCCACGGCAGATTCAACATATCGTCGCCGGAGTAGAAGGCGAGATCGGTTTCGGCGATCAGCGCGGCACCGGCGTTCAGATCGCCCTTGGCGTCCTTGACCGCGACGATCCGCGGATGTTCGGCGAGCCGGCGGATCGTATCGGAGGCAATCGGAACCACCGAACGCGGCGGAATGTCGTAGAGGGTCACCGGCAGATCGGTGGCATCGGCCACGGCCGTGAAATGCGCGAACAGGCCCTCTTGGGTCGGTCTCGAATAGTAGGGAGTGACCACCAGCAGGCCGTGCGCGCCGGCCCGCTGAGCGTTACGGGCGAGCTCGATCGAATGCGCGGTGTCGTAGGTGCCGGCGCCGGCGATCACGGTCGCCCGGTTACCGACCGCGTCCACCACGGCACGCAGCAGATCGGCTTTCTCCGATTCGGTCGTGGTCGGCGACTCCCCGGTGGTGCCGGAGATCGCGAGCAGGTCGACACCCCGGTCGACGAGTCGATGCGCAAGGGAGACGCCGGTGTCTATGTCGAGCTTGCCCTCGGCGCTGAAGGGGGTCACCATCGCGACACCTACCGTGCCGGACGCGCTCAACACCGGAGGCATCGATTCACCGTTCGTCATGGTCAGAAAGGCTACCCGGTCACCGGGCCGACCTCGACACCCTCGTCTGTGTTATCGGCCGCCGAGCCACCCGATGACGACATGGTGACATAATCCTGACGTCGAACCCATGGTTGTATGACATCAATTTTGGCGTCACACTGATGTCATGGATCTCACCCGATACACCGCTCGAATCCGCGACGATCTCCTGGCCGCGGCCGCCCTCGGCGATGAGAAAACGCAGGCCACAGCGGATGCACTCGCCAAAACCGTGGAGAACTCGGCGCGGCTGGCGCTGCTCGCGGCGCTCACCGAACTCGCCGATACCGTCACTACCGAGCTGGGCGACCGCACGGTGCGCGTCTCCCTGCACGACACCGAAGCAACGGTCGAAGTCGGCCGCGCATCGTCCAACGACAACCCCTCGTTCGAGGAAATGACCGGCGATATCAGCCGGGTGACCCTGCGTCTGGTGGAGCAGGTGAAATCCCGCGCCGAGGACGCCGCCGCGCAGAGCGGCCAATCGCTGAACTCCTGGATGGCCGGAGTGGTGTCCGGGGCCCTGCGCGACCAGATGCGCGGCGGCTACGGGACGAGCAAACGCGACGACACGCCCTGATCACGGAGCGACCGGATCACGTAGAGACCAGCACCTCGCCGTCCCGGCCGATCTCGGTCCGCCGGTCACCGCCCGGTGCGCTCGCCAGGATCGTCACCACATTGCGCCGCCCCACCGGCAGGACCCGGATGGTCACCGAGCCCGAGTTCGCGGCGTCGAGTTCCCGCACGGCGAGGTCGAGCACCCGCTCGCGCACGGTGGCCGCGACACCGGTGAATCCGCCGTCGTCGAGCAGAAGCACCTCCACCCCGCGGGAGCGGGCGCCGCGCGCCGCGGCGTTGAGCTGATCGGTGACCAGTTGCGGCGCGCGCAGACCGTCACGCAGTTCGGCCTCCAGCAGCCGGCATTGCTCGCGGTCGACCGGGGTCAGTTCCACCCCACGAGCGATCCGTTCCAGCATCGGCCGCGCCAGTTCGTCCAAACGGCTCAACTGGCGGGTCCGCTCGGAATGCTCGGCCGCCATACTCGCCGCGGCCGCCGCGCGCATCGCGGCATCATCGTGCAGCAGGCGCAGCGACCGCTGCGTGGGCCGCAGGATGAGCGCAGAGATCGTAGCCCCCGCCAGACTGGCCAGGGCGATGATCGAGACGGACAGTGAACCGACCGAGATATCCAGCACGAAACCCACGAATCCGAGGGTGGCCGCGACGGTGGCCGCGCCCGCCCAGGCCGCGGCGATCCGGCCGCGCACCGCCAGTACCGCCAGCGCATAGGACGCGGCGAAAACCGCCCAGGGCTGACGCGCCACGTCCGCGGCGAAGTTCAGGTGGGTCGCCAGCACGGCCAGCGGCCCTGCCGCGATCACCACGACGGTGGCCGGCCACGGCAGCGGATCGCCCGGTAGCCGGACCACCATCGCCCCCGCACCCAGCATCGCCACCATCGCGACGGCGAACTGCGCGAGCGGAACGTGGTCGAACGACGGGGTCGTGTACAGCGTGATGGTCGCGGCGAGACCCAGCTGGAAAACCCAGCCCAGGCGCCCGCGCATACCGAGCAGGGAGCGCAGTTCGAAATCGTCGTCACGCTCGGTCATTCCACCGCCTCCCGCGTCGGAAGTTCTCGGCACCGCCGCCGGCGGTGGGTTCGTTGGCATCACCGCCGACGCCGGGGTCGTCGTCACCGCCGCCGGCACCGAGGTCACCGTCACCGCTGCCGGCGTTGGCCCACATGAGGGTCACCGTTGTCCCACAGCCGGGCTCCGATTCGACGAAACCGGCGCCACCGGGCAACTGGCGCATCCGGCCCAGGATGCTCGCCGAGATCCCGAGCCGGTCGGCGGGCACCGCCAGCCGGTCGAATCCCGCGCCGTCGTCCCGTAATACGACCAGCAACCCGCCCGCGGCGACCGTCACGGTGACCTCGCGGCGCACCGGCCGCCCCAGCACCCCGGCATGCCGCAGACTGTTCCGGATTGCCTCGGCCAGGGCGGCGGCCAGCGGGCCCGCCGCGGCCAGCGGCATCCGCAGTTCGCTCTCGCTACCGCCCCGTTGCACGGTGAACCCGATCCCGGGATTCACCTCGTGCACCGCGGCACGCAGGAAACCGATCGCCGAATTCGCCTCCAGCAGTCCGGAGCCGGTATCGGAGATCCGGGTGGCGTCGAGCTGGTCCAGCGTGCGCCGCGCCTGCTCCCGCAGCACCGGGGAAGTGTTCCCGGATCGGGAGGCATCCAGCAGCGTGGACAGCACCGCATCGTGGATCAGCACCGCGAAACGCGCCCGTTCCCGTTCCCTGGCCGCTGTTCCCGCGACCACCGCCGCCCGTTCGCCCGCGACCACCGATTCCCGGTCCACCCGGGCCCCGGCTGCCCGCGCGTGCACCACACACCACAGGAACAGCAGGCACAATCCGGCATTACGCAAGAAATTGCCGACGACGGACCATGCCGTGGTGTCGTCGAACATCACATACAGCGCGACGCCCGGTGCCGCCGCCGCACCCACCAGGTAGATACCGGCCAGCCAGGGCCGCCACGCCACACCCGCCGCCACCACGCCGAGCACGACCAGCCGATGCGCCCAGATCGGCCCGGCCCCGTCCCTGATCTCGTAGTAGTAGGGCATCACCAGCGCCATCGCCGCGAGATATCCCAGGGCGGCGGCACCGGCCACCCACCCGACCAGGCGTGGACCCGCGACCAACGACACCACCGCGAGTACCGGCAGCATGCCGAACGCGACCAGGACGGTGATCACCGTCCAGATCAGCGGGACCGAGTGGTGCTGCACGACGACCTCGGGCAGCGCCAGTCCCGCGACGATCGTCCCGACCAGCCCGAGCACCAGGCCGAACCGCCGCACCACCCGGTCGGCGGCGAGTTCGGGGCCGTTATTGCGCGCGCGGACCAGCAAAACGACCCGGGCGCACAGGGCGCGCGGGCGCTGGAACCACACCGCCGGACGCCGCGGCGCGCCGACGGACGTGGAGGAAGCGTTCATGACCGCCGGTGTTCGGGAACCGGCAGCCAGCCGTCCTCGACGGCGCGTTTGTAGAGGTCTGTTTTGGTGGGAGCCGGCCGTCCCGCGTCGGCGTACTTCTGCCGGATCCGGCCCAGATAGTCGTTCACCGTTTGCTCCGACAGCCCGGTCAGCCGGGCCACCCGCGACGCCTTCTCGCCGGACGCGTACAGGGTGAGCACCTCTTCCTGCCGAGGGCTCAAACCGACACTGGACAGCTGCGGATCACCGTCGATAGCGGCGGCCCAGTCGGTGGTGACGACTTGTTCACCGGACGCGGCGCGGCGCACCGCGGCGACCACGGCCGCCACATCCTCCGATTTACGAACCACGCCCAGCACCCCGGCCCGGGCGGCCGACCGCACCAGATACGCGTTGTCGGCGCCGGTGAACACCAGAACCTCGACGCCGTGGGCGCGCAACGTCGCGACATTGTCCTCGGGCGTGGAATCATCGGCCAGGCGCAGATCCAGAACGACCAGATCCAGCGCCGGCCCACCCTCGACCCGGCACACCGGGTGCTCCAGCAGTTCGGCGACCGTTTCGGCGACCACCACCAACTCCAGGTCGGATTGCGGTTCGAGCATCGCAGCCAGTCCGATCGCCACCGATTCGTGGTCTTCCACCAAACCGATGCGGCGTGGCGCGCTCCGGTCCGGGACGCTCTCCGTCACTGCACAACTCCTATCAGCCACCCCCCTTGCAGAGCAGTATGGCGTTCCGGGCGCGGCAGGGTCAGCCCCCGATTCCAGGGGAACCGCCGGATCAGCCCATCAGCTGCGCCGCAACCGTTGCGCCGAGTTCCCAGCACGCCTCCAGGTCGTCCTTGGCCGGCTTGCCCGACACCACGACGTAGTCGGCGGCTTTCACCCACCCCAGCCCGGTCGTAATGGAGGTGACACCCCGCTCGGCTCCCTCGGTGCCCTCGTTGCCGTGGAGGTAGAGACCGAACGGACGTCCGCGCGTCGAGTCGAGGCAGGGGTAGTACACGACATCGAAGGCGTGCTTGAGGGCGCCGCTCATGTACCCGAGGTTGGCCGGGGTGCCGAGCAGATAGCCGTCCGCCTCGAGCACATCGGCCGGTGAAACCGCCAGGGCCGCCCGGCGCACGACCTGCACACCTTCGATCTCCGGGTCCGTGGCGCCGGATACCAGTGCCTCGAACATCGCCTGCATATACGGCGACGGCGTGTGATGGATGATCAGCAACGTCGGCATCCTTGCCAGCCTAGTGGGCGAACCGGACGGCGCCGGCGGTGAACCTAGCGGGAGCCGGGATCGCGTTCGTGTCTTTCCAATTCCACCGCGCGGCGCATGGTGCTGCGGGCCCGGGCCCGATCACCGGCATAGTCGTAGGCGCGGGCCAGCCGGTAGGAGACCCGCCAATTGTCCGGGTCGGCTTCCCATTCCTGTTTCACCGTGAGGAACAGTTCGTCGGCGGCCGCGCGCTCGATCCGGCCGGAGGCCCGGCGCGGCAGATCGGAGACATCCAATTCCAGTCCCTCGTCGTGGATCCGGCGGGCCAGCCGCTGATGGTCCAGCGCGGACCGGATGGTGGACACGACCATCCACACCCCCAGCAGCGGCAGGATCAACACCCCGGCGCCCAGGCCGACGGCCGCGATATCGCCGGAGGTCAGCAGTTCCACGGCGATCCGGCCCAGCCACAGGAAGTAGAAAATCAGCGCCAGGACCAGGACCGCCACCATCACGACGATCTTGGCCACCGCCCGGTCGGACCCGGAATCTCCGGTCGTGCTGCCGGATTCGCTCACGACTGCACCTCGCTGGCGCTCGGCTCCGTCGTGCGCGATGCGCGCTGCGCCGACGGTTCGCTCGCAAGCTCGCTCACGACTGCACCTCGCTGGCGCTCGGCTCCGTCGTGCGCGATGCGCGCTGCGCCGACGGTTCGCTCGCAAGCTCGCTCACAGGTCGAGGAAGGGATCGAGTCCGACGGTGAGACCGGGACGCCCGCCGATCTGCCGGACCCCCAGCAGCACGCCGGGCGCGAACGACGAACGATCGAGGGAATCGTGCCGGATGGTGAGCGTCTCCCCCTGGGTGCCGAACAGCACCTCCTGATGGGCGACGAGCCCGGCCACACGCACCGAATGCACCCGCACGCCGTCGACCTCGGCGCCCCGCGCCCCGTCGAGTTCGGTGGTGGTGGCGTCCGGAACCGGCCCGGCCCCGGCCTGTTTGCGGGCTTCGGCAATGATCCCGGCGGTCCGGTACGCGGTACCCGACGGCGCGTCGGCCTTGTTCGGGTGGTGCAGTTCGATCACCTCGGCCGATTCGAAGAACCGCGCCGCCTGCTCCGCGAACCGCATCGACAGCACCGCGCCGATCGCGAAATTCGGCGCGATCAGCACCCCGACCTCCGGCCGCCCGGACAACCAGCCGCGCACCTCGTCGAGCCGCGCACTGTCGAACCCGGTGGTGCCGACGACAGCGTGGATACCGTTGTCCACCAGGAACCGCAGATTACCCATCACGACATCGGGGTGGGTGAAATCGACGACGACCTGGGCTCCGGTCTCGGTGAACCGGTCCAGCGAATCGTCCTTGTCCACGGTGGCGACCAGCTCGAGATCGACGGCCGCCTCGACCGCGGCACAGATGGCCTGCCCGACCTTGCCCTGCGCCCCCAGAACGCCCACCCGAATCGGTGCCGTCACCTCGCCACTCCTGCCTGTCGTCGGATTCGGAGACGAGCCTACTGCGGTGTGTCTCGGCGCCTACTGCGGCGTCGCGGGTCGGCCCGTGGCCCCGGCACCCAGGGCCTCGCTGGACTCGACACCGAGGCGGTGGAGCCCGCCGACGCGCAAGCAACTCAGAAAACGATCACCTGGCGCAGTGCGTGCCCGGCAGCCAATTCGTCCATCGCCCGGTTTATCTCGTCCAGCCCGATCCGCGCCGAGATGAGTTTCTCCACCGGCAGCCGCCCCTCCCGCCACATCCGCACATACTCCGGAATATCGCGCGACGGCACCGCCGAGCCGAGGTAGCTGCCCACGATCGACCGGCCCTGGGCCACCAGGCCCAACGGGGAGATACTCGCGCGAGCCTCCGGCGACGGGAGCCCCACCGTCACGGTGGTACCGCCCGGGGCCGTGGCCGCCACCGCGCTTTCGAACGCGCGCGCCGACCCCACGGCCTCCACGACCACTTCGGCCCGGATTTCCTGTTCGGCCAGGTCCGCGGGCGTATACGCACTGTTCGCCCCGAGGCTGCGGGCCAGATCGAGTTTTTCCGGCACCGTGTCGACGGCGATCACCTCGCGGACGCCCAGTGATACCGCCACCAGCACCGCCGCCATCCCGACCCCGCCGAGGCCGACCACCATCACGCGGTCGCCGGCGGCCGGTTTCGCGGAATTGAGCAACGCTCCCCCGCCGGTCAGCACCGCACAGCCCAGGACGGCCGCGACGTCCGGCGGAACATCGTCGTCGACCGGCACCACCGACCTGCGGTCCACGACAGCGTGGGTGGCGAATCCCGACACCCCGAGGTGATGCTGCACTTCGGCGCCGCCGCGATGCAGCCGCCGGCCGCCGTTCAGTAGTTCACCGGCATTGTTCGCGGCGCTACCGGGGATGCACGGTGTCCGGCCGTTCGAGGCGCAGCCGGCGCATTCGCCGCAGCGGGGCAGGAAGGTCATGACGACCCGCTGTCCGATGGGCAGGCCGGCGTCCGGACCGGCCGCCACGACCTTTCCGGCGGCTTCGTGGCCGAGCAGCATGGGTACCGGCCGGACCCGGTTGCCGTCGACCACGGAAAGGTCCGAATGGCAGATTCCGGCTGCTTCGATCCGTACCAGCACCTCGCCGGGGCCGGGGTCGGCGAGGTCGAGTTCGCCGACGGTGATCGGCGCCGAAGCGGCGTACGGTGCGGGCGCGGCGATACGTTCCAGGACTGCCCCACGAATTCTCATGGGACCACGGTAGGCCGCGGCGGAGTCTTGCTCATGATCCGCATCGGACTATCCTGAATTCTCGTGATGGTGCTCCCGTTGGCCGCCTTGTACCGAGCCCGGGGTCGGGATCATCACGATTCGAGGAGATCTTCCTTTGTCCATCCAGTTCAACCACACCATTGTCGGCTGTCGTGACAACCGGGTATCGGCCGAATTCTGGGCCGATATCCTCGGCCTGGAATTGGGTCCCGAATGGGGTCCGTTCATTCCGCTTCCCACCGCGAACGGGGTCACGTTCGATTTCGCGAATGTCCCGGCTCATATCACCGAGATCCAGGGCCAGCATTACGCCTTCCTGGTCTCGGAGCCGGAATTCGACAGCGCGTACGCCAAGATCCAGCGCTACGGTCTCGAGCATTGGGCCGATCCGCATCAGCACGCGCCGGGCGAGATCAACCACAACGACGGCGGCCGGGGGGTGTACTTCCTGGACCCCAGCGGTCACTACCTGGAGTTGATCACGGTCCCGTACGGGGGTTGGCCGCAGTAACCGGCCCGGTCCGGGTGGTCACCGGCCACCCGGACCGGCTCAGGCCGCTACCTCGATACGACCGCGTCGCATCCCGAGACCCGCCGCGACGAGGCAGGCCAGGGCCACCGCGCCGATGAACCACGGAAACACGTTCTCCAAGCCCCATGCCGTCGCGGCCCAGCCCGCAAGCACCGTGGGCAGAGCCATGGCCGTATAGGCCAGCAGGTAGTAGGCGGACATCGTCTCGCCGCGTTTGTGGTGCGGCACGACATTGGAGAGGTGGCGCAGCGAACCGCCGAAGCCGAGTCCGAAGGTGGCGCCGAGCACCAGCCCGATACCGACCACGACGGCCCAGTGGTGCGTACCCAGGGCCGGGATGGTCAGCAGCAAGGTGACGGCCATCCCGATATCGCCGAAGACCGCGGCCCGGCGGGCGGGTATCCGCGTCGCGAACAGCTGGACGACGGCCGCCGCCAGCGCCGTCGAGGCGACGACCACTCCACCGAAGACCAGGTTGTGGATTCCGGTCTGCTCCGCCGCCAGCGACGGATACAGCGACAACAGGACACCGAGAACCGACCAGGCCGCCATCACACCCAGCGCCGAGAACCAGAAATCACCGCGGATCTCCTGCGGTACCGCCGGACGCGCGATCCGGATCCGGCCGGCTACCCGGGCGGCGTGCGGTTCACGCAACGCGAGGACACCGGCGGCCACGACCAGGCAGATCACCGTGATGACCACGTACGGAGTACGCAGCGGGTTGGGCGCATACTGCGCGAGCAACGCCGAACCCATGATGGCGACCGCCATCCCGGCGTTGAAGGCGACCCCGCTGAGCTGGCCGGATCGGGCTCCTCGGTGCGGGCGCAGGTCGAGCAGGGCCGCGGCGCCGGCAACGACCGTCGCGCCGACAGCCAGCCCGTGCAGTGCCCGCGCCAGCACCAGCATGGCCACGGTATCGGCGAGGACGAAGACCACCAGTCCGGCGATCATGGTGGCGAAAGCGCCCAGCAGCACGGGTTTACGACCGACCACATCGGAGATGCGCCCGGAGACCAGCACCGCCACCAGCGCGGCGACCGCGTAGACCGCGAAGACGATCGTGGTGGTCAGCGGCGACAGATGCCATTCCTGCTCGTACAGGCCGTACAGCGGGGCGGGCACCCCCGATACTCCGAGAGCGACACCGGTGGCCGCCAGCACCAGCGTATAGGCCCAGGATTGCGCTACTCGATCCGGCGCGGTCGCTGCGGTTATCGCTGCCATCGAGACCCCGATCAGGTAAGTTTGAAGATTATCGAACTTGATCGACAGTAACGTACAGTACGACGATCATCAAACCGCCCGAAGGTAGACCATGACGGACATCACCACAGAGGCCCACCCGGTAGCCGCGCTCCCCGCGGTGCTCGGCGCGCTACAGGATCCGGTCCGCCTGGAAATGGTGCGCAGGCTCAGCAACGCGGGCACCGCACTGCGCTGCGCCACCCTCTACGACGGGATCAACAAGTCGACCGCGACGCACCATTTCAAAATCCTGCGCGAAGCCGGTGTCACCGACCGACTGATCATCGACGGCCAGACCTGTCAGCGGCTGCGCACCGAAGCCCTCGACGAGGCACTGCCCGGCCTGCTCGATTCGATCGTCGGCGCCGCCAACCGCGCCCGGCAGGACTGAGCGGCCGGCGCCCGGACGACGTATCTCCCGACCGGTGCCGGCGGCCCGCGAACACCACGGCGCACCCGAAACCGTCAGCGGCAGATCGACGGGCGACCCACCCGCACCGTTCGATCGATCTCCTCGGTGAGCGCTTCGAAATACCGGACGCTGACCACAATCCCGGACCTCGGCACCGCATCGGACCGCCGCGCGCAGGCGTGCACGCGGGCCGGCGGCCCCAGGCGACGAGCCACCCGGTCACCGCCCCCAGACCAGCCGATCAGCCGGGCAACAACGGTGGGCCGAGCCGGTTTACGCTGGTACGGTCCGGCGACCGTGCCAATCCACCCTCGATAACAGGCTGGGCCCGGTGACCAGCTCAACCAACCAACCGGACCACGGCGGCAGGCAGATCGCGTTTGCGGCGGTACGGTCCGGCGACCGCGGCGGCGAAGGGCCGGGCGAGCAGCGCGCGGGCGATCTCGCCGACCTCGTCGGTGGTGACCGCGTCGATCCGGGCCAGCGTTTCGGAGACGCTTCGGTGGTTGCCGTAGCTGAGTTCGCTGCGGCCGATGCGGTTCATCCGCGACGCCGAATCCTCCAGCCCGAGCACCAGCCCGCCACGCAACGACCCTTTCGCCCGGGCACATTCGGCATCGGTGATGCCGTCGGCCGCGATCTCCTCGAGGACGTCGCGCGCGAGTGTGGTCACCTCGTTCAGGTTCTCGGGCTGGCAGCCCAGGTACACCGAGAACGCGCCGGTGTCGGCGAAGGTGTCCACGCTGGAGTAGACCGAGTACGCCAGACCGCGTTCCTCCCGGATCCGCTGGAACAGCCGGGAACTCAGGCCCCCACCGATCACGGTGTTCAGCACCGACAGCGGCCAGCGCCGCGGTCCCTCGTGCCGGCCGTAGGCCCGGACACCGAACACCAGATGCGCCTGTTCGCTGTCGCGGTGGCTCCAGCTCAGCGCCGGCGCCGAACGGGTCCGGAAATGTCCCTCCCGGCGCGGCGCCGGAACGGCCGCGGGGTCCAACCGGCCGGCCACTGCCCGGTGCACCAGCTCCACGGTGTGCTCGTGGTCGATATTTCCGGCCACCGCCACCACCATCCGGTCCGGTGTGTACCGGCGCTGGTGGAAGGACCGCAGCTGGCTCGCCCGCATCCCTTCGATCGATTCGATGGAACCGATGATCGGCCGCCCGATCGGGTGATCCCCGAACAGGGCGGTGAGAAAGGCATCGCCGACCAGGTCTTCCGGGTCGTCGTCGCGCATGGCGATCTCTTCCAGCACGACCTGTCGTTCCACATCCACGTCCACGGCCCGGCACAACCCGTTGAGCACCACATCGGAGACCAGGTCCACCGCCAGCGGCAGGTCCTCGTCCACGACGTGGGCGTAGTAGCAGGTCTGTTCCTTGGCGGTGAACGCGTTGAGTTCCCCGCCGACCGCGTCCATGGCTTCGGCGATATCCAGCGCCGAGCGGGTCGGGGTCGCCTTGAAGAGCAGGTGCTCCAGGAAATGCGCCGCGCCGGCGACCGTCGGGCCCTCGTCGCGGGAACCGACCCCGACCCAGACCCCGACGGACGCCGAACGCACACCCGGTACCTGCTCGGTCACGACCCGCAGACCACCCGGCAGGACGGTACGCCGTACTCCGTTGTCGATATCGACGGTTTCGCCGATCCGCCACGTCGATGACGAACCCCCCTGCCCACTCGGGCGCAGGGGGGCCGCTGTCTTCTGCTCCGTCACACGACCAGTACTACTCGGTCGCCGCGGTATCCGCATCGGCGGGAGCCTCGTCGGCGCTCTCGTCGACGGGGACCAGCGAGATCTTGCCGCGGTTGTCGATATCGGCGATCTCCACGCGCAGCTTGTCGCCGACGTTCACCACATCCTCCACCTTGGCCACGCGCTTGCCGTTGCCGAGTTTGGAGATGTGTACCAGACCGTCGCGGCCGGGCAGCAGCGAAACGAACGCACCGAACGCGGTGGTCTTGACAACGGTGCCGAGGAACCGCTCGCCGACCTTGGGCAGCTGCGGGTTCGCGATGGCGTTGATGGCGTCGATCGCGGCCTGCGCCGACGGACCGTCGGTGGCGCCGACGAACACGGTGCCGTCGTCCTCGATGGAGATATTGGCGCCGGTGTCGTCGGTGATCTGGTTGATCATCTTGCCCTTGGGCCCGATCACCTCGCCGATCTTGTCGACCGGGATCTTGATCGCGGTGACCCGCGGTGCGTACGGGCTCATCTCGTCCGGGGTGGCGATGGCCTCGGCCATCACATCCAGGATCGTGGTGCGGGCATCGTGCGCCTGGCCCAGCGCACCCGCGAGGACCTGCGACGGAATACCGTCGAGTTTGGTGTCCAGCTGCAGGGCGGTGACGAAATCACGGGTGCCGGCGACCTTGAAGTCCATATCGCCGAACGCGTCCTCGGCGCCGAGGATATCGGTCAGCGCCACATAGCGGACCTCGGCGGCACCGGCCTCGTTGGTGACGGTATCCGAGACCAGACCCATGGCGATACCCGCGACCGGCGCCTTCAGCGGCACACCGGCGTTGAGCAGCGACAGGGTCGACGCGCACACCGAACCCATCGAGGTGGACCCGTTGGAGCCGAGCGCCTCCGAGACCTGACGGATCGCGTAGGGGAATTCGTCCTGGCTCGGCAGCACCGGGATCAGCGCCCGCTCGGCCAGCGCACCGTGGCCGATCTCGCGCCGCTTGGGCGAGCCGACGCGACCGGTCTCACCGGTCGAGTACGGCGGGAAGTTGTAGTGATGCATATAGCGCTTGGAGGTTTCCGGGCCGAGCGAATCGACCTGCTGCGCCATCTTGACCATATCGAGGGTGGTGACACCCATGATCTGGGTTTCGCCGCGCTCGAACAGCGCCGAACCGTGCGCCCGCGGCACCACGGCGACCTCGGCGGACAGCGCCCGGATATCGGCCAGGCCGCGGCCGTCGATCCGGAAGCCGTCGGTGAGGATGCGCTGGCGCACCAGCTTCTTGGTAACCGACCGGAAGGCGGCGCCGAGTTCCTTCTCCCGGCCCTCGAACGACGCCCCGAGCCGCGACAGCACGTCGAGCTTGACCTCGTCGATCTTCTCGTCGCGCTCCTGCTTACCGGCGATGCTCAGTGCCTCGGACAGCGGCGCCTTGGCGGCCTCTTCGACGGCGGCGTACGCGTCGTCGGCATACGGCGGGAAGAGGGGGAAATCCTCGGTGGGCTTGGCCGCCAGCTCGGCCAGGTCCTGCTGCGCCCGGCAGAGGCGGGCGATGAACGGTTTCGCGGCCTCGAGGCCCTCGGCGACCACGGCTTCGGTCGGAGCCTGCGCACCGGCCGCGACCTGCTCGATCACGTTATCGGTGGCTTCCGCCTCGACCATCATGATCGCGACGTCACCGGTATCGGTGACCCGGCCGGCCACGACCATGTCGAAGACTGCCTTTTCCAGCTGTTCGTTGGTCGGGAAGGCCACCCACTGCCCACCGGCGGGGGTGCCGGCGTCGGCGTCGTTGATCAGCGCGACCCGCACGCCGCCGACGGGGCCGGAGAACGGCAGGCCCGCGAACTGGGTGGAAGCCGAGGCCGCGTTGATGGCGACCACATCGTAGAGATCCTTCGGATCCAGGCTCAGGACCGTCACGACGACCTGGATCTCGTTGCGCAGTCCGTCGACGAAGGAGGGGCGCAGCGGCCGGTCGATCAGGCGGCAGGTGAGGATCGCGTCGGTGGAGGGGCGGCCCTCGCGGCGGAAGAACGACCCGGGGATCCGGCCCGCCGCGTACATCCGCTCTTCGACGTCGACGGTCAGCGGGAAGAAATCGAACTGCTCCTTGGGGTGCTTACCGGCGGTGGTGGCCGACAGCAGCATGGTCTCGTCGTCCAGGTAGGCGACGACCGATCCGGCGGCCTGCTTGGCGAGCCGGCCCGTTTCGAAGCGAATGGTGCGGGTGCCGAACGCGCCGTTGTCGATCAGCGCGACGGATTCGAACACTCCGGGTTCGACCTCGATGGCCGAGCTCTTCGTACGTTCGGTGGTTTCTGGCATATCTCTGTTCTCAACCTCTCGTCTCGCCGGATATCGGCGCCCGGTGGCGCGATCCGGCTGTGTCAGCCGTACCAGGTCTGGACGCGGCGCGACGGCGTTACCGCGGTGACCGTCGAGGTCAGCGGTCGCCGTATCTCGGGCTGCGACGCGTACACCCGGCCGGATCCCCTTGGATACGGCGACGCGGAGGCGGTCATCGATCGAAGCTCTCCGGCGTATCTCGTCCGGGCCGAAAAGCCACTACCGAAGACCGACGCCACGAACACGGGTGCGCACGGCTGGTTCTGTCGTCTCATGTCCAGGGGGTTCCCCGTACACGAAAATGCCGACGGGGCGATTGTATGCGCCCCGTCGGCATACGTATCGCCCGGCTCATGGAACCGGGCGATTCACGCTCTGTCAGCGCCGCAGGCCGAGACGTTCGATCAGGCTGCGGTACCGGTTGATGTCCTTGTTCTGCAGGTACTTCGACAGCCGCTTCCGGCGGCCGATGAGCGCCATCAGGCCGTGCCGGGTGTGGTGATCGTGCTTGTGCACCTTCAGATGCTCGGTGATCTCGGAGATCCGCTTGGACAGCAGCGCGATCTGCGCCTCCGGCGAACCGGTGTCCGTTTCGTGCAGACCGTACTCGGCGAGAATCGCCTTCTTCTTCTCGGTGGTCAGCGCCATGGGGCATCCACTCCTGTTTCTCAGTTCCGCGCGTAAGGGGCCCGGGTTCGGCCGCCGAAGAAAATCGCCGAGAGGTGATTCTTCGGTCACGCTTTTTCCGGGGTGGGCGCCGCCGCGGACCGCAGCAGACCCGACGAGCCACCATACCGGAGCCGTATCGACCCCGGCCGGGTGGGGTGTGGCCGGCTAGTTTCCGGCGCCGAGGATCTTGCGGGCGGTATCGACGTCGCGGCCCATGGCGGCGATCAGTTCGTCGATCGACTCGAATTTCCGCATACCGCGCAGATGATCCACGAAATCCACGGCCACGTGCTGACCGTAGAGATCGGCCTCGCGGTCCAGCACATAGGCCTCCACGGTGCGGGCACGGCCGGAGAAGGTGGGGTTGGTGCCCACCGAGATCGCGGCCATGGCGCGCTGCCCGGGCGTCACCGTACCGATGGTGGGCCCGGGACCGAGCACGGTGAACCAGCCCGCGTAGACCCCGTCGGCCGGGATCGCGGCATGCATGGGCGGGGCGACATTGGCGGTGGGGAAACCGAGTTCGCGACCGCGGCCGTCACCACGTACCACCACCCCCTCGACCCGGTGCGGCCGGCCGAGCGCGTCGGCGGCGGCGGCCATATCACCGGCGTCCACGCAGGCGCGGATATAGGTCGAGGAGAACGTGACCGCGTGTTCGCCCAGCAGGGTGACCGCGTCGACCGCGAAGCCGAACCGGCCGCCGAGGTCGGCCATGGTCGCGACCGTCCCCGCGGCCTTCTTGCCGAAGGTGAAATTGTCACCGACCACGACCTCGGCGACGTGCAGGCGTTCCACCAGCAGATCGTGCACGTATTCGGCCGGGGTGAGTTTCATGAAATCGTGGGTGAACGGCATCACACAGAACACGTCGACCCCGAGCTCCTCGGCGAGTTCGGCGCGCCGGGTGAGCGTGGTGAGCTGCGCGGGATGCGAACCGGGCCGGATCACCTCCATCGGATGCGGATCGAAGGTCATCAGGACCGCCGGGACACCGCGCGCGGCAGCGGACTTCACCGCCCGGCTGATCAGTTGCGCGTGACCGCGATGAACACCGTCGAAAACGCCGATCGTGAGAACGCACCGACCCCAATCCGCGGGTACGTCGTCGAGACTTCGCCACCTCTGCACAGACGCCAAGCCTACGCAAACAGGCGGCCGCAGCGTATTCGGGTGGGACCGGTCGCCGGCCC
The DNA here is from genome assembly GCF_044453135.1 of Nocardia sp. NPDC051750. Classification (NCBI taxonomy): domain Bacteria; kingdom Bacillati; phylum Actinomycetota; class Actinomycetes; order Mycobacteriales; family Nocardiaceae; genus Nocardia; species Nocardia sp. NPDC051750. Next base: position 693,354 of record NZ_JBITCK010000004.1, on the reverse strand, counting down.
GGCTACGCGCGCGCGAACACCGGGTTTCCCGGAGGTGGCGGGATCAGTGGATCGCGGTGGGAATGCTTAAGCTCGTAGTTGTGCCCGGAAAACGAGATATCGCCACCCGACGGGAACTCGCCGACGCCGGGGAATCGGCCGCTCCCGGGCTGTCGTCGGTGGCCCAGGATTATCTGAAAGTCATCTGGACGACCCAGGAGTGGTCGCAGGAGCGCGTGAGCACGAAACTGCTCGCCGAGCGGATCGGGGTCTCCGCGTCGACGGTGTCGGAGGCGGTGCGCAAGCTCTCGGATCAGGGCCTGGTCGAACATGCCCGGTACGGTGCGATCACGCTGACCGAGGAGGGCCGCCGCGCGGCGATCGCCATGGTGCGCCGGCACCGGTTGATCGAGACGTTCCTGGTGAGCGAGCTCGGATACGGCTGGGACGAGGTCCACGACGAGGCGGAGATCCTCGAGCACGCGGTATCGGATCTGCTGATGGCCCGGATCGACGCCAAGCTCGGTTTCCCGGACCGGGATCCGCACGGCGACCCGATTCCGTCGGTGGACGGCGCGGTCCCGACACCACCCGCCCGGCGGTTGATCGATTTCGAGGCGGGCGAATCGGGCCGGGTCGCCCGGATCTCCGATTCCGACCCGGAGATGCTGCGGTATTTCGATTCGGTCGGGATCGCCCTGGACACCTTGATCGTGGTGGTGGAACGGCGGGATTTCGCCGGGACCATCGCGGTGCGGATCGGGCGCGACGACACCCTCACCGATCTGGGCAGTATCGCCGCGGAAGCGATCTGGCTGGTGTGCTGATCCCCGGATAATCCCGACACGCCCGGGGTCGCGAACCCGGGCATTGCCGAGTACCGGTCCGCCGTGCTATCCATAATTGTCGACAATCCGACAATCTCATACCCGAGCTCACGAACTCGTCGGTCCGGATCGCCGCACCGACCGTCCCGGGAGGCGCCACCATGGCCGAACTGTCCCCGATCCTGAAGCAGGCCACCCCGGTCACCGTCGACCACGGCGCCGGCTGCTACCTCTACGACGTCGACGGTCGCCGCTACCTCGATTTCACCGCCGGTATCGGGGTCACGAGTACCGGCCACTGCCATCCGAAGGTGGTGGCGGCCGCCCAGGCCCAGGTGGCGAAGCTGATCCACGGCCAGTACACGACGGTGATGCACCGGCCGCTGCTGGAACTCACCGAGCGCCTCGGCACGGTACTGCCCGAGGGACTCGATTCGGTGTTCTACGCCAACTCGGGCAGCGAAGCGGTCGAAGCGGCACTGCGCCTGGCCCGCCAGGCCACCGGGCGACCCAATGTGATCGTCTTCCACGGCGGCTTCCACGGCCGCACCGTGGCCACCGCGAGCATGACCACCTCCGGCACCCGGTTCTCCGCCGGGTTCAGCCCGCTGATGTCCGGTGTGCACGTCGCCCCCTTCCCCACCGCCTACCGCTACGGGTGGAGCGAAGCCGAGGCCACCGCCTTCGCACTGCGCGAACTCGACTTCATTTTCGCGACGCTCACCTCCCCCGCCGAGACCGCCGCCTTCATCGTGGAACCCGTTCTCGGCGAGGGCGGGTACGTCCCCGGTAACCGGGCGTTCTTCGAGGGCCTGCGCGAACGCGCCGACCAGCACGGCATCCTGCTGATCTTCGACGAGATCCAGACCGGATTCGGCCGGACCGGAAAATTCTTCGGGCACCAGCACTTCGGGGTCCGGCCGGATGTGATCACCATGGCAAAGGGCCTGGCCAGCGGATTCCCGATCTCCGGAATCGCCGCCTCGGCCGAGCTCATGAGCGCGGCCTGGCCCGGGTCGCAGGGCGGCACCTACGGCGGTAACGCCGTGGCCTGCGCCGCCGCCCTGGCCACCATCGAGGTGATCGAATCGGAGAATCTGGTCGAGAACGCACGGGTCCGCGGCGAGCAACTCCTCGCCGGGGTGCGGTCGGCCGAGTCCAAGGCGGTCGGCGACACCCGGGGCCTGGGCCTGCTCGTCGGCTCCGAATTCACCACTGCCGACGGCACGCCCGACCGCGACACCGCCACCGCCGCCCAGCAGCTCGCGGCGGCCAAGGGCCTGCTGCTGCTGACCTGCGGTGCGCATATGAACGTGGTGCGGATGATCCCGCCGCTCATCGTCTCCGAAACCCAGATCACCGACGCCCTCGACATCTGGTCCGAGGTACTCGCCGAACTGGGCCGCTGACCCGCTCTCCGAACGTGCCGGCCGCGGCACTCCGAACAGACCGGGCCGCGGCCGGTTTCCCGCACGATTACCAGGACGGATATATGGCGCGCTATATGACGATCACCCTCACCAAGGCGGGGATCACCTGCCGGGCCCGCCTGCTCGACGACGAGGCCCCCCGCACCTGCACCGCGGTATGGGATGCCCTTCCCCAGGAGGGCGACGCTTTCCACGCCAAATACGCCCGCAACGAGCTCTACACGCTGGTGCCCCGGATCAGCGGAGCACCGCATCGCGAGAACCCCACCGTCACACCGATTCCCGGCGATGTCTGCCTGTTCGATTTCGAGCCCTGGGAGATCGGTAATCCCGCCTACGGCTACGAACCGGGGTCGGCCGCGCACCACGACCAGGGCGCCACCGATCTCGCATTGTTCTACGGCCGCAACAACCTGCTCATCAACGGTGATCTCGGCTGGGTACCCGGCAATGTCTTCGCCACCATCGAAGGCGATCTCGGCGAACTGGCTGCCGCCTGCAACAGCCTGTGGCTGAACGGGGTGGCGGGCGAAACCCTCGCCTTCGCCCGGGCCTGACAACTCGGCCGGGCGCGGCCGGTGTGCTCGACCGCGCCCGGAGGTCGGCGCCGCACACTGCCACCGTCCGGCACGCCGGACCGGTTCGGTTTTCACCGCCGACCTCGGCGATGCCCGGGTATCGGGCGCCGCGGCCACGGAGTGATCGGCGCGGCTGTGGCAACGCCTCGACCGCCCGACCTGGGTCGCCGCATCGAGCGCGAAATATTTACCTACTCCAGAACCCGGTATCCGCGGGACGAATTCGGCGGTGAGAAACGCACCGTTGCCCGGCCCGTTCGCGGCACACGAACGGCGCGGCGGGCGGTGGCGGCGCGTCCTCTGCTGCGCAGACACTACACAGGCGCATCTGGTGACTGGTGGTGACGCCACTGCCCGGCGCCGCCGGCCGTCGGGGCCGCGGAACCTCTCCCTGACATGGACTCTGCCGGGGGCAATCGGCAACACTGATTCCGGTACCGGTCCAGGCGGATCCGATCGGCTGGTCGCTGGGCCTTCCTTTCGTCGTCAGGAGCTGGTGATGTCCGCTGCCGGGCATTACGCCGCGTTCGCGGTGGTGATGCTGTTCATCGCAGTGTCTCCGGGGCCGGATATGGCCGTGATCGTCAACCGTGCGTTGAGCGGCTGGGCTGCAGGCGCGGCAGCCACCCTGGGAGTAGCGATCGGCATTTTCGTCTGGGTGCTGGCCGCCGTCACCGGGATCGCCACACTCCTGGCTGCTTCCGCGCAGGCCTTCACGGTGGTGAAGATCGCGGGGGCGCTGTATCTGATCTACCTCGGAATCCGCGCACTGCGCGCCGCGCGCCGGCCCGGCGGTGCGCCCGGTGCCGTTGCTCCCGCGCGACCGGGAACCCCACTCGACAACGCGGTCCGGGGATTCCTGTCGAACATCCTCAATGCCAAGGCCGCCGTGCTCTTCGTCGCGCTGATCCCCCAGTTCGTTCCGCCCGGGGGTGTGGGCGTATCCGATGCCATCGCGTTTCCGCTGATTGCCGCTGTCGTGATGACGGCGTGGAACCTGGCGCTCACCACCACGGTCGCCGCGCTGCACCGGAAGTTCGCCGACTCCGGCATGTGGCGGCGGTTCGACGCCGTAGTGGGCGCGGCCCTCATCGCGGTCGGGATCGGGGTCCTGTTCGGCGATCCGCCCGAACCTGCCACCGGTTGACCGGCCACGGGTCAGCACGGCGAGGTCAGCGCGCGGCCAGGACCGCTTCCGCGTACCGCCCGACCGCCAGCACCAGATCGTCGGAGTGCCGGGGGCCGATGATCTGCAAACCCACCGGCATCCCGTCGCTGGTATATCCCGCCGGGATACTGAGCGCCGGCTGCTGGGTGAGGTTGAACGGGTAGGTGAAGGGTGTCCACTCCGGCCACCCGCTCATATCGCTACCGGGCGGAACATCGTATCCGGCGGCGAAGGCCGGGATCGGCACGGTCGGGGTGATGAGCAGGTCGTAGGCGGTGTGGAAAGTGCCCATGGTGATCGCCACCTGGGCGGCGGTATTGCGGGCGTCGAGATAGTCCACCGCACTGAGGGTCTCCCCGTATTCCCAGACCCGGCGCAGACCGGGGTCGGCGTTCTCGCGAGCGCCGGGCGGGAAGGTCGCCAGCATGGCGGCGGCGCCGGCGGCCCACATCACGTCGAATGCCGCCCGCGGATCGTCGAACCCCGGGTCGGCAACGGAAATTCGCAGGCCCGCGGTATCCAGGGCACCCACCGCGGCGGTGACCACGGCCTCCACCTCGGGATCGTTACGGACATAACCGAGCGTCGGGGAATACGCGGCGGTGACACCGCGGACATCCCGCTGCATCTCCCCCCGGAAGGTGGTCAGCGTGGGGGCCAGAGCTGTCGGGTCCCGCGGATCGGGCAGCGCCAGGATATCCAGCAGCAGCGCCGCGTCCTCGACGGTGCGGGTGAGCGGACCGGCATGTGCCAGCGGGCCGAACGGGCTGGCCGGATACAGCGGGATCCGGCCGTGGGTCGGCTTGAATCCGACGATGCCGCAGAACGCCGCGGGGATCCGGATACTGCCGCCACCATCGGTTCCCACGGACACCGGGCCCATCCCCGCCGCGACCGCCGCGGCACTACCACCCGACGATCCGCCCGCGGTTCGTCCGGGATCGACCGGATTGCGGGTGATCCCGGTGAGCGGGCTGTCGGTAACCGCCTTCCAGGCGATTTCCGGTGTGGTGGTCTTGCCGACCATCACCATGCCGTCCTCGCGGACCCGGGCGGCGACCGGACTGTCCACGGGCCACGGCCCGTCCGCACCGATACTGCGGGAACCACGGCGCGTCGGCCAGTCCTCGGTGAGGAAGATGTCCTTGATCGAAATCGGGACCCCGTCGAGCAACCCGCGTACATGCCCGGATTGCCAGCGTGCCTCGGAATCCTTGGCCTGCACCAGGGCCCGGTCGGGGTCGACCAGGCAGTAGGCGTTGACCGCATCATCGCGCGCGGAAATGGCGGCGAGTACGGCCTCGGTCGCCTCGACCGGTGACAGCGTCCCCGCGGCATACGCCGAGACGAGCTCGACGGCGGTCATCGCGGCCGGGTCGGTCGGTCGGGGTGTCTCCGGCTGGTTCATCTGCGGCCCTCCTTCAGCCGGGCACATACCCCAGCGTCTTGTCGACAACGTTGTCCAGCGGCCGACCGGCCAGCCAGCGGTCGAAATTGGCGGTGAACGTGGTGACGATATCGTCGCGCCAGCCCACGAAATCACCCGAATTGTGCGGAGTGATGTGCGCGTTCGGCAACTGCCACAGCGAATGGCCGGGTGGCAGGGGTTCCGGATCCACCACATCCAGGGCGGCGCCCGCGATCGCGCCGGATTCCAGCGCGGTGACCAGATCCTCGGTCACCACGAGCTCGCCACGGCCGACATTCACGAAGCGGGCATGCGGTTTCATGGCGCCGAAGGCGCGCCCGTCGAACATATGCCGCGTCCGGTCGGTGAGCGGGGCGATGGCGATGACGTAGTCGGCGCCCGGGAGTTCGGCGTACAGATCGGTGGCGACAGTGCCGAAGTCGGGGTCGTCGGTGCAGGCGCGGCGGCCGACCGCGCGGATCCGCATCCCGGCGGCGCGCAGCAGTCCGGCGATGGTGCGGCCGATGGATCCGGTACCGACGATCAGCGCGGTGGACCCCGCGACCCGTTCCGATTCCCGGTGCCGCCAGATCTCCTGCTGCTGCAGCCGGGTCGAACCCGTCAGATCTTTGGCGAAATCGAGGATCTGGCCGAGAACGTACTCGGCGATCGCGGTATCGAAGACGCCGCGGGTATTGGTGACGACCACATCACTGTCGCGCAGCTCCGGGAACATCACCGTATCGACACCGGTAGCGCCGATGTGCAGCCAGCTGAGCCGGTCGGCCGCCGGCCACGCGTCCGGTACGGCGCGCGTCTGGAAGTCGTAGACGAACAGCACATCGGCACCGCGCAGCGCGGACACCAGTCCGGCCGAATCCGTGTACCGCACCGTGGCCCGCGCACTCACCGGCGCCATCAGGGCCGGGTCGGGCAGCTGGTCACTGTGCACCACGGTGACAATTGGGCCCGATTCCATATTGACACGGTATGGTCACATCGTATGATTGTCAACAATCCGATCGTTCTCGGAGGTCTACCCGGCTGAGCGCGAGAGGGGCCGCAGTGGAGTTCGATTTTCCCGATATCGAGGGCCCGGTCGCGCAACGGGGCATCGGTGTCATCGCACCCTTCGATCTGGCACTGGAGCGTGAACTCTGGCGCTGGGCACCACTGGAAGTGAGCCTGCACCTGGCCCGCACACCCTACGAACCGGTACCGGTATCGCTGGCCATGGCCGAGCTGGTCTCCGATGCCACCCATCTCACCGCCGCGACCCGCAATGTCCTGCATGTGGAACCGGAAGTCGTGGCCTATCTGTGTACCTCCGGCAGCTTCATCAAGGGCATCGACTACGAACGGTCACTGCGCGAGACGATCTGCCGCGCCGGCGCCGCCAACGCCGTCACGACGTCCGGAGCCCTGCTCGAGGCCATCCAGCATCTCGGTATCACCCGGGTATCCATCATGACCCCCTACGACGAGGTTCTCACCGGAAAACTCCGCGATTTCCTCGACGAGGCGGGCTGCGCGGTGGTCCGTTCCGAACATCTCGGTCTCGGCGGCGGGATCTGGAAGGTCAACTACCGCACCATCGCCGAACGGATTCTGGGTGCCGACGACCCGCGGGCCGAGGCGATCTTCGTCAGCTGTACGAACCTGCCCACCTACGACATCATCGAACCGCTGGAGAAGGTCCTGGGCAAACCGATTCTCACGGCCAATCAGCTCACCATGTGGGCCTGCCTCGGGCGGATGAAACTGCCCATGATGGGTCCCGGCCGATGGCTGCTGGAGGTCTTCTGAAAAATGATGTCCCCGAACGGAACCCAGCTCGGAAACGGAGGGCCCATGCCGGCACCGACCATCGGATTCATCTATCCCGACCACGCCGCCGAGGACGACTACCCACGGGCGGAGGCGCTGCTGGATGCCCAGTTGCCGGTGGCCCATATCTACGGCACCGATCTGCACGCGGTCCCGGAACTGCTGGATCTGGGCAGTCCGGACAAACTCCGCGGCGGCGCCGCACAACTCGCCGCGCACCGGCCCGACGCGGTCGTCTGGGCATGCACGTCCGGCAGCTTCGTCTACGGTCCGGACGGGGCACGCGAGCAGGTCCGCGGATTGTCCGAGGTCGCGGGCGTACCGGCGTCGAGCACCAGTTTCGCGTTCGTGGCGGCCGCGCGAGCACTGGGCGTGCGGCGGGTGGCGGTCGCCGCGAGCTACCCCGAGGACGTGGCACGACTGTTCGCCGACTTCCTGGCCGATGCCGGTATCACCGTGGCCGGGTTCGCGAGCGCGGGTATCGAAACCGCCGCCGAGGTCGGCACCCTCGACGCCGAGCAGGTGCTGGCACTGGCCGTGGCCAACGACCATCCGGAGGCGGACGCACTGCTCATCCCCGATACCGCCATGCACACCCTCGAGGTGCTGCCCCGGCTGGAGGCCGCGCTGGGTAAACCGGTGCTCACCGCCAACCAGGTCACCATCTGGGAGGGGCTGCGGCTGGCCGGCGCCGCCCGGATCTCACCCGCACTCGGTGCGTTGTTCGCGGAAAGGCCCGCATATGTCGGTCGTTGATTTCGAACCCGTCAATCAGCGCTCCACCGCCGAGATGATCGCCGACCGGCTCCGGGCGGCCATTGTGCACGGCAGCCTCGAACCGGGCGCGCAGCTGGGCGAAACCGATCTCGCCGCGCAGTTCGGGGTCTCCCGCGGGCCGGTCCGGGAAGCCATGCAGCGGCTGGTTTCGGAGGGGCTGCTGCACAGCATCCGCAACCGCGGCATTTTCGTCATCGAACTCAGCCTGGCCGATGTCGTCGATATCTACCGGTCCCGCACCGCGATCGAGGGCGGTGCCCTGAGCCTGATCCTCGACGGCCGCCGCGATATCGCCCACGAGGCGCTGGCACCGAGCGTCACCGCGATGCTCGACCGCGCCGCGGCCGGCGACGCCACCGGTGTCTCCGATGCCGACCAGCAGTTCCACGAGGCGCTGGTGGCAGCGGCCGGCAGCCCCCGCCTGGTCCGCGCGGCCCGCACGCTACTGATCGAAACCCGCATGTGCCTGGGAAAATTGCAGACCACCTACCCCGACCTGCGCGAACAGGCTCAGGAACACGTGGCGCTGCGCGAGGCGATCGGTGCGGCCTCGGCCGACCGGGCGCATACGCTGCTCCGCGACCATATGGACGATGCCGTCCAGCGGCTGCGCGGCAAGTTCGCCGAAGAGCCGGTCTCGGGCTGAGACCGGCGCGAGCTCAGGGTTCCCCGGCTCTGCCCGCACTCCCGAGTCGCACCGGGGTACTGTCGGGCAACCTCGGTAGCCGGACCGCGCCGGCACTCCGGTTCGATCCAGATGCCCGTGGGTCACCCCGCACCAGGGCCCGGTGCTCGATCTCGAACCTCGCGCAAACCCTGCGGGCCGAGGCTTCGCCGGTTACCCGGGCCGGTGACCTCCCACCGGATCGCGCAACAGCGTCCGTCCCGGCCGACGTGGATGCAGATCGGCGATGATCGTGCGGCGAGTTTTCCGATCGGCCTCCCCACGACATCCAGTCGATCACCCGCCCACCAGGATGCCGGCCCCGGCCGACCGACGGCGCGGCCGAGCGGCGCTCAGTCGATCAGGCCGCGCGGGCGCACTACGAACACGGGTGACGCGCGCTTGCCCTTCTCCTCCAGCAACGCAATCGCCCGCCCGTCCTCGGTGAACGCGGCATGGACGCCGGTCGTGCCGACCGGATCGAGCCAGCGGCCGTCCCGCAGTTTCTCGGCTTCGGCGGCGTCGATCATGCGCTGCGGGAACGCGAGGCGTACGGCCGCGTCGATATCGAGGCTCGGCACGGGATCCTCGGCGAGCTCGTCGAGAGTGCGGGCGTGCTCGAGCGTGAACGGCCCGACCCTGGTGCGGCGCAACGCTGTGAGATGGCCGCCCACGCCGAGTGCGGCACCCACGTCGCGGGCCAGTGCGCGGACATAGGTTCCCGACGAACATTCGACGACCACATCCAGATCGACCAGTTCCTGCGCCGCATGGTCGCGGCGGGCCAGGACCTCGAAGCGGGAGACGGTCACCGGGCGGGCGGCGAGCTTCACGTCTTCGCCGGCGCGGTGCCGCGCGTAGGCGCGTTCGCCGCCGACCTTGATGGCGCTCACTGTCGCGGGGACCTGCTGGATCTCACCGGTGAGTGCGGCGATCTCCCGGGCGATCTCGGCGTCGGTGACGTGCCCGGCCGGGGCAGTGGTGAGTATCTCGCCCTCGGCATCGTCGGTGGTCGTGGCACAGCCCAGCCGGATCGTGGCGGTGTAGGCCTTGCTGGTGAGGGTGAGCAGGCCGAGTAGTTTGGTGGCGCGTTCCACACCCAGTACCAGTACCCCGGTGGCCATCGGGTCCAGCGTGCCCGCATGGCCGACCTTCTTGGTGTGCAGCAATTTCCGGGTCCGGGCCACGATATCGTGGCTGGTCGGGCCGCCGGGTTTGTCGACGATCAGCAGACCGCCCAGGATATCGGCCATCAGCTGTGCGCGATCGCGGTCAGGATGAACCCGCCGGTGATCAGCCAGCGGCCGTCGAACGAGGTCAGCGGCACACCGCCGTCGCCGGTCTGACCGGGTACCAGCAGCTGCGACCGGAACGTCCCCGCACCCGCGCCCGCGCCGGTTTCCTCGACGTCGAAAGTGATGTGCGCGTCCTCGAACCCGAGCCAGCGGGTGGTGAGCGGGAACCATGCCTTGTAGGTGGCCTCTTTCGCGCAGAACAGCAGCCGGTCCAGATGCAGCGCGGAATCGGTGACCCGCAACCAGTCCCGTTCCGCGGGCAGGCTCACCGAGTCCAGGACCCCCTCCGGGAGGGGTTCGTGCGGTTCGGCGTCGATCCCGATCGATCGATACCGCATCTTGTGGGCCAGCGCGGCCCCGCGGAAACCGTCGCAGTGGGTGAGACTGCCGACGATCCCGCGCGGCCAGACCGGCGCGCCGCGTTCACCCTTACCGATCGCCACCGGTGGCTCTCCCAGCTGTGCGAGCGCCTGGCGGGCACAGTGGCGGGCGCCGATGAAATCACGCCGCCGCTTCTCCACCGATTTCGCGATGAGATGCTCCTCGGCGGGGTGCGCTTTCAGATCCTCCGGGTAGTCGAGCAACTCGGCGGAGGCGATATCGGCGGGCAGGATTGTCTCGATCATCGTCGGTGAGCCTACTGGGTCACCGCGGGCGCCGACTCAGGCGAGCCCGCGGTTACGGTCGGCCTTGGCTCGCATCTCGGCCGCCGCGGCAGCCATTTCCGGGGTCACCCGGAAGTGACCGCCCCACTCGTTGAGGTCACCGGGCCGGTATTCGGGGTCGGGCAGGATCTGACGCAGCAGTTTGTCCGGTTTACCGCGCTTCTGCCATTCCCGGGGATAACCGAGCGAGACTTCTTCGAACCGGACACCGTCGTAGTAGGTGGTGCGCGGAATGTGCAGGTGGCCGTAGACCGCGCAGAGCACGTTGTACCGGGTGTGCCAATCCGCGGTCTGCTCGGTGCCGCACCACAGGGCGAACTCGGGGTACCAGAGCATATCGGTGGGTTCGCGGACCAGCGGGAAATGGTTGATCAGCACCAGCGGGGTGCCGGCGGGCAGATTGTCCAGTGCGCGGCGGGTGGACCGCAGCCGCGCCTCACACCAGGCGTCGCGCGTGAGATACGGGTCCGGGGAGAGCAGGAATTCGTCGGTCGCCACCACATTGCGCTCGCGGGCGAGCGCCAGCCCCTCGGCCTTGGTCTGCGTTCCGGCGGGCAGGAAACTGTAGTCGTACAGCAGGAACAGCGGAGCGATGGTCACCGCGCCGCCGTGCGCCTCGGCGCCCGAACCGGTCCACACCGGGAACGGATCCTCAGGGGTGAGCACATCCAGATCCCGGCACATGGCCACCAGGTAGTCGTAGCGCGCGGCACCGTGCATCTGCACCGGGTCCTTGGCGGTGGTCCACAGTTCGTGGTTACCGGGCACCCAGATCACCTTCGCGAACCGCTCGCGCAGCAGTTTCAGCGCCCAGCGGATATCGTCGCTGCGCTCGGCGACATCACCGGCGACGATCAGCCAATCCTCCGGGGAATCGGGACGGATGTCTTCGACGACCGGTTTGTTGCCCTGGTGACCGACATGGATATCGCTCACTGCCATCAACTTGGGTATCACCACACCTACCTTCGCATATCGCGGAACGCACCGGACCGCCCGGCCACCGAGCCGTATCACGCCGCGTCACCGGGCCATGAGCGAGACCGGCGATCGGTCCACATTCTGACGCGGAGGCCGAAGCGAAGGCGAAGGTATCGCACTACCGTCTCCGGGCCTGACTTGCTCATGCCGGGATATCGGCCCCGACCCGGACCCACCGGCCCGACAGCCACCGGGCGCTCACCGCGGCCAGCCGTAACAACATGAACGCGATCAAGCCGCACCAGATTCCGCCGATACCCCAGTCGAAAACCAGCGACAACCAGATCGCGGGCAGGAACCCGACCAGCGCCGCGCCCAGCGTGGTGGTGCGCAGATAGGCGGCGTCACCGGCACCCAGCAGCACACCGTCCAGCGCGAACACCACACCGGCCACCGGGATCATCACCACGAAGAACCACCACACCACACCGGCACGGTCCAGCACCGCGGCGTCGGCGGTGAACAGCGGCGGTATCCACGAAGCTCCCGCCGCGAACACCGCGGCCAGCCCCAGCGCGAATATCGCCGACCACGCGGTGACCCGGCGGGCCACCGATCGCGCACCCGCCGCATTGCGCGCGCCCAGCGCCGAACCGACCAATGTCTGCGCCGCGATGGCCAGCGCATCGAGCGTCAGAGCGAGGAAATTCCACAGCTGCAGCACCAGCTGATGGGCCGCTACCGAGGGCGCCCCGAACCTCGACGCCACCGCGGCCGCGGAAATGAAGCACGCCTGGAAGGCGAGGCTGCGCGCGATCAGATCGCGGCCGAGCACCAGCTGCGCCTTCATCACCGACAGTCGCGGTGCCAGCGGGACCCGGGCACGGACCAGCGCACCCAGGAACAACCCCGCCGTTACCAGCTGGCCGAGGACATTGGCCACCGCCGACCCCGGCAGTCCCAGCCGGGGCAGACCCACGAGACCGTGCACGAGAAGGGGGCAGAGCACCGCCGACAGCGCCAGCCCCGCCACCACATAGGTGAGCGGGCGGCGGGTCTGCTGGACGCCGCGCATCCAGCCGTTTCCGGCCATGGACAGCAGGATCAGCGGCACCCCGAACAGGGCGATCCGCAGCCAGGCCAGTGCCTCCGCCGCGATCTCGGTATCGCCGGAGATCGCGGCGGCGATCGGCACCGCGGCCGCCTGTACCACCACCAGGATCAGCAGCCCGATACCGCCGGCCAGCCAGCTCGCCTGCACCCCCTCCTCGACCGCACCGGCGTCGTCACCCGCACCGTGCCGCCGCGCCGAGCGGGCCGTCGTGCCGTACGCGAGGAAGGTCAGCTGTGAACTGACCTGCGTGAGAATCAGACCCCCCACCGCCAGCCCGGCCAATGCCAAGGCGCCGAGCCGGCCCACCACCGCGAGATCGAAGAGCAGATAGATCGGTTCGGCTACCAGCACGCCGAGCGTCGGCAGGGCCAAACCCAGAATTCGCCGCGGCCCGGCGTCCACGTCCACCGGCGACGCGGTCGCCTCCCTCTGCATATCCACACCCCGTCCGTACTCACGACCACGACACACTCACAGGTCGCGGGACGGGGCAGCGCTCATCCCGCCGCCGAGCAACGTTAGCGGAACCGTCGGACACACCGAGCGCACCTCGTACGTGCTCGACGCACCCACCGGCACCGCCGCAGCCCACCGGTATGCATCCCGCGCGATGCATACCGAGAACCTCCACGAAATGCAGCCTCAGCGCGGAATCGCAGCGCGCAGTCCGCCACCGCAGCCATGAGCACATGTTCGCCTACCGCGCGACCGGGAACCGCGTCCCATCCGACCCCGCATACCCGAACGCGCTCACTTCCGACCGCTGATCGTGTCGCGAATCATGAGGGAACCGGTACCGCACTCCGTGCTTGCCGGGCACACGGCCAGTATCCGGCCGGACGGGACCGGATCCGATCGAACCGGCGCCGGTCGACACCAGGCCCGGCGTCCGGCCGCGCCGGGGCTGATCGGACGGATTCGGAGCCTCTGCTGCCACTGCCTCCCCCAGGCACCGTCAACCCAGCGCGGTACTCAGCTGGGTGAGGATCTCGTCCGGTTCGCCGTAGGTCGTGTAGCCGGCCGCGTAACGATGCCCGCCGCCGCCGAGCCCGGTGGCTATCGCGGCGACATCGGCGCCGTCGCCGGTACCGGGACCACTGTCCTTCGACCGCAGCGATACCGTCCACCGCCGCCGCTCGTCCACCGGACGGGCTTCCTTGAACACCGCCGCGATACCGGCCTCCGCGGTAGCCCGCACGATATCGACAACACTCTCGGCCTCTTCCTGGCGCACGCCCGCCAGATCGGTGGCCAGGACGAACGCGGCAACCAGGCCGGTACCGCCGTGGGCCGCACGATCCAGTCGCGCCGAGGCGAGCACCGTCGAGAGCATCTGCAACCAGGCGAAAGGATGGGTGTCCATCAACGTGCGGGTGATGGCGGCGCCGTCGATCCCGGTGGCCAGTAACCGTTCGGCCAGCGCATGCGTACCGGGTGTCACCCAGCGGAACGATCCGCTGTCGGTGGCCAGCCCGGCGAACAGGCAGTGCGCTATGTCGGCGTCGATCGGCTCCTGCCAGATATCCAGCAGGGCGGTGAGCACACTCGCGGTGGACACAGCGTCCGGATCTATCAGGTTGACGGTCCCGAACCGGGTGTTGGACCGATGATGGTCGATCACCACTGTGGTTCCCGCGCCCGGTAACCGATCGGCCAGTGCGCCGAGCCGACCGGCTGCGCCGCAGTCCACGGTGACCAGCACGTCGACCGCCGCGGGCACCTCGGCCGGCGGAACCAGGAAGCGGGTGCCGGGCAGAGTCCGCAGGCCCATCGGCAGTTCGGCGGGTTCGGCGAACGACACCCGCACCGGGACCCCGCGCCGATGCAGCACCAGCGCCAGAGCCAGCCCGCTGCCGAGGGTGTCGGCATCGGGCTGGATATGACAGAGGATGGTCACCGAACGCGCGGTATCCAGCGCCCGAACGGCCGCGGTGTAATCCACAGCGGCACCGGTTGTGGTCATAGTGGCCCGCGGCTCAGTCGTCGTCGCGGGGTGTTTTGTACGGGTCCGCCTCGCCGGCGGGGGTGGCGTCGGCCGCCACCCGGGCGACAGCGTCGTCGGCGGCCCGGGCGCGGGCCAGCAGATCCTCCATCTGGCGGGCGGCGTCGGGCACCGTATCGAGTACGAAGGCCAGTGTCGGGGTGAACTTCACCCCGGTCCCGGCGCCCACTTTCGAGCGCAGCACACCCTTGGCTTTCTCCAGCCCGGCGGCCGCCCCGGTGTAATCGGGCTCGGCGTCGACGGTTTCACCCATGACCGTGTAATAGACGGTCGCCTCACGCAGGTCACCGGTGACCTTCGCATCGGTGACGGTGACGAAACCCAGCCGTGGGTCCTTGATCTCGTATTCGATCGCCGTGGCCACGATCGCGGAGATCCGTTTGGCGAGCCGGCGTGCCCTGGCTTGATCCACCATGGCCGCTCCTTTCCCTGTTCAGCGACGGTGGGACGGTCCGCGTGGGCGCACTCTGCCGCACGCGCGCGGCCACCGCTGATATCACCTGCGCGGCCGGTCAGTCCTCTGGTCCGAAGACGCGCCGGCGTACTGCCAGCAACTGTAACTCCGGACGGGCCGCGACATGCCGCTCGCATCGGTCGAGCACGGTCGTGAGGTGGTCCATTCCGGCCGACACCATGCCCACCGCCAGCAGTGTGCGCCGGTAGCGGTCGTGATCCCCGGCTTCGGCGGTGCTCACCCCGAAGCGCTGGAGTTCGGCCAGGATCGGCCGGATCACCGAACGCTTCTCTTTCAGAGAGTGCACATCACCCAGCAGGATGTCGAACTCGAGTGCACCCAGGTACACGCAACCTCCCAGTTATAGCGACGACACGGCCCCGGGACCCGCCGGTACGCGGCGAGTCCCGGGCCGGTCGTGCCGATGAGACGAGCGGGCCGGACGTCTGGTTCCGGCCCGCGTCACGGTCAGTCGCGCGGCTTCTCGCGCAACTCGTAGGCCTCGATGATGTCGCCTTCCTTGATATCGGAGTAGGTCAGCGTCATACCGCATTCGAAGCCCTCGCGGACCTCCATGGCATCGTCCTTCTCCCGGCGCAACGAGCTGATCGTCGTGGATTCGGCGACCACCATGTTGTCGCGGAGCAGGCGGGCCTTGGCATTGCGCTTGACGGCGCCCGAGGTCACCATGCAACCGGCGATGAGACCGATCTTCGACGAACGGAAGATCGCCCGGATCTCGGCGCGGCCCAGTTCCACCTCTTCGTAGACCGGCTTGAGCATGCCCTTGAGCGCGCTCTCGATCTCGTCGATGGCCTGGTAGATCACCGAGTAGTACCGGATGTCCACGCCTTCGCGGTTGGCCAGTTCGGTGGCCTTGCCCTCGGCCCGGACGTTGAACCCGATGATGATCGCGTTCGAGGCCGACGCCAGGTTGACGTTGGTTTCGGTGACACCACCGACACCGCGGTCGATGACCCGCAGGCGCACCTCGTCGTCGATCTCGATCCCGAGCAGGGCCTCTTCCAGCGCCTCGACGGTACCGGAGTTGTCGCCCTTGAGGATCAGGTTCAGCTCGCTGGTTTCCTTCAGCGCGGCATCCAGATCCTCGAGGCTGATCCGCTTACGGCTACGCGCGGCCAGTGCGTTGCGCTTACGCGCATTGCGCCGGTCGGCGATCTGCCGGGCGATCCGGTCCTCGTCGACGACCAGCAGGTTGTCACCCGCGCCCGGCACCGACGTGAAGCCGACGACCTGGACCGGCCGCGACGGCAGGGCCGCCTCGACATCGGCGCCGTGTTCGTCGACCATGCGCCGGACGCGGCCGTAGGCATCGCCCGCCACGATCGAATCGCCGACCCGCAGCGTGCCGCGCTGGATGAGCACCGTGGCGACCGGGCCGCGACCGCGGTCCAGATGCGCCTCGATGGCCACACCCTGGGCATCCTGTTCCGGATTGGCCCGCAGGTCCAGGGCGGCGTCCGCGGTGAGCAGTACCGCCTCGAGCAGGGCCTCGATATTGATGTTCTCCCTGGCTGAGATGTCGACGAACATGGTGTCGCCGCCGTACTCCTCGGCCACCAGGTTGTACTCGGTCAGCTGCTGCCGGATCTTCTCCGGGTTCGCGCCTTCCTTGTCGATCTTGTTCACCGCCACCACGATCGGCACATCGGCCGCCTGCGCGTGGTTGATGGCCTCCACCGTCTGCGGCATGACACCATCGTCGGCGGCGACCACCAGGATCGCGATATCGGTGGCCTTCGCACCACGGGCACGCATGGCGGTGAACGCCTCGTGACCCGGGGTGTCGATGAAGGTGATGAGCCGGTCGTCGTCGCCGAGATGGGTCATCACCTGGTAGGCGCCGATGTGCTGGGTGATCCCGCCGGCCTCGCCCTCGCGGACGTTGGCCTTGCGGATCGTGTCCAGCAGGCGGGTCTTACCGTGATCGACGTGGCCCATGACGGTGACCACCGGTGGCCGCTGTTCGAGGTCTTCCTCGCCGCCTTCGTCCTCGCCGTAGGTGAGGTCGAACGATTCCAGCAGTTCGCGGTCCTCGTCCTCGGGGCTCACCACGTGCACGACGTAGTTCATCTCGCCGCCGAGCAGCTCGAGGGTTTCGTCGTTCACCGACTGGGTCGCGGTGACCATTTCACCCAGGTTGAACAACGCCTGGACCAATGCGGCCGGGTTGGCGTCGATCTTCTCCGCGAAATCGGACAGCGACGCGCCGCGGGCGAGGCGGATGACCTCACCGTTGCCGCGGGGCAGCCGCACACCGCCGACCGACGGGGCCTGCATCGAATCGTATTCCTGGCGCTTCTGCCGCTTCGACTTACGACCACGCCGAGGCGCACCACCGGGACGGCCGAACGCACCGGCCGCGCCACCGCGACCACCGGGGCCACCAGGACGGCCACCGCCGCCACCGGGACGACCACGGAAACCGCCACCACCGGCGGGCGCGCCGGTACCGGCGGGCGCGCCGCCGCCACCGCCACCGCGGTAACCGCCGCCGCCCCCACCGGGACGACCGCCGCCACCGGCGCCGGGCCGGCCACCACCGGGACGACCACCGGCCGCCGGACCGGGCCGCGCCGAACGCTGCGGCATGGCACCGGGGGTCGGGCGGGGCGGCATCGAGGCCGGGCTCGGCCGCGGACCACCGGGACGGGGACCACCCTGCGCCGCTGCGGGCCGCTGGCCGCCGGGGCCGGGCCGCGGTGCGTTACCACCGGGACGGGGACCACCTTGGCCGGGGCGGGGACCACCCTGCGCCGGACCCGGACGCGGACCGCCCTGACCCGGAGTGGGACGCGGGCCACCCTGACCCGGCTGCGGACGCGGCGTCGGACGCTCACGTTCGGGAGCCGAGGAGAACGGATTGTTGCCGACCCGAGGGGTTTTCGGGCCGGGTTTGGGGCCGGGACGGGCCGGGCTCTGCCCGGGCGCCGGGCGCTGCTGCTGGCCCGGACGGGCGGCGGGCGGCGTGGCCGGTTTGGCCGCGGGCGCCTGCGCCGCTTCCCGGGTAGGGGCCGGACCGGGCTTCACCGCGGGACCGGGCCGTGGGCCCGCGGCGGCGGGCGCCGGGCCGGATTCGGCAGCCGCCGGCGCCGGAGCGCTTTCGGCGGCCGGGGTGGATACGGCGGGACCCGGTTTCGTCGCCGGGGCGGGGGGCCGGGGTCCGGGACGCGGCCCCGGGGCCGCGGGTTTCGCTCCGGTCGCCGGGCCGGGACGGGCCGGTGGTTTGGTTCCGTTCGACCGGTCGGATTTCCCCGGCGCGGATTTCGCCGAGAACGACTCGCGGAGCCGACGCGCGACGGGTGCCTCCACCGTCGACGATGCCGACTTCACGAACTCGCCCTGCTCCTTGAGCTTCGCGAGTAGTTCTTTACTCGTGACACCGAGTTCTTTTGCCAACTCGTGCACGCGGGCCTTGCCTGCCACTGCTCTCCTCACTGAGAGGTCGAGCAGTGCCTCCCGCCTGCTGGCGGGGACCCGCACGACCTCGGGTTAACTCCGATGGACGTTCATCGTTGGTACTTCACGGTGTGCTCATGAGTGCTCGTGCCTGTTCTCGAGGTGTTGCTCCAGGGCTGAGATATCCAGATTTCCGGACACTCGTAGTGCTCTGCCGATCGCTCGGCGCCGGACCGCGGTGCTCAGACAAGACGAAAAGGGGTGCAGCCAGGCACCCCGTCCGGGAAGTCTGCGCTGTGGATCGGGAACGATCACGAGAGCGTCCGCACCGTTACCGGTGCCGGGCCCACGCGCCACGATCCTCAGCAGTTCGGCGGCCGGTTCGCGTTTCCGGCAACCGACGCACGTCCGTAGCGGATATACCGGGCGCCGGAGCGCCGCGGACTCTCCACGTTCGTGGGCGGATACCGAAGACTCGGACCGAACCTGACACCACTCTACCGCTGACCGGTCGGCGCCCTCCAACCCCGCCCCCGCCGACGGCTCCACGGGCGGGTCGGCACGGCGTGTTCGCTGGTCGGGCCGATGGGCGCGCGCGGGGCGCGCCGAGTGCGGGGTAGGAGTCAACGGCGCTGAGCCTCCGTCCGCACCGAACCACCGGCATCCGGCGCGGCATCGCTGCGGATATCGATCCGCCAGCCGGTGAGCCGGGCCGCGAGCCGGGCGTTCTGCCCCTCTTTGCCGATGGCCAGCGACAGCTGGAAATCGGGCACGATCACCCGCGCCGCACGAGCATCGGGATCGACGACTGTGACCGATACCACTTTCGACGGCGACAGCGCGTTGCCCACGAAGGTCGCCGGATCCTCCGCGTAGTCGATGATGTCGATCTTCTCGCCGGCCAGTTCGCTCATCACATTGCGCACCCGCTGCCCCATCGGCCCGATACACGCGCCTTTGGCATTCACACCGGACACCGTGGAGCGGACCGCGATCTTGGATCGGTGCCCGGCCTCCCGGGCCACCGCCACGATCTCCACCGACCCGTCCGCGATCTCCGGCACCTCCAGGGCGAACAGGCGCCGGACCAGGTTGGGGTGAGTACGCGAGAGGGTGATCTGCGGACCCCGCGGACCGCGTGAGACGCCGACCACATAGCACTTGATCCGGTCACCGTGTTCGTAGTTCTCCCCCGGCACCTGTTCCGCCGAAGGGATCAGTCCTTCGGTGCCGTGCAGTTCGCTGCCGATCCGCACCACCACGGTGCCGCGGGCATTGGCACGCGCGTCGCGCTGCACCACGCCGCCCACGATATCGCCCTCGTGCGTCGAGAATTCGCCGAAGGATTTCTCGTTCTCCGCATCACGCAGCCGCTGCAGCACCACCTGACGGGCAGTGGTGGCGGCGATCCGGCCGAACCCCTCGGGGGTGTCGTCCCATTCGGAGACCACCTGCCCCTCGGCGTCGAGTTCGGTGGCCAGCACCCGCACCAGACCGGTGCGCTGGTCGATTTCGACCCGGGCGTTGGGCTGGTGCCCCTCGGTGTGCTTGTAGGCGGTGAGCAGTGCGGTTTCGATCGCGGAGATCACGGTCTCGATCGAGATCCCTTTATCCGCGACGATGGCGCGCAGGGCTTCGATTTCGATATTCATTCCATGGTCCCTTCGGTCGAATCGGACGCGGCGACAGTGGTTCCGGTTGGTTCCGCGGCGTCCGCTCCCGCGGGTGGGCGGCCGGCGGCGACACCCCCGGCGAGTTCGAGTTCACGTGCGCTCGGCGGGGCGAATTCCACCTCGACCACTGCGCGTTCGATATCCCCCAATCCGACCGTGACCAGGCGCGGTGCGCGCTTACCCCCGAGCACCAGCGCGATCCGGTCACCGTCGAGCGCACCGACCCGGGCCTCGAACGACCCCGGCAGCCCGGGCTCGGGCGCCGCGACCCCCGGCCGCAGCACGACCCGGACCTTGCGCCCCCGCGCCCGGCGCCAGTGCCGGTCGGCGGTCAGTGGACGGTCGATCCCCGGCGTGGTCACCTCGAGGAGGTAGCGGAAGGCCCCGAACTCGTCGTCCGCTTCGTCCAGGCATTCCGACACCTGTGTGCTGAGTTCGGCGATACTGTCCAGGTCCGCGGTGTCGTCGCTGTCCACGATCACCCGCACCCGGGTCTGCCCCGCCGCGGTGGACACCTCGACACCTTCGAGATCGAATCCTCGACCGGCGACGAGTCCGGCGACGAGCCGGCTCACCCTTTCCTCGGTCGGCATCGGCATATGGGCAGCTCCTGGTTCAGTTTTTACGCGGACGGAATGTTCTGTGCCGGTGTCCCAGCCTATCGCGCGCCGAGAAGGTAAAGGTCCAGCGGTCGGCGGTAAGTTCCACGGACGATGCCAGGCCGGGGGCGATATCGCGAATCTGGCACGATGGTCCGGTGACCGAGCGTGTTACCGACCGGCCCGCGGACGGCCGAGCTGCCACAGAGGGCACGGACGGCCGTGCACTCCGTCGCCCGAATCGCCGTACCGCGCTGCGGTTCGCCGGCGGTGGCGTCGTGGGGCTGCTGACTCTGCCCGCCCTGATCTCCTGTGCCGAGGACCCCATCACCGAACCCGACGTCCTCGTCGCCCAGGAGTTCTCCGCGCGTACCGATGCGGCCGCCGCGACCGCCGCGATCACGATCGATCCGGCGCGCACCGCCGCGCTGACCACCGTCGCCGCCGAACGCACCGCCCACGCCGACGCCCTGCGCACCGAGATCGATCGGGCGATCGGTGTCTACGGCGACGGGACGACGCCGGCCGTGCGCACACCGGCCCCGACGACCACACCGGCCCCGGCCGCACCCCCGAGTATCGACGGGCTGCGCGACCAGCTCACCGCCTCCCAGCGGGCGGCGGCCGATCTGGCGGTTACCCAGTCCGGGTACCGCGCGGGTCTGCTCGCCTCGATCAGCGCCGCGTGCGCGGTCCAGGTGGGGGTGCTGCTGGCATGAGTGGGTCAGGCCCGGAGGCGGCAGCGAAGCGTAACCACGCAGGGCCCGCACTCATGCCCAATGGACACAGCATGAGTGGGTCAGGCCCAGAGGCGGCAGCGAAGCATAACCACGCAGGGCCCGCACTCATGCCCGAGGAGTCAGTATGAGCGAAACCGAACAGCAGGCGTTGCACGACGCACT
Organism: Nocardia sp. NPDC051750; assembly: GCF_044453135.1. NCBI lineage: Bacteria > Bacillati > Actinomycetota > Actinomycetes > Mycobacteriales > Nocardiaceae > Nocardia > Nocardia sp. NPDC051750. The sequence goes on along the minus strand of NZ_JBITCK010000004.1, from coordinate 671,651 downwards.
CGGGGCCGAGTACGCCGCCGTCTACGCCTACGGCGTGATCGCCGCCCACGCGGGCGCCGATCAGCGCCGGACGGTCGCCCAGCACACCGCCGCCCATCGGGCCCGCCGGGACGGCACCGTGGATATTCTCACCGGTCAGGGCGGTCCGGTGCCGGCGCCGGACCCCGCCTATACGGTGCCGATACCGGTATCCGATCCGGATACCGCCGCGCAGCTGGCCATCGTGGTCGAAACCGATACCGCGATCGCGTGGCGGGCGGTGGTCGAGCGCGCCGAGGCCGAAACCACCCGCCGCACCGCGATCGACGCGCTGACCGAATCCGCGGGCCGGCGTGCGGTATGGCAGTCGGTGCGCGGCACCGACCCGGCCACCACCGCGTTTCCGGGTCAGCCCTGACCTCGCTGGAGGCACCGGACACACCTTCCGGCGGCGCTCCGGCGGTGGGCCGGGTTACCAATGCCCGCCGACGAGAAGGCGCTGACCGGCACCCAGGGGTGTCGGTGAAACCGGCCCGGAAGACGCGGGAACCGACGTTCACATCCCTGTCGGGGCGTGAACCGACGATGCCCGAGAAGGGCGGTGTCCGATAACCCCATACGAGTTGTCGGACATGCTGTCAGGTGTAGGACGCGACGCCCACCGGACCCGTACCGAGGCACACCTGCGACCCTGGGGTCCGGTTGTGGATCAACAGTGCCGATCCGCTTCCCACGATCCGCACGAACACCGTGTGCAGTCCGGCCCGCACCGGTACCGGCACCTTCACGCCGCTCTCGAAACCCACCGCGATCTGTGCGTCCCGGTCCGCGAAGTAGTTCAGCTGCGCGGTCCATTCGTGCGCGATCATGGGACCGTCCAGCGCGACCCGCACCGGTACCAGATGGGCGATCCGGTAGCCGCAGCCGGGCTCCGGGCCGGGCACGACGGTCCGGTTCCACCACACCCGGGCATCCGCGAACTCGCCGTTGTCGGTGATCATGCGCAGGCGCTCGGTGGCATCGGCGAAGGCGCCCGGCGGCGCGATCGACGACAGCACCCGGCTCGCCTCGTTCTCCGGATAGGCGGTCGGGTTGAGCACGGTCCAGGGCACCTCCTGCTCCAGCAGCGGTATCCCGTCCCACCGGGCGAACTCCGATTTCACGGTCGTCACATAGGTTTTCGTCGGCCCCTCCGACCAGCTCCGGGTGAACGTGTACGTCGACCACAGGCTGCTCGCCGTGAACAGCACGACCGCGACGGTGGCCGGAAGGAGCCGGGGCCACCCGCGGACGCGATTGCCTGCCGGTCTGCGCCGGCGGCGGGCGAACGCCCGCAGCAGAAGCGCACCCGCGATGGTGAGCACGACCGCGGCGTCGGCCAGGTAGCGCAACGACATCGTGAGTTCGTCGACCGTGTTCGGCCCGGCTCGCATGAGCGCGACCGGTATCTGTACCGCCGGCAGGTACACCACCACCGCGGCCCACACCGGCCAGACCACCGGCCGGGCCCGGATCGTCGCGATCACCACCACCGCCAGCAGCCCCCACGCCGCCCAGGCCGCCCAGTCGGGCGCCACCGCCCACGGCGCCGACGGCACCCACCGTTCCCAGCCCCACGGCCCGCCGAGCAAGGCGGTGACCACCCCGGCCCATGCCGCGCCGGGCAGCATATGTGCTAGATCTCCGCTGTCGCCGTGGCTACCCGATATCCCGGCCACCGCGTAGTAGATCAGCGCCCAGCAGCTCAGCACCGCGGCCGCCCCGGCCCACAGCACCACACCGCGGCGCAGTACTTCCCGCAGTGCGATACCGCGGCCGTCCACCTGCCGCCGCAGTACCACCACGGCGAACGCGACGAACGGAACGATCGCGGCCTTCTCGAAGAACAGCAGACCCACGGCCACCAGCACGATCCCCGACACCGCATACCGCCGGCGCCCGGTGCGGTCGAGCAGTACCGCGTCCGCGGCGACCCAGGCCAGCACGATCTGCAGCGGCAGTGCGTTCAATGCCGCCGCCCACCAGGCGAACGCGGGCACTGTCAGCGGGCAGAAAAGGTAGAAGGCCAGCGGTATCAGCACCACTCGCCGGGGCCCGAGCAGGGTCAGCAGGAGGCGCAGAACAGCGAGCGCCGCGCCCGCCTGCATGAGCAGGATCACCACCGCCGCGACACCCCATTCGAGCGGCGCGACCGCGGTGACCAGCCACGAGACCGCGAACGCCAGGGGCATGACATGCCCGTCGTGATCGGGGAACAGCAGCGCACCGGACAGCAGCGGATGGCTACCGTCGCGCCCCGCGAGGATGAGATCGTCCCAATAGAAGTAGCCGTTCGCCAGGACCCAGCCCCGCACCACGAGCTGCAGCAGGACCAGGCCGGCCGCCGCGGCCAGTACCTTCCGGCCGGGCATCCGCCGCCACCGGCGCAGCACCCCGGACATCCGGCCGGAACCCGATCCATTCCCGGACCCGGTTGCCTGCGTATCGCGGAGAGACGTGCGCTCCGGTGCGGTAACCGGAGCGCTTCCCATGCCAACCCACCCTACAAGTGGGTCGCCCGGAACACGCCGCTATCGGCGGCAGATATCCACGGCCGCTGCCCGTTGATTCCGCTCAGCGGCGGTCCCTACTATTCGATACCGCAATCCGGCGTCATGATTCGAAGGCCGGCACGACAGGCCCGACAGCCGGGACTATCCGGTCCATGCGGTGACCGGCCAGAACTGTCCAGGGGGCCAGTCTGTACGCCGACATCGGCGTACAGAGAGTTGATCGTGACCCCCCATTTCGTTCAGGTCCGAACCTATGTGAGATCAGGGGCCGGCAGCGGATTACCGCTCGGCGTCGGTGCCCTCGGCGGTTTCCGTGCCGAGGTCGTATTCGCTCAGGTCCACGGCATCGGTTCGTTCGTCCCCGATATCGAGCAGCTGGGCAACGGCGTCGGAATCGCCGTGCGCAGCGCGTTCCCGCAGTTCGGACAGGTTCGGCTCACGCGGGCCGGACCGGTCGGGCTCATACATTCAGCGCAACCTTCCCTGGTGTCGGCGGCGAGCCACCGGCTCGACCGCTCAAGTGTCCGAGCTTAGGCGCGTCGGCGGATCGCCGCCGAATCCGCAGGCAGTTGATCTCGGTCAGGCCGGGACCGTGAGTCCGGGACCGGTGTACAACGGCAGGTCACCGGTGGTTCGGATACCTGGTTCTGCGGCCACGACGGCCGGTATGGCATTCACCACCCGGCCGACCCCGGCCAGGATCGCGGCGTAGTTGTGGTCGCCCCGGCGGCTCGACGGGCTGATGTCCACGGCATACGAGGGTTCGCCGGTGATCTCCACCCGATACGACCCGCCGGCTTGCGCCGGCCGTGCCCAGTCCGGCCGCAGATCGTCGCGCAACCGGGTGATGTGCTCGACGACGATCGCCGGATGCCCGGCCACATGACCGGTGATCTCGAACCGCAGTGCCGCCTGGCTGCCCTTCGGCACCTCGCCCACGGCGATCTCGAAGCTCTCCGGCGCGGGTTCGCGTTCGTAGCTTTCGGTGATCTCGTCGATCTGCACGCCGAGCCCGGCCGCCAGTGCACGCATCGCCGGACCCCACGCGATGCCGAGCACACCCGGTTGCAGCAGCATCGGGGTTTCGTCGAGAGGTTTGCCGAACCCCATCACATCGAACATGACCGTGGATCCGTCGTAGGTCGCATAGTCGGCGATCTCCAGACAGCGCACCTGTTCGACCCGCTGGCAGGTGGAGGTCAGCGCGAACGGGACGAGATCGTTGACGAATCCCGGGTCCACCCCGTTGACGAACAGGCTGGCCTGCCCCGCGGTGGCCGCCGCCTCGATCCCGGCGAAGAATTTCGGCGGCAACGTCCCCCACGGGTACATGAGCAGACCAGGCGAGGTGCCGACCACATTGATGCCCGCCTCCAGGAAGCGCTGGACGTCGCCCATCGCCTCGACGAGACGGGTGTCGCCCATCGCGCAGTACACGGCGCAGTCGGGCCGGGTGGCCAGCAACTGGTCGATATCCCCGACCGCGGTCACCCCCGTGGTCACCGTCAGCCCCGCGAGTTCCCCCGCGTCGGTGCCGACCTTCTCCGGCGTGGAGACACCCACACCGACGAGGTCGAACCGCGGGTCGGTGATGAGCTGGGTCAGGGCGATCCGGCCGGCATTACCGGTGCCGACGAGGACTACGCGAAGGGGCATTGCTTCTCCTAGATACGGGGACATGCGCGGTGAAATCGCTGCTCCACTGCGGTTTACAGCTCCGAACACTATTCCGGAACAGTGTCTAGAACGTGTTCCAGTTTCATGGTAGCGTCACCGGCATGGGACGCGTAGACGGCAAAGTCGCCCTGATCAGTGGCGGCGCACGGGGTATGGGCGCGGCCCATGCGAAGCTGCTGGTGGCCGAGGGCGCGCAGGTGGTCATCGGCGACGTTCTCCATGACGAGGGCAAGGCACTCGCCGCGGAGATCGGCGCCGCCGCACGCTACGTTCCGCTGGACGTCACCGAACCCGACCAGTGGGATACCGCCACCGCCACCGCCACCGCCGAATTCGGCAAACTCGATGTGCTCGTGAACAATGCCGGAATCGTCAACGGCGCACCGCTGCACAAGCTTTCGCTGGAGAAGTTCCGGGCGGTCCTCGACGTGAATCTGGTCGGCACCTTCCTCGGCATGCGCGCCGCGGTCGAGCCGATGATCGCCGCCGGCGGCGGGTCGATCATCAATGTCTCCTCCATCGAAGGACTGCGCGGCGCCCCGTTCGCCCACGGTTACGTCGCCTCCAAATGGGGCGTCCGCGGCCTGGCCAAATCAGCGGCACTCGAACTTGCCCCGCACGGCATCCGGGTCAACTCCGTACACCCCGGCCTGATCCGCACCCCGATGACCGAGGGCATCCCCGACGATCTGGTGACGATCCCACTGGGCCGCCCCGCCGAATCCGCCGAGGTCGCCACGTTCATCCTGTTCCTGGCCAGCGACGAATCCTCCTACGCCACCGGCAGCGAGTTCGTGGTCGACGGCGGACTGGTCACGGGAGTGCCGCACAAGTAGTCACACTGGGGCGCATCGCACCGAAACCACTGCAGCCACCGCGCTTCAGCACCGCGGCGCCAGTGCACGTTCAGCCCCACGGACAGCGCCGGAAGAGCCCCGCGCACCAGCCGGAATCACAGCACTCTCCTGCGCGTATCCGCATCCGGTTTGTTACTCAGTGCCCGAAGGCTGCCAAGAAAGTCGTCACAGCCCCGGCGCTTACTGCCTGCACCTCAGCATCCGGGAGTGGCTCGGCGCCGAACTTGTAACGCGCCCGGAGCGGGCCGGTGAGCAGGGCCGCCCATTGCGCCGCGGCCAGGTCCGGATCATCGATCCGCAGGGTTCCGGTCAGGGCGAGGCGGGCCAGCCGGTCGGCCAGGGCACGGACGACCCGACCGGAGACCTCGTCCATCGTCTCGGTCAGACCTGGGAACTGCGCCGCCTCCGCGCAGACCAGACGCCGCAGCGCGCGTGATTCCGGGCTGCAATAACACCGGATCAGTTCGGCGCCCACGGACCGCAGCGTGGCCCCGAGATCGGCGCCGGGGTCCGCCAATTGTTCGACCACCGCCAGATTCGACTCCAGCGCAGCGTCCGACAGCGCCTGCACGGCATGCCGGAAAACCTGTTCTTTGTCCCCGAAGTGGCTGTACACCGTGGCTTTTGCGACCCCGGCTTCGGCGGCTATCTGGTCCATCCGCGTCTGGGCGTATCCGCTGCGGGCGAAGACCGCGAACGCCGCGGCGAGGATCGCTTGCTGTTTGTCGATACGACCACGCGGTCGCGCGGTGTTCCCGGCCGTCGTCATCCTCGCATTCTAAGCCTATGGGATCAGCTTTCCAGACTCATGAGTACACAATTGCGCCTCGGTGCACTAGACTCGTGAGTCTGGAAAGAAAGTCTCACCGGTATGCGAATAGCATCACCGAAGGAGTGTGGATGAGAACCGTAGTAATCACCGGCGGAACCGACGGCATCGGCCGGGCGCTGGCGCTGTCCTATCTCGAGCGCGGGGATCGGGTCGTGATCATCGGGCGCAATACGGAAAAGGGCAACGCTGCCCTCGAAGCGGCGGCCCGCCGCGGCGCGGCCGAGCGCATCGAATTCCTCCCTGCCGATCTGAGCCTGGTCGCCGAGAACCGCCGCATTCTCGACACACTGACCGACTCCTGCCCCGTCATCGACCTCCTGTTCCTGGGCGCGCGCTACTACCGGTCGACCCGGGCGTTGACCGAGGAAGGGTTCGAATCCTCGTTCGCCCTCTTCTATCTGAGTCGATATCTGCTCACGTACGGCCTGGCCGAGAATCTGGAGCGGGCCGATGCACCGGCGGTGGTGGACCTTTCCGGCCCCGGCGGAGATCTGTCCCGGATCCATTGGGACGACCTGCAGTTCGCGCGCTCGTACGATCCGGACGCGGTCATGCATCAGTGCGGCAAGCTCAGCGATCTACTCGCGGTCGCGTTCACCCGCGACCACCCGAGTCACCACATCCGGTACATCTTGATGCACCCCGGGCTGACCGCCACCGGGTTCACCGGCGAGTACTCACCGGAAGATGCCACGACGGTCGCCGATATGCGCCGGCGTGGCCAACCCGTCGACGCCGCCGTCGCCCGGATCGTGCGACACCTCGACGATCGCCGGACCGCATCGCTCTCCGCGTTCATGCAGGACACCAGCGTCGATATCGAGAGCGCGGCGTTCGACCCCCGCGCAGCCCGGCGCCTGGCCGATCACACGCGGACGCTACTCGAAGGAGCCGGGCTCCAGCACTGATCGCACCGGGCGAGCGCCTGCTCGGCGCGCCCCTCCACCGGACGGCGGATATCGGCCGCCCGCCGCCCCCGCCGGGCACGGCCGGCTGGGACGCCGTGCCGGATACCGTGCGCCAGGTGCACACCGAGTGCGAAATCGCGAAAGAAGGTGACCAATCCTCGCGCTGCACGTTGCATGACAACCTCCACTACACAGATCTGTAAAGTTCCTCTGGGAGCTACCATAGGTACACAGATCTGTGAATGCAAGGGAGCCGGGTATGTCCACGACCGCGCACGACGCGGAGACAACGCTGACGCCGGCCGCGCAGCGCATCCTCGATACGGCGGCCGAGCTCTTCTACACCCGCGGAATCCACGCGGTCGGGGTCGATACGATCGCCGCCGAATCCGGCGTGACCAAACGGACCCTTTACGACCGCTTCGGGTCGAAGGACGGGTTATTGGTCACCTATCTCGAACAACGCGACCGTCGCTGGCGGGCACTGATCGAGGCTCGTCTCGCCGAACGCACCGATCCGATCGATCGGGTACTGACACCGTTCGACGTCCTCCCCGAATGGCTCCCCGGCAGCAGCAGAGGCTGCAGTTTCATCAATGCGTTCGCCGAACTCCCCGATCCCGCCCACCCGGGCAGACAGGTGATCGTCGCCGAAAAGCAATGGCTGTACGACCTGTTCGACCGGCTCCTGATCGACGCGGGCGCCGCCGATCACGCCACCGTCGCGGTGCAACTGCTGAGCCTGCACGAAGGTGCGATCGTCAGCTACTCCATCACCGGGCAGCAGAATGCCGCGGCGGCAGTCCACGACGCCGCCCGGAAACTGACGGAGCTATCGGTCGCCCACTGAGCACACTGCTCCGGTGGCCGGTATCCCGGGGGAAGACCGGCCACCGGGCGAGATCCGTTCGGTCAGCCGCGGATCCGGGAAACGACCGTCGGAACGGCGGAATCGGCCGGGATCTCGAGGGTCTCGCCGGTGAAGCGGTCGCGCAGCTCGACCTTGCCTTCGGCCCAGCCGCGGCCGATGACCAGCACGTACGGCATGCCGAGCAGTTCGGCGTCCTTGAATTTCACACCGGGTGAGGCGGTGCGGTCGTCGAAGAGTACGTCCAGGCCCTGGGCGTCCAGCGCGGCGACGACCTCTTCGGCGCCCGCGCGGGCGGCCTCGTCCTTGTTGGCGATCACCACGTGCACGTCGTAGGGCGCGACCTCGGACGGCCAGCGCAGGCCCTTGTCGTCGTGCTGCTGTTCCGCGATCACCGCCACCATGCGCGAGACACCGATACCGTACGAGCCCATGACGAGCCGCACCGGTTTGCCGTTCTCGCCGAGAACGTCGACCCCGAAGGCATCGGTGTACTTGTAGCCGAGCTGGAAGATATGGCCGATCTCGATACCGCGCGCCGAGACCAGCGGCCCGCGGCCGTCGGGCGAGAGGTCACCGTCGCGCACTTGCGCGGCCTCGATGGTGCCGTCCGGGGTGAAATCGCGGCCGGCGACGAGGCCGACCACATGCTTGCCGGGGGAATCGGCGCCGGTGATCCACGAGGTTCCGCTGACCACGCGGGGGTCGACGAGGTAGCGGATACCGTTGGCCTGCAGCCCCTTCGGCCCGATATATCCCTTGATCAGGAAGGGGTTCTCGGCGAAATCGGTGTCGGTGAGCAGTTCGACCTCGGCCGGTTCCACCGAGGCGCCGATCCGCTTGTCGTCGACTTCCCGGTCTCCCGGCACCCCGATGCCGACGATCTCGGTTTTCCCGTCGGGATGCCGCAGTTTCACCATGACGTTCTTCAAGGTGTCCGCGGCCGTGACCGGGCGACCCAGCAGATCCGCGATCCCGGCGGCGTTGGCCCAGTCGACGAGGGTCGCGATCGTGGGTGTGTCCGGGGTGTCGTGCACGATCGCCTCGGGCTGCCCCTCCAGGGGCAGCGGTTCGGGAGCCGGGGTCACCACGGCCTCCACATTCGCCGCGTAACCGGATTCCCGGCAGACGACGTAGGTATCCTCGCCGACCGGACTGTCGGCCAGGAACTCCTCGGAGGCGCTACCGCCCATGGCGCCGGAGGTGGCGGCGACGATCACGTACTTCACGCCGAGCCGGTCGAAAATACGCTGGTAGGCCTCGCGGTGCGCGGTATAGCTCGCCTTCAGGCCCGCTTCGTCGAGGTCGAAGGAGTAGGAGTCCTTCATGATGAATTCGCGGCCGCGCAGGATGCCGGCGCGGGGGCGTTCCTCGTCGCGGTACTTGGCCTGGATCTGATACAGGGTGACCGGCAGGTCTTTATAGGAGTTGTACTCACCCTTGACGGTGAGCGTGAACAGCTCCTCGTGGGTGGGGCCGAGCAGCATATCGGCACCCTTGCGGTCCTGCAGGCGAAAAAGGCTGTCGCCGTATTCGGTCCAGCGGTTGGTGGCCTCGTAGGGGTCGCGGGGCAGCAGCGCCGGGAGTGAGATCTCCTGCGCGCCGATGCCGTTCATTTCTTCGCGCACCACCTCCTCCACCTTGTGCAGTACCCGCAGGCCCAGCGGCAGCCACGAGTACACACCCGGCGCGATCCGGCGCACATAACCGGCGCGCACCAGCAGCTTGTGGCTGGGCACCTCGGCGTCGGCGGGGTCGTCGCGCAACGTACGGAGGAAGAGGCGGGAGAGGCGGGTGATCACGGTTGCTCAGCGTAGCCCCTGCCCGATCCGGGCCGACACCCCATTACCTCTTCCGCCCCAGAGGTGGGTCGCCGCCGGTCGGAGGGCCTTTCCGGGCAGTTCGGTACGCCCGCACCGAATAACAATACAAATACGTTTGGATAACTTTTTTATATACAAATATTGAACTTCTCTTTGCGGATTCATTGCGACCCCGAGAGTCGGTACCGGACACCACTAGGGTTCTGTCCACCGGGATTTCCTGAGTAATTCCTGAGCAAACTGAAAATGGCCGCTGACCTGTGTGCACCCCAGCGCCGAAAACGACACGGGACAACCTGCGTCAGCGCCCCGTGGAAAGGTCGGCCGTGATGGGAACCAAGAAATCAAGGGCGCGCGCAATCGCAGTCCTCGCGGGAGCGGTGCTGACCGCGGGATCGCTGGTGGGGTGCACCAAAACCGATACGGCGGCCAGCGGGGAACTCCTGCAGTCCTTGAAGGACAAGGGCGCGATCACCGTCGGATTCGCCGGCGAGGCACCGTACTCGTTCGAGGAGAACGGGCAGCTGACCGGCGCGACGGTCGCCCTGCACCGGGAGATCTTCCGCAACCTCGGGATCGAGACGGTCGACGGCGTGCAAACCGATTTCGGTGCCCTGATACCGGGTCTGCAGGCACAGCGCTTCGACGCGGTGAGCGCGGGCATGTCGATCCTGCCGGACCGGTGCAGCCAAGCCGCCTTCAGCGAACCGGAGTTCATGTACACCACCGCGTTGATGGTGAAGAAGGGCAACCCGCTCGGGCTCACCGATATGCAGTCGATCAAGGACAAAGGCGCCAAGATGGCGGCGATGACGGGCGCGATCGAATCGGATTACGCCACCTCGCTCGGTATCGACGCCACCCAGGTCGGCTCGCCCCAGGACGGTATGGATGCCGTCACCTCGGGCCGCTCCGATGTTTTCGCCCTCACCGCGATCTCGTTGAACTGGCTGGCCGACCACAACCCGGACGCGCCGGTGGAGGTCACCAAATCCTTCGTCGCGGAAATCGATGGGAAACCGCAGGTCGGTGCGGGCGGTACGGTGTTCCGCACCGACGACAAGGATCTGCTCGATGCCTACAACGCGGAGTTGGCCAAGATCACCTCGGATAAGGACAAGTACCTCTCGATCGTCGGTGAGTACGGCTTCACCGAGGCCGAACTGCCCGATCCGGAACTGACCACCGCCAAGCTGTGCGCGGGCGATATCTGATCGTGCTCTACCACAATTCGATAGCGGCGCCGAACCTTTCCGGCCTGCCGGGGCCGGGGAGGGGACGCGTCCGGTGAACCATCTCGACGCTCTCGTCGAGGCGCTGCCACGGATCGGCGACGGAATCCTGGTCACCCTCGAACTCACCGCCGGCGGGGCGCTGCTGGCCTTCGTTCTCGCACTGGCACTGGGCACAACGGTCCGTGTCCACAACCTGGTGGTGCGCGGGTCCGCCCGGGTTCTGATCGAGTTCTTCCGGGGGACTTCCCTGCTGGTGCAGCTGTTCTGGCTGTATTACGTGCTGCCGCTGCTGGGCTATCAGCTCGATCCCGTGTTCTGCGGGATCCTGGCGCTGGGCCTGAATTACGGCGCGTACGGCGCGGAAGTGGTGCGCGGAGCCCTGAACGCAGTACCGAAGGCCCAGACCGAGGCCGCGGTCGCGCTGGGATTCAGCCCCTGGCAGCGATTGCGCCGGGTGCTGTTCCCGCAGGCCTGGGCGCTGATGATCCCCCCACTGGGCAACCTGCTCGTACATCTGTTGAAGGGCACGGCGGTCGCTTCCTACATCACGCTGCAGGACCTGACATTCGAGACGTCGAAACTGCGGGACAGCACCGGCGACACGCTGTTCGCTTACGGCGTCGGCCTCCTCATCTACTTCGTGATCGCCTATCTGCTCAGTCTCGGAATGAACCTCGTAGAGGCACGAGCCAAACACAAGCTGGGCCGCGGCCCCTCCCTGCGTGACGTCCTGCGACTGGCACCCGACAAATCGCTGGACACGGCCGCCGACACCGGGCCCGCACCGCGGAAGGTGGCACCGTGATGCGATACTGCGATACCTCCGCCTCCGCTGCGGCCTCCGCTGACCGCGTGCACCAGTCCGGCAAAGGTGCCACGATGCGTTACCTTCGCTCCGGCCTCCGCCGACCGCATGTACCTGGTGGAAAGGTGGCACCGTGACGGTGGAATGGAGTTGGGAACGGGCGGCTGATGCGCTGCCTGTCCTGTGGGACGGGTTCAAGATCACTCTGCTGGCGACGGTGCTCGGTTTCGCGATCGCCGCGGTCCTCGGGCTCGCTGTCGCGATCATCCGGCGTTCGCTGCCTCGCTGGATCGCCGTACCGGTGCACGCGGTGAGTGAATTCATCCGGTTCACCCCGCTGGTCGTGCAGCTGCTCTTCGCCTATGCACTGCTGCCGCAGTTCTCGGCCCTGCAGATCGGGGTCGTGGTACTCGGTATCCACTACGCCGGATATCTGGCGGAGGTGTACCGGGCCGGAATCGAATCGGTACCGCCGGGCCAGTGGGAGGCCGCGCGGGCGCTGTCGCTGCCCCCGGTGCGCACCTGGCGGGCGGTGGTCCTGCCGCAGGCGATCCGGGCCAGTGTGCCCGCCCTCGGCACCAACGCGGTGTCGATGTTCAAGGACACCCCGTTCCTGTTCGCCATCACGGTGGTCGAGCTGGTTACCGCCGCAGAGCAATTCGGGGGACGTAATTACGCATATCTCGAGGCGATGACCTTGGCCGGCGTGTTCTTCCTGGTGGCCAGTTATCCGACCTCCGTGCTGATCAGAAGACTGGAGAAGCGACTTGCCTACTACTGATCCGGAGCCCGCCGGCGACGCACCCACGCGGCCGATGATCGAATTCGACGGCGTGGTCAAACGCTTCGGCGACCTGACGGTGCTCGACCAGCTCGACTTCACCGTCCAGCGCGGCGAGAAGGTGACCCTGATCGGCCCGTCGGGTTCCGGGAAGACCACCATCCTGCGCCTGCTGATGACCCTGGAAACCGTGAGCAGCGGCACTATCCGGGTCGACGGTGAGCTGCTCACGCACGAACAGCGCGGCACCAAACTGGTGCCCGCCCGCGAGAAACATCTCCGGGAGGTGCGCAAACAGGTCGGGATGGTTTTCCAGCAGTTCAATCTGTTCCCCAATATGAACGTCCTGGAGAACATCACCGAGGCGCCGATCCACGTACTGGGCAAATCCCGCGACGAAGCGAACCGGCGGGCCATGGACCTGCTCGAGATGGTCGGGTTGTCGGACAAGGCGAAGGCACATCCGTCGCAGTTGTCGGGTGGGCAGCAGCAGCGGGTCGCGATCGCGCGCTGTTGTGCCATGGACCCGAAGGTCATGCTGCTCGACGAGGTGACCTCCGCTCTCGACCCGGAATTGGTGGGCGGGGTGCTCGATGTCCTGCGTGAACTCGCCGAAACCACCGATATCACCATGCTCATCGTCACGCACGAGATGGGATTCGCCCGCGATGTCTCCGATCGGGTGCTGATGTTCGATCACGGCCGGATCCTCGAGGAGGGTCCGCCGGACCAGATCTTCAACGCACCCGTTCACGAACGCACCCGGGAGTTCCTCGAAGCCGTCCGCTGAACTCGTTCCGGGACCGTCGGCTGAGCCGGGTTCGGGGCCGGCTGCGCACTCGGTCGCCCGAGCCCTCCGCTCACCCGGATCGTGCACTCGGTGCGTTGGGGAGATAGGGGCCCGCCCACCGGTGACTCCGCGGCGGACACGGGCGACCGGTACCGTAACCGCTCGTGCTGGTGCTGTTGCCCCCTTCCGAAACCAAATCCGACGGCGGTGCCGGCGGCCCGCTCGACCTGGATGCGCTGGCTTTCGAATCGCTCACCGGGATCCGCGACGAGCTGGTCGACGAGCTGGTGAAACTGGCCGGCGATCCGGACGCGGCCCGCGTAGCGCTCGGTCTCGGCAAGAACGCCGAACCCGAGCTGGCGCGCAACGCCGCCCTGCGCAGCTCGCCCACCCGGCCCGCCTTGGAGCGCTACACCGGCGTCCTCTACGACGCACTGGACGCCGCGGCGTTCACCCGGGCGCAGCGCGCCAAAGCCGAGGCGCGGCTCGCGATCGGTTCGGCGCTGTTCGGCGTGGTCCGGGCGGGCGACCCGATCCCGGCCTACCGGCTGTCGGGCGGATCGAAATTGCCCGGCCGCCCGACGCTGGCCGCGGTCTGGCGGGACAGTCTGGGACCGGCATTGGCCGAGGCAACCGCCGGCGAGCTGGTGGTGGACCTGCGGTCGGGCACCTACCAGCAGCTCGGCCGGGTCCCGGGCGCGGTCGCCGCGACCGTGCTGACCGAACACGACGACGGGTCGCGCACGGTGGTCAGTCACTTCAACAAACACCACAAGGGCCTGCTGGCCCGCGCTCTGGTCCTGACCCGGGCCGAGCCCACCGATATCCGGGCGCTCGCCCGGGTCGCCCGGAAGGCGGGGCTGCGCACCGAAGTCGCGTCCGACAGCGAGCTGATCGTCCTCACATAACTCGGGCAGGCCGGGGACGAGGCCCCACCACTCTGCCCGCGACCGCTCCGGCGGGCGGCTGCGGCGATCCGGTTCCCGGGACGTAGGCTCGCACCTTGTGCCGAACACGTCAGCCGATACCGACAACCTGTCCTCCGGGGATTCGAACTACCTGGTGGGACTCGATCTGAACGGCCGGCGGGTCGTTGTCGTCGGGGGCGGCACCGTGGCGCAGCGGCGGCTGGGCCTGCTCATCGCCTCCGGCGCCGCCGTGGAAGTGATCACCCGGGAGGCCACGCCCGCGGTCGAGGGTATGGCCACCGGCGGGCAGATCTCACTCACGCTGCGCGATTACGCCGATGGTGATCTCGACGGCGCCTGGTACGCGATCGCCTGCACCGACGAACCGGAGACCAATGCCGCCGTCGTCGCCGAGGCGACGCGACGCCGGGTCTTCTGTGTACGCGCCGATCACGCACAATCCGGTACCGCGGTCACCCCCGCGACCGCCCGCTACGACGGCATGACCCTGGGGGTGCTCGCCGGCGGCCGGCACCGGCGTTCGGCGGCCGTCCGTACCGCACTGCTGGAAGCACTGCAGTCGGGTGTCGTGACCGACGACGCGACCCCGATGACGCCCGGCGTCGCACTGGTCGGCGGCGGGCCCGGCGATCCGGATCTGATCACCGTGCGGGGCCGGCGGCTGCTGGCCCGCGCCGATCTGGTGGTCGCCGACCGGCTGGCCCCGCCGGAACTCCTCGCCGAACTCGGCCCGGATGTGGAGGTCGTGGACGCGGCCAAGATCCCCTATGGGCGCGCGATGGCACAGGACGCGATCAATACGGCGCTCGTCGAAGGCGCACGGGCGGGCAAATTCGTGGTCCGGCTCAAGGGCGGCGACCCCTATGTCTTCGGACGCGGGTACGAAGAACTCGAGGCCTGCGTCGAGGCCGGCGTGCCGGTGACCGTGGTCCCGGGCGTGACGAGTCCGATCTCGGTCCCGGCCGCCGCCGGTATCCCGGTCACCCATCGCGGCGTGACCCATGAGTTCGTGGTGGTCAGCGGGCATATTCCGCCGGACCATCCGGATTCGCTGGTCGACTGGCCCGCCCTGGCGCGCCTGCGCGGCACTCTCGTTCTCATGATGGCGGTGGAGCGGATAGCGCAGTTCGCGACCGTGCTGCGCGAGGGCGGCCGCCCAGCCGATACCCCCGCGACGGTGATCCAGGAGGGCACGCTGCGTGGCCAGCGGGTTCTGCGGGCGACGCTCGCGGACGTCGCCGAACGCGTCCGCGACGAGGGCATCCGGCCGCCCGCGATCGTTGTGATCGGGCCCACGGCCGGGTTCACCGCCGCCCCCGTCGCCGACGCTACCGGTCGGTTACAGTGACCCACTGTGCTCGATAACCCCCCAGCTGTGCAGTATCCCGTGACGAAGCGAGCGTTCGGTCTCGCCATTCTCGTGCTGAGCGGGTTACAGCTGATGGTGGTGCTGGACGGCACCGTCGTGATCCTGGCACTGCCGCGGCTGCAGGAGGAAATGGGCCTGTCCAGTTCGGGCAGCGCCTGGACCATCACTGCCTACGGTCTGCCTTTCGCGGGACTGATGCTCCTCGGCGGCCGGATCGGCGACTCCTTCGGCCGCCGGCGCATGTTCGTGCTCGGGGTCGGCTTGTTCACGCTGGCCTCGATGCTGTGCGGGCTGGCGCAGAGCGAGCAGATGCTCGTCGCCGCGCGCGCCTTCCAGGGCACGGGCGCCGCGCTCGCCGCCCCCACCGCGTTCGCATTGGTCGCAAGCACATTCGCGCCCGGGAAGGTACGCAACCAGGCCTTCGCCATCTTCGGATCCATGGTCGCGCTGGGCTCGGTCGGCGGGCTGGTGATCGGCGGGGCGCTCACCGAGGCGAGCTGGCGGTGGATCTTCCTGATCAATGTGCCGATCGGCGCGCTCATCGTGATCGGCGCACTGGTCGCGCTGCGCGATACCGGCCATCACCGTCTCACGCTGGATGTGCGCGGCGCTTTCCTCGGCACCTTGGCGTGCGCCCTCATCGTCTGGGGTGCCACCGAGGGACCGGAACTCGGCTGGGGCGATCCGCTGGTCTACGGGACGTTGATCGCCGGCGCGGTGCTGCTGCCGGTTTTCGTTCTCGCGGAACGTTCGGTGGACAACCCACTGCTGCCGTGGACGCTGTTCGACAGCCGCGACCGCGTCGCCACCTTCGTGGTGATCCTGCTCGCCAGCGGCATCCTGGGCGCCACCACCTATTTCGCGGGCCTGTTCGTCCAGAACGTGGTGGGCTACAGCCCACTGGTGGCCGGTATATCGTTCATCCCGTTCACCGTCGGCGTCGGTGTCGGCAGCGCGATCGCCACCCGCCTGGCGCTGCATATCGCGCCTCGCTGGCTGCTGGTGGGCGCGGCGGTGGTGCTGGTGGCCGGGCTGGGTTACGGCTCGACGCTGGACGGCGGCGTCGGCTACTGGACCACCCTGCTGCCGCTGTTCCTGGTGATCGGTTTCGGGATCGGCGTCGCCATGGTGCTGATCCCGCTGTGCGTCCTGGTCGGGGTCCCACCGGACGAGATCGGCCCGTTGTCGGCGATCGGCCAGATGTTCCTCAACCTCGGCACCCCGATCGCCATCGGCGTCCTCACCCCGCTGGCCGCCTCCCGGACCCTGTCCGAGGGCGGCACCGACGGCAAACCCGCCCAGATGACTCCCGCCGAGATCACCGCCCTCGGCGACGGGTACACCCTGGCCATGTTCGTGGCCGCCTGCGGCGCGCTGCTCGTCGGCCTGATCGCGCTGACCCTGCGCTACACCGCCGCGGAAGTGGCCCGCGCCCAGCACGCCCAGGACGAGGCCCAGGCCGCCTGATCTCCGGCCGCGCCACCCGCCGCCCGGAACTGAGTCAGGCGCTCTGCCTCAGGGCCGGGCACACCGGTGTTCACGCCCGCCGAATTCGGATTCGCTGCTCTGCCGGGCGCCGCGACCTTCCGGTTTCACAACCGTCCGGTGACCTTGGTGGGAGTGATCCGGACCATCACGCGGGGGCCGTCGTTCACAGCATCCGGATTAAAGTCGGCATAGTCCTTGCCGGTGTACTTTCGCGAGATACGGTTACCGAGAAGCAGTTCGGGGTCCGGTGTCAGGGTGGCGGTGCCCTTGACCTCGGCGTAGACGTACGGATTGTCCGGCGGTGTGATCAGGACCGAGATCCGGGGGTCGCGGGCCAAGTTCTTGCCCTGGACCCGATCGGTGGTGGTGGAGTAGAGCAGTTCGTCGCCGTCGCGATCGAGCCAGGTGACAGTCAGATGCGGGTGCCCGTCCCGGCCGACAGTGGCCACGGTGACGAACAACCGGTTCTCATCGATGTACTTCTTCAAGGTGTCGGACAGCTGGATCGCACTCATGATCATCCGCAACCGCTTGCGCCGCGGGTTCATTCCGCTCAGCCGGGCTGGGCCGCTTCGAGTTGCGCCAGCAGCAGGGCCATCAGACCCGATTCCTGAGTTTGTGCGCTGATCATCTCGCGGGCGACCTGTTTCACGACTCCCCCGGTGAGCATCGCGTCGGCTACCCGGGCCATGGCGATACCCCCTTGATGGTGGCTGTCCATGAGCGTCAGGAACAGCACGGCCGCGTCGTTGCCACGGGCCGCGGACAGGGCGTCGAGCTGCTCCCGGGTGGCCATACCGGGCATGGTTGCGGATTGCGGGTCGTGCGCGGCGTGGCCACCGTGGGACCGTTCGGGCATCCAGCCCATCGGGTCCGGGTTGGCCGGCGAGGCTCCGGCCAGCCGCAGCCAGCCCAGCAGCGTACCGATTTCGGATCGCTGGGTGTCGTCGATCTGCTGGGCCAGCTGCCGGACGGCGGGCGTGACACCGGGATCGAGGCGCTGCACCATGATCAATGCCTGATGGTGGTGGGTGGCCATGTCCTGGACGAATCCCAGCTCGGCGGCCGACAGTATTTCCGGGGGCGCCGGGTCGTCGGTGAACAGCGGGCGTATCGCGGCGCCGAGAACCAGGAGCAGAACGGCCGCAGCGGCGTAGGCGAACCCCTCACGGACGCGTTTCACGACCGGCCTCGGGATCGCCCACCGGTAGGTCCGGCTATCGGGTCCGGATACCTGCGACAGGTCGACTCCATTCACTACCTCCTGCGTGGATCCGGCCGGTCTCGGTACCCCGCCGTGCTGGGGATTATGGTCGGCGCACCCCGGACGTGTGGCGATAACGAGGATCCGGCGGCCCGGGGATCGGCCGAATCGTCTCCCCCTCGGACTGAAACGCGTTACAGTCTGCGGCACGCGGGCGGCCGGAATTCCCCCTTGCCACCAGCACTCGAGCGCTGCCCGAGTCCGCCCGCGGACCGTGGCCGATGGCGGCAGGAGGACGACGATGCCCGACGAGATAGACCCCACCGAACATATGCAGCTCACCACCAGTGCACGCGATCTGGACATGCTCGCCGGACAACTCACCGGCTGGCTGCAGACGCGGGTGGCGGCCGACGAACCGCCGGTGATCACCGCGCTGAGCCGGCCGCAGTCCGGTGGGCTGTCCAGCGCGTCGGTGCTGTTCGACGCGCAGTGGAAGGTCGGCGGTGCACCACGGCAAGGCTCCTACGTCGCGCGGATGGAGCCGGAGGCGGACGCCTTCCCGGTGTTCCAGGACTACGATCTGCCCTTGCAATACCGGATCATCAGCGAAATCGCCGCCCACACCGATGTGCCGGTACCGCGACTGCACTGGCTGGAAACCGACAGCGGCGTCTGCGGCGCGCCGTTCTTCGTGATGGACCGGGTGGCCGGGAGGATCCCCGAGGACAACCCGCCGTATGTGTTCGCGGGCTGGTTGTACGACGCCACGGTCGCCGAACGGGACGAACTGACCCGCAACACCCTCGATATCCTCGCCCGGATCCACGCGATCACCGAACCCGCCCGCCGCTTTCCGGAGTTGGCCGGTCCCGGGTCCGCACTGCGCCGGCACCTCACCGCCCAGCGGGACTGGTATCAGTGGGCACTGGCGGACGACGGATTCGAGATCCCGTTGATCGAGCGGGCTTTCGACTGGCTCGAGCGCAACTTTCCCGACGACCCCGGCCCGGATGTCCTGAGCTGGGGCGATGCCCGGCCCGGCAATATCATCTACGACGGCTGCACGCCGATCGCGGTCCTGGACTGGGAGATGGCCGCACTGGGCCCCCGCGAACTGGACCTGGCCTGGATGATCTTCCTGCACCGCTTCTTCCAGGACATCGCCACCGGTTTCGATATGCCCGGGCTGCCCGATTTCCTGCGCCGCGACGCGGTGGTCGCCCGGTATGAACAGTTCAGCGGTCACACCGTGCGGAACCTGGACTTCCACCTGACCTATGCGGCCCTGCGCCACGCGATCGTGATGGCCCGGATCAAACGCCGGATGATCCATATGGGCGAGGACACCGCCCCCGCGGACCGCGACGACTACATCATGCACCGCGCCACCCTGGAAGCCATGCTCGACGGCACCTACGGATGGGACTGATATGAGCGAAACCACCGCGCACACACCGGCTTCGGCTCCCGGACCGCTGGACGAATATCCGATCCACCAGACCCCGCTGCCGATCAACCGGGCGGCAACCAGCGACCGCAACTTCTACGACCGCAGCTATCTCAACGCGCACAACCGGGACGGCGCGATCATGCTGGTCACCGGCTTCGGCGTGTACCCGAATCTCGGTGTCACCGATGCCTATGCGGCGCTGCGCCGCGGTGACGAGATCACCACGGTGCGTTTCTCCGACGCGCTCACCGACCGCGGCCTGGATATGGCGGTGGGCGGGTACCGGATCGAAGTGGTGGAACCGCTGCGCCGGATCCGGGTCGTCTGCGACCACGACGAGCTCGGCCTGGACCTCACCTGGACCGGCTCGTTCCCGGCGGTGCAGGAACAGCCGCATGTGATGCTGGCCGGGAACCGCCCGACGCTCGATGCCTCGCGTTTCGCGCAGGTCGGCTCCTGGGCGGGGACGATCTCGGTCGGCGGCGAGGATATCGCGGTCGCCCCGGAGTCGTGGCTGGGAACGCGGGACCGGTCCTGGGGTATCCGCCCGGTCGGCGAGGCCGAGCCGGCGGGCCGGGCCGCGGCCGAGAGCGCCGGCGGTTTCTGGTGGCTGTACGTACCGCTGCGATTCGACGATTTCGCGATCGTGGTGATCATCCAGGAGAACCCCGACGGCTACCGCACCCTCAACGACGCGGTCCGGGTATTCCCGGACGGTTCGGTCGAGCAGCTGGGCTGGCCGCGGATCACCATCGACTACCTGTCCGGGACGCGCCATCCGGCGGCCGCGAGCCTGGAACTGCGCACGCCCGACGGGAAACCGCTGACCATCGATATCCGCACGGTCACCGGAATACCGCTGCACATCGGCTGCGGCTACGGCGGCGACCCCGACTGGCAGCACGGCCAGTGGAAGGGACGCGACTGGTCGTCGGCCGACCGATACGACCTCACCGACCCGGCCATCGCCGGCCGTATCCCGTGGGGCGTCACCGACCATATCGCCCACGCCCGCTGCGGTGACGCCGAAGGCTGGGGCCTGTTCGAACACGCCAGCATCGGCCGCCACGACCCCTCCGGTTTCGCTGACCTGCTCTCGGTAGCGCCCTGACGCTCAAGGGGGGTCGGCCCGAGCCGGCGGGCTCTCCCCGGGCGGGCCCAGGCGTAGGACGCGCAGGAGGGCGGCCGTAACCGGGGACGCGTAGTCGGGTAGTTGCCGGGCGGCCCAATCGGCTGCCAGCGCATGGAAATCGACCAGGTCACCCTCGGCTCTGACAAGGAGCCCTCGGAGTTCCGTGCCCGGCAGTTCGATCACGGGGCTGTCGCTCTGCTCGACATCGACGGTCAGCCGGACCAGGTCGCCATGGCGTTCGGCCGACGAGGCCGGATCGTGACCGAAATATGGCTCGCCTCCCGATTATGGTGAGCAGCCGCACCCATCGAGCCGAACACGACAGTGCCGCGGCAGTTGCCGCGCCGACGGCGCGAGTCCTCGTGCGTACCGCCGGGACGGCACCGGCACCGAACCTTCAGCCCACAGCGGCCGCTGCGATCACCACTCCCGATACCACCCGCCGCGGCACGATCAAGGCACCGTTGCCGGCCAGCAGTGCCGCGGCTTCGGCCACACCCGGTATGCCGAGCGCCGCAGCCACGCGCTCGGAGGGGTTCGGCACTCGTACTGTCGCGAGCTGATCGGCCGGGAAACCGTGCAGCGGAACCCTCAGTGCCGCGGCGGCCCGGCATAGTCCCGGCTCTTCGGCGCGGCGGTCGAGCGTTGCCAGGCAGGCGATGTGCGCATCCGGCAACGCCGCCGCCAGCGCCGCCAGGATGCGGTCGGCGGGCAGGCCGGGTCGCATGCCGAGGCCGACAGCCAGTCGGGCCGGGGGCGCCGAGTCCGGGGAGGTCACCGGGCAGGTGCGGCGGTCCGCGCCTGCCGGTGGACGCGGGCGGCGACGACGAAACGGTGTACCGCGGCCGGGTTCCCCGCGGGATGGGTGTGCAGATAGGACGCGTGTACCTGGTGTACGAGCGCGCCTTCACGGACCTGTCCCTGACCGGTATGCCACCCCCAGGCCGGGGGCCGGGTGCCCGGCGTGACAAGCCGGGTCCGGTGGAATTCGTGGCCGAACACCCGTTCCCCGGCCCGCCACAGCGGGGAATCGGCCAGCGCGACGGCCTCGCGGTAGCCCAGAGTCAGGCGGGGACCGAATTCGGCGACGGCGTCGAGGACCCCGGCCATCGGATGGCCGTCCAGGGACTCGGTGAGGTACAGCAGGCCGGCGCATTCGGCGTGCACCGGCATTCCCTGCCGGGCCTGCGCGGCCACCGCGGACCGCAGGACAGCGTTGGCGGCCAGCGCTTCCGCGTGCTCTTCGGGGAATCCACCCGGCAGCACCAGTCCGGCGGCACCGGCCGGCAGCGGATCGTGCAGCGGATCGAAGACGACGACCTCGGCGCCCGCCGCGGTGAGCAACTCCCGGTGCTCGGCGTAGCCGAAGGTGAACGCGGGCCCACCGGCCATCGCGATCACCGGATCCGGGTCGCTCGCGGTGGTTTCGCCCCCCACCGACTCCCCGGCGGCGTCCCATACGGTGCCGGGTCCCGGCGATACGGCCGAGGCGGCGACGGCGGGCAGGTCGATATGGCGGGCGACCAGGTCGGTCATGGCGTCGACCGCGCGCCTCGCCGCGCTGCCGTGCTCGACCGCCGGGATCAGGCCGAGATGCCGGGACGGGACCTCGAGCTCGGCCAGCCGCGGCAGGGCGCCGAGGACGGGAAGCCCGACCCGGTCGCAGGCGGCGCGGAGCACCTGTTCGTGGCGTTCGCTGCCCACCCGGTTCAGGATGACACCGCCCAGCCGGACCCCGGCATCGAACGTGGCGAAACCGTGCAGCAGCGCGGCCAGGCTCTGACTGTGCCCGCGCGCGTCCACGACCAGGATCACCGGCAGGCCGAGCAGGCCGGCGACCTGAGCCGTGGAACCCTCGGCGACCGGATCGGCGGACCGGTCATCGATCCGGCCGTCGAACAGGCCCATCACCCCTTCGACCACCGCGAGATCACAGTCGCGGGACCCATGGCGGTACAGGGGTGCGATCCGGTCCCGCCCGACCAGTACCGGGTCGAGGTTGCGGCCCGGTCGTCCGGCGGCCAGACCGTGGTAGCCGGGGTCGATGTAGTCCGGCCCCACTTTGAACGGGGCGACCCGGTGCCCGGCCCGGCGCAGGGCGCCGATCAATCCGGTCGCCACGGTGGTCTTACCGCTGCCCGAGGCCGGTGCGGCCAGCACGACCCCGGCGGCCCCGGTACTCATCGCGGCATACCCGCGGGCCCGCGCCCCGGGGTGGACCATCCGCCGGCACACGTCACCATTCGATACCTCGCTGCCCTTTACGACCGGCGTCCATAGGGTGGCGCACCTTCGTCATCTCCGTGACCAGGTCGGCGGCCTCGATCAACGCCGGTGGGGCATCCCGCCCGGTCACCACGACATGCTGGTTCCCGGGTCGTAGCCGCAGGGTTTCGACCACCTCGTCCACGTCGACCCAGCCCCATTTCAGCGGGTAGGTGAACTCGTCCAGGACGTAGAACCGGTGTTCCTCGGCCTGTAAGCGGCGCGCGATCTCCTGCCACCCGGCGAGCGCGGCGGCGGCATGATCGGTTTCGGTGCCGGCTTTGCGGCTCCACGACCAGCCCTCACCCATCTTGTGCCACTGCACCGGCGCACCCGCCCCGGTGTCCTCGTGCAGCCGGCCCAGCTCGCGGAAGACCGCCTCCTCACCGACCTTCCATTTGGCGCTTTTCACGAACTGGAAGACCGCGAGATCGAAACCCTGGTTCCAGGCCCGCAACGCCATTCCGAACGCCGCGGTGGACTTGCCTTTGCCCGGACCCGTATGGACGGCGAGCACCGGCTGATTGCGCCGCTGACGTGTGGTGAGCCCGTCGTCGGGCACATTCTCCGGCACCCCTTGGGGCATGGGATCTCCTCGGTTTCCTCGGATTCGCGGTCGATCGGCGGCGACAGATTACGCCGCCCGGGTGTGTGCTCCCGGGGTACCGGCCCGGACCGCATCGGCCACCGCCGAACCGGTCAGCTCGGTGAGCCGGACCATCGTGCCGCGCAGCGCCGCCGCCAGTTCGGCCGCCAGGCCGAGCCGGACCAGGCCGCGTTCGCAGTCGACGACGATCGAGGTGACACCGTCGCGGGCCAGCCGGTCCGCGCCCGCCCGGGCCCGCCGGACCGGGTCGGTGCCGCCGGTGGCCCGCCCATCGGTGAGCAGCACCAGCATGGGACGGCGCCGGGGATCGCGGACCCGTTCCCGGCGCACCACCTCGCGGGCCTTCTGCAAACCCGCGGCGAGCGGAGTCTTCCCGCCGGTGCGCAGCCCGCTGAGCCGGCGGACCGCGATATCGGTCGACGAGGTCGGCGGCAGCACCAGTTCGGCCTCGCTCCCGCGGACCGAGATCACCGCGACCTTGTCGCGCCGCTGGTAGGCGTCACGCAGCAGGGTGAGCACCGCCCCGGTCACCGCCGACAGCCGATCGCGGGCTGCCATGGAGCCGGAGGTGTCCACCACGAACACGACCAGATTGCCTTCGCGCCCTTCCCGGTACGCGCCCCGCAAGTCCGGTGCGGCCAGCCGCAGCGGTCCGGTACGGCGGCCGCGGGCCCACTGCTGTGGTGCCGCGGCCTGCAATGTGCCGAGCAGGTGGAGGCCACCGGCCAGGTCGGCGGTCGCGTTGACGACCCGGCCCTGCCGGGTGCGGGCGCGCGAGCGACGGCCGGGGGCGCCCTCGCCCAGACCGGCTACCTCCCAGCGCGGCGGTCGCACCGGCGCCGCGACCGGGGCCGAGGTCTGCCCGGTACCGGACGGGCCGCCGGAGTTCCCGGCCTTCTCGCCGGAACCCTCCTCCGGCCGGCCCGCACCGCCACCGGGGCCGTCGGGGTCATCGTCGGGCGGCGGGGACCCGTCACCGGTGTCCGATCCGCTCGGCTGCTCGCCGGCCGGGGATTCGTCCTGACCTCCCGTCTGTTCGGCGGCGCCGTCACCGGCCTGTTCGGCCGCGTCGCGCATCGCCTCGTCCAGCTGTTCGGCGGTGATGCCCGGTTCGTCGAACGGGTCCCGGCGGCGGCGGTGCGGCAGCGCCAGCTCGGCCGCGATCCGCACATCCTCCGCGGTCACCGCGTCCCGCCCGCACCAGGCGGCGTGGGCGGTGGCGGTCCGGGCGACCACCAGGTCCGCGCGCATCCCGTCGACGTCGAAGGACGCGCAGACCGCGGCGATCCGGCGCAACTCCACATCGTCGAGTGCGGTCCCCGGCAGCCGGTCCCGCGCGATGAGGATGCGGTCGGCGATCTCGGCATCCGCGGGAGCGTAGGCAGCGGCGAAACCCGCGGGGTCGGCCTCGTAGTCGAGCCGCCGCCGCACCACGGCCATTCGCACATCCACCTCGCGGGAGGCGGTGACATCCACGGTCAGGCCGAAACGGTCGAGCAGCTGCGGGCGAAGTTCGCCCTCTTCCGGATTCATGGTGCCGACCAGGACGAACCGGGCCGGGTGGGAATGGGAGACGCCGTCGCGTTCGATATGCACCCGCCCCATCGCCGCCGCGTCCAGCAGCACATCGACGAGGTGGTCGTGCAGCAGATTGACCTCGTCCACGTACAGCACACCGTGATGGGCCGCGGCGAGCAGACCGGGACGGAACGCCTGCTCACCGTCGCGCAGGACCCGCTCCAGATCGATCGAGCCGACCACCCGGTCCTCCGTCGCACCGACCGGCAGTTCCACCAGCCGCGCCGGGCGCGCGCCCGATTCGTCCACCACGGGCGGGAGCAGCCGCGCCAGCGCGCGCACCACCGTCGATTTCGCGGTACCTTTCTCGCCGCGCACCAGCACCCCGCCGATACCGGGATGGACGGCACACAGGATCAGCGCGAGCTGTAACTGTTCCTGACCGATCACCGCGGAGAACGGGAAGCCGGGCTCACCCTCCCCACCGGCAGGCGCGAGCGAGCGAGAAGCGGGCCGGGCGATTTCGGTGTGGGACACGGCCCCACTCTAGGACGTGGCCGTCAGCGTCTCGGCCGCCCCTACCGGTCCGTCGGCACGGCACCGGATGGACGGACCACGCATGGGGCCGGAACCGGCGCACCCGGCCCCACGGCAAATCGGTCCGATCCGGCGGGGTGGCCATTCTCAGCACGCTCCGCCGGAACGGCACGGACAATCGGCCCGGACGTTCGCCGCACCGACGGCGATACGCTCCGGACCGCTACCCGCGGCGCATCGGAACGTGGGCGACCCCGTCCTCGATGAACTCTTCCCCGTCGACCTCGAACCCGTGCTTGGTGTACAGATCGATCAGGTAGGTCTGCGCGTTCAACCGGACCGTATGCGACCCGGTCTCGGCGAGCGCGGCCTGCAGCAGCCGGGTCGTGTAGCCGTGCCCGCGGGCCTCCACGGCGGTGCACAGACGTCCGATCCGGAAAGATTTCACTCCGTCGTCGTGTTCCTCGAGCAACCGCAGCGTGGCAATGACCACGCCCTCGTCGTCGAGCCACAGGTGCCGGGTCTCCGGCAGCAGATCCTGGCCGTCGAGCTCCGGGTACGCGCATTTCTGCTCGACCACGAACACTTCGACACGCAGCTTCAGCAGCTCGTACAGGGTCGGGGTGTCGAGATCCTGCGCCCATGACCGTCGGAGGGCAACCGTAGACATCATCGCGCCTTGCTATCACACCTGGGCGCAAGATGCACGCGAACGCCTGTAGCCGGTGGCGGCAGGTGCGCGGACAGCCGTGCACCGCCCACGGGGAAAGGTCCCCCGTGGGCGCTGAGAGTTCCCGATCAGGCGCCCGCGGCTACGGTCGCGTGCGCGCCGGCACCGGTGAGCTGCAAGGCTTTTCCGGTCCAGTCCCAGACCTCGGCGAACAGACCCTGGTTCTCCGACAGCTTCACGCCCAGCGAGGGCACCATTTCCTTCAGCTTCGGCGTCCAGGACGCGTACTCGGCCGGGAAGCAGCGCTCTAGCACATCCAGCATCGCGGTCACACAGGTCGAGGCACCCGGCGAGGCGCCCAGCAGTCCGGCGATGGACCCGTCCTGGGCGGCGATGACGGCGGTACCCAGTTCGAGCACACCACCGGCGCCCTTACGCCGGATCACCTGCACGCGCTGCCCGGCGGTGATGAGCTCCCAATCGGTGCCCTCGGCGCGCGGGATGAACTCCTCCATCGTGTACACCCGGCCGGTCTGCGATTTCATCAGCTCGGTGACCAGGTATTTGACCAGGCCCAGCTCGGTGACACCGACACCGAGCATCGGGGCCAGGTTGCCGGGTTTGATCGACTTGAACAGATCGGCGTTGCTGCCGTCCTTGAGGAACTTCGGGGTCCAGCCGGCGTAGGGTCCGAAGAGCAGCCCCGGCTTACCGTTGATGACCCGGGTGTCGAGATGCGGCACCGACATCGGCGGCGCCCCGACAGCGGCCTTGCCGTACACCTTGGCCTCGTGCTTGCCGACCAGTTCGGGATTCGTACAGCGCAGGAACTGACCCGAGACCGGGAACCCGGCGAAACCGCTGATCTCCTTGATCCCCGATTTCTGCAGCAGCGGCAGCGCACCGCCACCGGCGCCGACGAAGACGAACTTGCTGATCAGGGTCCTGGTGCGGCCGGTGCGGGTATTGCGCACCGTCACCTTCCAGCTGCCGTCGCGCTGTTTGCTCAGGTTGCGGACCTCGTTACCGAACGCGATCTCGCCGCCGGAGGCACCGATGTAGGCAAGCAGTTCCTTGGTGAGCGAACCGAAATCGATATCGGTCCCACCGTCGGTCCAGTTGAGGGCGATGGGATCGGAGAAATCGCGGCCCCGGGCCATCAGCGGCAGCCGCCGGGCGAATTCGTCGGGGCTGTCGATGTACTGCATTCCGGCGAACAGCGGGTGCCGGGCCAGCGCCTCGTAGCGCTTGCGCAGGTACTCCACATCGGCGGCACCGTGCACAAAGCTCACGTGCGGGATGGGGTTGATGAACCGGGACGGGTTGCTCAGGATCCCGTTCTCGACACCGTAGGCCCAGAACTGGCGCGAAACCTGGAACCGCTCGTTGATATCGACCGCCTTGCCGATATCGACCGAGCCGTCCGGTTTCTGCGGGCTGTAGTTGAGTTCACACAGTGCCGAGTGGCCGGTACCGGCGTTGTTCCAGGGGTCGCTACTCTCGGCCGCGGCGGCGTCCAGCCGTTCGAACACCGAGATCGACCAGTCCGGCTGCAGCTGACGCAGCAGCGCTCCGAGGGTGGCGCTCATGATGCCGGCACCGATGAGGACTACATCGGTCTTTTCAGTCTGGGCAGCGTTCGGCACGGGTGTTCGACTTCCTTGTCCTGGTGCGCGGGGCACACATTCCCGACCGGGATGTGACCCGCTGGGGCACGGGTGCATGTGCAGTTGTGTACGGGCGGCGATGAGCCCTCGGGCTCGGCCGAATGTAGGTTACCCGTCGTTCACTACTGCCAATTGTGCACCTCGGCACGCGCGGAATCCGCAGCCAGGGCGGCGATTGTGACGTAGATTCCTTCCCCGCGCGACCACCGAGCTTGCCCCGGTGCGTCCGATGTCACCTAGATTGGATGCCGTGACGAACGAATCCCCGGCCGGTACGAGCGCGCCGGGTGGGACCGGCACCTGGCAGCCCGATGTACTCGGTGACGGCTACGAATACCGCACCCTGGATCTGGGCGACGATCCCGACGGCGAGGGCGATATCGTCGCCACCCTGGTTCGCCATCTGCCCGACCCTGCCGCGCCCGCCCCGGCCGGCGCGGTCCTGTACCTGCACGGTTTCACCGACTATTTCTTCCAGCGGCACGTCGCCGAGCACCTGACCGCGCGCGGGCACCGATTCTACGCACTGGACCTGCGCAAATGCGGCCGGTCGCTGCGACCGGGACAGACTCCGCACTTCATCGGCGATCTGGCGTACTACGACCGGGAACTGAACGAATCGCTGCGGATCATCGGCGCCGAAACCGGGGCGCCGGTTCTGGTGATGGGTCATTCGACCGGCGGCCTGGTGGCGCCCCTGTGGCTGGACCGCTTGAACCGCAGCGCCGGCGGCGCGACGGCTGCGGTCTCCGGACTGGTCCTGAACAGCCCGTGGTTCGATCTGCAGGGGCCGGCCTACTTCCGCACGGTCGGCACCCAGCTCATCAACACCGTCGGCCGATTCCGCGCAATGTCGACCCTGCCCCTGAGCAAATCCAGCGCCTACGGCGACAGCCTGCACCACAGCCTGTCCGGGGAGTGGGACTACGACCTCGACTGGAAGCCCCGGGACGGATTCCCGGTGCGGATCGGCTGGCTCCGGGCGATCCGGATGGGTCAGGCCCGGTTGCACCGCGGTCTGGATATCGGCGTTCCGGCGCTGCTGCTGCGCTCGAAGCTCACCGAATTCGCCCGCGAGTACGGTCCGGCGGTCGATGTGGCCGACGCGGTACTGGACGTCGCGCAGATCCAGCGCTGGTCGGGTTGCCTGGGCGACCGCACCACCATCGTCCCGATCGACGGTGCCCGCCACGATGTGTTCCTGTCCGCCGAGGCCCCGCGCACCGAGGCATTCCAGGAGCTCGACAGCTGGCTGGACTGGCTGGCGTCCTATCGCCCGAGAGGCTGACTCACCACATACTGGTGCGCAGCACAATCTCGGTGGCGAACTCCTGATCCGCTTCCGCGGCCACATTGTCGGCGTCGAGATCGACCACCCGGAATTCGCCGTACACATGACGACCGGAGGTGTCGGCGACCGACCGGGGCAGGCTCTTCGTCACCAGGACGGTCGTCGGCAGCTCGACCGCGGGGCACTCCGAGTCCAGCACCGCACCGGTACCGTCCGGTACCGCCGGATGCCCTCGATCGGCGACGATCAAGCTGACGAACCGGCCGAAACCCTTCGCGCAGACCTGCCACGCCACACTGGCACCGGCACCGCGCCCGGCGACATTGGCCCAGGGGATACCGAGATCGTCCAGCGCCGCGTACACCCCCGCCAGATCGAGCCCGTCCGCCTTCTCGAACACGATGGTCCGCAGATCGGAACTGTGCAGGCGCGCGCATACCCGGTCGTAGACATCCGGCGGATCGCCGGAATCGGGCAGCAGCAACACACAGTGCTGGGTCACCGGACCGTCCACCCGCACCGACCAGCCCTGGTCGCCGACCTCGATGCGCCGAGATTCCATGCCGGTTGACGCTACACCGCGGATCGGAACCTTTGGGTCACTCCCCGGGAACAGCGCAGCGATCGCCCGGTCTCGCCGCGATCTCGAGACGTCCGGCAGCCGTCCGGTTCAGCCGATCCGGGCGAGCGCACCCAGCGTGGAGCCAACCACGGGTAACCCGGCCGGAACCCCCTCGGACAGCAGTCGCTCGAGCCGGGCCACCTCGAGATTCTCAGCTACCAGATCGGCGAGCAGATCCAGCTGTGCGGCGCGGACAGCCGCAACCCGCGTTCCGGGAGCGACGATGAAACCGGTACGTCCGGCGGCACGTGCGACCTGAGGGAGCCAGGCCCGGCGGAACTCGTCGGATTCGAGGAGTCCGTGCAGGTGGGTGCCCCAGACGGCGCCGCGAACGCTTCCTTCGGTGCCCGGTCCGTCCAGTCCTCCGCCAGGTCCGGAGGCGTCACACTCTGCGCCGCCCGCACCCTCGGCCGCGTCGGCCCGGCCGGTGATATGCAGCCATGGCTCCTCGACGGTGCGCCGCACCCGGCCGTGATGGATCTCATAGCCGGTCGCGACGATCCCCGCGGTGCCCGGGTGTGCCGGCGCGCCCGCCGCCGTCGTACGGCACAGGACCTTTCGCGGCGCGAACTCGACATCCATATCCAGCAGGCCCAGACCCGCGACCTCGCCCGCCCGGGATTCCACCGGATCCACAATGCGGCGCCCGAGCATCTGATAGCCGCCGCAGATCCCCAGCAGGGGCCGGCCCGTTACCGCCCGCCGGTTCAACGCCTCAGCGATTCCGGTGCGGCGCAACCAGTTCAGATCGTCGACGGTGGCCTTGCTGCCCGGCACGACCACCAGGTCGGCGTCCACCAGCTGGGACGGATCGCTCACCCAGCGGACCGCGACACCCGGTTCGCAGGCGAGCGCTTCCACGTCGGTCGAATTGGAGATCCGGGGCAGCCGGATCGCCGCAACAGTGAGCCATTCACTGCCGACCGGCGCAGCGGGACGGCCGACCGGGGCACCGGCGACGGTACCGAGCGAATCCTCGGCGTCCAGCCACAGATCGTCCCGGTACGGAAGCACGCCGAGGGTAGGGCGCCCGGTCAGGGCCGCCAACTGGTCCAAGCCGGGGCGTAACAGCTCCACATCCCCGCGGAACTTGTTGATCACGAATCCCGCGATCAGCCGCTGGTCCGCGGGTTCGAGGACGGCCAGCGTGCCGAAGAGATGCGCCAGCACCCCGCCCCGGTCGATATCGCCGACCACCAGGACCGGCAGATCGGCCGCCCGCGCCAAGCCCATATTGGCCAGATCGGTGGCCCGCAGATTGATCTCCGCGGGTGACCCGGCCCCCTCACAGATCACCACATCGAATTCGGCGCGCAGTGCCGCGAGCTCGGTGGCCACCACCTCGCGCAACCGTGCGCGGTGGGTGATGTAATCGGCGGCGCTCACGGTATCGGTCACCCGGCCGCGCACCACGAGTTGCGAGCGCCGGTCGCTACCCGGTTTGAGCAGGATGGGATTGAACCGGACGCTCGGCTCGAGGTCACAGGCCTGCGCCTGGAGCGCCTGGGCCCGGCCGATCTCGCCGCCGTCCAGGGTGACCACCGAATTGTTCGACATGTTCTGGGCCTTGAACGGCGCCACCCGCACCCCACGCCGCCGCAACATCCGGCAGATACCGGCCACCAGCACACTCTTACCGGCATCGGAGGTGGTCCCGGCGACCAGCAGCGCCCCGCCGGGCCTGCTCACGGCAGCGTCAGGATTTCGGTCCCGCTGTCGGTGACCACCAGGGTGTGCTCGAACTGCGCCGTCCATTTGCGGTCCTTGGTGACCACGGTCCAGCCGTCGTCCCAGATCTCGTAGTCGATCCCGCCCAGGTTGATCATCGGTTCGATTGTGAAGGTCATCCCCGGTTCGATCACGGAGTCGACCGCGGGCTGGTCGTAGTGCAGGATCACCAGGCCGCTGTGGAAGGTGGGCCCGACGCCGTGGCCGGTGAAATCGCGGACCACGCCGTAGCCGAATCGATTGGCGTACGACTCGATCACCCGGCCGATCACATTGAGCGCCCGGCCGGGACGCACCGCCTTGATGGCCCGCATGGTGGCCTCTTCGGTACGTTCCACCAGCAGTTTCACTTCTTCGTCGACCTCGCCGGCCAGGAAGGTGGCGTTGGTATCGCCGTGCACACCGTGGATATAGGCGGTGACGTCGATATTGACGATGTCACCGTCTTCGACCACGGTGCTGTCGGGGATCCCGTGGCAGATCACCTCGTTCAGTGAGGTGCAGCACGATTTGGGGAAACCCTTGTAGCCGAGGGTCGAGGGGTAGGCGCCGTGGTCGCACATGTACTCGTGGGCGATCCGGTCCAGTTCGTCGGTGGTGATGCCGGGCGCCACCGCCTTCCCGGCCTCGGCCAGCGCCTGAGCCGCGATCTTCCCGGCGATCCGCATCTTCTCGATGGTCTCGGGAGTCTGCACCCAGGGTTCGGAGCCTTCGCGGGCGGTCTTCTTCCACACATACTCCGGGCGTTCGATGGCGCGGGGAACCTCGCGGATGGGGGTGGGGGTTCCGGGGAGCAGCGGCTGGCGGGTACGCACGGACATGGTCTCAGACTAGTCGGCGCAGGCCGGCGGTCCGCCGGGTACGGTCGGCGGCTCCGCCGCGCGCCTGCTCAGCGACCCCGGCCACCGGTGCGGACCTCGAAGGCGACCCGGTCGCCTCGGTAGAGCGCGGCGACCCGTTCGATCGGCCGCCCCTGCGTATCCATCCCGCGACGTACCACCCGGAACAGCGGGACCGCAGGGCGGCACCGCAGCAAACCGGCCTCCCGCGGCGCGGCGAGTACGGTTTCGATCCGTTCGGTGGCGCCCGCGTACTCCACGCCGGAATCTCCGATCGTCGCGGCGAGCGAACCGAGCGGGTCGAAACCCGCGCGCAGCCAGCCGAACCGGTCCAGCGACAGATCGATCCGTTCCAGCGCGATGGGGTCACCGTCGGCGAAGAGCAGCCGTTCCAGCGTCATGATCGGTGTCCGCGGCGGCAGCTCGAGATCGCGCGCGACCTCGGCGTCGGCGACCCCGTCCTCCCAGGACAGGAGCCGGCGCACCACCCCGGCGGTCTCCTCGCTACCGGTCCCGGGGGCGAGCGGGCGGACGACCTTCGGCCGGGCCAGGACCGTTCCGCGCCCCTGCCGGCGGATGCGGCCCTCCACCGCGAGATCCCGGAGTGCGTGCCGGACGGTTTCCCGGGCGACTCCGAAACGTCCCGCCAGTTCACGTTCGGCGGGCACCCGGTCGCCGGGACGTAGCTCGTCGAGCATCGTGTCGATCTCGGCGCGTACCCGATAGACCTTCGACAGGGCCGCCCCGGCCGGTGTCCGCACCTCCGTCGGGAGGTCTTCGCGCGCCGCTACCGTCGCGACGCCGTTCATCAGCTGCGTCATGGCAGAAATACCTCCAATTGACCTGTACCACCGAGCGTTAACCAAAGGTTCGCCGCCGACGCATCGTTGGGTCTAGGCCATTCGACATTTCACGGTGGCCGAGTAGTCCACCACGGGGGTTGGCACCCAGCGGCCCGGCGGCCCGCGGGCGCCCGCGTTACTGCACCGGTAGCCGACGTCGCCCGCCGGCCACCTCGGCGATCAAATCCGTGTACCCGTCCACCAGTTCGGCCAGGTGGTACCAGTGCCGATGGGTCCGGTCACTGCGTACACCCTCGACCTCGATGGCCTGATTCGCCGCGACCCAGCTGTGCGCCATCCGATCTATCACCGCACCCAGGCTTTCGGTGTGCAGCGAGGCGCCGTTGCGGTGCTGCGGCATCTTCCGGATGATCCAGGCGTTGATGTCATCCACGAGTTCGCCTCTGCGGCCGTCTATTTCGGCTATCTCGGTCAGATCGCGAAGATGCGCCCGACGCTTGTGGAGTTCGACCAGCGCGTGCGCGAAACGTAGTAGCACCCGCTCCTGAAACCGCCGCCCCTGGAACGCGCACAGCAATTGTGGCGCTGTCGGCAGGGTCGCGAGAGTGGGCGCGCTCATCTGCACCCCTCGGACTCACCCGACACCATCACACTCCGTACCAACATGATCGGCTCTCGATTCGGTATCCCGGACATCGGATCGTAGTTCACAACAAGGCTAGCTGGATCATGCTCTTACAGATGCAAGAACACAAGACTTCGATACGCAATGTTGCGAACAGCGTGATGCGCAAGCCTAACGACCCATCTCCCGGAACCGCAGCGCGGTCCCGCCGAAAACGCGTACCCGCCTTGCTCGTTCCCGTCGGCGGGCCGAATCCCCGCCGCGCCGAACGATACCCGTCACACCGGCCCGACCAGCCCCGACGGCGCGATACGCGACCACATCGCAACCGTGCCGAGATCTATCCGCGCCACAGCGCCGGAACCATACGCATACCTACGGTGTCCACGGATTGCCGATCAGCCTCCTTACGCTTCCCCCACTCGGGAACACCGAACCCGTCGCGGGCCCTTTCCGTTCCACCCCCGCGGTCCCCGGCACCGTGGGATGAAGGGATGACCGAAGTCCCTCCCCCGAGGTTGCTTCCAGTTTGCCATCGGTGACCGACCTTGCCCTCGTTGCGTTTGTCCCGGCCGCGTGCACTGCAACTCCGGACCCGGCTCGCACCACCGCTCCGGGGCGGGTGCCCGGATCCGCCCGCCGGCGATGCGGTATGGATTTCGGGAAGAAGCCGTCGACAAGGATGTGGCCCATGAGCAATGCCGCCGACCCCCGCGCCGCTGCCGCGCGCCTGGCCGCCGAACTCACCGGGCCCGGCGGGCCCTTCGAGATGGCAGCCGAAGAGGTACTGGGCACCCGGATCCCGGTGATGCGGCACCGGCGCCGGTCACTGCGCGAACTGCTCGACGCCTCACGCGCCTGGGGCGACCGCGACTACCTGGTCACCGCCGAACGCCGGATCTCGTTCGCCGAGCACGCGGACGCCGCAGAGGCCTTGGCACTGGCGCTGGCCGGCCGATACGGCATCGGCCGGGGCGATCGCATCGGCATCCTGGCCGCGAACACCCCCGAATGGGTGATCACCTTCTGGGCCGCACAATGCCTGGGCGCGATCGCGGTCGCCTATAACGCGTGGTGGGCGGAACCGGAAGTGGCCTACGGCATCGAGCACACCGCCCCGGCCGTCGTGGTCGCCGACGACCGGCGCGCCGCGCTGGTCGCCGGGACCGGGGTCCCGGTGCTCAGCACCACCGAGGATCTGCCCCGGCTGATCGCCGGCCACCGCGGCGCGGCCCCGGTGATACCGGTCGGCGAG
Source organism: Nocardia sp. NPDC051750 (assembly GCF_044453135.1). Classification (NCBI taxonomy): domain Bacteria; kingdom Bacillati; phylum Actinomycetota; class Actinomycetes; order Mycobacteriales; family Nocardiaceae; genus Nocardia; species Nocardia sp. NPDC051750. The sequence continues at coordinate 636,542 of NZ_JBITCK010000004.1, read as the reverse complement.
GACGACCCCGCCGTGATCCTGTACACGAGCGGAACCACCGGCCGGCCGAAAGGCGTCGTACATACGCACCGGAACCTGATCGCCGTCACCGACTACCACCGCTACACCGACGCCGTGACCGCGGGACCGGCCGGCCCGCGCGAACCCAGCGACAAGCGGTTCCTGCTGACCTCTCCCCTGTTCCATATCGCCAGCCTGCACAATCTCGCGATCCCCCGCCTCGCCACCGGCGCCGCCGTCATCGTGCATACCGGCGCCTTCGACGCCGGGCGGGTACTGGACCTGATGGCGCGCGAACGGGTCACCAACTGGGGCGCGGTACCCACGCTCGCGGCCCGGCTGCTCGAACACGATCCGTCCGCCCACGACCTGACCGCGCTCACCTCACTCTCGCTCAACGCCGCACCCTCGTCCCCCGCGTTCCAGCAACGCCTGCGTGATCGATTGCCCTCGACCGGGATCGCGCTGACCACCAGCTACGGCCTCACCGAGAGTGGTACCGCCGCCACCGTCGCCACCCCCGCCGAACTCGCGGCCGACCCGGAAACCGTCGGGCGGCCGATCCTGGGGGTCTCCGTCGAGATCCGAGATCCCGCCGGTGTGCCGGTTCCCGACGGCACGGAAGGCGAGATCTGGATCCGCAGTCCCTATGTCATGCTCGGCTACTGGCAGGACGAGGCGGCCACGGCCGCGGTGCTCGACGGCGAACGCCGGCTGCGCACCGGAGATTTCGGCATGCTCCAGGACGGACGCCTGCGCATGGCGGGCCGCCGTAGCGATCTCATCCTGCGCGGCGGGGAGAACGTGTACCCGACCGAGATAGAGAACGTCCTCGACGAACATCCGGCGGTCCGCGAATCGGCCGTCCTCGGTATCCCGGACGACGAACTGGGACAGCGGGTCGCGGCCGTGGTCGTCGTCGAGGACCCGGCCACACTCGCTGCCGACGAACTCCGGGCCTTCACCGCGGACCGGCTCGCGTATTACAAGGTCCCGGAACGCTGGATCGTCACCGCCGAACCGCTGCCGCGCAATGCGACCGGAAAGGTGCTCCGCCGAGAACTCTCGGTGTGAGCGCAACCGCTCGCCTCCGGCGCCCGGGCTGAGTGGCTCCGCCGGGTCGGAAAGCACGACCGGACCGCTACGGCGTACCCGGAACGGCGCCACCGACCTGTAGCGGGGCGGCCTGCCTGCGCAGCCGCCACGGGTAGGTTTTTACGCTGTTGACGCCCAGCACCTGTACTGCGCATCACATCGATCGGCGCTGCTCGTTATGGTTGCACCACAGGGGGCGCACGGCGGCCAGGGAACCCCGGGCGCCGCGCACCGGAACACTGCGCTGGGCGAAAGGGATGACATGGCAGGCAAACGCACCGTCCTCACGGCGGGTTTGCGCCGGCTCTCGGTATTGCTGCTGGAGATGCGTGAGGACGCGGAACTGAGCAAAGAGGAGGTCAGCGCCCGGACCGGGATCAACGTGACCACCCTCTACCGCATCGAGACCGCCCAGGCCCGCCCGCAGCGCCGCACCCTGATGACCATGCTGGACCTCTACGGAGTCGAGCAGGCGCGGCGCCAGGAAGCCCTGGAACTGCTCTCCGACGCACAGAAACCCGGCATGTCGCGGCCGTACGAAGCCAGCCTTTCCGAGGTCTACGCCGCGTACATCAATTTCGAATCGGTGGCGCTGTCGGCCCGCCACTACCAGACCTCGTTCATCCCCGGCCTGCTGCAGACCGAGCAGTACGCCACGGCGGTGATCGACACCTGTATGCCGAAGCTGGAAGCCTCCGACCTGGAACGCCGGGCGCAGGCGCGGATGGACCGGGCCGCCGTCCTGGCCAAGGACGAACCGCTCGAACTGTGGGTGGTCCTGGACGAGGCCGCCATCCGCCGCGTGGTCGGCGGGCCGGAGGTCATGAGCGGCCAGTTGCGGCGGCTCGGTGAGGCAACCAAACGGAAGAATGTGATCCTGCAGATCCTGCCGTTCGACGCGGGCGCGCACCCCGGTATGGCCGGTTCCTTCACCATTCTCGATTTCCCCGACCCCAACGACCCCGAATTGGTCTATGTCGAAGGCATTTCCGGCGACGCGCTGGTCGAAGGCCATTCCGAGATCCGCCGGTTCGGCGTGATGTTCGACCAGCTGCGCGCGATGGCCCTCAGCCCCCGCGACTCCGCCGTGGTGATCGCCGAGGCCGCCGAAGCCATGAGCTGACAACGGAACACGCGCGAAGACACTCGACTCAGGAGTCGCCGGGCGGGACAACGGGTATATAGGTCGCACCAGGCCGATCACCGTTCTTGCCGGCCGTCGCGGAGAGATGAGGGGACCTTGGCAGACATCACCTCCCGGACCGATCCGGAGCAGCAGCCCGAACTGAAACGCGTCATCGGCCCGTGGCTACTCCTGCTGTTCATCGTGGGCGATATTCTCGGCACCGGTATCTACGCGCTCACCGGGCGGGTCGCCGGTGAGGTCGGCGGGGCGGTGTGGGTGCCGTTCCTGGTCGCCTTCGGGGTCGCCCTGATCACCGGCCTCAGCTATCTGGAACTGGTCACCAAGTATCCGCAGGCGGCCGGCGCGGCCCTTTATACCCACAAAGCCTTCGGTATCCATTTCCTGACCTTCATGGTGACGTTCGCGGTGATGAGTTCGGGTATCACCTCCGCCGCCACCGCGGCCAAGGCGTTCGCGGCGAATTTCGCCGAGGCCTTCGACTTCGACGGCGCGAACACACTGGTGCTCACCCTCATCTCGCTGGCCTTCATGGCCGCGGTCGCGGCGATCAATCTGCGCGGTGTCGGTGAGAGCGTCAAGGCCAACGTCCTGCTCACCTGTGTCGAATTGTCCGGTCTGCTGATCGTGATCTGTATCGGCCTGTGGGCACTCGGATTCGGTAACGGTGATTTCGGCCGCATCATCGAATTCGATACCGGCGACCGGTCCGCCTTCGGCGGGGTGATCGCCGCGACGACGCTCGCGTTCTACGCCATGGTCGGGTTCGAGGATTCGGTGAATATGGCCGAGGAAACCAAAGAACCCAGCCGGATCTTTCCGAAGATCCTGCTCACCGGACTGTTGATCACCGGCGCGATCTACGTTCTGGTCTCGATCACTGCGGTGGCGCTGGTACCCACCGAGAAACTGTCCGAGGGGGATACTCCGCTGCTGCAGGTGGTGGAGATCGGCGCACCCGGTTTCCCGACGCAGATCTTCGCCTTCATCACCATGTTCGCGGTCGCCAATTCGGCGCTGATCAATATGCTGATGGCGAGCCGGCTCCTCTACGGAATGGCCAAACACAAGGTTGTGCCCCGCTCACTGGGCCGGGTGCACCCGGCCCGGCGCACACCGTATATCGCCATCATCTTCACCACACTGATCGCGCTGGGTCTGCTGCTGATCGTGGGCGAGGTACCCGAACTCGGTGGTACGACAGCGCTGCTGCTGCTCGTGGTGTTCACCATTGTCAATATCGCGGTGCTGGTGCTGCGCCGCGACCGCGTCGAGCACCGTCATTTCCGTACCCCGACGCCGCTGCCCGTGCTCGGCGCGGTGTGCTGCGCGTACCTGGCCACGCCGTTCACCGACCGCAACCCGCAGCAATACGTGATCGCGGGTGTCCTGCTGGCTGTGGGTGTGGTCCTGTGGGCACTCACCGCGGCGTGGAACAAACCGCACAATGTCAGCCCCCTCGGTCCGGGGGTCGATATCTAGCCGCGCACCCCTCGTACGCCGCACCGGCCGGCCGGGAGCGGGCCGAATTCGCTGAAGTGACGAGCGCCCCCGCGATCGGTAACGTATTCGCCGATGACAAGCATGGACGCCAGATTCGGCGATGCGGCTGGGTCGGTGCCCCTGCCCAGCCCGTGGGATCTCAACACCTATCTCGCCGAGGTGGCCGCGTACCGGAAGCGGCCGATTTCGCTACAACCGGCGCACCGGTCGGCGCTGACCGAACTGGGATGCAACGGCAACGGTCTCTGGATCGCACGCAAACACGACGACATCATCGTCTACGACGCCTCGGCATCCGGACGCAATGCGGACCATATTGTGTTGCACGCCGTCGGCCATATGTTGCTCGGCCACGGCGGCCCGGGATCGGAGGACGCCGATATCACCCGGATCTCCCTCGGCGCCCTCAACCCCTCGCTGCTGGACGCGCTGGCCACGATCGCCCCGGGCTCGATCACCCAGATCCTGGGCCGCGACGATTTCGGCGCCGACCGGGAACGCGAAGCGGGCGTCTACGCCGAGATGACGATGGTGTACGCGGCACTGCCGCGGCGCCGGACCCGTTCGTTCTGGCCGTTCGGCCGCCGCAAGAACAAGTAGGAGCGGTCACGCGGCACGCGGGTGCCGGACGGGTGTACTGGATCACCGGCCGAGGGTCTACGCTTGTGGGCCGTGGCCGAACCGCAGACACCCGCCGCCCCGCATCCCGCTATCGCGCCCCTGGCGGGCCTACTGGGGACCTGGCGCGGCGCCGGACAGGGCGATTACCCCACCATCGAGCCGTTCGGCTATCTGGAGGAGATCACCTTCGGCCACCTCGGCCGCCCGTTCCTGACCTACCGGCAGCGCACCCGGCACGCGGACGACAACCGCCCGCTGCACGTGGAGACCGGCTACCTGCGCTGTCCCGGGCCCGACCGGGTGGAGCTGATCCTGTCCCATCCCACCGGTATCACCGAGATCTGCGAAGGAAAACTCACCCTCGCCGACGACGAGATCCGGCTGGAACTGGAATCCACCGCGATCGGTCTGAGCAGCACGGCCAAGACGGTCACCGCGCTCAGCCGGACCATCCACATGCACGGTGGCGTCATCGACTACACATTGCAGATGGGCGCCGTGGGCCTGCCCTTACAGGATCACCTGGCGGCCAGTTTGCATAAGGTCTGAACTGCGCGTAACGAACTCGTCACAAATTTCGAGGCCGTGGGTCACGATTTGCTCATCGCCGATTTTCCGTAGCTTTCCATCTTGTCTCGATGCGCAATTCCGGCTTAGGTTGACCTGAGCAGCAAATCATCAGATAACTCTTCCGCAGAGCCCGGCACCCGAGCTCGCTATCTGTCGAACCTCTGAACCGGAGGGAGCCGGAAAATGAAGCGTTCCACCGTTGCTCTCATCACCGCCGGATTGATTCTCGGCGGCACCGGAGTCGTCGAAATCCTCGGCACCGATACCGCCTCCTCGGCACCGGTCTCCGACCGGACCGTTTCGGTGGTGGCTCCCGCCCGCGTCAGCGATCCGGTGAGCACCGACAGCGGTCACCGCTACGCAACCGGACCCGCCACCCCGGCCACCGGACCGTAACCGCTCCGGTGACACATCAGTAACCCTCGGGCAGAGCGGCCAGCATCTCGCGGGTCACCGCGACCGCGTTATCGGAACTACCGCCGTTGACCAGCAACGTCGCGAATGCGAGGTCACCGCGGTAGCCGACGAACCAGGAGTGGGAGCCCCCGACCACTTCCGCCTCGCCGGTCTTGCCGAACACCTCGCCCTGGTCGGCGATCCGGTTGGCGGTTCCGGTCAGGACCACCTCGCGCATCATCGCCCGGAGCCCTCGCACGACCACGGGATCCAGTGCCGACCGGTGGCCGTCCACAATCGTTTCGCGGCCGGCTATCAGATACGGCGTCGGCGCGCTGCCGTGCGCGATCGCCGCGGCCGTCAACGCCATGCCGAACGGGCTGACCACAACCCGGCCCTGTCCGATTCCGTCCTCGGTCCGCTGGGTGCGGTCCGCGGAAACGGGTACCGAGCCGGAATAGGCCGGCAATCCGGGGATCGAATAGTCCGGGCCGATCCCGAATGCGGCCGCCGTCCCGGAAAGCGCCTCCGCCGGCAATTCACTGGCCAACTTGGCGAACGACGTATTGCACGACCGCGCATATGCGGCCGACATCGGGACATTCCCGATCGTGAAACCATTGTAATTCGGAATCATCCGCTCACCGATGGTGATCGCGCTCGGGCAGGCAACGACGGTATCCGGTGCCGCCAGACCCGCCGACATCGCGGCGGCCGCGGTCACCGTTTTGAACACCGAACCGGGCGGGTACTGGCCGATGGTGGCGACCGGGCCGTCGCGGTCGGCGGCCGCGTTCTGCGCGACCGCGAGAATCCCTCCGGTGGACGGTTCGAGAACTACCATCATGGCCTGCTCGCGGCGCCCGTCGACCGCGCGCTGGGCCGCGTTCTGGATATGACGATCCACACTGAGGGTGAACGACGGTGCGGGCCGGGCCGCTACCTCGTGCAGCACCCCGGTCTCCGCGCCGCCCGCATTGCGGGCCACCACCCGCCAGCCGGCCCGGCCGTCCACCTCGCCGATCACCGCCTGCCGCACCTGGGTCATCAGGTCCGGCGCGAACGACCGGTCGACCGGTGTGAGGTCCCATTCCTGGGTCACCCGGACTCCGGGCAACCCGATCAGCTGCGGACCGGCTCGGACGAATTCCGTTTCGTTCAGCACGATCACCGTGTACAGCCCGTCGGCGGCGCGTGCGGAATCCAGGATCCGCTCCGGCGTCAGCCGTTCGTCGACCCCGGTCAGCGCCTGCGACAACGCTGCCGCCACACGTTCCGGATCCGAACTCTCGGCGGCGTCGAAGGTCACCCGCGATACCGTGCCCGGGATCAGCACATCGCTACCGGACTGTTCATTCACCCGGGCGCCCGGGGCCGGGCGCACCGACAACGCCAGGGTTTGCGTATCACCGAGCCGGGGATGGACCGCCGCGCCGCTCCACCGGACGGTCCAGCCGCTACCGCTACGGACCAGCGGTAACCGGCCCGTGTACGACCAGCTGCGCCCGCCGGCCAGCCGCCATTCGTAGGTGTAGTCGACGGTGGCGGTATCCCCGGAGATCCGCGCCGCGCCGGACCGCGCATCCAGTTCCTCGGCGCCCAGTTCCGTCCAGGCGGAAGTGAGTGCGGGAAGGGCGTTATCGGGGCGGGTCGTGCGCCCGGCCGCGGCCTCGAGGTCTCGCTCGGCGAACGCCCGCAGGAAACCGTCGGCGGCGGTGATCGGGCCTTGCGAACCCACGAGGCATCCGGTCGTGGTGAAAGCAAGCACCGCGACCGCGACAACCAGTACCGGACGGAACCTCATCGGGGGTGATGGTAGCGACCCCACGCCGGTGATCACCTGCGGCACACCGGATCCGGCCCGGTCAGTCGAGCAATACGGTGGCGAAAGTGGCGATCTGCCGGAATCCGACCGCACGGTAGGCGCGGCGCGCGATCTCGTTGTAGTCGTTGACGTACAGGCTCGCCGTCCGCCCGGTGGCAACCACCGAGTTCGCCACGGCCGCCGTTCCCGCGGTTCCCAGGCCCTGCCCGCGGTGATCCGGATGTACCCAGACACCCTGGATCTGGCCGGTGCGCCGCGACATTGCCCCCACCTCGGCCTTGTATGCCACCTCACCGTCGACGAAGCGGGCCCAGGCCCGGCCGGCCCCGATGAGACCCGCGACCCGGCGACGATAGCCGCGGCCGCCGTCCCCGGCGCGGGGGTCCACCCCGACCTCTTCGATGAACATGGCGATGGCGGCGGCGAGATAGCGGTCCAGCTCGTCGGGCCGGACCTGGCGGACCTCCGGGTCCGCCGCGGCGAGGGCGGTGCCGGTGAGCGCCAGCAACGGCTGTCTGTCCCGCAACTCCCGCTCGGGGCCCCAATGGTCGGCCAGCATTTCCCACAGCGGGAGCGCGAGTTCCCGGCGCCCCACCACCGAGGAGCACATCCGCGGCCAGCGGATGGCGCGATCCGCGAACGCCCGCATCGCCTCGCGATCACCGCGCAGCGGGATCAGGTTCACTCCGGAGAAGCACAACGATTCCGCCGGGCCGCCGTGACTCCACAGCTCACCCTGGCCGCACCTGTTGTCCAGCCCGTATTCCTGTAGCCGGGCGGCGACCATACAGGCAGCCACCGGATCGTCGTCGAGCACCCTGAGCACCTGCCCCAGGTCCCGCTTGGCGAGCTGACGCGCGGGAACGTATTTCGCGCGCCGGGTCGGCTCCAGCAGACTCCGCACCTAGTACAGCCTGCCATGAACCGCCGCTGTTCGGTACAGATATCCCGAAAGCGTGCGGTGCCGTGGGCGAGCCGAGACAGCGGATATCCGCTCGCGGCCACCGCGAGCGGATATCCCGGCTCGGTCAGCCCACGCTGACGACCGGTTCACCGGTCCCGGCGTCCTCACCCATCTCCTCGGCGATCCGCATGGCTTCCTCGATGAGGGTTTCCACGATCTGCGCCTCGGGCACCGTCTTGACGACCTCGCCCTTCACGAAGATCTGCCCCTTCCCGTTACCCGACGCGACTCCGAGATCGGCTTCCCGCGCCTCCCCCGGGCCGTTGACCACGCATCCCATCACGGCGACGCGCAGCGGCACCTCCAAACCGTCCAAGCCCGCGGTGACCTCGTTGGCGAGGGTGTACACATCGACCTGCGCCCGCCCGCACGACGGGCAGGACACGATCTCGAGTTTGCGGGGCCGCAGATTCAGCGATTGCAGGATCTGCCCGCCCACCTTGACCTCCTCGGCCGGCGGCGCCGACAGCGAGACCCGGATCGTATCGCCGATCCCCTCGCTCAGCAGGGCACCGAACGCGACCGCGGATTTCACCGTGCCCTGGAACGCCGGGCCGGCCTCGGTGACACCGAGATGCAGCGGATAGTCCGATTGCGCGGCGAGCTGCCGGTACGCCTCGACCATCACGACCGGGTCGTTGTGCTTGACCGAGATCTTGATATCGCCGAACCCGTACTCCTCGAACAGGCTCGCTTCCCACAGCGCCGATTCCACCAGCGCTTCCGGGGTGGCCTTGCCGTACTTTTCCATCATCCGTTTGTCGAGGGAGCCGGCGTTCACGCCGATCCGGATCGGGATACCCGCGTCCCCGGCCGCCTTGGCGACCTCTTTGACGCGTCCGTCGAATTCCTTGATGTTGCCCGGGTTCACCCGCACCGCCGCGCAGCCCGCGTCGATCGCGGCGAAGATATAGCGCGGCTGGAAATGGATATCGGCGATTACCGGGATCTGCGATTTCTTCGCGATCGTGGGAAGCGCGTCGGCATCCTCCTGCCGGGGGCACGCCACGCGCACGATATCGCAACCCGATGCGGTGAGTTCCGCGATCTGCTGCAGGGTCGCGTTCACATCGTGGGTTTTGGTCGTCGTCATCGACTGCACCGAGATCGGGTGGTCGCTGCCCACACCGACCCCACCCACCATCAACTGACGGGTTTTGCGTCGCGGTGCGAGCACCGCGACCGGTGCGGTCGGCATCCCCAATCCGATTGTGCTGGTCACTTTCGGCTGCCTACTTTCGTACTGGTCCGGCCGGTCGGTGCCGAGTCTAGTCGCGCCGCGGTGAGGCGCCGCCGAGACATCGACTACACCGGCGACCAGCACCCGAGCTTCACCGGGGCGCAACCCCGGCGATGCCCGGCACGGTCGGCACTATCGACGAAAGCGCAGGTCAGCGCGGTTTACGACGGTAGATCACGTCGTAGACAAGGATCCCGGCGAGCGCTGCCGCGAACCCGATCAGGAACAGATTCTCGACCTGACCCGAATGGTTGCCGATCAGCATGCCGAGCAGCGCGATGATCACCACCACCGCGGCCACTCGGAAGGTCTTGCGCGATTCGCCGCTCCACCCCCAGGCCGCCGACGGAACCTCCGCAGGGTCCACCGTGGTGACATGCTGGTCAGTGGCGGGTTCGACGTCCGTGGCGGCCACGATCGCTCCTCCTCGAGAGAACGGATACTGCTCGATATCGTGGCATACGACCGCCCGTCGTAGCCAGTAGGGGCGCGGTCGGTGACAATGAGCGGGTGTCAGATCTCCGCAGAGTCCTCCTGCTCGGCAGCACCGGGTCCATCGGCACCCAGGCGCTCGAGGTGATCGCCGGCAACCCGGACAGATTCGAGATCGTCGGCCTGGCCGCCGGCGGTGGGAACACCGATCTGCTGGCGGCGCAGATGGCCGCCACCGGTACGGCCAATGTCGCGGTCGCCGATCCGGACGCCGCGGCCGAGCTCGGGGTTCCGTTCGCGGGTGCGGGCGCGGCGACGGAACTGGTCCGCAGTACCGAAGCCGATGTGGTGCTCAACGCACTCGTCGGCTCCCTCGGGCTGGAACCGACCCTCGCCACCTTGGAATCAGGGGCGACGCTGGCACTGGCGAACAAGGAATCGCTGGTGGCGGGCGGATCGCTGGTCACCCGGACGGCCCGGCCCGGCCAGATCGTGCCGGTCGATTCGGAGCATTCGGCCCTGGCGCAATGTCTGCGCGGCGGGCGGGCCGAGGAGGTCGACCGGCTGGTCCTCACTGCCTCCGGTGGGCCGTTCCGGGGCTGGACCACCGAGATGCTGGACGGGGTGAATCCGGCCGAAGCGAAAACCCATCCCACCTGGTCGATGGGGCCGATGAACACCTTGAACTCCGCGTCGCTGGTCAACAAGGGCCTGGAACTGATCGAAACACATCTGCTGTTCGGGATCCCCTACGACCGGATCGAGGTCACGGTGCACCCGCAGTCGATAGTGCACTCCATGGTCACCTTCACCGACGGCTCGACCCTGGCGCAGGCCAGCCCGCCCGATATGAAACTGCCCATCGCGCTGGCACTGGGCTGGCCGGACCGGGTGCCCGGCGCCGCCGCGCCCTGCGATTTCCGGGCGGCGGCCACCTGGACGTTCGAACCCGTCGACGATGCGGTGTTCCCAGCCGTGGAACTCGCCAGGGAGGCCGGTACGGCCGGTGGTTGTGTCACCGCGGTGTACAACGCGGCCAACGAAGTCGCGGTCCAGGCGTTCCTCGACGGCCGGATCCGCTTCCCGGAGATCGTGCGCACCGTCGCGCAGGCGGTCCGTGACGCCGGGCAGTGGCGCGCCGAGCCCGGCGAACTCGCCGAGGTCCTCGCGGCCGACGAATGGGCCCGTGACCGCGCTCGCACCCTGATCGGCCGGTAATCCGTGTCCCAGATGGTCGAGGCCCGACACCCGGACGGCTACTGTGGACACGTGCTCGCGGCCACTCCGGTCTCCGTGCGGGCCGGGAGTAATGAGCTGCGCATCGCAGGAGGGCTGTAGACCACATGCTGTTCGTGTTGGGGTTCGTGCTGTTCGCCCTCGGCATCACGATTTCGATCGCACTGCACGAATGCGGCCATATGTGGACCGCGCAGGCCACCGGAATGAAGGTGCGCCGGTATTTCATCGGTTTCGGCCCGAAGATGTTCTCGTTCCGGCGCGGGGAAACCGAGTACGGGGTCAAATGGCTCCCGCTCGGTGGTTTCTGCGATATCGCGGGAATGACCGCACTCGACGAACTCGAACCCGAGGAAGTCGACCGCGCCATGTACCGGCAGGCCACCTGGAAACGTCTCGTGGTGATGTCGGGCGGGATCGGGATGAACTTCCTGCTCGGTTTCCTCCTGATCGTTGTGCTGGCGGTCGGCTGGGGACTGCCCAACCTGAACCAGCCGCCGGAGACCGCGCTCGGCGAGATGAGCTGCGTGGCGCCACAGAACCCCGACGGCACGGTCGGCACCTGCACCGGAGAAGGCCCCGCACAGCGCGCCGGCCTGCAGCGCGGTGATGTGGTGACCGCGGTCGCCGGCGAGCCCGTGGACACCTGGAAGGAATTCCAGACGCTGACCCAGCAGCAGAACGGCCCCTTCACCTACACCATCGAACGCGGCGGGCAGACGATGGATATCCAGGTCGTTCCGGAACAGACGATGCGCTACCCCAGTGAAGGCGGGCCGGGCCGCGAGGTCGGCGTCGTCGGCGTGGGTCAGGAATTCTACGAACCGGTCCAGTACGACGTTCTCGGCGCGCTACCCGCTGCAGGGGCGTTCACCGGGGAAATGTTCGTGCGCACGTTCGAATCGCTGGCGCAGATGCCCGCGAAGGTAGCTTCGCTCTGGGATGCGGTGACCGGCGGGGAACGCGATCCGGAAACCCCGGTCAGCGTGTACGGCGCCAGCAAGATCGGCGGCGAAACCGCCGAACGCGGGTACTGGAATATGTTCATCCTCGTCCTGGCGAGCCTGAACTTCTTCCTCGGCGCGTTCAATATCCTGCCGCTGCTACCGCTCGACGGTGGCCATATCGCCGTCGTCCTGTACGAGAAGATCCGCAACACCTTCCGCGGCTGGAAGGGCCTCGCCCCCGGCGCTCCGGTCGACTACCTGAAACTGCTGCCGCTCACCTACGTCGCCGTCGTCATCGGCGGCGCGTACATGCTGCTCACCCTCGCCGCCGACATCATCAACCCGATCAACCTCTTCCCCTGACCCGCCGATTTCGCGCCCGGCTACCATCGCCCTCTGCGCAACGGGGCCAGTCACTACCTCCGGCAGATTCGCCTCGACACCACCGGCGTGACCGGCTATCCGTTCGACCTCCCCACGGTGCGCTACCTGGGCGAGACCGCCGGTCTACCGATCGGGGCCGGGGCGACTTTCCTGGTGGGCGAGAACGGCAGCGGCGACCATTTACCAGATCGACGACGGCCCATCGATACCGTCGCTTATGACCAGGCTCTCCCGGTGACGGTAACCCGGGAGTTCCTGGCCAGGCCGCAACACTATCTGCGATTTCTGGTCGGCGAGCACTGAGCGCCGGGAGCTCGTTCAAGGCGCGGCCGGGCGCTTTCGACAGCTGCCGAAAGCGCATTGTTCAATAGTTCAGCGCACCGGCACGACGGGCTCGGACGGCAGTCCGTGCACGAGGTTTTCCGGGGACAATGCGAAGGCCAGCTGTTCCTCCGTCATCAACGCTTTTTCCAGCACCAGGGATGCGACAGTTCTCCCGGTGGCGAGGGCTTCAGCGGCCACATCGGAGGCTGTGCGGTACCCGAGGTAGGGGTTGAGCGCGGTGACAACACCGATGGAAATATCGACCATCTCGCGTAACCGCTCGGTATTCGCCTCGATTCCGCTGATGCACCTCGTGGCGAGAATTCTGCAGGCACGCTCGAGCAGTTCGATGGAATTGAACAGGCAGTGCGCGATCACGGGTTCGAATGCGTTCAGTTGCAGCTGGCCGCTTTCCGCGGCCATGGTGACAGTCAGATCGTTTCCGATCACCCGGTAGGCAACCTGGTTGACCATCTCCGGTATCACCGGGTTGATTTTTCCCGGCATGATCGATGACCCGGCTTGCACACTGGGCAGGGTGATTTCGCTGAAACCGGCCCGGGGTCCCGACGACAGGAGCCGGAGATCGTTGCAGATCTTCGACATCTTGACCGCGGTGCGCTTCAATACGCCGGAGAGTTGCACGAACACGCCCACGTCTTGGGTGGCCTCGACCAGATCGGAGGCGGTCACGACATCGAATCCGGTGATTTCCCGCAGATGGGCCGTCACCAGCTCGGCGTAGCGTGGGTGCGCATTGAGCCCGGTGCCGATGGCAGTGCCGCCGAGGTTGATCTCGGAAATCAGCGAAGCCGATTCGGCGAGCCGCTCGATATCCTCGCGCAGCATCAGGCCCCATGCGCCGAACTCCTGGCCCAGTGTCATGGGGACCGCGTCCTGGAGCTGGGTGCGGCCGACCTTCAGAACTCCCGAGAACTCTTCCGATTTGGCCAGCAGCGCCGCGACGAGTTCGCTCAATCCGGCACGGAGACCGGCCATTGCGGCTTGCAGGCCCACTTTGATCGCCGTCGGATAGACATCGTTGGTGCTCTGGCCGAGGTTGACGTGGTCGATCGGGTGAACCCGGTCGTACCGGCCGCGGGCCAGGCCGAGCAACTCCAGGGCGCGGTTCGCTATCACCTCGTTGGCGTTCATATTCGTCGAGGTACCGGCTCCGCCCTGCAGGACGTCGACGACGAAGTGATCGTGCCAGCTCCCGTTGTGGATCTCGGTGCACGCTGCATCGAGAACTTCGGCAATATCGCCCGGGAGTAGATCGAGCTCGCGATTTGCTCGTGCTGCGGCTTGCTTGACTGCGGCAAGCGCCCGGACGAGCTCCGCATGTACTGCGATGGGCACGCCGGTGATAGGGAAATTCTCCACCGCTCTGGCGGTGTGAACCCCGTAGAGAAACTGTGCTGGGACCTCGCGGTCGCCGAGCAGATCGTGCTCGGTTCGTGTCGTCACTTGCTATACAGTCTCGACCGGAACGGTTTTTGTCAAGTCAACTGTGACGTAACCATTCACGCGGTTCAGTATGTGGCGGAGACCCGGAGTTTCCGGTCTCGGCGTCGTTAATTCCGGGTCGGGAGGGACCGGACCGGAACCAACTGAGACACCGAAATTACTTCGGACAGCGAATTTTTCGCGCGTCGTTCGAGCACCTGCGAATCGGTTTGTACCGCACCTCGATACAGCTACCGATAGTGCGTCGAGCAGATTGACGGACGGGTATTCGGTGGGGTTCGATACCTTCACCTATCCGAGAGCGGTTCAACGATTCCGCGCACAGGTTTCCGAGCCGATGTTCCCGTGCGCCTTCGCGGGGATCTCCACATTACGCACCGTCGACCGACTCGACCGATCGGAAATCGGCGGTACCGGTGTGCCGCTGATGAAAGCGTTCCTCGAAGCCCGCTGTGTAGACGGACGGTGCGGTCGAGGACGACGACTGCTCGATTATCCCGTCGTCCGCGATGTAGAAAATCGCGCGGCCGATGGCGATCTCGCCCGGCTGGGTCGGCGCGAATACCATCCAGCCCACACTCAACCGCTCGGCGACCAACTCCTCGACCGGATAATCGGAGGTGTCGATGCCCAGCCCGAGGATATGGTCGCGCACCGCGGCGAGCGCGCGATCGTGCGGCAGCGCTTCGGGAACCTCCGCCACCAGACCGGCCAGGGTCAGCTGATACAGCGCGCCGGCGATATCGTCGGACGGGTTGTCGAACAGGGCCGTCAGCGTATCGCGGGTCACCACACCGGCTTCCGCGGCGGTCACCAGATCGGCCGCGGCGGCGCGTTGCTGTTCATTCGGGTCCGCGCTCACCACACCGCAGACGACATCGGCCGCGGTCTGCGCCGACCACACGCCCGGGACTGCCGCACTGATCAGGTCCGCTGTTGCGGATTCACCGCGGAACCAGCGGCCGTGCTCCCACCAATAGCAGAACGAGAGCAGGCCGCGCGCCGCCCGCGGATTGAGCACCTGATTCGCTACCCACGCCGGGGCGCCCGCGTACACGTCCGGCATGGACGCGCCGTCGTTATAGGCGGCAACGAGTTCAGGGGCGTTCCACACGCCACCCGACAGCACCGCGCGGTCGCCGGGCAGCACGTACAGGGTGGCACCGCTGCGCGCGGAACCCTCGAAAACACCGAGCGCGGGCAGGATTCGGGGACCCCATTCCGAGCCGACGGCCACGAAGGCCGCCGCGATCGTCGCCCAGCGTGCCCACAGCAGCGGAAGCTCCGGGAAATCATCGGTGGACGGTACCGCGGCGATGCCGGCGTCCCGGTCGGCGCGTGCCTGCGTCTCCGCCAGCTGCGGCGGCCGCCACTGCCGGTTGCCGTGGCCGACATAGGCCGCCAGCCAGACCGGCACGCGGTCGCGCGGAAACGCCTCCAGATCCGCCAGATACGCGTCCGGGACCAGCAGCTGATCGTCCGGGAACGGCTCGTCGCCGTAGTCGTAATCGACCTCGAGCTCGCCGGTGACATCGAGCTGGACCACCATCCGCCACCACGGACCGTCACCGAGCCCGGCCGATATCTCACGCTGCTGCCGGACCAGTTCGACGACCGCCTCGGATGGTTCGAGCCTGGCCACCCGGTCGGCGTCGTCGTAGTACAGCGTGTAGGTCACCCCGCCCGCGACGGTGATGGCGAAGTACGCCTCGAGGCGTTGCCATCCTTCCGGGCCCGCGCCGGCGAGTTCGCGCGCGATAGTGTGCGTGAGCTCGGTCGCCTGCTGCTCGATCGAGGACGAGTCGTCGGCGGCGTCGGGGGACTCGGCCGCCGGCGCGGCCGAGTCGTTCACGGCCGCCGAGCCGTCCGCTGCCGTCGAGTTGCCTGCTTCGGCCGCGGCCGAACCATCCGCCGTCGGCGCGTCGGGGTCCACCGTGCCGGAATCACCGTGGGCGGCCGGCGATGACGGTGCCGCGGACGACTGCGGACCGCCCACGCGGAAGACAACGTCCGGAGTCTCGCCGCCTGCGGCGGAGTCCTGGTGCGGATGGTTCATTCGCTGTTGTCCTCCTCATCACTGCGATGGATGTACACCATCGCAGACACGGCCAAGTGTGCCGTGCACGTAACCGTCGCGCCAGGCGACCTTGCCCCGGCCCCGGCGCAGAGCCGACGAACGTTACGACCCCGTTTCAGGTCTCGTCGGGCAGCACGTCGCCCAGCTCTCGCGTCACGTGTTCCAGATACCGGGCGACGTACTGTCCGATGAGCTCGGCGGCCACCCGCCCCGGCATCGTCCTGGTCATCGACAGGTGCCCGACCAGTTCGGCCACATCGTGCGATTCGCGTTCCGAGCGGCGAAATTCCCGGACCGCGGTCCGCTCGAACATATCGACGAACTGCCGGGCGATATGGTCGCAATCGTCGCGCAGCCGGTCCAGCTCGTCCAGCACTCTGGCCGGTGCCACGCCGGCGCCCAGCAACTGCGCGGCGATATCGACCAGCTTCGGATCCTTGACACGGTAGGTGGTGGCGTCCGCCGGCTCGTACAACCCGACGGCGACGACCCGCGCGAGTCCGTTCGGGATCTCCCGATATCGTTCGGCGAGATCGGTTGCGGCAATGGTGGTTTCGACATCCGATCCGGCCGGCTTCGGCGGCGCGGGTGCGGCCTGGACGCTCATGCCGAGCACCTCCGCCAGGTCGTCGCCGCGGTCCCACGCGTCCAGCAGATCACGCACGCCGCTGAGCTTGATCCCACGCTCGAGCAAACGGCTGATGATACGCACCCGATTGAGGTGCTGTTCGCCGTAGAAGCCGGTGCGCCCCTTGAGTTCCGGGGGCGGCAGCAGACCGCGCTCGTTGTACACCCGCAGCGTGCGCACCGTCGTACCGGCCTCGCGCGCCAGTTCGTCGATCGTGAACTCCGAATCCACTGCCATACCTCCAGGAAACCACACCGAAACCTATCCCTACCCGCAGCGTAGCGATCGACCGGCGATCTCGGACTTGGGGTTTCCTCTGCGTTAATCGATCGCGCGAGGTCTTGCATGTGCCATATTTCAGCGGTACGTTACACCGAACATTGGTATGATCGGCATCACTGGAAAGGTCCCATCATGACCACCGTCAAACCTCCCCCCAGCACCGAATCCCACGCTCTCAATGCCGAGGATGCGGGCTACCACAAGTCCCTGAAGCCCCGCCAGATCCAGATGATCGCGATCGGCGGCGCCATCGGGACCGGACTGTTCCTCGGCGCGGGCGGCCGGCTCCACACTGCGGGCCCCGGTTTGTTCCTGGCCTACGCGATCTGCGGCGTCTTCGTCTTCTTCGTCCTGCGAGCCCTCGGCGAGCTGGTGCTGCACCGCCCGTCCTCCGGGTCGTTCGTCTCCTACGCCCGCGAGTTCTACGGGGAGAAACTGGCCTTCGGCGTGGGCTGGATGTACTTCTTCCACTGGTGTATGACCGGCATTGTCGATATCACCGCGATCGCCACCTACATGCACTTCTGGGGCGCCTTCGAGGTGGTTCCGCAGTGGGTGATCGCGCTGATAGCGCTGGTCATCGTGGTCGCGATCAATATGATCTCGGTGAAGTGGTTCGGCGAACTGGAATTCTGGGCCTCCCTGATCAAGGTCGTGGCCCTGGTCACCTTCCTGATCGTCGGCACCATCTTCCTGGCCGGCCGGTTCACGATCGACGGCGCCGCTACCGGGATCAGCGTGATCAGCGATAACGGCGGCCTGCTGCCCCATGGTGCGATGCCACTGGTCCTGGCCATCACCGGCGTCGTCTTCGCCTATGCCTCGGTGGAATTGATCGGCACCGCCGCCGGTGAGACGGAGAATCCGGCGAAGATCATGCCGCGGGCCATCAACTCGGTGATCGCCCGTATCGCGCTGTTCTACGTCGGCTCGCTCGTACTGCTTGCCCTGCTGGTGCCTTATACCGACTTCGACTCGGAGACCAGCCCGTTCGTGACGTTCTTCAGCAAGCTGGGCGTCGAGGGCGCCGGGACGGTCATGAACCTGGTCGTGCTGACCGCGGCGTTCTCCAGCCTGAACGCCGGCCTGTATTCGACCGGCCGCATCCTGCGGTCGATGTCGGTGAACGGCAGCGCGCCCAGTATCTACTCGCGGATGTCCACCCGCGGTGTGCCGTATGTGGGCATCCTCGCCACCGGCACGGTCGCGCTGGCCGGTGTCGGCCTGAACGCGATCGTCCCGGCCCAGGCGTTCGAGATCGTGCTGAATGTGTCGGCAATGGCCACACTGTTCGCCTGGACGGTGATCATCCTCTGCCAGCTGCAGCTGTGGCGGTGGTCGCGGGAAGGCAAGGTCGAGCGCCCCGCCTTCCGCCTGATCGGCGCGCCGTACACCAGTATCGCGACGCTGGTCTTCCTGGCGGGGGTGGTCGTCATCATGGCCACCAGCGACGACATAGTGCAGCGCGGTGCCGTCATCGGCATGGTGTGCATCGTGGCGCCGCTCATGGTCGGCGGCTGGTTCCTGGCCCGGCGCCGGGTGCTGGCCCTGGCGGCGGCCCGTGAGGGTCACACCGGGCAGTTCCCGGTGCTCCCCGAGCGGCCGATGAAACACCGTAATGAGGGCGGTGTTTCATCGGCCGGGGATATCACGGATCCGCCGTCGGCGAGTCGCACCCCGCCGGATGATGAGGCACAATCGCACTGATGCCCGTTGGTCCCGGCATTCGACCGTGACGCCATCGAAACCGGCCCCGCTCCGCAGCACGGATTCCCTCCGGCTGCGGAGCGGTCGGATTTTCCGGGCCACTGCGAAAGTTCGAGGTTCTGAGAAGGCGAATGGTCGAGAACTCCAGCCCATCCGGCCACCCGCAGCCGCTCACCTCGGCCGCCGGGCAGCTGCACGATGCCACCGATACGCCGGATCGATGGGGCACTCGGCGAACACTGGGCACCCGAACCAGTCCGTGGGAACCGGAGGAGGATGCCGACCTGTCACGGCCGGCGGAGCCGGATTCGGACGGACGGTCCCGCCCCGGTCTGCGCCGGATCGGGGCCGGGCTGATCACGCTGCCACCGGTGACACCGCTCGATCCGGCGGCCGCCGTGCTGCGCAATCCCGAAGTGCCCGAGGACAAACGGTTCTGCTGGAAATGCCGGCACCCGGTCGGGCGGTCCGGTAACGGCCGGCACGGTAGCTCCGAGGGCACCTGTGCGCACTGCGAATCACCGTTCAACTTCCGGCCGCTGCTCGAGCCCGGCGAGCTGGTCGCCGGTCAGTACGAGGTGCGTGGCTGCCTGGCCTACGGCGGGATGGGATGGATATTCCTGGCCCGCGATCGCAATGTCAGCAGCCGCTGGGTGGTGTTGAAAGGGCTGCAGAATCCTCTCGATATCGAGGCTCATGTGGTGGCACTGGCCGAACGTCAGTTCCTCTCGGAGATGGCGCATCCGGCGATCGTGAAGATCTTCAACTTCGTCAAACACCAGTCCGGGGACAGGATTCCGATCGGCTACATCGTGATGGAGTATGTCGGCGGACGCTCCCTGCGGACCGAGCTGGATCTCCGCGCCCCGGATCACCTCCCGGTCGCCGCGGCCATCGCCTACATGCTGGAAGTCCTTCCAGCACTGGACTATCTGCATTCCTTCGGCCTGGCGTACAACGATCTGAAGCCCGACAACATCATGGTCAGCGAGGCCGAGGTCAAACTCATCGACCTCGGCGCGGTCGCTGCCCGGGAGTCCGGTGGCAGCCTGTACGGGACCCTCGGATACCAGGCGCCGGAATTCGCCCGGACCGGGCCCACCGTGGCCTCCGATATCTATACGGTGGGCCGCACCCTGGCCGCCCTGACCATGAAGATCTCGACCGACCGGCACAGCCATAAGCTGCCCGGCCTTCCCTCCCCCGATGACGAACCGGTGCTGCGCCGCTATCCGTCGTTCGCACGCTTGCTGGCACGAGCCACCGAAGAGGACCCAGCACAACGCTTTCCGTCCGCCTATGCGATGTATCGCCAGCTCCTCGGCGTGCTGCGGGCCGTCCTCGCCGAGGACAACGACCGGGACTACCCGCAGGTGTCCACCGTATTCGGCGCTCCGCGCGGCGATTTCGGAATCGACACCCTGATCCGGCAGACCGACGGCATCGTCGACGGCGTGCACCGGGTGGCCGTCCTCGATCCGGCGAGTGTCGTTTCCGCACTGCCGGTACCCCTGATCGACAGCGAAGATCCCACCGCAGATCTGTTGTTGCCGCTACTGCACGGCGCGCCGCGCCGCGCCCTGGACACGCTGCGCCAGACCCGGGAGGACATGCGCACCGGCAAGATCGCTACACCCGGTAACTTCGAACTGGAAGGCATCCTGACAGAGGTCCGCGCCTATCTCGATCTGGGCGAGGTGGAATACGTGCGCGCCAAACTCACCGGCCTGCGGCTGGAAAGCCGCACGGACTGGCGTATCGACTGGTATTCGGGAGTTGCCGAACTCACCAGCGGCGACTACGAGAAGGCCTACGAGCAATTCGATCTCGTGCATTCCACGGTTCCCGGCGAGATCGCACCACAGTTGGCTCTGGCCGCGACCGCCGAACTCCTGCTCGACACCGGCGCACCGGATCAGGATCGCTGGAACCGGGCGGCGATCGAGTACTACCGGGCCGTCTGGCAGACCAATCACGGCGTAGCGAGTGCGGCATTCGGCCTCGCCCGCCGGCTCGCCGCCGCCGGCGACACCACCGGGGCAGTCGCCACGCTGCAACTGATGCCCGAGACCTCACGGCACCACAATGTGGCACGGCTGACCGGCTGCCTGCTGCTGGTCTCCCGTCCGATTGCCGACCTCACCCGATCCGATCTCGACGCGGCCGCCGAGCGCCTGCAGGAGCTCCCCGACGAACCCCGCCTCCAGCAGATGCGAGCCCTCGTCCTGGGCGCCGCCCTGGCCTGGCTGCGAGAAGGCGAAGGCCCGCAGGACCCGGATGCCACCATCCTCGGCCTGCGTTACACCGACGAGGAACTCCGTAAGGGGATCGAGCTGGTGCTGCGTCACATCGCCCGCACCGCACCGCGGCGGTTACAGCGGTACGCCCTGATCGACCTGGCCAATTATCTGCGGCCCCGGTCCTGGTGGTGATCAGCGCAGCGCACCCTCGTCCTGACCGTCGATCACATCGACGACGTATCCGGCGATGGCGAGCGCGGAGGTCGCCGCGGGCGAGGGTGCATTACGGACAGCGGTGATCGGGCCCAACCGGTCGATCCGGAAATCGTCGACCAGCGTGCCGTCGGCATCCAACGCCTGTGCGCGCACTCCGGCTCCGCCGCGCACCACATCCGCCGCGCCGATCTCGGGGATGTAGCGCTGCGCCTTCCGCATATAGGCCGCCGTCGATACCGACCCGTACATCTCCTCGATCCCCGTACGCCAATGCTGCCGCGCCATCCTGCGGAACCCCGGCCAGCTCACCGTACTCGCGAGATCTCGCGGTGACACGCGGGAGCGTCGATAACCGTCCCGCGCGAAAGCGAGTACGGCGTTCGGCCCCACCTCCACCGTCCCCGACACCCGCCGCGTGAAATGCACTCCCAGGAACGGATACCGGGGATCGGGGACCGGATACACCAGCCCACGCACCAAACCGGCTTTCCGCGGCGCGACGTTCATGTACTCACCGCGGAAAGGGATTATGCGCGGGCCGGATTCGGCTCCCGCCATCCCCGCCACGGTGTCGGCGTGTAATCCGGGGCAGAGCACGACCTGATCCGCGCGCAGAACCTGCTCCCCCGTGCCGAGCTCGGCGCCCGAGGCGATACGCGTGATCCGATGGACCGGACTCGATGTCCACACCTCACCACCCGCGGCGACCACGTCCGCCGCGAACGCCTCGGCCACGCGCCGGAAATCGGTGATCGCGGTATACGGTGAGTACAGCGCCGCGACTCCCGCCGCGAACGGTTCGATATCGCGGATACCCGCCGAATCCACCCGCCGCAGCCCCGGCACAGCATTCTGCCCCGCACGCGCCTCCAGGACGTCCAGGCGACCCATTTCCTCGTTGTCCACCGCGACAACAAGTTTGCCGCACTCCTCGTAGGGCAGACCCCGCTCGGCACAATAGTCGCGCAGCATCCCCCGCCCTCGCGCACAGAGAACGGCCTTCAAACTCCCCGGCTGGTAATAGATCCCGGCGTGCACCACCCCGGAGTTGTGCCCGGTCTGGTGCACAGCTACCCGGTCTTCCTTCTCCAGAACCACTACACGGTCCCCGGGATGCCGGCGGCCGATTTCGCGGGCAACCGCGAGTCCCACGATCCCCGCACCGACAACGACGACCACCCGGTCGGCCATACCTCGCTCCGATCAACGTGCGTCGAGCCTGTGGGTTCGACGACTCCTCATTCTGCTCCAACAGGATGATCAGGTACCGCCGAAAACCAGCCGTCGCGTACTGAATACGTTTATCGGTGATATCATCCTGTCGCCTTAGTCGCCGAGGTGTCAGTCGGTATTCTCAATTGTCATACTCTTGCCAAGAGCTCCAATAGTCCGAGCCTGAAATACCCCTACCTCGTCTCCGCCGTTAGATAGTGCCGCAGCAGTCTCCAGAACATCATGCAGCACACGCCTCTTGCGAAACGGTATCCTGCTGCCGCCTTCCTCTACAAACTTGTAAACGGACTTGAACGTTTGAGATGCCATCTCCGGATGACCGATACCGCGGCGTGCCAGCGTGCTACTCGATTGAGTCAGAAGAATGGCACATTCCGCAACCCTCTCGTACAGCTTGCTATCATCCGAAAATTCCCGAAGGATTACAGACCCCACCTGGACACCATTAGCAGCCTTTTCGAATGCGCCTTGATAGTCAGCTGTCTTCATAGCATGGTCTGCCCACTTGCACCAATTTTCCACCAAAGCGGAGCAAGCAATCAACTTATGCCTGCCAGACGCATTTTCCAGCGCCTTTTCAATATAGCCCTGGCCCTCATCGAACGCACCATACCAGGTCAATACCCGACCCAGGAGCAGCGCGGTGGGCTGGCTTGGAACGAGATCATATGCTTTGCGAGCGTGGGGGACTGCCAGCTCGGCGTCCAGCCTCTGTCTAGCGAGTACGTTCGCAAGCTCAAAACTGGTTGTCGCGACAGATGCATCATCAGAAGCATAACCAAGTGCATGCTGGAACTTCTCAACGGCAGTCCCATGATTACCCTCCATTTTGTGAACGTGACCAGATACCCGATGCACTTCGGAATATTCAGGAGCGAATGCCTCCGCTCGCTCAATATTGTCATGAGCCAGTGCATATTGGCCCGACTTCGCGAGTCGCAACGCTCGATTCAGAAGGAATACTGCAGATCGATCGTTCTCATCGCGAGCGAGCACCCTTGTGGTGTCGATCCGATCGATCCTGCCTCCGATACCGACCCTTGCAGACTCGCGGAGTTCCTGCTCACGACGCAAAATTTCTGATATAAATCTACCTTGCAGATCTGGCCGCGGAAGAAATATTCGAGCCGTTTCTGTCAGCACCAATTTCCCAGCGGCAGCACCGTTCGAATCGGCCTCGATACTTACCAGAGAGCCACGATTAAGCTCTTGTGTGGCGCGTCGAAGATCATCGATCGCAAAGTTGGTCAATACCGAGAATTCAGCGAATCCGATAGCGCGATCCAGTGTTCGCAATATATTCAGTATGACATGGGATTCGTCACTCAATCGTTCATACACGTTCCGCACGCAAAAATCGAGAAGTTGCCCCTGATCAGTGACCACGTCGAGGGGGACTCTCCCTGATTCAGCCGAAAGAACATACCAACGTATTGCCAATGGGCTAAACCTCAGTTTTCGGACGGTCTCGCCAAGGTCTTTATCCGACATCCGGAGTAGAGACTTTTGTCCTCGGGCCGAAGCAAACTTTCTCAACAGCAGCTTGGATTCCTTCTCGCTGAGAGGCGGAAGTTTGAAAGTTCGCTCTATCTGCCCGATTCCAACCCTGCTTGTGAACAAGTAATTGACCGTCGTAGGCAGACGGTCATACATCTCGACAACTTCGTCGCCGCGCACTGTTTCAAGATTGTCGATAATTATGAGACATTGGATTCCATCCAGGGCAAAAGCTAGATCACCCAGACTACCCGAGAAATCGCCCGAAATTCCACGGCCGATCTCAACGACAGATTCAGGCACAGCGTCAATAGCACCTCTAATTGCTTCTACACCGTGTGCCGTCAGTCGTTCCGTCTTGAGAGAAACCCACAGTATGGCTTCGTACGGATTGTCATCACTATCAAGCAGCTTATATGCGATGTCCAGTGCCAACGCCGTTTTCCCGATCCCTCCTTCGCCGATAATGGTAATAACAGCGTCGCGACGTCGCTTCAGGTCACGCAGCAGCTTTTCCGCCTCGTCCTTTCTTCCAATGAAGGTGGTCTCGTCGTAATCAACCTCAGGAAGGTTATGTACAATTTTTTCGTCCGAAGGCGACAACCGCTCGAAATATGGCTCCCATGCCGGATCCTTTCGCAATCGAGTGAGCGTCGTTTTCACGTTGTGCCAATACCGTGTTTGAAATTCATCCAGGATAGATACGGCCTGCAATAGATCATCCGCATTAAGAGGGCGACCGTGCATTACTCGATGCCGAATCGGGACCAGGCTCTGGATGCGTGGCGCGTTCTTGGCGAGCTCGGTAGTTAAAGCGTACGGCAGTTCGTCCTTGTTTCGGAGCAACAGGTCGTATGTCGCCCGAAGATCCATATAGTGAATTAGACTCGCAGCGTCGCTGTTCTCGTCTCTATCCTGCCGATTTACTGCTTCGATGAACTCGCTTTCAGTTAACAACTCACGCTCGGAATAATCAGCAAGTAACGTTGTTTCGATTACCTTGCGCATATCGTGCTCGAAACCATCAATAAGGACATATAACCTTGCACGACTCATTCGTACGTCGCCGATGCCGACCGCCGTGCCCATTATTCTTCCCCTATTCGTTGTACTGAAACGTAGTTGAGATCCACAGGCCGCCGAACGCTACTCGTCGGCTGGAGGTCCGGCGGGGAGCCCGCAGATCCCTCCAACAACCACACGACTTGGTGTTCGGAAGTGTGATGTGCCGCGCCCGATAAACCCAGCACCGTCTTGCCCACGCCAGGGCATCTGGTGGGGGCCCGTTCCAGCCGATAACCGACCTCGAGCGATGAGTTGACAGTGCTCGCCCACCCGGCGCGTTCCGATTCACGACAGACAAAAATTAGAGGCGCGCGCCGTAAGGCAATCAGGCATCACTGGTAACCCCCTATCTCGCCTTCGCTTGCAAGATAGCCTACTCCGCCATGCACCCAACGGAAAGCACTGCCACACAGGAGATCACGTCGATGCAACTCGCGATGCCGACACTGAATTCCACTACAGGTCGAGCCGGGCCAGGACGTGCGGCCACTCATTACGTTCCTGTTCTAGGCGGAGACCATCCTGGTGCACAAGCGTGAGAGTCGGTTGTTCGTCCGGCATCAGATAGGGAACCGCCGATGCTGGTCGTCCTGCTCGAAACAGCCAGTTCGGACCGTTCCGGCCGAAGTCTCGGTCCTCCAGCAAAGTGTTCGTGTGCGAGATACCAGTACGGGATCCGGTCAAGGTTGCCGAACCCTGGCTGTCGCGGTCGCACAGCCAGCGCTGCGAGCTTGCCCTGCGAAGTGGCGAATAGAGGCGAGGACACGGCAACGATTAGCGGCCGCACCGGGCAAATCGACGCGGCGGCGGTGGTTTACGACGCCGGGCCCGCGCGTGCCGCAGGTGCCGACCAGCAAGGCTTCCACCGGTCTTCGAGCTGCGCAATCCAATCGGTACGTCCCCCGGCGGGGGAAGACGGCTAACACGCAGCCCTGACTTCGTATGCTCGGTCAGCCACGCGACCACGACGGACTAGCGGTCGAAATCTGCGAAGATCTACCTCGAGCCGGACTGGATCTGCTGAGCGCCGAAGCGCAGTATTTCCCAGACAAGCTCACCAGGTGAAAGCCTGACTGCGCTACGCCTCGGCGGCCAGCTGGCCGCAGGCGGCGGCGATCTCCTGGCCGCGGGTATCACGGACCGTGCAGGGCACGCCCTGTGCCTCGACCCGGCGCACGAATTCTCGTTCGACCGGTTTCGGGCTGGCATCCCATTTGCTCCCGGGGGTGGGGTTCAGCGGAATGACGTTCACGTGCACGCGCGGGCCGAGCGCCTTGTGAAGTTTCGCGCCGAGCATATCCGCCCGCCACGGCTGGTCGTTGATATCGCGGATCAGCGCGTATTCGATGGAGACACGACGGCCGGATTTATCGGCGTAGTAGCGCGCCGCGTCGAGGACCTCGGATACCGGCCAGCGGTTGTTCACCGGGACCAGGGTGTCGCGGAGTTCGTCGTCGGGAGTGTGCAGGGATACGGCCAGGGTGACCGAGAGATCCTCGTCGGCGAGTTTGCGGATCGCCGGGGCCAGGCCCACCGTCGACACCACCACATTGCGCTGCGAGATCCCGAGACCGTCCGGGGCGGGCGAGGTGATACGGCGGACCGCGTTCACCACCCGCTTGTAGTTGGCCAGCGGCTCCCCCATCCCCATGAACACGATATTCGAGAGGCGGCCGGCCCCGCCGGGGACGGCGCCGTCGCGGAGATCGGCCGCGGCGGCACGCACCTGGTCGACGATCTCGGCGGTGGACAGGTTGCGGTTCAGCCCGCCCTGGCCGGTAGCGCAGAACGGACAGGCCATACCGCAGCCGGCCTGGCTGGAGATGCACAGGGTGGCGCGGTCGGGGTAGCGCATGAGCACGCTCTCCAGCAGCGTCCCGTCACCGGCCCGCCACAACGTCTTGCGGGTCTCACCGGCATCACAGGTGATATGCCGGACGGGGGTCAGCAGCGGCGGGAAGAGCGTTTCGGCGACAGTAGCCCGCACGGCAGCGGGCAGGTCGGTCATTTCGGCGGGATCGGCCTGCAGCCGGCCGTAGTACTGGCGGGCGATCTGGTCGGCGCGGAACTTCGGCAGCCCGAGTTCGGCCATGGCGGCGCGACGCCCCTCGGCATCGAGATCGGCGAGGTGGCGGGGCGGCATCCCGCGGCGGGGTGCGTCGAAAACCAAGGGCAAGGGCGCGGTCATAGTGCTACCAGTGTGGCATCTCGCCCGATGTGACCAGCGACAAGCCACCTCGAGGTGCGGGGAGGCACACCGACCCGGCGGCGCGATCGACGAGCGGAGCGGAAATCCGTGCGCCGGCGATAGCTGTCGGCAATCATCGACATATGGCGACCTCTGATGATCGAACCCCTGAGCCCGGTGCTGTCCCCGGTACGCCGGCCGGACGGCCGACCGAGCCGATCGGCGGCAAACCGGCACCCGCCGCTACCGGCCGGAAAACGACCGACCGGACCCGCCGACGCAAGGAGGTGGGCAAATCCCGGGTCGGCAATACCTGGATCGCGTTGATCGTCGCGGCGATCCTCGGCATCGTCCTGCTCATCTTCATCATCCAGAACTCGCAGGATGCCGATGTCGAAATGCTCTTCTGGAGCTTCTCGCTGCCGCTGGGTGTGACGATCCTGCTCTCGGTGATAGCGGGCGCCCTGGTGATGGCTCTGGTGGGCGGCGTCCGGATTGTTCAGCTGCGCCGGGCGGTGCACAAGCCCTGACCCGGCGGGCGGGCGTCAGACGAGTGTGCTGAGTACCAGCCAGGACACGAACGCCGAGGGCAGCATGGAATCGAGCCGGTCCATGATGCCGCCGTGCCCGGGCAGCATCGTGCCCATATCTTTGATGCCCAGCTCGCGCTTGATCTGCGATTCGATCAGATCGCCCAGGGTCGCGATCACAACCAGACCCACCCCGAGCACCACTCCGATCATGGAGTTCGCTTCCAGCAGCAGGGTCACGGTGAGCAGACCGCCGATGATCGCGAACACCAGCGACCCGCAGAAACCCTCCCAGGATTTCTTCGGGCTGATCGAAGGCACCATCGGGTGGCGGCCGAACAGCACACCGGCCACATAACCGCCCACATCGGAGCACACCACCAGGATCATGAAGGTCAGCACCCGCAGGTTGCCGTCCGGATCCTCCAGCAGAAGCAGCACCGCGAACGAGGCCAGCAGCGGGATCCAGGCCAGGGTGAACACCGTGATGGCGGTATCGCGCAGAAAGTTGCGGGGTGCGGTGTGCAGGCCGTGGTCGAACAGCCGCCAGACCATACAGGCCAGCACCGTGGCCGCGAACGAACCGGCCATTCCACCGGCACCGAACGGCCAGCCCATCCAGAACACCGCCTGACCGCCGAGAATCAGCGGGGTGCGGGGTACCAGCACATCGGCTTCCCGCAGCCGTTTGGCCACCTCCCAGGTGGCGATGCCGACTGCGACACCGGCGACACCGATGAAAACCTTCGGTACGAACAGCAGGATGGCGATGAGCGACACCCCGAGGGTCAGACCGACGGCGAGAGCGGCCGGGAGATTCCGGCCCGCCCGGGACCGCCGTGTCGCAGTGTCCGCGGGTGCATCGCCCGCGGGCCCGGACCCCGCGGACCCACCGGCCGGCGCAGAACCGGCGGACGCCTCCGTGGGCCCCCCGGCCGCAGATGTACCGGTGGACGCAGCGCCCGCACCCGACCCGGTGCCCGTGCCCGCACCGGTCGATGCCGCCGCTGCGGACGCACCGGTCGCTGCCGGTGTCGATTCGGATCTGCCCTCGGCCGGCGGCTGCGGTCGGGCCGCACCGGTCGCGGCGGCTTTCTCGGCCACGATTGTCCCGTCGCTCAACTCGTCGTCGTTCCGTTCGTTCCCACCCGAAGCGCGCGTAGCTCCGCTCCGCTGTTCTCATTGTGCGTCAATCCGCGGACCCGGTGGTCCGGTGGACGCCGGCCCGGTGTCGCTGCGACACCGTATTCCGCACGGCACCTACCGCTCGTGCCGTCTCGGACGATCTGCGCATCCCACGTCACCCGACGCGCCTGCGCAAAGTACACCACCGCTGCTACAGCGGAAACATCCAGATCGCCGCTCAGATCTCGAGCAGTTCGGATTCCTTGTGTTTCACCAGCTCGTCGATCTGACCGACATACCTGGCCGTGGTCTTGTCCAGCTCCTTCTCGGCCCGCCCGACCTCGTCCTCGCCGGCCTCGCCGTCCTTCTGGATCCGGCCCAGCTCGTCCATGGACTTACGGCGCACATTGCGGATCGAGACCTTGGCGTCCTCGCCCTTCTGCTTGGCCTGTTTGACCAGTTCGCGGCGCCGTTCCTCGGTGAGCTGCGGGATCGAGATACGGAGGATGTCGCCGTTGTTGGTCGGGTTCACCCCCAGGTCGGAATTGCGGATCGCGGTCTCGATCGGCCCCAGCTGCGCCTGCTCGTAGGGTTTGACCACCACCATCCGCGGCTCCGGCACGGTGATACTCGACATCTGGGTGATCGGGGTCGGCGATCCGTAATAGTCCACCACGACCCGCGCGAACATCCCCGGGTTCGCACGCCCGGTCCGGATGCTGCCGAGATCGTCCTTCGCCACCGAGACGGCTTTCTCCATCTTTTCCTCGGCGTCGAAGAGCGCTTCTTCAATCACGACCGTTCCTCCACTGCGTCGTCATCGTCATGACCCGCGGGCCCGCGGTATCAGGATCGAACCAATGTGCCGATCTTCTCACCGGCCACCGCCCGGGCGATATTGCCCTTGGTCAACAAATTGAACACCAGGATCGGCATCTGGTTGTCCATACACAAACTGAACGCCGTCGCATCGGCGACCTTCAGATCGCGTTCGATGGCTTCCTTGTGGGTGATCTCCTCGAACATGCTGGCGTTCGGGTCCAGCCGCGGATCGGCGTCGAACACCCCGTCGACGGCCTTGGCCATCAGCACCACCTCGGCGCCGATCTCCAGTGCACGCTGCGCGGCCGTGGTGTCGGTCGAGAAATACGGCATCCCCATTCCCGCACCGAAGATCACGACGCGCCCTTTCTCCAGATGCCGCTTGGCACGCAACGGCAGGTAGGGTTCGGCGACCTGCCCCATGGTGATGGCGGTCTGCACCCGGGTATCGACGCCCTGTTTCTGCAGGAAATCCTGCAGCGCGAGACTGTTCATGACCGTGCCGAGCATGCCCATGTAATCGGATCGGGCGCGTTCCATCCCGCGTTCCTCGAGTTCGGCACCGCGAAAGAAGTTCCCGCCGCCGATCACCACCGCGACCTGTACACCGGTGGAGACGACCTCGGCGATCTGCTCCGCAACAGTTTGCACCACATCGGGATCCAGCCCCACAGTGCCGCCGCCGAACATCTCACCACCCAGTTTCAGCAATACCCGGCCATATCCTGGGCGGTCGGTCCCGGGGTGCGTCATCGGTCGGCGTCTCCTTCGGCGATCGGCAGTGCTCGGTGGGTCGTGTTCGTGGTGCGAGGTCGCCGGGGAACCGGTACCGCCCGCTTCCGAGTGGCTCGGGCGCGGCGCGCGGCGACGTGGCAGGGCCAACACAAGGCGGCCTCTATCCTGCCCTACGCCGCTCCGCGCCGATACGACGGGGCGGCCGACGGTAAAACCACCCCGCTCAGCACGAAACCCCCGCCGCAGTGCCTACGACGGGGGTTTACGCGAAGCGATCAGGCCTGACCGACCTCGAACCGGGCGAACTTGGTGACGGTGACACCGGCTTCGTCCAGCAGGGCCTTCACGGTCTTCTTGTTGTCGGTGACCGACGGCTGTTCGAGCAGCACGACATCCTTGAAGAAACCGTTCACGCGACCCTCGGTGATCTTCGGCAGGGCAGCCTCGGGCTTGCCTTCCTCACGAGCGGTCTGCTCCGCGATGCGGCGCTCGTTCTCGACGAGGTCGGCCGGGACCTCGTCGCGGGTGACGTACTTGGCCTTGAGCGCGGCGACCTGCATGGCGGCGGCGCGGGCGGCCTCCGCGGCGGCGTCGCCGGAACCGGTGTACTCGACCAGCACACCGACGGCCGGCGGCAGATCCGACGCCCGCTTGTGCAGGTAGGTGGCGACCGGGCCGTCCAGGGAGACAGCGCGACGCAGTTCCAGCTTCTCGCCGATCTTGGCGGCCAGCGCCTGCAGCGCCTCGTCGACGGTCCGGCCGTCGAGCGCCACGGCCTTCAGCGCGTCCACATCGGCCGGTTTGGCGGCCGCGGCGGCGGTGACGATCTGGTCGGCCAGCTCCTGGAATTCGGCGTTCTTGGCGACGAAGTCGGTTTCGGAGTTGATCTCGATCATCACGCCGTCCTTGGCGATGACCAGGCCCTCCGCGGTAGTGCGCTCGGCCCGCTTGCCGACATCCTTGGCACCTTTGATGCGCAGCAGCTCCACGGCCTTGTCGAAATCGCCGCCGGTCTCGACCAGCGCGTTCTTGCAGTCCATCATTCCGGAGCCGGTGAGCTCCCGCAGCCGCTTCACGTCAGCGGCGGTGTAGTTCGCCATCGGGGGCGAGCCTCCTTCGAGAATGTCAGGTACCGGTCAGCGGTGGTCACGACTGATGCAACCGTGACCACCGCTGTGGGAAATTCGGGTTCGGCGGCGCTCACCTCGGCAGTGCCGGTGAGCGCCGGCCGGACACGGGGTTGACGACTCAGGCCTCGGCCGGGGTCTCCGCGGGCGCTTCGGCCGGGGCCTCGGCGGCGGGGGTCTCGGCGGCCGGGGCCGCCTGCGCCAGCAGCTCCTGCTCCCACTCCGGCAGCGGCTCGGCGGCCGCGGCTTCGGGCTTGTCGTCGCCGCCGGAACGGCCGGCCCGGGCCTGCACGCCCTCGGCCACCGCGGAGGCGACGACCTTGGTGAGCAGGGCGGCGGAACGGATCGCGTCGTCGTTACCCGGGATCGGGTAGTCGACCAGGTCGGGATCGCAGTTGGTGTCCAGGATCGCGATGACCGGGATGTTCAGCTTACGGGCCTCGCCGACGGCGATGTGCTCTTTGTTGGTGTCGACGACCCAGATGGCCGAGGGCACCTTCTGCATATCGCGGATACCGCCGAGGGTGCGGTCCAGCTTGTTCATCTCACGCGTGAGCATGAGGATTTCCTTCTTGGTACGCCCCTCGAAACCACCGGTCTGCTCCATGGCCTCGAGTTCCTTGAGGCGCTGCAGGCGCTTGTGCACGGTGGAGAAGTTGGTGAGCATGCCGCCCAGCCAGCGCTGGTTCACATAGGGCATACCGACCCGGGTGGCCTCGGCCGCGATGGACTCCTGGGCCTGCTTCTTGGTGCCGACGAACAGGACGGTGCCGCCGTGGGCGACGGTCTCCTTGACGAACTCGTAGGCCTTATCGATGTAGGTCAGCGTCTGCTGCAGGTCGATGATGTAGATGCCGTTGCGGTCGGTGAAGATGAACCGCTTCATCTTCGGGTTCCAGCGACGGGTCTGGTGCCCGAAGTGCGCGCCGCTGTCGAGCAGCTGCTTCATTGTTACGACAGCCATAGCTCTCGTACTCTCTTTCGTTGCCGGTTGTCGCAGCGGGCCGGCGGCCTGCTGCCCTGGCACCACAGAACGCTCGGACCCGATCGGTGGATCGGGACCAGCCGAGGCGTCCCCTGTTCGGGAATTGCGCCGACGGCCTTCGGCTCCGCGAGGAGCACGAGGCGGGCAGCGCCGTGATGAACAAGCACGGTGGTGCGCGAAGTCGATCGGTGCCCGCACGAACAAAGCGCGAACACAGACCGCTCGGCCAGTTTACGGCGTGGGCTGCGGGAATCGGAAATCGGCCGGTCGCACGGGCACGACCGGCCCTGCGCGAACCACTCCTCTGAAAAAGAAGATATTCACAGCAGCCGGGTTATCCACAGGTACCGGAATTGCGGGTTCCGGACGGAATCCTCCTTGGGCAAGCTCAGCATATGACCAGTGACGACACCGTGAAAGACGATCGGTCCACCCCCGGCGGGCTCCCACCGGCGCCACCGAGCTGGCCTCATATCGCACTCCGCGATCGGCCACCGGAAGCCCACGGCGAACGCAACGCGGAGTCCCGCCCGCCGTGGCCCCGAAGGTCCCCCGAACATCCGCCGCACCGCTCGACGGACACCGGAGAGCGGGGTCCGATCCGGTGTCGGCACGGCCGCCCCGCCGACCCTGCGCCGCGCGCCCGGCACGGCCTCCGCCCACGTATCGCCGGTCACGGACGGTGCGCCGATACCCGCCGCCGGGTGAACCCCGGCCGGCCGGAGGCGGGTGGTGTACCGGTGACAACCACCGAGCCGGAGTCTCGGCCATCCGGGTCGACGGCAGCCCAGCCCGAAGGTCCCGGGGATGCCCGCACCACCGGTCCCAGCGCTGTCGAACGGCGGGCCCGGCGCTATGAGCGGCGAATGACCTGCGGCGTCGTCCGGCCCGCGAATCACCCCGATTCATCGCCGGCGCCCGATTCCTGCGGATCGCAGCGGACCGCCCCGGGGCGCACCCCTCGATTGCCCGCTGTGCGGCCGGCTGTGGCACCGCTTCCACCCGCGACTCCACACCGCCTCGTACCCGGCCGCCGTTTCCGGCGCTCACCCGTATGGAACCCGATCCAGCGCCCGGGGCCGGAAGATTATGCCGGCGAACGATATCGGTCGATCCGAGGCCGGGAAGGGAACGGGCAGGGTGGCACCGCCGACCGAGCGATAACGTCCGGCGGGCGGCAGGGACATCGCGGCACTCCCCCACGAACGGCGCAGGAAAATGGCGAACCATCCAACCCGGCGATGTCACGCACGGCGCGGACAGCACTCGGTGATGCCACGCGCCGATCGTCCACGTATCAGAGAGGGCACGGCGGTGGCCGCATCCGGACTACACGGCCGCCGGCCAGGCCCGACCAGCGGGTCGGGAGGGGCTCGGACCTGGCCCGCCGCCGGCACCGGCACCACCGGACGACCGTGTCGCGACGGCGATCGGGCGTGCTGTTCGGCGCCACCTTCACGACCGTCCTCCTCGCGTTCTCCCTGATGCCGGGCGTCACGGCCACCGCCGATTCCGGCGCATCCGCTGTGCCGGAACCGGCCGGAATCAGCGCAACGGCGGACGGCCGTCCCCCGGCCGCCGCAGGGACAGTGCCCGCAGCGGATGCTCGGATCCCGGGTGCGGAGGGAGCCGGCGCGGCGGCGCGCGTCATGCCATCCGTTCCAGCCGCGAGCGGCAGTACGCAGCGCTTCGAGAGCGCGACGGCCATCCGAGGCCTTCCCGTCGCCCACAGTGATATGGCTCCACAGGTCGTGGGCCACGTGCGGCCGGTCCGGTCCGGGTTCGCTCCCACCGTCTCCTCGGGCACACAACTCATCACAGCGAGCGGGGTCGCCGGATGCGGGTCGGGTTCGGGTTCGGGCTCGGAGAGCGACCGCCGATCGAAGTCAGCTCCCCGATCGAAGTCAGAAGCCGGGTCGAAGTCAGCGCCCGGGTCGGGATCTGTGCCCTGGTCGGGATCTGCGGCCGGGTCGGGGTCTGCGGCCGGGTCGGCGTGCCGGGTGATTCCGCTCCTGGGTGAGTTGGTGGGCACAGTGATCCGGCTCGCCCCGCTGATCGCCGCACCGCCTTGCCGGTGCCCGCATGGTCCGGAATAGGAACACCGCCGCCGGGACGGGCGTATGGAGGGGGTACGCCCGCCCCGCGGCAGTGGGAGTCAGGACCGTGCTGGTTCTCTCGGCGCTGCTGCCGGCGTCGGTATCCGGCGGCGCCGCGGCGGCCGCCCCGAACGAATCGTTCGGGTGGCCGCTGCGGCCGCGCCCGGCGATCGAGCGGCCCTTCGACCCGCCGGAACAGGACTGGATGCCAGGACACCGCGGCGTCGACCTCACCGGAAGTCCTGGGCAACCGGTCTACGCGGCCGGCCCGGGAACCGTCGTCTTCGCCGGCCGAGTAGCCGGTAAGCCGGTCGTATCCATCCGTCACGAGGGAGAACTGCGGACGACCTACGAACCGGTGACGCCGGAGATCACAGTGGGTAGCAGGGTCAGCCGCGGCACCCAGATCGGCGTTCTCCAGCCCGGACACGCCGGGTGTGCGGCAACCTGCCTGCACTGGGGCCTGCGCCGCGAGAGCACCGGCCGAGCGAAACGGGAGTACCTGGACCCGCTCGGCCTCCTGCGCCTGACCCCGGTCCGGCTGAAACCGGTGCACCCGAGCGGCACAGCCGAACCGGCTGCGCCGGCCGGAATGCCGAGCGGGCGCTGATCCGGACCCGCGCGCCCGTTCGGAACCGCCGCCGCACCGCATATGTCGGTTGCCGCTATCCAACCCGCATCGGACAAACCGATACGGGAGCGGCGAAACCGGACGCCACCGATCAGAGGAGTGAGAACTCATACCGGCTAGCAGACCGCACACAACCGGAGCGACCGCCGAAATACGCACAACGCGCACGGCCGGAGCGAATGCGGAGGTACGCAGGGTGCGCACGGCCGGAGCGAATGCGGAGGTACGCAGGGTGCGCACGGCCGGAGCGAATGCGGAGGTACGCCTACGCGGCAACCGGGGTGGCCAGCACGAAGCCGAGGGTGACGACAGCGGTCAAGACGACCGCCACGGTCGCCCACCGGACAGTGGCGGCCCCCGAGCCGCCGGCACCGTGGTGGAGACGAAGGTTGCGCCGGTAACCCAGTGCCGCCACAACGAGAAGAACCAGGCCCGCGATACCGGGAGCCAGCGCGGCCGCCTCCCATCCGGCTTCCAGCACGGCCCGGAGAAGCAGCAGGGCGACCGCTACGGCGCCCAGGCACGTGCGCCGCCACGACAGCGCGGTCCGTTCCGCCGCCAGGCGTATTTCGGTGGGATCGGGCACGGTCAGGGCCTCAATGCAACAACACCGCCACGCAGGCGAGAACCGCGACGAACGCCGTCCCGGCAGACAGGATCGGAACGAGCACGGTGCCCGGCAGGGGCCGGCCCGCGTCCATGGCCGCGCGGATCCGTCGCCAGTGCAGGTAGGCGCCCACCGCGACCACCAGCGACAGCACGAGGCAACTGATGGCCAGCGCGGCGCGGAAATCCGTTTGCCAATGCTCCACGACCACGGTGTGCACCGCGACCCCGCCCGCCAGCAAACCGAGCGCTGTTCGGATCCACGACAGGAAGGTCCGTTCGTTGGCAAGGGTGAACCGATAGTCGATCGGCGCCGCAGCATGTTCTACGAGCGCGCCGCCGTCCGGCTCGCGGGCTTTTCCCTGCGGCGTGCTCATCGGGCATTTGTGCTGGGCGTGATCTGCACACTCACCTCCCGATCCGCTGATCGACCCGGGTGGGCGGATCCGCTGGACAGCGTAAACGCCCACGCTGCGACACGTCCACGAACCCGCGCCGTCTCCAGCATGTCCAGCCGAGCACGGCCCGTGGACCGTAGCGATACTGCCATCGCCGGATCGTCCGCCGACGTCGAGCCAGGAACCGACCGTCAACCAGCCCACCGCCCCTCCCCTTGACGGATAGGAAGCGTGTGCTGGTCACGGGAATGTCCGGAGTCGGCAAATCATCACTGCTGCACGAGCTCGCCGCCCGGGGCCATCGGACCGTGGACACCGACTTCGCGACTACTACGAAACGGTCGAAGGCGAAAGCCTGTGGCGCGAGGACCGGATCCACATACTGCTCGCGGACGAGTCGCCGGAGCGCGGGGGAGCGCTCTTCGTCCCGTGCACTACCAAGGAATCAGGTCCGCTTCTACCCCCGCTTCGACTACATCGTGCTGCTCACCGCGCCGGCCCAGGTCCTTACCTCCATACAGTGGAGCCGCTACTGCGAACAGTCGCAACGCTCGAGGTGGTCACGACCGTCCCGGTGTCAGAGGTTGCCGATCTGGTCCTCCAGCATGTGCTCTGAGCCGAATGTGGTCACCCCCTCTGCCACCGGCGATCGCCCCTCCGTCGGGCCTGGCACCAACCGGCCCAGCAGTCATCGACAACCGGTGCGCCCGACCAGCGACAGCCGGCCTGCCCTGCCGGGTGCACCGGCTGTTGTGTGCCTGCCTGTCCACACGGCCGGAAGCGGCTTCTGTTGCGCCGACAGCGGCTTCATGCACGGGGGTGCGCCTGGTCGTGGGCCTTCCGGAGTCGGTCGATGGAGACGTGGGTGTAGAGCTGGGTGGTGGCGAGACTGGCGTGGCCCAGCAGTTCCTGCACCACACGCAGGTCGGCGCCGCCTTCGAGCAGGTGGGTGGCCGCGGTATGCCGGAGCCCGTGCGGGCCCATATCCGCTGTGCCCGGAACCGCGGTCACCGCGGCATGCACAACGGTCCTGGCCTGCCGCTGGTCCAGGCGCCGGCCGCGCCGGCCCACCAGCAGCGCACGGCCGGATTCGGGGGCGGCCAGCAGGGGCCGGCCGTGGTGCAGCCACTGGTGCACAGCATCATCGGCCGGGCCGCCGAACGGGGCGGACCTTTCCCGATTCCCTTTACCCAGTACCCGCACGACCCGGCGTTCCCGGTCCACATCATCGATATCGAGCCCACACAGTTCGCTCACCCGGATCCCGGTGGCGTAGAGCATCTCGATGATCAATCGATCGCGCAACGCCATCGGTTCCTGTTGTGCCGCACCGGTTTCCACCGCCGACATCACCCGACCGGCCTGCTCCTGCCCCAGTACCGCGGGCAGGCTGCGATGGGCTTTGGGCGCCGCGAGCCGCACACCCGGGTCCACCTCGAGCCGGCCGGTGTGGGTGAGCCACGCGGTGAATGTCCGCGCGGCGGAGGCCCGCCGGGCCATACTCGTCCGAGCCGCCCCGTGTTCCGCGTGCGCCGCCAGCCAGGAGCGCAGTGTTGTCAGGTCCAGTTCACGCAGCGAGGCATCGGCGGCCTGTGCGAGCAGATGCCGGAGCAGGGATCGTGTGTCGCCGAGATAGGCGCGCACTGTATGGGCCGACCGGTTGCGGCCGAGTTCCAGGTATCGCCCATATTCGGCCAGCAGTGCCGCCAGATCCGGGGGTAGCTCGTCCACCCTTTCACCGTCGCCTGCGGGCCGTCGCTCCGCAAGCCCACGCGCCGGTATCGGTTGCCGGTCGCGGGCGACCACGCGACCTCTCTGCACAACACGAATCGCTCCCTGCGAATCCGCCCCGCTGCGTGTACCTGCAGAGAGCGATCCCGGCGGGCTCCCCAGGCGCGCACCCGTGCCCGCGACGAGCGGCTTGGACCACGTAGCCGCACCGGAGCAGGAGCAAGGTCGAAGATTTTCCTGTCACTGCTGTCCCCTGGACCGCGGGGTGGTATTCCCAGCTTTCGGTCTCAGCCGATACCAGCCCGACTCAGCACTGCCGGCCAACCCGGCCAGATCCAAGGCGGCCAGGGCGGCGCGAACCTCGGCCACGGCCACCCCGGTTGCTGCGCACAACTCATGCGGCCAGCACCCGCCGGTGTCGGGCAACGCGGCGTACACAGCGGCCTGGGCACCGGTGAGCTGTTCTCCCGGCGCTGTCGCCCGGCCCGCCACGGGCAGGTGGAGTGGCGCGGCGTCCGCGAGGATGTCGTCCACGCAGGCGACCAGCGTCGCTTCCCCGTCGCGGATCATCCGGTGGCAGCCCGCGGAGGCCGCCGAATCCACCGAACCGGGTACTGCCAGGGCGGGGCGGCCCATGCGGCGAGCCCACTTCACCGTATTGCGCGCACCACTGCGTATCCCGGCCTCGACGACGAGTACACCGTCAGACAGGGCCGCTATGAGCCGGTTCCGGGCCAGGAAATGATGTTTGCGGGCCACGGTGCCCGGTGGGTACTCACTGATCACCAGGCCTGTTTCGGCGATCCGGTCCAGGAGGCGATCGTGCTGGGCGGGGTAGGGCCGGTCGGCACCGCACGCCATGACGGCAATCGTGGCGCCACCGACCGCGAGCGCCGCACGATGGGCCATCCCGTCGATACCGAACGCGGCACCGGAGACGACAGTCCAGCCGTGGGCCGCGAGTTCCCCGGCCAGCGCGCCGGCGACCCGGTCGCCGTACCCGGTGCTGCAGCGGGCACCGACCACCGCCAGCGCCCGCTCGGTCAGTTCGGCCAGGTTGCGGTTTCCGCGCACCCAGAACACCAGTGGGACCGCGCCGTCGGGGTCACGCCCGGGTTGCAGCTGCGACAGCCCCAGCATCCGCCACGCCGGCCACTCCGGATCGTCCGGTGTGACCAGCCGGCCGCCGAGTGCCTGGATCGCCTCCAGGTCCTGTGCCGCCAGGTCCCGGCTTCGGCGTTGCGCTGTCGCGGCGCGCAGCACATCCGGTAGTTCCCGTTCCCGGACTGCGCGGGCCGCTTCCACAATGCCGATCGAATCGATCAGCGCGGTCAGCGCCGGACACGGCCCGAGCACGACCCGGGACAGGTAGGCCCAGGCGAGCCGGCGTTCGTCGGACTCACCGGCGGCCCCCTGCGCCCCCGATGATCCGAGCCCGCCGGGGTTCATTGCGTCCCCCGTTGCCGGAAGTTGAGCGCCTGCATGACGTCATGTGCGCTGGGCCGGTCGCCACCGCGCAGATCGCAGACCGTCCAGGCCACTCGCAGCGCACGGTCGGCGCCCCGCGCCGATATCCGGCCGAGCCGCAGTGCCGCCTCCACCGGTGCCGTGACTTCGCCGGGTAGCGGAAATTGCCGTCGCAGGGCGTGTCCGGGCACTTCGCCGTTGGTGCGCCAGCCGTACTCGCACCAGCGCGCCGCCGCTGCCGACCGGGCCGCTGTGACCCGCGCGCGAACTGTCGCACTGTCCTCGGAGTCGCCGGCCGTCAGCCCGGCGGTCGACATCGGATGCATCTGCAGCCAGATATCGATGCGGTCCATCAACGGACCGGATAGTTTGCCCAGGTAGCGGCGCCGGGCCAGCGGTGGGCAGATACAGTCGACATCGCGGGCGGGGGCGCAGGGGCAGGGATTCGCGGCCAGGATGAGCTGGAAACGGGCCGGGAACCGGGCGACCCCGTCGCGGCGGGCGATCCGGACCTCGCCCTCCTCGAGCGGAGTGCGCATCGCCTCGAGCACCTTGGCACCGATTTCGGCGCATTCGTCCAGGAACAGCACTCCCCGGTGAGCACGGCTGACCGCACCGGGCCGCGCCGAACCCGATCCGCCGCCGACCATGGCGCTGACCGATGTCGAATGGTGGGGTGCGACGAACGGGGGTGTGGTGATCAACGGCTGTTCGTCGGAGAGGGTACCGGCGACCGAATGGATGGCGGTGACCTCCAGCGCTTCGTTCTCCGACAGCGGCGGCAACACGCCGGGTAGCCGCTGCGCGAGCATCGTTTTCCCGATACCGGGCGAACCGGTGAGCAGGAGGTGATGTCCACCGGCCGCGGCGACCTCCAGCGCCCACCGGGCCTCGTGCTGGCCCGAGACATCGCGTAGATCCCCGACCGGAGGTACCTGTTGCGGCAGAAGCGCCCCGGATTCGGCGAGTTCGCGCTCGCCGCGTAACCAGTCGAGGGTGGCACGCAACGTCGGCGCGCCGAGGACCCTGATTCCGGCGACCAGACCCGCTTCGGACAGCGCTTCCTCCGGGACGACCGCTGTTTTCCGGCCCGCGCGGCGTGCCGCGAGCACCGCGGGCAAGATCCCGCGCACCCGCCGCAATCGGCCGTCGAGCGCCAGTTCTCCCAGCAATACCGTCCCGGCGAGCCGACTCGACGGAACGATATCGGCCGCGTCCAGCACCGCTACGGCCAGCGCAAGATCGTAAACAGAGCCCACTTTCGGCAAAGTGGCGGGCGACAGCGCCAGGATCACCCGCCCGTCGGGCCATTTCTCGCCGGTGTTGGCCACTGCCGCACGCACCCGGTCCCGCGATTCCTGCAGCGAGGTGTCCGGCAGTCCCACCAGATGAACCGACGGCAGCCCCTGCCCGATATCGGCCTCGATCTCCACGACCTGTCCGTCGATCCCGCGTACCGCGATCGAGCAGGCCCGGCCCAGCGGCATCAGAACACCCCCTCGAGGTGCTCGATCACGGGCTCACCGGTCCGCGACAGCAGAACCGAGACCACATCGAACCGGATGCGCTGCCACGGTCCGTCCTGTTCGGTGAGCCAGAGCAGGGCCAGCCGGCGGATACGCCGCCGTTTGTCATGGGTCACGGCTTCGGCCGGTATCCCGAAGCCGAGACCCGATCTGGTTTTCACCTCGACGAACACCGTGACGCCCGCGTCCCGGACGATCAGATCCAGTTCGCCGTACCGGCAGCGCCAGTTCCGGCAGACGATCTCCATGCCGGCGGCCTGCAGATACCGGGCCGCCAGTTCCTCCCCTTGTGCGCCGAGCGCAATGTTGTGTCCCACCCGCCCAGCATCATGCGCAAGCTGGCCGCCGAGCCCGTCCCGACCTGCGGAAATCGTAGCCCTGTGGACAAACCCGACGTGTGGATAACTGGGATATCTGCAGGTCGGGCGACCGGATCGGCGAGCTGCAGTCACCAATACCGGCGCTGACCGGACAGTTCGTTGGAGGCTCGACCGAGTTCCCTGGGAAATCACGGCGGTCGCGCCCTCGAACATCACGGCGGTCGCGCCGAACAGCTGGATCGCCTGGCGCACCACGACGCACCTGGCCACGAGTGCCGGAATTTGTTCGGCCGCCGCCGAGCGACCGGAGCGCCGCTGCTGACCCGCCGAACTCGAGACCCGGCGGGCAGCGGCAGCGGATCACTCCGGTAGGCGCAGGTCCGGCTTCTCCAGCTCCTCGATATTGACATCCTTGAAGGTGATCACCCGGACGTGTTTCACGAACCGCGCCGGCCGGTACATATCCCAGACCCACGCGTCGCTCATCCGGACTTCGAAGTACACCTCGCCGTCGGCGTTCTGCGGGCGGAGCTCCACGGAGTTCGCCAGATAGAAACGGCGCTCGGTTTCCACCACGTACGAGAACTGACCGACGATGTCCTTGTACTCCCGGTACAGCGAGAGCTCCATCTCGGTTTCGTATTTCTCGAGGTCCTCGGCACTCATCGGGTGGAACGTCCTCCTTCTCGCCGACATGCGTGTGTTGTCATCATCGCTCATGCCGCCGACCGATGTCACCGTGGGCCGGTCAGCGGGCCTTCCGGGCGGCGCCCGGGGTGGCGGCGGGACCGTCGTGTGGTGCTCGGTCAGGCGGCCCCGCCGGCCCCGGCGCTCACGTCGGCCAGTATTTCCCCGGCCGGCGTCACCGGAACGGTACAGTCCCGCACATTGCGCCACGACCTGCGATGTTCCGGGCACGGGCCGAGCCGGCGGAGTGCCTCGGTGTGCTGGGTGGTGTTGTAACCCTTGTGCTCGGCGAACCCGTACCCGGGCAGGCGCTGATCGAGTTCGACCATCATCCGGTCCCGGGTGACCTTGGCCAGCACACTGGCCGCCGCGATACAGGCCGCGGTCGCGTCACCGCCGATCACCGGGAGCGACGGTACCGGCAGCCCGGGCACCCGGAAACCGTCGGTGAGGACGTAGCCGGGCGTGCAGCCGAGACCGGCGACGGCCCGGCGCATCCCCTGGATATTCGCCACGTGGATGCCGATGGCGTCGATCTCCGCCGCCGGGAAAACCACCACCGACCAGGCCGCCGCCAGCCGGGTGATCACCGGATAGAGCGCCTCCCGTGTCGCCTCGCTCAGTTTCTTGGAATCGTCGAGGCCGGCCAGTGCGTCGTGCGCTTTCGGCCCGAGCACACAGGCGGCCACCACCAGCGGGCCCGCGCTGGGCCCGCGCCCCGCCTCGTCCACCCCGGCGACCGGGCCGAGCCCGCAGCGGTGCAGCACCGATTCCAGCGTGCGCAATCCGCCCGCCCGGCGCATCACCACCCGGGGTGGCCAACTCTGTTCCCGTACCGGTTTCATCCGTGCGTTCGTACCCACTTCGATCCGCCCCGACTCAATTCTCCTGCGGATTCACGCCCTCGATGGGACCGATCCGGCCCGGCGGCCAGATCTTGAACACCGCCTTGCCGCGTACATTGTCGATCGGCACGGTGCCCTGGAATTCGTCGCCGACATGGGCCCGGGAGTCCGCGGATTCGTTACGGTTGTCGCCCATCACCCACAGGTTGCCCTGGGGGACGGTCACGGGTCCGAAAACCCGGCCCACCGGGTAGGAAGCGTTCGGCTGACCGGCTGTCCACGGGTAGTCGTCCTCGACATAGGGCTCGTTGAGCGGCTGCCCGTCGACCATCACCCGGCCCTGCTCGTCGCAGCATTCGACCGTCTGCCCGCCGACCGCGATCACCCGTTTCACCAGATCGTTCTCGTCCGGCGGCACCAGGCCGAAGAAGGAGAAGAAGTTCTGGACGCCGCGGACCACCGTATTGTCCGAGCGGATCGACCGGTAGTGCCCGTTCCAGGAGGGCGGGCCGACGAAGACCACGACATCGCCGGGCTTCGGGTCGCTCCAGTAGTAGCTCACCTTCTGCACATAGATGCGGTCACCGGTGCAGCCGGCGCATCCGTGCAGGGTGGGCTCCATGGATTGCGAGGGGATGACGTAGGGCCGACCGACGAAGGTCACCATCAGGGCGGCGATGATCGCCGCGATCACCAGCAGGATCGGAAGCTCCTGCCAGAACGGCCGCTGCTTCTTCGCTTTGACGGTCCGCTTCGCCCGGCGACTGCGCCGCCGCCCGTCCGCGGAATCGGACCCCGACACCGACCAACTCTCGTCTGCCACGCGAACAGCGTAGCCCGGCGCCGCAGCGGATACGCGGCACCGGGCTACTTATGGCATTCGTCGAGGTCACCGCCGCGCACCGAGGCACGCGGGTGTCGGCGATCAGCGGCAGGTCAGCGCTTTTCTTTGATCTTGGCGGCCTTACCGCGCAGCTCCCGCAAGTAGTACAGCTTGGCGCGGCGGACGTCGCCGCGGGTCACCACATCGATGTGATCGATGGTGGGGCTGTGCACCGGGAAGGTGCGCTCCACACCGACACCGAACGACACCTTGCGCACGGTGAAGGTTTCGCGGATACCGCCACCCTGACGGCGGATGACGACGCCTTTGAAGAGCTGGATACGTTCCTTGGAGCCCTCGATGACCTTCACATGCACATTGAGGGTGTCGCCCGGACGGAAGTCGGGGACATCGCTGCGCAGCGAGCTCTCGTCGACGAAATCAAGGGTGTTCATGATCATCCTTCTGATGGTCGCGCGAACAGAGGAACCTGGCGGCGCGGGTGCTCGACCGGTTCGTGCTCCGAATGTGGGATGCGCCCGAGCGGAACACGCCCAGGGCAACCCGTGCATTGTGCCAGATCAGGGCTCTCTTCCGGAAACCGGCCCCGGCCGCTCCGGGGCGTTGTCCGGTTCGGCAGCAGTATCGGGCGGCCACAGATGCAGATCACGCAGCAGCGGATGCTCCCGGGGCGGGGCGGGTGGCGCCGGGACCACCCGGCGCGCCAGTTCCGCCTCGGCCGCCGACCGGACATGGTCGACATCCGGTTTCCCGGCGATCAGATCCTGAACGAAGATCTTGGCCCGGACCACCGGGCGCCGGTAGCGGCGTTCCCGGACGATCGCGCGATACATCAACCGGCGGCGCCCACCGTAGCGCCAGCGTGCCCACGGCGCGCCGGGCCGGCTCAGCCGCAGCGCTCCGACCACCAGCAATGGCAGGAAGAACATCCCGAACAGCCCGGTCCAGATCTTGCCCTTGGCGATGACCACGGCGGCCAGCGCCAGGTTCACCAGCGCGAATCCGACGACCAGCGCCCGCGCCCACCCGCCCGGCTGGTCGCGCAGGCCGTTGACCTCGAGCAGCCACAGCGGGTGCAGGCCCAGCAGCAGCAGGCCGGTCACCGCGAGGGCGACGAAGACCGCGTCCACGGAGGTGCGGCCCTGCTCCTCCCAGTAGACATCGCGCAGGTAGTAGAGCAGCGCGAACTCGTCCAGAACGAGCGCCGCGCCCACC
The DNA here is from genome assembly GCF_044453135.1 of Nocardia sp. NPDC051750. Classification (NCBI taxonomy): domain Bacteria; kingdom Bacillati; phylum Actinomycetota; class Actinomycetes; order Mycobacteriales; family Nocardiaceae; genus Nocardia; species Nocardia sp. NPDC051750. The sequence goes on along the minus strand of NZ_JBITCK010000004.1, from coordinate 591,571 downwards.
CCGAACGAGGCCGCCAGCCCGGCCGCGACGGCCGGCCCGCTGTTATCGGAGGTGGCGATCAAACCCATTCCGGAGATCAGGACCAGCACCACCCCGAACACCATGTGGTGGATGTGCACACCGCCGGATTTCAGGTTGCCCGGCCACCACCGGACCCGTGCCCGGATCAGCCGGACACTGACCCGGATCACCAGGAATCCGATGATGAAGCCGATCAGGAAGCACAGCAGCGGAAGCCGGCCGGCGGCGATCACATCTTCGGACAGCCACTTCCGCATCCCGGCCCCCGCACCATGTCGTTACCCGGTTATTTGCCGAAACCCGCCCGCCGCAGCGCATCGGCCATGGCGCCGTTCACCGGTGCATTATCGCGCCGTGAGTCCCGGTTCTGGCCCCGATTGCGGCCCTGGCCACCTCCGCTGTTGCCCTGACCGCCGCCGTTACCCTGACCGGAACCGCTGCCCTGACGGGCGCCGTTACCCTGACCACCACGGTTCTTCGCGCCCCGGCCCTGGCCGCCCCGCTCGGACCCGCCGGCGCGGGCGGCGTCCCGGCCGCCGGTACCGCGGCCGCGGTCACCGGCCGGGCCCTGGCCGCGTTCCGGTTTCCCGGCGCCGGGTTCGTCGTCGAGCCGCAGCGACAGGCCGATACGCTGCCGCGGGATATCGACCTCGAGGACCTTCACCTTGACCACATCACCGGATTTGACGATTTCGCGCGGATCCCGGACGAAATTCTTCGACATCGCCGAGACGTGCACCAGGCCGTCCTGGTGGACACCCACATCGACGAAGGCACCGAAGGCGGCGACATTGGTGACCACACCTTCGAGCACCATCCCGGGCGCCAGATCGGCGACCTTTTCGATACCGGCCGCGAATTCGGCGGTTTTGAATTCGGGCCGCGGATCGCGGCCGGGTTTCTCCAGTTCGCCGATGATATCGGTGACCGTCGGCACGCCGAAGGTCTCATCGGTGAAATCGGCGGGCCGCAGGCCGCGCAACACCGCCCCGTTGCCGATGATCTCGGCGATACCGCTGCCCGTGGATTCGAGGATCCGGTGCACCACCGGGTAGGCCTCGGGGTGCACGGACGAGGTATCCAGCGGATTGTCGCCGCCGCGGATACGCAGGAAGCCCGCGCACTGTTCGAAAGCCTTGGGCCCCAGTCGCGGTACGTCCAGCAGGGCGGTGCGGCTCGGGAACGGACCGTTGCTGTCCCGGTGCGCGACAATACTTTCCGCGACCGAACCGGTGATCCCGGAGACGCGCGACAGCAGCGGAACCGAGGCCGTGTTCACATCGACACCGACCGCGTTCACGGCATCCTCGACCACCGCGCCCAGCGACCGCGCCAGCAGCGTTTCCGAGACATCGTGCTGGTACTGCCCCACCCCGATGGATTTCGGTTCGATCTTGACCAGTTCGGCCAGCGGATCCTGCAACCGGCGGGCGATGGATACCGCGCCACGCAGCGAGACATCCATATCGGGCAGTTCCTGCGAGGCATAGGCCGAGGCCGAATACACCGAGGCGCCGGCCTCCGACACCACGATCTTGGTCGGCTTGTTCTCCGGGATCCGCTCGATCAACTGGGCGGCGAGCGCGTCGGTTTCCCGGGAGGCGGTGCCGTTACCGATGGCGATGAGTTCGACGCCGAACCGCGCCACCAGCGCGCCGAGTACCGCCAGCGATTTCTCGGTCTGGTTCTGCGGTTTGTGCGGATAAATGACCTCGGTGGCGACAACTTTTCCGGTGCCGTCGACGACCGCGACCTTCACGCCGGTGCGGTAGCCGGGATCCAGGCCCATGGTGGCGCGGGTACCGGCCGGCGCGGCCAGCAACAGATCGCGCAGATTGGCCGCAAACACGTCGACCGCGTCGCGTTCGGCGGCCTGCCGCAACCGCATCCGGGTATCGATGCCGAGGCTGACCTGAAGTTTCGTCCGCCAGGCCCAGCGCACGGTGTCGAGCAGCCAGCTGTCGGCGGGGCGGCCCTGATCGGCGATCGAGAACTGCTGCGCGATCCGGGCCTCGTAGACGCTGCGCTCACCCGGCGCGAGTTCGGAATCCGCGGGCTCGGGATCGAGATGCAGGGTGAGCACCTCTTCCTTCTCGCCGCGCAGCAACGCCAGAATGCGGTGCGAAGGCAGCGCCGCGAATTCCTCGGCGAAGTCGAAATAGTCGGCGAATTTCGCCCCGGCCTCTTCCTTACCGGCGCGGACCGCGGCGGTGACCCGGCCCCGGGTCCACATCATCTCCCGGAGTTCGCCGACCAGATCGGGGTCCTCGGCGAACCGTTCGACCAGGATGGCCCGTGCGCCCTCGAGTTGTTCGGCGGTGTAGCCGGCCGGGTCGGTGGCCGGATCACCGAGAAGCGCGTCGGCGACGGGTTCGTGACCGGCCTCGCGGGCGATCTGAGCCTTGGTGCGGCGCTTGGGTTTGTAGGGCAGGTAGATATCCTCGAGGCGGGCCTTGGTCTCGGCCAGCAGCAGCTGCCGGTGCAGTGCGTCGTCGAGTTTGCCCTGGCTCCGGATGGATTCGATCACGGTGGCGCGGCGTTCGTCGAGTTCGCGCAGATAGTGCAGGCGTTCTTCGAGGGTGCGCAACTGCGCGTCGTCCAAGCCCCCGGTGACCTCTTTGCGATAGCGCGCGATGAACGGCACGGTGGAACCGCCGTCGAGTAGTTCGACGGCGGCGGTGACCTGATTCTCCCGCACCGCCAGTTCGTCGGCGATGCGCCGGGTCACGGTGCCGTTAACGGCCGGGCCGGTACCGGTGGCTTCGGTCGAGCCGGTGGGGATCGTCTCGGGACTCGAGGTCTCTGGCGCTGTCGTCACGACCCGCACACTACCTTCGCTTGCTGACAGGCGAACCTCACCCGGCCCGCCCCTTGCTCTCGCGCATCCGCGCCACGACACCCGTCGCCCTGACAGGCCCAGTTGGGCAGAGCTCGACCGCGGTCCGTGCACGAGCCGGAGTCAGCACGACACCTTACGACGGAACGCGACACCACCTGCCGGGCGCAGCCGAGCACGCCCCTGGCTCGACCGCGCACTCCGGCGCGAACGCGAAGAGACGCAAGAACCGCAGGCCGGAACGGAGGCGGAGGTACGTCTAGCCGGCCGCGCGGCCCTGATCACGGAGCAGGAAGCGCTGGACCTTGCCGCTGGGCGTCTTGGGGAGGGCGGAGACGAAATGCACCTGCCGCGGGTAGGCGTGCGCGGCGAATTTCTTCTTCACCAGGGTCTGCAACTCTTGTGCCAATGCGCCGGTCGCGGCGACCCCGTCCCGCAGCACCACGAATGCCTCCAGGACTTCGCCGCGAATCTCGTCCGGCAGTCCGACGACGGCGGCCTCGGCCACATCGTCGTGCAGCACCAGCACGCTCTCCACCTCGAACGGGCCGATCCGGTAGCCGGCCATGATGATCACATCGTCGTCGCGGGCCGAGAAGCGGAAGAAGCCGTCGGCGTCGCGAGAGCCGGCGTCACCGGTCAGATACCAGCGCCCGTCGGCCGTATAGCGCTGGGCGGAGCGTTCGGGCGTGTCCAGGTAGCCGAGGAACCAGAGCAGGGCGCTGTGCTGGGTGTCGATGGCAATCCGGCCGAGTTGTCCTGCGGGGGCCTCGATATCGGCGTCGTCGGCGAGTACGGCGCACTCCCACCCGGGCAACGACCGGCCCATGGATCCGGCGGGCGCCGCCGCGTTCAGGTGGTCGTGCCAGGCATTACAGATGACCATGCCGTGCTCGGTCTGACCGTAGTGATCGCGCACCGCGACCCCGAGCGCGTCGGCCGACCAGGCGACCACCTCCGGCGTCAACGGCTCACCCGCCGACGAGGCGCGGCGCAACCGGACGGCTTGCCCGTCGGATCCCGCCCGCAGCGCCCGATAGACCGTGGGTGCGGCGGCGAAGTTGGTGACCCCGAACCGGCGCAGTACCTGCCAGGTCAGCTCCGGGGAGAACCCCGCGTGCAACAGCAGGCTCCTGGTGCCCGAAGCCAACGGTCCGAGGATGGCGTAGTACAGGCCGTAGGCCCAGCCGGGGTCCGCGGCATTCCAGAAGATGTCCTCGGGGCGGACGTCGAGCGCGAATTCCTGGTACGCGTGGAACGAGGCGAGCGCGCGGACCGGAATCGGGACCCCTTTCGGTGTGCCGGTGGTGCCGCTGGTGAACAGCTGGACCAGGAGACCGTCACCGCCTGCCGCCACCGGGGGAATACCCGCGCCCGAGACCGGTAGATCATCCATCCGCACGGCACCCGGAATGTCGCCCGCACCGGTGACCACGGTCCGCCAGGGCGGGTCCGCGGGGATATCTCCGCCCGGTGCGAGCTTGCCGGCCTGGTCCGGATCGGAGATCACCACCCGGGTGCCACTGGCGTGCAGCCGGAAGGCGATCGCCGGCGGCGCGAATGCGGTGAACAGCGGGACATGGACCGCGCCGCGCCGCCAGATACCCAGCAGCACCACCGCCAGATCCGCGGATTTCGCCATCAGCGTGGCCACCCGATCGCCCGGTCCCACGCCGAGCCCGGCCAAGGCGTCGGCGAATCGCTCGGAGCGTTCGCGCAGCTCACCGTAGGTCAGGTCGACGGCCGACAGATCGCCCTCGACGATGGTGAACGCCACGGATTCCGCCGGATGCCGGTCGCAGAGCAGCTCGGCCGCGCAGGCGTCGGGGCGGTCGTAGGAGTCCAGCAGTTCGCGCACACGTGCGTTCGGGTCGGCACCCATCTCGCATCTCCTCGGTCAGCGGTCCGGTACTGCAATAGGATGTAGGTCACAGTTTGTCGGCACTACCCCCGAAAAGGGGTGAACCTCCATGACCACTCCGCCCGCACTGCTGCGCCCCCGCGACAGCGACGCGCTGCGCGCCGAGATCCGCCGGCTGGCGGGCAGCACCGGGGTTCCGGTGGTCTTCGGCGGCGAAGTAGCGGCCGATACGCTGCTGCTCAGCGAGTTCTGCGGTGTCCGCACCAACGGTTTGCGCGGATTGTCGGTACGGCGGGCCTCCGGCCTCGGCGGCCAGGTCATCGATTCGCGACGCCCGGCGTCGGTCGCCGATTACGGCAGCGCGCTGTCGATCACCCACCACTACGACGGCCCGGTGCTCGGTGAGGGGATCCGTTCGGTATTGGCGGTGCCCGTGGTCGTGGGCGACCGGTCCCGCGCGGTGCTGTACGCGGCCACGCGCGGGCGCGACCCGATCGCGGGCCGGACCGCCGAAGCGATGCTGCAGGCCGGTCGCCGGCTGGCCACGGAGATCACGATCCGCGACGAGGTCGATCGGCGGCTGCGCCTGCTGGAGGCCGCGGCATCGCCCGCCACCGGCGGTGCGCTCGTCGACGAACTGCGCGCCGTGCAGGCCGAGCTCCGCGCGCTCGCGGAAACCTCCGCCGACCGGCACCTGGGCGAGTCGCTGTGCGCACTCGGCGACAAACTGACCCGGGCCCTGTCCGGCCCGCCCGCACCGGATGCGCCCCGGCTGTCTCCCCGGGAACTCGACGTTCTGCTGCAGGTATCCCTCGGCTGTTCCAATCAGGCTGCTGCGCAACGGCTTTCCATCGGACCCGAAACCGTCAAGAGCTACCTGCGCAGCGCCATGCACAAACTCGACGCCGGTTCCCGGCACGAGGCCGTGGTCACCGCTCGCCGGTACGGCCTGCTTCCCTGATCGGCCCGAACCGGGTCAGTCGGTTCCGGGCAGCAGATCCGGGCGGCGTTCCCGGGTACGGTTCATCGACTGCTCTCGGCGCCAGGCCGCGACCTTGGCATGGTCACCGGACAGCAGGATCGGCGGGACCTCGAGTCCCCGCCACGTCACCGGGCGGGTGTAGCTGGGGCCTTCGAGCAGGCCGTCGGAGAACGAATCCTGTTCGTGCGACTGCTGGTTGCCGAGCACCCCCGGAATCAACCGGACCACCGCCTCGGTCATCACGAGTACCGCGGCTTCCCCGCCGATCAGCACATAGTCGCCGATACTGACCTCTTCGACCCGGACCCGGCGCGCCGCGTCGTCGAATACCCGCTGGTCGATGCCCTCGTACCGGCCGCAGGCGAAGACCAGATGCTGTTCGGCGGCCCAGCGCACGGCCGTCGCCTGAGTGAACGGCACGCCGGCGGGAGTCGGGACCACGAGCAGGGCGTCGTCGGGGCACACCTCGTCGAGCGCGTCACCCCAGATCGTGGGTTTCATCACCATGCCCGGCCCGCCGCCGTACGGCGAATCGTCGACGGATTTGTGCACATCGTGGGTCCACCGGCGCAGATCGTGGACATCGACCGAGAGCAGGCCCTTGTCGATGGCCTTGCCCAGCAACGCGGTACGCAGCGGTTCCAGGTACTCCGGGAAGATGGTGACCACGTCGATCTTCACGACGACCGCCTCATTCGGGGTCCAGCAGGCCCTCGGGCGGGTCGATAACGATCAACCCGTCGGCGATCGACACCGTCGGCACGATAGCGGTGACGAACGGAATCAGAATCTCGCGACCACCCTCGGCGGCGCGGACCGACAGCAGTTCACCGGCCGCGGAATGCAGGACGTCGAGGACGGTACCGACGGGAGTTCCGTCGGTCAGTTCCACACGCAGACCCTCGAGCTCGTGGTCGTAGAACTCGTCAGGATCCTCCGCGGACCCGATATCCGCGCTGTCCACCAGGAACAAGGTCCCGCGCAAGGCGTCCGCGGCACCGCGATCGGTGACACCGGCCAATTGCACGAGGAGCCGGCCCGAATGTTCCCGGGCCGACTCCACGGTGAAGTCACGTTCCTCTTTCGACCGCGCGGCGCGGCCCCGCAGGGTCGCGCCCGGCGCAAAACGCGCCTCCGGTTCGTCGGTGCGCACCTCGACGACCAGTTCGCCGCGCACGCCGTGCGATTTGGCGACCCGGCCGACTACGAGTTCCATCTACTGATCGGTGTCGACCACGTCGACCCGGATACCCCGGCCGCCGATTCCGGCGACGAGGGTGCGCAGCGCGGTCGCGGTGCGACCGCCCCGCCCGATGACCTTGCCCAGGTCCTCGGGATGGACGTGCACCTCGACCGTGCGTCCGCGCCGGCCGGTGATCAGCTCGACGCGGACATCATCGGGATTGGCGACGATGCCGCGAACCAGATGTTCTACGGCATCGGCGACGACGACGCTCATTACTCGGCAGCCTCGGCGGACTCGGTGGCCTCAGCCGACTCGGCTTCGCCTTCCTTGTCCTTCTTGGCCTTCTTCTTGGGGGTCACGGCCTCGGTGGTCGGCTCGTTCTCGGCGGCGGCCAGCGCGGCGTTGAACAGGTCCAGCTTGGACGGCTTGGGCTCGGCGACCTTCAGCGTGCCCTCGGTGCCCGGCAGGCCCTTGAATTTCTGCCAGTCGCCGGTGATCTCCAGCAACCGCTGGACGGGCTCGGTCGGCTGCGCGCCGACACCCAGCCAGTACTGCGCCCGCTCCGAGTTGATCTCGATCAGCGAGGGCTCTTCCTTGGGGTGGTACTTGCCGATGGACTCGATGGCCCGGCCGTCACGGCGGGTGCGGGCGTCCGCGACGACAACGCGGTACTGCGGGTTGCGGATCTTGCCCATACGGGTGAGTTTGATGCGAACAGCCATCTGCTGATCTGCCTTTCATTGTGGTCACGGCGCAATTCAGCGACGCACGCGGTTCGTGAGCCCGGTTTTGCGAATGAAGTGTGTGACCGCCGCGCGGTACGTAACCGGAGACGGGCTGACACTGTCCGGAAGGACGATCGACCATTCTGCCAGATGCCGGTCCGTCACCGAAATCGCCGCCCTCGCCGCGCGGGCAGAACGGTACGACGGTGAAGGAGGCGCCGGCCGGCGGGCGAGATATGCCGTTGGCTGGCGGCCCGTAGACCAGGTGCGTAGGGTCCGCTGCGTCGCGCCGACCACGCGCGGCGGCAACGAATGGGAGTACGGACACCGTGTCGTTTCTGAACAGGGCCCTGGCCGCGGTGGTAGCGGGGGTGATCGCACTGGTGCCGGTGGCCATGCCCGCACTCGCGCAACAATCGCCACCACCTGGCACCGAATACACACCGACCATGCTGGTCCTGGACGCGTCGGGATCCATGCTGGCCGCCGACCCCGGCGGCGGCACCAAAATGGACGCCGCCAAGAACGCCGTCCGCAGCTTCGTCACCGCCGCACCCGACACCGCGAAGGTCGGGCTCACCGCCTACGGCACCGGCACCGGCAACACCGACGCGGAAAAAACCGCAGGCTGCCAGGACGTCACAGTCCTGCACCCCGCCGACACCATCGACAAACCCGCACTGACCACAGCGACCGACCAGATCGTGCCCCGCGGCTACACCCCCATCGGCACCTCGCTGAAAGCAGCCGCCGCCGCGCTGCCCCAGCAAGGACCGCGCTCGATCGTGCTGGTCTCCGACGGCCTGGACACCTGCGCCCCACCCGACCCCTGCGACGTCGCCCGCGAACTCAGCGCCCAGGGCAACGAGATCGTCGTGCACGCCATCGGGTTCGGTGTCGACGATCCCTCCCGCGCCCAGCTGACCTGCATCGCCCAATCCACCGGCGGCACCTACACCGACGCCGCCGACGGAAAAACCCTCGAACAGGTCCTGCCGCGCGTCAGCGCCGCCGCCCTGCGCACCTACGCCGCGACCGGTATTCCGATCGCCGGGACACCGGAATACCGGGACGCACCGGTCGCCACACCGGGCCAGTATCTGGACGTCCTGGGCCGGGAGACGCCGCGGTACTACGCCGTGGACGTCCCCGAGGGTGCGACCGCGTATTTCACCGGGACGGTCTCGTTCCCACGCCACCACGACTCCCTCAGCTCGAACGACCGGCTCGACCTCCGGGTCTACGGTGCCGACGGCCAGGATTGCCATACCGAAGAGAAGGAACTGGCCACCCGGACGGGCGACGGCGTCGCGTTGACGGTCGGCAGCATCTGGAAGGGCGCCGCGGAAGCCGCGTCGGGCAGCACGGACTCCGATAACTGTCGGGGCGGTGGCCGCTACTATTTCGCGCTGGAGTGGGGCCTGGCCTCGGATAACGCACCGGCGCAACTGCCGGTGGAACTGTCCGTAGGGGTGGAGCCGGCAGTCACCGATGCCGGCCCCGCAGCCGGGCCGCCGGTGGAGTTCACCGCGCCCGACGGCCCCACCGCACCGATTGTCGGTGGTGGATCGTTCCACACAGCCGCGGAGCTGCCCGGGTCCGGCCGCTACACCGATACCGTGCAGCGGGGGGAGTTCGTCTTCTACCGGGTGAAGCTGGAATGGGGTCAGGGCCTGGCCTACCGAGTGCGCTTCGCGGATATCCCGGAACGGGGCAGCGAATACACCTCGAATATCGCCACCTCGCTCTACAACCCGTACCGTGCGGAACTCGACTCCGACACCACGGCCTACACCGGCAGCGAACAGACGTTGCCGTCCCACGATCCGGCGATCGCGACCGCGCCCATCCGGTACCTCAATCGAGAGTCCGCCGACCCCCAGGTCGCCGGTCAAGCTGTGGCGGGCTGGTACTACATCGCGGTCAAACTGAGCCCGACGGACAAGGTCGCACCGGTGCCCATCGAGCTGGAAGTCGATATCACCGGCGAGCCCGAACCGGGTCCGCAGTACACGAACGAAGCGAGTGCAGGCACCTTCGGCGAGAATTCGAAGCCGGCGGCCTCCGGCGATCCGGCCGCGCAGGCCGGCGAAACCTCCGACAGCGGTGTATCCCCGCTGGTCTGGGTCGCCCTCGCGGGTGCCTCGGTGGTCGCCCTGGCCGCCGTCGTCGCCGCACTGCTATCGGCTCGTCGCAGGCACTGAGTTCGCGTCTCCCCTGAGTGGGCTACACCCGCTCAGGGGAGACCCGATCGTTTCGCCGAGTCGGGCCCGGAAGCGCAGCTCACCGTCATCCAGGCGGCCGGCGGCGTTCGCGTTCGGTCTTTCTCCAGCCGGTCCGCGGTTTCGGCGCGGACGGCCGCGATCTCGTCGGCGGCGCGGAGCCGGCCTCGGCGAGTTCCTCCGGGCAGTGACCGCTGTGCATCGGCAACGTCCGGCCGGACTACTTATCCGGGAATTTGAACTTGGAGAGATCGAAGTTCTCCAGGCCGGGAGGCAGCTGATCCAGCCCGGGGGGCATGTTCGAAAGGTCCGGCATACCGCCGCCCCCGGGCATCCCGGGCATCCCCGGGAAACCGCCCCGCATCTTCGGCTGGGTGGGTCCGCGACCGCCCTTCTTGCCCTTCTTTCCCTTCTTGTTCTTGTTGCGCCGGTTGCCGCCGGGCATCCCCATCTGGCGGCCCATCGCGGTCATCATCTTGCGGGCCTCGAAGAACCGGTCCACCAGTTGGTTGACATCGGAGACCTGAACGCCCGACCCGTTGGCGATACGCAGGCGCCGGGAGGCGTTGATGATCTTCGGGTTGTCCCGTTCGGCGGGAGTCATACCGCGGATGATGGCCTGGACCCGATCGAGTTGCTTATCGTCGACTTGGGCGAGCACATCTTTCATCTGGCCGGCGCCGGGCAGCATCCCGAGCAGGTTGCCGATGGGCCCCAGCTTCCGGATGGCCAGCATCTGATCGAGGAAATCCTCGAGCGTGAGATCGCCGCTGCCGATCTTGCGCGCGGCCTCCTCGGCCTGCTCCGCGTCGTAGACCTGCTCGGCCTGCTCGATGAGCGTGAGCACATCGCCCATCCCGAGGATGCGGCTGGCCATCCGGTCGGGGTGGAAGACGTCGAAATCCTCGAGCTTCTCGCCGGTGGAGGCGAACATGATCGGCGATCCGGTGACATTGCGCACGCTCAGCGCCGCACCACCGCGGGCGTCGCCGTCGAGTTTGGTGAGCACCACACCGGTGAATCCGACGCCGTCCCGGAACGCTTCGGCGGTGGATACCGCGTCCTGGCCGATCATGGCGTCGAGCACGAACAGGGTCTCGTCGGGTTGCACGGCGTCCCGGATACCGGCCGCCTGCGCCATCAGTTCGGCGTCGATACCGAGACGGCCGGCGGTATCGACGATCACCACGTCGTACTGTTTGGCGCGCGCCTCGGCGATACCGGATTCGGCGACCGTGATCGGATCGGCCGCACTGACCCCGAGCGCGTTCTCGCCGCCACCGATCGAGGTGCCGGGATGCGGCGCGAACACCGGCACACCGGCGCGTTCGCCCACCACCTGCAGCTGGGTCACGGCGCCGGGCCGCTGCAGATCGCAGGCCACCAGCAACGGCTGATGCCCTTGATCGCGCAGCCATTTGGCGAGCTTTCCGGCCAGTGTGGTCTTACCGGAACCCTGCAGGCCGGCGAGCATGATCACCGTCGGCGGGGTCTTGGCCAGGGTGAGGCGCCTGGTCTCCCCGCCGAGGATCCCGACGAGTTCCTCGTTGACGATCTTGACGACCTGCTGGGCCGGGTTGAGCGCCGCGGACACCTCCGCGCCCTTGGCGCGTTCCTTGATCCGGCCGATGAAACCGCGGACCACGGGCAACGCGACATCGGCTTCCAGCAGCGCCAGGCGGATCTCCCGGCAGGTGGCGTCGATATCGGCCGGCGACAGGCGTCCCTTACCGCGAAGGTCCTTCAGGGCACCGGTCAACCGGTCGGATAGGGATTCGAACACCTGGCGCGCTCCTGATCTCGAGTGACGTCACTGAGTCCCAGGGTAATGGGCGTCCCAGCGTAGCGGGCGCGGCGGCGTGACCTGGCTCGCACCGTCGGTGCCCGCACTGTACTCGAGAACATATCGGCGCCGGTACCCGGCGCAGCGATCAGCCGGGGGCGGGGGTGGAGAACCCGCGCTGATAGTCGTGCTGTTCCACCGCGACCAGATAGGCCGCTTCCCGGCCGGTGAGGCCGAGACCGCGGGCCAGGGAGTCCAGGCGCGACCAGTCGTCGTCCGGCGGTACGCCGGTGGTCGCGACGGCGGCGGCCACGTTCATCGCGGCCATCGCCTGGTTCTCGGTGAGCGTCCGCCCGGGCAGCCAGGTCACCACCCAGTAGGCGTCGCCCACACATCGGGCGATATGAGGGGTCATATCGCTGGTCATGATCGACGAAGTAACCACTTGGATTGCCACCGACCTGCTCCCCTCATGAGCGCGACAGCTGACTCCCGAATCGTAGGGGCCGAATCCGGTGTGCCTCCGGACTTGTTAGCAACTGGAGGGCAATCGACGCGCAACGGTGACCTTCGACACTGCCTAGTTTCGCTCCTGCTCCGGTGGTTTACGCGGCGCCGGGCGCGGAACCTCCGCCAGGATCGAGGTTTCGATCGCCGTGCGCCGTTGCGGACCGGCGTCGTCGCCCAAGTCCACGCAGAACACATCGACGACGAACGATCCCATGGTCACCACCTTGGCCCAGCGCACATCGGCGCCCGCGGCCGACAGCACAGCGGACAACCGGCACAGCAGACCGAGCCGGTCCTCGGCACGTAGCTGCAGGATGAACTGTCCCGCAACGGGCGTCTGCGACCACATCAGCCGGGGTTCGGCCTGGGCGTAGCGAGCCGCACCGGGCATATCGCGTTCGCGCGCGGTCAAGGCCGCCCGGACATCGAGAGCGCCGGCGATCGCCCGTTTGAGTTCCTGGCGCAGCAGGCCCGCGTCGGGTGGCCCGCCGAAGGTCGGCGTCACGACGAAGGTGTTGATCGCCGACTCCCCCGCCCCGCCGACCGACGCCGACAGCACCCGCAGCGAATGCAGTGCCAGCACCCCCGCGGTATCGGCCAGCAAACCTGGAGCATCCGGGGCGATGACGGTGGCGAGATGGGTGTATTTACCGTCGCCCGGGGCCAATTCGACGTGCACGCCGCCGGCGGCCGCGCGGGCGAGCAACTCGCCGGGAATGGGTTCGGGTTCGGGCAGGTCCTCCCCCGCCATCACGGTGCGGCAGCGGCGGACCAGTTCGCCCATCAGGGTGGCCTTCCAGTCACCCCAGACGCCCGGACCGGTCGCCAGCGAATCCGCCTCGGCCAGCGCATGCAACAGCTCCAGCCGGCGCGGATCGTGCTCCAGGGCGTCCACGACGTATTGCACCGTCGCCGGATCGTCGATATCGCGGTGGGTCGCCACATCGGGCAGCAGCAGATGGTGCCGTACCAGGGCGCTGAGAACTTCCACATCCGACGGCCACAAACCCATCCGCCGGCCGATCTGGGTGGCGAGTTCGGCACCGACCACGCAGTGGTCCTCGGTGCGGCCCTTGCCGATATCGTGCAGCAGCGCGCCCAGCGCCAGCAGATCGGGCCGGGCGACCCGGGTGCTCAGCGCACTGGCATAGGCGACGGTTTCCACCGAATGCCGGTCCACGGTCCAGATATGCAACGCGTCGCGCGGCGGCAGATCCCGCACCGCGCCCCATTCCGGAAGCAGCCTGCCCCACAGGCCGGTCCGGTCGAGCGCCTCCACCGCGTCGATCACCCCGCGCCCCGAACCGAGCAGGACCAGCAGATCGTTGAGGGCGTCCTTCGGCCACGGCTCCCGCAACTCCGGGGCGTCCTCGGACAGCCGGTTGAGTGTGGTCGCCGACATCGGCAGCCCGGTCTGCGCCGACGCCGCGGCGACCCGCAGGATCAGGCCGGGGTCCCGCTGTGGCCGGGCATCCCGGGCCAGCACCACCTCCCCCGCATGCTCGACCACACCCTCGTCCAGCGGCCGCCGCACCGGCATCCGCCGCAGCCGCGCCAAACCCCGGCGCGGTAGCGCGTTACCGGCGGTACGCAGCCCGACATCCACCGAATACCCGACCGTGCGCGCCGCGTCGCTGAGCGTGCGGGCCAGCTCGAATCGGTCACCGAGGCGCAGCGCCGCACCGATCTCGTCGGCATCCTGGGCACGCAGTTGGTCCCGGGCCCGGCCCGCCACCCGGTGCAGTTCGGTGCGGACGTCCAGGAGTCGCCGATGCGCCTGCCCCAGACCGCCGCCCGGCGCGTCCGGTCCCAGACCCGGCATGGCATCGGTGAGCTGGGCAATGGCCAGGGCGTCCAGCAGTTGGATATCGCGCAACCCGCCGCGGCCGTTCTTCAGATCGGGTTCGGTGCGATGGGCGACCTCCCCGCTACGCTCCCACCGGGAACGGACGCCCGCGAGCAGTTCGTCGAACCGGCCCCGGATACCGCTGCGCCAGTCCTTGCGGATACCGGCGATGATCCGGTCACTGAGTTCGGGGTTTCCCGCGATATGCCGGGCGTCCAGCATGCCGAGCGCCGCGACGAGATCGTCGGCGGCCACCTTCAAGGCCTGCGGGACCGTGCGCACGCTGTGGTCGAGTTTGATGTGGGCGTCCCACAGCGGATACCAGAGCCCGTCGGCGATCTCGGCGACCCGTTTCGGATCCATATCCTCGTGTAGCAGCACCAGATCCAGATCGGAGTACGGCAACATCTCGCGCCGGCCGAGCCCGCCCACCGCCATGATCGCCAGCCCGCTGCCGGGCGTTATCCCGACCTCGGCCCCTTTGCTGGTCAGCCACAGCTCGTACAGGTCGACCAGGGCCGAGCGCAGCGATTCGGCGTCCAGCCGCGGATGCCGGGGCTGTCCGCCGCCGAGCAACTGGTCGCGGGCCCGGACCAGATCGGCGGCACCCTGCGACAGCACGGCCGCCGGGCCCGGTGGCGTTGCGCCGGCCCGCCCGGAATCCCGTTTCTGCCGGTCCTCACCCAACCAAACCACCACCCGTTCACACAGGCGACCCCGCCCCGACCGGTAAGGGTGGGAGCGGGGCCGCTGTCGTCGTTTACACCGCTGTCGACGCGGCAGCGTTCTCGCGCTGTCGTTGCGGCAGCGTTCTATAGTGCGTCGGTGCCGCGTTCGCCCGTGCGGACCCGGACGATGGTCTCGACCGGCGAGACCCAGACCTTGCCGTCCCCGATCTTGCCGGTGCGTGCGGCTTCGACGATCAGGTCCACGACCCGGTCCACCATGGCATCGTCGACTACGACCTCGACCCGTACCTTCGGCACGAAATCGACCGAATACTCGGCGCCGCGGTAGACCTCGGTATGGCCCTTCTGCCGGCCGTAGCCCTGGACCTCGCTCACGGTCATACCGAATACGCCCGCCTGTTCCAAGCCGGTTTTGACGTCTTCGAGCGTGAACGGTTTGACGATTGCGGTGATCAGTTTCATGGGGTTCATGCCTCCTTGCCGGCCGAACGTGCGGTACCACCCAGTGCAGCGAAATCGTATGCCGTCTCCGCGTGTTCGGAATCGTCCATACCGGTGGACTCCGCTTCGGCGTCGGCGCGCAGGCCGATGGTGAACTTGATCGCGTACGCGATCACCAGGGCGATCACGAAGGAGTACACCAGCACCGCGACCGCACCGAGCGCCTGTCGGCCCAGCAACTCGAGATCACCGCCGTAGAACAGGCCCTCGGCACCGGCGGGTGCCTCGGGAGCGGCGAACAGGCCGATCAGCACCGTGCCGAGGATACCGCCGACCATGTGGATACCTACGACATCGAGCGAATCGTCGTAGCCGAATTTGAACTTCAGGCTCACCGCCAGAGCACAGACCACGCCGGCGATCACGCCGATGGCCAGCGCGCCCAGGACGTTCACCGAGGAACAGGACGGCGTGATGGCGACCAGGCCGGCGACGATACCGGAGGCGGCACCCAGCGAGGTGGGCTTCCCGTCGCGGATCTTCTCGACCACGAGCCAGCCGATCATGGCGGCGGCAGTCGCGACCAGGGTGGTGATGAAGGCGGCACCGGCCACACCGTCGGCGGCGGCCGCCGAACCGGCGTTGAAACCGAACCAGCCGAACCACAGCAGCGCGGCACCCAGCATCACGAACGGCAGATTGTGCGGCCGGAAGGGAGTTTTCGGCCAGCCCGCGCGCTTACCGACCACTATCGCCAGGGCAAGCGCGGCGGCGCCGGAATTGATGTGGACGGCGGTACCACCGGCGAAGTCGATGGCCTCGACCTTCTCCATGATCCAGCCGCCACCCCAGACCCAGTGCGCGACCGGGAAATAGACCACGGTGGCCCAGACGCCGCTGAATACCAGCCAGGCAGTGAACTTCAGCCGGTCGGCGACCGCACCGGAGATCAGTGCGACGGTGATGATCGCGAACATCGCCTGGAATGCGACGAATACGGTGGCGGGGATGTTCCCGATGAGCGGGACACCCGCCGATTCGTCACCGAATCCGGCGATCAGGGTCTTCAGGCCGAAGAACTGTCCGGGGTCACCGAGTAGGCCACCCTTGTCGGTCCCGAACGCGACCGAAAAGCCGTACAGCACCCAGAGCACTGTGACGACGGCCATGGCGCTGATGCTCATCATGATCATGTTGAGCACGTTCTTGCCACGGACCATACCGCCGTAGAAGAACGCCAGGCCGGGTGTCATCAGCAGCACGAGCGCGGCGCTCGTCAATATCCATGCGGTATCGCCGGCATTGGGCGCTCCGATCACGGTTTCCACCAGTTACCTCCCTCATCTTCCGGCCCGCCGTCTGCACGACTTCGGGCCCGCTACAGAAGGGTCCTCATTGGGTGTTTCATCCGTGACGCCCCGGTGTTTCACCTAGGTGAATGGATCGCGCCGTTTTGTTTCCAGTGTGTTGCCTCCGCCGAACGCGCCGGTCACTGCGGGTCGTGAGGTCGGTCGCGCGGCGTTTTCGAGAGGGATCGCGGCATCGCGTGTCATGTCGGCTGAACGCCCCCGCAACCGCCGGCGGGGGCGGTGATCACCCGAGGAGCGCGTCCACGAAGGCCGCCGGTTCGAACGGAGCCAGATCATCGGCACCCTCGCCGAGACCGACCAGCTTGACCGGTACCCCGAGCTCGTGCTGGATCTGGAAGACGATCCCGCCCTTCGCGGTCCCGTCCAGTTTCGTCAGGACGACCCCGCTGATATCGACCACCTCGGCGAAGATACGGGCTTGCATGAGCCCGTTCTGGCCGACGGTGGCGTCCAGCACCAGCAGCACCTCGTCCACCGAGGCCTTTTTCTCCACCACCCGTTTGACCTTGCCGAGCTCGTCCATCAGTCCGGTCTTGGTGTGCAGGCGGCCGGCGGTATCGATGAGCACCGCGTCCACTCCGGCGTCGATACCGGTGGCCACGGCGTCGAACGCCACCGCGGCCGGATCCGCACCTTCACGGCCCCGGACGGTCTCCGCGCCGACCCGCTCGCCCCAGGTCTGCAACTGGTCGGCCGCGGCCGCACGGAAGGTATCGGCCGCGCCCAGCAGCACCCGCCGGCCGTCGGCCACGAGCACCCGGGCGAGTTTGCCGGTGGTGGTCGTCTTACCGGTGCCGTTGACGCCGACCACGAGCAGGATCGACGGATGATCGGCATGCGGCAGGGCCCGGACCGAACGGTCCAGTTCGGGCCGCAGCGATTCGACGAGTACATCGCGCAGGACCGCCCGCGCCTGCTCGGTGGTGCGCACGCTGCGGGCGGCCATCTCCTCCCGCAGCCGTTCCACGATCACGGAGGTGACGGCCGTTCCGATATCGGCGAGGACCAGCGTGTCCTCGACCTCTTCCCAGGACTCCTCGTCGAGATCGCCGCCGCCGAGCAGACCCAGCAGGCTCTTGCCGACCGCGTTCTGCGAGCGCGACAGCCGGCCGCGCAGGCGGGTCAGGCGTCCGGAGGTCGGTTCGATCTCCTCGACCTCGGGAACGAGATGGGCGGCCGCGGCGGTATCCGGGGCGACCACCGGAGCCTCGGCGGGCGCCGCAGGCGGCCCGCCGGCCGCCGGGTCGGCGGGCTGCGCCGGTGCGGTGTCGGTATCCGGTGCGGAGGCGGCGGTCGCAGCCGCCGTCCCGTCTCCGGTCGGTGTAGCGGTGTCCGGTTCCGCAGGCGCGGTCGTCCCACCCGTCGACGGCGTGGTTGTGCCGGGTTCCGCGGGCGCGGCGGTCCCGGCGTCCTGCGGCACCCCGGTCCCGGTCTCGGTCTCGGGGGGCACCGTCGTTCCGGTCTCGGAGGGTGCAGCCGTTCCGGCGCCGGCCTCTGTGCCTACGGCCGTACCAGCGTCGGTGTCCGGCGCGGTACCGGCATCAGGGCCCACAGTCGTCCCGGCGTCGGGACGTACCTCGGCCTCCGGTTCCGGGGGCGCCGTAGGGGCCGAGTCCGTGGACCCCGCGGCCGGTGGTGCGGCCGGCTCCGCCGGTGGTGCGGTGGCCGTGTCGACGGTATCCGGGAGCGGGACATCGGTGATCCCGCGGCGTGGAGCGTCACGCGGGAGCGCGGCGTCGTCGCCGATATGCGGCTGCCCCTCGGTATCTGTCCGCTCAGTGGGACTCGGCCGTGCCGGTGCGGCCGTGGCCTGCCCACCCTGGCTGAAGGAGAATCCACCCGCCGCCTGGTAACCACCCGACTTATCGGCCAGCTCCCCTTTTTCGGCCGGCGGGGCGAGCGAGACCCGGCCGCGTTTGTACCGGATGAAACCGGCCACGAGCGCGACCAGCAGTACGGCGGCGATCGCTGCGATCAGAATCCAGGCTTGCGCACTCACACCGCCCATCCTTGCAGAGCCACCGCGGACCGCCGCCCGACCCCGTCCGGCCCGCGCGCCGGACGGGATCCGGCGCACGCCCATACGCTGCACATTCCCAGCTCAGCCGGAAGAACACCGCCGGTGAGATTTCTTGTCCTGCGGAAGTTCTCGCGACTGGCCCATAGGATCGGCGATGTGACCGATCGAAACGTGCTTGGGGGTCCGCTACAAGAGTGCGGCACCGATCCTCTGACCGGGTTCTACCGGGACGGCTGCTGCAGCACCGGCCCGGAAGATCTGGGCAGCCACACCGTGTGCACGGTCGTCACAGCCGAGTTCCTGGAGCACCAGGCGTCCATCGGAAACGATCTGAGCACGCCGCGTCCGGAGAACAACTTTCCGGGCCTGCAGCCCGGGGACAGATGGTGTGTCGTGGCAGTGCGCTGGTTACACGCGCACGAGGACGGTGTCGCCGCACCGGTGGTGCTGGCGGCGACCCATGAGAATGCCCTGGAAGTGATAGCCATGGAGATCCTGCGAAAATACGCCGTCGACGTACCCGACGATGTGAGCGATCTGCTCTGATCCGCGGCGGCCTACGTGGGACATGGCGTCCTCCGGAGTGAGCTGTTACAAGTGCCGCATGAGCGG
The DNA here is from genome assembly GCF_044453135.1 of Nocardia sp. NPDC051750. Taxonomy (NCBI): domain Bacteria; kingdom Bacillati; phylum Actinomycetota; class Actinomycetes; order Mycobacteriales; family Nocardiaceae; genus Nocardia; species Nocardia sp. NPDC051750. The sequence goes on along the minus strand of NZ_JBITCK010000004.1, from coordinate 572,467 downwards.
GCAACGGCAGCCCTGGCCCCTCTGGGTGAAATGAGATCGCCGCCTCAGGCCACGGCTGTGGGGCCGGACGCGTTCCCGATCGAACGACCGCGACCGGTTCGGCGGCAGATAGCCCGGACGGACGGAACCACACTGCTCCGGAGCGGACCGAGCTATCCGATCAGGCCGGGGTACCCGCGGCGAGGTTCTCGCCGCGCAACCGCTGCGAGATCACCTGGGTGATTCCGTCGCCGCGCATACTCACGCCGTAGAGCGCGTCGGCGATCTCCATGGTCGGCTTCTGGTGGGTGATGACGATCAGCTGGCTCTTCTCCCGCAGCTGTTCGAACAAACCGATGAGCCGGCGCAGGTTGGTGTCGTCCAGCGCCGCCTCCACCTCGTCCATCACATAGAAGGGCGAGGGCCGGGCGCGGAAGATGGCGACCAGCAGCGCTACCGCGGTCAGTGATTTCTCGCCACCGGAGAGCAGGGACAATCGTTTGACCTTCTTACCGGGGGGGCGGGCTTCCACCTCGATCCCGGTGGTGAGCATATCGCCGGGATCGGTGAGCAGCAGCCGGCCTTCGCCGCCGGGGAAGAGTGCGGAGAAAACCTGCACGAATTCTCGTTCGACATCGGCGTAGGCGTCGGTGAAGACCTGCAGGATGCGATCGTCCACCTCGGCCACCACATCGAGCAGGTCCTGGCGGGCCTTCTTCACATCCTCGAGCTGGGTCGCCAGGAAGTTGTACCGTTCCTCGAGCGCGGCGAATTCCTCGAGCGCCAGCGGGTTCACTTTGCCGAGGGTGGCCAGATCCTTCTCGGCGCGTTTGGCGCGGCGCTCCTGGGAGGCGCGGTCGAACGGCATCGGGGCGGGTGCGGTGACCTGTTCACCGCGTTCCTTGGCCTGCTCGTATTCGCGCAGTTCCAGGTCGCTGGGCGGCAGCGCGATATCGGGTCCGTATTCGGCGATCAGATCGTCGAGTGCGATACCGAACTGCTCGGCGATGGTCGTCTCCAGCTGTTCGATCCGCAGCGCGGCCTGTGCCTTGGCGACCTCGTCGCGATGCACGGCGTCGGTGAGCTGACCGAGCTGGGTGTTCAATGCCCGCACCCGTTCTTTGATCTGCTCCACCGTCGCGGCGCATTCGGTGCGCCGGCGCACCAGTTCGTCGCGGCGGGTGGCGGCGGCCGCGACCACCCGTTCCAGTTCGCGGGCGAGTTCGGCGCCGGACTCGGCGACCGCCGCGGCCACCTCGGCGGCCCGCCGCCGCGCCGCCTGGGCACGTTCGGCGCGGGCCCGGGCCTCGCGTTCGGCGCGGGCGGCCCGGCGCAGCGAATCCGATTTACCGCGGACCGATTCGGCGCGCTCTTCGGCGGTGCGCACCGCCAAGCGCGCCTCCACTTCCATCGCCCGGGCCTCGGCCAGCGCAGTGGCGGCTTCTTCCCGCGCGAACGCGGCGGCCTCGGTACCGGCACCGGTTTCGTCGCCGTCGGAATCGGCCTGTTCGAGTTCGGCGCGGCGCAGCCGATCCTCGAGTTCGGCGAGTGCGGTGACCGCTTCCTCACGCGAACTCTCCGCGGTGGCCCGCTGGCCCGTGAACCGCTCGGCTTCGGCGGTAGCCGCGCGCACCGCCGAACCGAGCCGGCCGAGCCGGTCGTAGATACCGCCCAGCGCCTGATCCGACTCGTGCAGGGCCAGCAGTGCCTGATCGACCGCGTCCTTGCGGTCGGTCTGTTCGTCGAGCGCCCCGGCGAGGCTCGCCTCCAGCTCCTCGGCGTGCCGGCGCGCGGCCAGGAGTTCGGTCTCGGCGTTATCGATCTCCGCTTGGATCTCCAGGCGGCTCGGCGAGCGGTCCGATCCCCCGATCAGCCACCCGGTCCCGGCCAGATCGCCGTCCCGGGTGACGATACGCAGCTCTGGGTGTTGCGCGAGTACTTCGGCGGCGTGGTCCAGATCGTCGACCACTACGACCCGGCTGGTCAGTGCGACCACGGCGGCACGGATCGACGCGGGGCAGTCCACCACCTCGAGCAGGCGCCGGGCCGCACCGGACAGCGCGGGAGCGGTCTCGGTGTCCGCGACGGCGCCCTCGTAGACCAGGGCGGCCCGGCCCGCATCGGCCTTCCCGAGCGCTCGCACGGCGCTGACCGCGGTCTCCCCGGTATCGGCCACCACCGCTTCCGCCACGGGACCGAGCACCGCCGCGACCGCGGCCTCATAACCGGCGTGCACGCCGATCAGCTCGGACAGCGGGCCCAGCAGTCCGGCCGGCTGGTTCTCGGTGAGCCAGGCCGCGCCGTCCCGGCTGGCCAGGTTCATGCCGAGCGCTTCGATACGCGCGGTCAGCGAGGCGACCCGGCGGCCCGCCTCCCGATCCTCGGCACGCAGTTCGGTGACCCGCCGGTCGGCGTGCTCGAGTGCCTCGACGGCATGTTCGTGCTGGGCGTCGAGTCCGGCCTCGCCGGCGTCCAGCTCGGCCAGTTCGTCCTGGACCGTATCGAATTCGCGCTGTGCCTCGGCGCCCCGGACCCGCGCCTGGTCGAGGGAGGTGGACAACCGGACGATCTCGGCGTCGATGGATTGAGTCTTGGTGCGCAGATTCTCGACCTGGCCGGAGAGCCGGACCAGACCTTCGCGCCGGTCGGCGATGGCCCGCACCGCGGCCAGATGCGCCTGTTCGGCCGCCTTGGCCGCATGTTCGCGGTCGGCGAGCCCATCCCGGGCGGCTTCGAGAGTTTCCGTGGCCATCTCGACGGCCGCCCGCAGTTCGGCTTCCTCGGCTTCCACCCGGTCGGCCTCGGCCTCGAGCTGGTCCGGATCGCGGCCGGTATTCGCCGTGGCCGCGGTGTCGAGATGCCGGGCCCGGTCGCCCGCGATCCGGATGGTGGCGTTGACGCGTTCGGCCAGCGCCGACAGCTGGAACCAGAGCTGACCGGCCGCTTCGGCGCTGGGGGTGAGCCGGCCGAGCTCGAACTCCTGCTGGGCGAGTGCCGCATTGGCCGCGTCCAGCTCGCTGCGCACGGTGATCTGCTGTTCCCGTGCGTAGGCTTCTTTGCTCTGCTGGCTTTCCAGCTCGGAGCGGCGGGTGACCAGATCGTCGGCGGCCAGCCGCAGCCGGGCATCGCGCAGGTCGGCCTGCACCGTTTGGGCCCGGCGGGCTACTTCGGCCTGCCGGCCCAGCGGTTTCAGCTGGCGGCGCAGTTCGCTGGTGAGGTCGGTGAGCCGGGCGAGGTTGGCCTGCATCGCGTCCAGTTTGCGGACGGCCTTTTCCTTGCGTTTGCGGTGTTTGAGCACACCGGCGGCTTCCTCGATGAACGCGCGCCGGTCCTCGGGGCGCGATTCCAGAATCGCGGAGAGCTGCCCCTGACCGACGATGACATGCATTTCCCGGCCGATACCGGAATCGCTGAGCAGCTCCTGCACATCCATCAACCGGCAGGAGTTCCCATTGATCTCGTATTCGCCCGCGCCGTCACGGAACATCCGGCGGGTGATGGAGACCTCGGCGTAGTCGATCGGCAGCGCACCGTCGGAGTTGTCGATGGTCAACGTGACCTCGGCCCGTCCCAGCGCGGCCCGGCCGGAAGTGCCGGCGAAGATGACGTCCTGCATCTTGCCGCCGCGCAGCGCCTTGGCACCCTGTTCGCCCATCACCCAGGTGAGCGCGTCGACGACATTGGATTTCCCGGACCCGTTCGGGCCGACCACACAGGTGATTCCGGGTTCGAACCGCAGTGTCGTCGCGGACGCGAAGGATTTGAATCCCTTCAACGTCAAGCTCTTCAGATGCAACGCCGACGACCCTTTCCGCCTCCACGTACTGTCCGCCTCGCTCAGGCCGATCAGCCATGCTATAGGGCCGCGGCGAGATAACCCCATCCGGCGCACCGGAGGTGGCCGATCGGTTGCGGGCGGTCGCGGTGCGGTTGCCGAGGGCGCCCGGCACCGTAGCCCGGTGGTTCCGCCGACCGGATACCACCGAGGCTACCGGGTGTTATGCCTTACGACGATGGCAGCGGCCGGCCTCGATGCCGGTTGCCGCACGCAGTGCCAGCACGGTACCCCACGGGCCGATGACCCATATGGGCCAGAAGTAGGTGAACGATCCCGCGCCCAGCGAGATCGCTGCCCAGATCATCAGCACCAGCACACCGACGCCCAGCCAGGCGCTGCCTTCGATCCGCTGCCAGATCGGAAACCGCGAGCGCGACGCGGAGGCCGGACCGGTTGCCGGCTTCAGCGCGGGCAGGTCCGCGAGGACGCCCTGCAGTTCCTCGCGGGTCGCGCTCCGGTATACCTGCGCGACCCGCTGGTCGTATTCGGCGAGATCGATCCTGCCGTCGCCCAGATGCCGGCTCAGTTCCCGCACGAATCGATCACGTTCGGCATCCGATGCGCGGATTCCGGTCGAGATCTCCATATCGCTCCCCTTACGCGTCGATCCACACTCCACTGTGGAATGAACTCAGCGTGCTCCTCCCACTGTGGAATGTCAAGGGTTTCTGCACGACCGATACCGCGCGCACGGCCCGCGGGACGTCCGCCCAGCAATCGGCCACCTTGTGGGTCGCCGAAGGTGTCCACCACCTGCACGACCCGGCGAACGAGGACCCCGGCCGGCAACTCCGGCTCTCGCGCCGAGGTCGAATACCCATTCCAGGCTCTGGACTTGCTGACCGCTCGTGTTGCCGGTGGCAGAGGTACTGGTAGGGGCGGTGCCGGTGTAGTTCGCTGCGGCCGAGGCGCCGGCGACGCCGAGCAGCTGCCCGGCAGCCACCGCCCGTCACCCGGCGGGTCCTACCGCTCGACGAACCCTTCGAAGCCCCCGCGAGCCGGCTCCCAGTTCTCGACCACCAGATCCACCCGGCCGGGTGTCGCCGGCGAACGCAGCAGCGCCAGCAGTTCGGCCGCCGCGCGCCGCGGTCCTTCGGCCACCACATGTACCCGCCCGTCGGCGGCATTGGTGGCATGCCCGGTGAGCCCGAGTTCCAAGGCCCGGGATCGGGTCCACCAGCGGAACCCCACCCCCTGCACGTACCCGTGCACCCAGGCGCTGAGCCGCACCGGATCGTCCCCCGATGCCGCCGCTGTCTCCCGGCTCATGATCAGTCGGCGGTATCGATATCGAAGGACAGCGTCACCTTGGTGCCCGCCTTCAGCGTCCGGCCCACCGTGCACACCTTGTCGATCGCCCGCTGCACCGTCACCAGCAAGCGCTCCCGGGCAGCCTCGTCGAGTTCGCTGAGGTCGAGCTCGAACACCTCGTCCAGCTGCGGGTACACCTCGTTCTCCCGGTCCGCGGCACCGGCGACCCGGATGGTGGCGTCGTAATCGTCACCGAGCCGGCGGGAAAGCGGAAAATCCGAACTCATCCCCGAACAGGCCGCCAGCGCGATTTTCAGCAGTTCACCGGGTGTGAACACACCGGGCACCCCGTCGGAACCGACCAGGACCTCGGCGCCGCGTGAGCTCCGGCCGGTATAGCGCCGGGTGCCGGTGCGCTCCACCCACAGTGTCGTCGGGCCCGGGGGTGCGCCGGCCGGCGCCGCGGCAGCCGCCGCAGTGGTGTCATCAGCCATGGTGGCGATCCTGCCATCCGCGGACGGCGGCGGTCAGCGCCGGTACGGCGGGCGCGGGCGGCGCACGGCCACCCGGACCCGGCGCTGCGACCGGTTTTCCAGAGTCACCGCCAGCACCCGCAGCAGCAGCAGACCGACGAGAAACGCGGCGATCAACGCGGGGGTCACCAGGGACATGGGCGTCCTTCCGTTCCGGCTCTGCACCGCCGGTGGTGCCGGCATTCCGGCGCCGCGAAACGGCGGTGCGCAGGGAAAACTACCCCTCGGTGCCGGCTCGAAACCGGTTGCTTGCGCAATCTTTACGGCGGGAATCAGGACGGATACGGGAGCGCATGAGGACGCCGGCGAGGTTCGGCCCGGGCACCGTCACCGTTGCGGATGACACCGCGACGGGTCGGCCAGTTCGGCACAGGGCAGGTTCCCGTAGCTGCGGATCACATCCTGGCCCGCATCCTGGAGGAGGAAGCGCACGAAGCTCGCGCCGATCGAGCCGGGAGCGAAATCGCCGTAGGAGAACGCGTACTCCACGCCCCAGAACGGGTAGGTCTCTTCGGCGACCGCGTCCCGGGACGCGGGCACATCGCCGATCGTCACACTGTCCACGCCCGCGGTGCCCGCGGCATCCGCGTACTCGCTGTACCCGACGGCGCCCGGCATCTCGGCGACCTCACCGAGCAGTTCCCCCGTGCTCCCGGTCTGACAGCGACCGGGGCCGCCGTCACGCAGGAGTTTGTTGCAGGTGATGCTGGGTTCCAGGGGTTGCCCGGTTTCCAGCAGCCCGGTCTCGAAGTTCCAGCGGGTACCGGACCCGGCATAGCGGTTGACGACCCGCACCGGCAGATCGGCGCCGCCCACCTGCCGCCAGTTCGTGACTTTTCCGAGGAACAGATCGCGGATCTGCTCGACAGAGAGGTCGGTTACCTCGGCACTCGGGTGCACAACCACGCTGAACAGCGACAGGGCCAGCGGGCGCTGCTCCAATTCGGGAAAATCCGAGCCCTTGGGCGCGTCACCGATCGCCAGGAGCGTGCCGTCGCCGCCGCGCTCATCCGTCACCCGCGTCATTCCGAGTTCACTGCCCCCGAACGCGTAGTCGAGGTCCGATCCCGGGCACGTCTGTTCGTAGAGTGAGCCCGCGTCCTCGATCACGTGTTTCCACGCGGTGGAACCCACCACCGTGAGCCGGCCCGTGGCACAGCCGCTCGGCGCATCCGTTTCGACGATATCGACCACGGCCATCGCGGCGATAACGGTCACGAGGAAGCCGGTCAGCCCCAGCATCAGCTTCGACACCCCGGAGCGGCCCCGGGTCTTGGTGATACCGCCGCCGGTGACGACACCCTGCATCGTGGGCTCCGGATAATCACCGGTGCCCTCGGTCCGTTCCAGCGTGGCCAGGATCTTGTAGTGGTCCGAACGGCTCAGCGGAACCTTCGGCAGGTCGATGACGCCGACGCTCTGACCGGTGAGTTCGCGGTGGCCGAAGCCGGAATCCGGTTCGAAACAGACGGCGAGGCCCGGTTGGCTCAGTTCGGTGACCGCCATCCCGATCACCCGGCGCCGCGGGAAATGCAGATGCAATCCGGCCTGACCGTTCTGCCCGGTCACATAGTCGGTGGCATCGATGGTGGTGGTGCCGTTGTTCTCGATCCGGACCAGCACCACCGACAGGTCCTGCAGATTGCGCTCCGCGCCCCCGGCCGTCTGCCGTAGTTGCCGTAGCGCGCCGGCATGCCCCGATTCCGCTTCGCCGGTGACCGGGGTATCCATCTGCACCCGCCAGCCGAGCCGTTTACGCCCGACGAAAACGAATTCCCAGACAAAGGCACCCACCGGGATCGCGATACCGGCGAGCGGAAGCACAACACCGAAGAACAGATCACTACCCATCGGCCGCTACCACCCCGAATCCACCCATTTCTCACCATCTTTGGCCAGCTCGATGCGAAAACGAGTGAGCCCCGGAAATGTTCGGATGCCGTTCACCGAGATGTCATGCGCCCGGGTGGCGCCGCGCTCGTGCGCACCCCGCCACGGGGCTCAGCCGCCCGATCGGGTCCACTCCAGCAGATCGTCCACGACGCGGGTATTGATGATCCGGTCGGCCGCGATCTCGCAGGCCGTGGCCCGGGCGCAACCGTAGCCCTGCCAGTCCAGCTGGCCCGGGGCGTGGGCGTCGGTGTCGAGGGCGAAATCGCAACCCATCTCGGCCGCGAGCCGGATCAGCCGCTCCGGGGGATCCTGCCGCTCCGGCCGGCTGTTGATCTCGACCGCCGTACCGTAGCGGCGACAGGCCTCGAACACGATCTCGGCGTCGAATTCCGATTCGGGCCGTGTTCCCCGCCCGCCCTCGACCAACCTGCCGGTGCAGTGCCCGAGCACATCCACCTGCGGATTCGCCACTGCGTACACCATCCGCCGGGTCATGGTGTCGCGATCGTCACGCAGCCGCGAATGCACACTCGCGACGACGATGTCGAGTTCGGCGAGCAGGTCGGTGTCCTGATCCAGGCTGCCGTCGTCCAGGATGTCGACCTCGATTCCGGTGAGCACCCGGAACGGTGCGAGCTCCGCATTCACCTCGGCGACCACCTCGAGCTGACGGCGCAAGCGCTGCGCGGACAGACCGTTGGCCACCGTGAGCCGCGGCGAATGATCGGTCAGCGCACAATATTCATGTCCGAGAGCCGCGGCGCAGCCCATCATCTCCGCGATCGGGCTTCCGCCGTCGGACCAGTCCGAGTGGGTGTGCAGATCGCCGCGCAGCTCCGCACGCAACGCGGCGCCCTCGGCGCCGATCGGCTTGGCGGCCGCACGCAATTCGGCGAGATACCCCGGTACCACACCGGCGTACGCCTCCTCGATCACCGCCGCGGTCTTGGGACCGATCCCCGACAGCTCCTGCCAGTTCCGTGCCGCCCGGCGCCGCTCCCGCTCGCCCTCGTCGAGGCCGGCGACGATATCGGCGGCCCGTCGATACGCCTTCACCCGGTGGGTTTTCTCCCGGCTCCGCTCCAGCCAGAAACCGATCTCGCGCAGGGCCGCGACCGGCCCCGGCGCGGGGCGACCGGCGGTCTCCGGCCCGTCCGCCGACACTGTTCAGCTCACCCGCGCGTACTTCAAGAACGCGACACCGTCCTCGAAGACCTGGCTGGTGATGATCTTGAACTGCGCGGGTTCGGGCAGCCGCGGGCCGGCGCCGAACAGCGGCCGCCCCCGCCCGAGCACGGTCGGATACAACTTGAGGAATATCTGGTCGATTTCCGGCAGCAACTCCTGGGCCAGCTCGCCGCCGCCGCACAACCAGATCCCGAGCCCCTGCTCCCGTTTGAGTGCACGCACCCGGGCCAGCGGGTCCGCGGAGATCAACTCCACCGCCGGATCCGGCGGCGTGGTCAAGGTGGTGGACACCACGAACTGGCGCAGATGCGCGTACGGACTCGCCGTACCGGTGCGCACCCCGAAATCGTGGGTCTTCCGGCCCATGATCACCGTGTCGAAGTTGGCGTTGGCGCTGCGGATACCGAGTGCCTCGCGTACTTCGGACGGCAGCGTCTCCGGATACTGCGCCGTGATCGTGGGCCCGTGGTCGCCACCGACCGGAAAGAAATCGACCGCGCCCTGCTCGGTCGCGATGAATCCGTCGATGGTGGCGGCCACGTAATAGGTGAGCTTGCGCATGGCGTCCTTCCCAGACTGACCGGGTTGGCGATCTTGCCCGAGAAGACCGTAACCCCTCGGCGGGTGCCGCCGCGAGGGTTCCTACGACGCGACTTTCCGGCGGCGAGCCGGCGGCTGGCAACGCGGGCACGAGAACGAGGAGCGGTTCATGAACTTCTCCCGGACTATCACCGCACCGCAGCGCGGGCAGGGCCGGTCACCGCGGCCGTAGACCGCGAGGGCCCGCTCGAAATATCCGGATTCGCCGTTCACATTCACATACAGCGCGTCGAACGAGGTCCCGCCCGCGGCCAGCGCATCGCTCATCACCGCGCCCGCCTCGGCGAGCAGCTGCCGCAGCACCGGCCGGCCGATCCCGGACGCTGTCCGGCCACCGTGTATTTTCGCGCGCCACAGCGCCTCGTCGGCGTAGATATTGCCGATTCCGGAGATCACCGACTGATCCAGCAGCACCCGTTTGATCTCGGTGTCCTTTGTCCGCGCGACGGCCACGACCCGTTCGGGATCGAACCGGGGATCCAGCGGGTCGCGGGCGATATGCGCGAGCAGATCCGGCAGCAGATCACCGTCCACGTCGACCAGCGGTGCCAGCACCCAGCCACCGAAGGTTCGCTGGTCGACGAAGCGCAACTCCCGGCCGTCGTCGAGGGTCACCCGGATATGCGCGTGTTTCTCCACCGGGGCGCCGGCGGGCTGCACCAGCATCTGCCCACTCATCCCCAGGTGCACGACCAGGGCGGTATCGGCCGGGCCGTCACCGGGCTCGTCGAACGTGAGCCACAGGTATTTTCCGCGACGCCGGGCCGCGGCGACCGACAGACCGGTCAGCCGGGCCGCCATATCCGCGGCACCGGCCACATGCCGCCGCACCGACCGTGGGTGGGTGACGGTGACCGATTCCACGGTCCGGCCGCACAGATGCTGGGTCAGGCCGCGGCGGACGACCTCGACCTCGGGAAGCTCGGGCACCTCAGGATTCGCCGGTCAACGCGCGGTAGGCCGCGCCCGCCGCCTTCTGTTCGGCTTCCTTCTTCGACCGCCCGACACCCTGACCGTAGGCGTTCCCGGCGATCACCGTGGTCGCGGTGAACTCTTTGTCGTGGTCGGGTCCGGTGGAGGTGATCTCGTAGTTGGGCACGCCGAGACCGCGTTCGGCGGTCAGCTCCTGCAGGCTGGTCTTGAAGTCCAGCCCGGCACCCATCCGGGGGCCCCGTTCCAGCAGATCGGCGAACAGCCGCAACACGACTTCCCGGGCCACGTCGATACCGTGCTCGAGGTGCACGGCACCGAGCAGCGATTCCATCCCGTCGGCCAGGATGCTCGGTTTGTCCCGGCCGCCGGTGAGCTCCTCACCTTTGCCGAGCAGCAGATGCGCACCCAGACCGCCGGTACCGAGATTGCGGGCCACCTCGGCGAGTGCGTGCATATTCACCACACTCGCGCGCAGCTTGGCCAGCTCACCCTCGGACTTCTCCGGATGTTCGTGGTACAGCCGCTCGGTGATGCTCAGGCCGAGTACCGAATCCCCGAGGAATTCGAGCCGCTCATTGGTCGGCAGTCCGCCGTTCTCGTACGCGTACGAGCGATGTGTCAGCGCCAGGCGCAGCAATTCGGGCTGCACCTCGACACCCAGCGCGGCGAGCAGACCTGCTTGATCCGGCCGCTCGCCGGGTTCGTCCTTGCCCGCGGTCAACGGTAGACCGGGGATCAGACGGCGGACGTGACCTGGCGGCCCTTGTAGGTACCGCAGGACGGGCACGCGATATGCGGCAGGGTCTTCTCACCGCAGGCCCGGTTCGGGCAGGTGATCAGGGTAGGCGCGGCAGCTTTCCACTGGCTGCGCCGCGACCGGGTATTGGAACGGGACATCCGGCGCTTGGGAACGGCCACGACTACTTCTCCTCTGTGCTGTTACGTGCAATGTCTGCGGAATGATCTCCGGTGGCCGCACCCTTGTCGGGGCTGCCGCTGCCGGGCGATCCGGAGGCGAATTTCGCCAGCCCGGCCCAGCGGGGATCCAGTATCTCATGCCCGTGATCAGATCCTGCAATCGCCATCCGAACACCGCACTCCGGGCACAGTCCCGCGCATTCGGGAGTGCACAGCGGCTGCAGCGGCAATTCCAGGCCGAGCTGGTCGACCACCAGGGGTTCGAGGTCGATGAGGTCGTCGACCATCCGGTAGATCTCGTCGTCCTCCGTGGTCCGATCCGTGGTGCTGTCCGGGTAGGCGAACAGTTCGGTCAGCGAGAGATCGACGGTATCGGTGAACGATTCCAGGCAGCGTGAGCATTCACCGGTCAGCGGCGCGGTCAGGGTTCCCGTGACGAGCACACCTTCTGATACCGACTGCAGAACCAGGTCCAATTCGACTTCGGAACCGGCCGGCACGGCGATCAGGTCGAGCCCGAGCCGTTCGGAGGTGGTGACGGTTCGCCGCAGTTCGCGCATCGATCCGGGGGCGCGACCGAGGCTGCGGACATCGAGCACGAAACCCGCGTCGTGTGCACGACGTGCACCGGAACGCGAGCGCGCTGTCGTATCGGCAGGCATCGAAGAACACTCCACTGGGTCGTTCGGGGATTTGTGCTGGGCGCCGGAGTCGGCGAGCAACCACACCACAGTACGCGAACCGTGTGGTCAGCTCCAAAATACCGCAGCGCTCCAGCGACGGTCCGGTAGCCTGCCGGCGCCGGTCCAGCGGCGGGCCAGCGCCGGTCCCGCAGCGGTTAGCGCCGGTCCCGCAGCGGGCCGGCGCCGAATTCCGCGGCATAATCGGGCACACCCAGCCCGTTGCGCAACTGCTGCCGGCCGCGGCCGACGGTGCGCAGGGCGCCGCCGAGAGTGTCCTCGAATTCAGCGAGTTTCGTGTCGACGTAGTGGTCGCAATCGGCCCGCATCCGGTCCGCGTCGGCCTGTGCGGTATCGATGAGCCGCGCCGATTCGGCATGCGCGGCCCGGACGACCTCGGTGTCCTCCACCAGGCGCCGCTGTTCGGCCTGCCCGTCGGCCACTGAGCGGTCATAGGACGCCCGTCCGGCCTCGGCCATCCGGTCGGCTTCGGTCCGGGCCCGGCCGGTGACCGATTCGTATTCGGCCTTGGCGTCGGCGACCAGGCGCTGCGCCTCGGTGGTGGCCGTATCGACCACCCGGTCCGCGTGCGCAGTGGCCTCGGCGACCATCCGGTCGGCGTGCGCCTTCGCCTCGGCGAGGATCCGGTCCGCTTCCGCGCGGGCGGCGGCGACGGCGCCGGTGGCCTGTTCGTCGGCGGTCCGGACGGTGTCCTCCGCGAGCCCGCGGGCGTCGTCGACGATCTTGTCCCGGTGGTCCAGCACATCCTGGGCGTCGTCGATCTCGGTCGGCAAGGCGTCGCGGACGTCGTCGAGCAGATCGAGCGTTTCCGGACGCGGGACGATGCAGTTACGAGTCGCGGGGATCCCGCGTGCCTCCTCGACTATGGCGACCAGTTCGTCGAGCGCCTCGAATACCCGGTACATGCTCACTGCCCTCCTGCTGACGATCGGCGAAATATCACGCCGTTCCCAGTGTGCCCCGGCCCCTCGGCAGAGCCGAACCACCTTTCGGTGTGTCGCTGGTTCCGCCGGATATCCACAGACTTCGGAGCCAACTGGAGACCTTCTCTCCGCTTGGTGATAAATTCGTAGGAGCCCCCACGCACACCGCGGCGGGCCGTAATCCTTTGCCCGATCGGAAACCGCCCATGACCATCCTGCAGCTGCCCCAGTCCAGGGCACTGACCACCGGGGATCTGGATATCGATTGGCCGGAATCGATATCGGCGGTCGCCTGGCAGCGGCGGCTGCTCCGGTATCTGCGGGGCGATCGGGCATTTCCCCAGTTGATCCGGTTCGCGCTGGTCGGCGGGTTGAGCAACATCTCCTATGTGCTGCTGTTCCTCACCCTCACCGGCGCGGGAACCCTGCTGGCCAATGTCGCCGGTTCGGTGGTGAGCACGGTCCTGGCCAACGAACTGCACCGCCGGCTCACCTTCCACGCGGCCGAACGGGTCGGCTGGTTCACGGCCCAGTGGGAGGGCGGCGGCCTGGCGCTGCTGGGCCTGGGTATCAGCACATCGGCGCTGGCAGCGCTGGAAGTCCTCGCCCCGACGCTGAGCGAACCGGCGCAGGCGGCGGCGGTCCTGGCCATCAGCGCCGCGGTCGGCGGGCTGCGTTTCCTGGCATTACGCGGGCTGGTGTTCCGGCCGCTGCAGCGGGCCCGGGAAGTGACGGCCGCGCGCGAAGGATCAGCTCGCGCGCTCGGCGAGCCGGTCGAGTAACCGCTTGTGTACCAGCGGCGGCAGCATATCGCTGACATCGCCGCCGAAGGCCGCCACTTCCTTGACAAGTGAGCTGGACAGATAGCTGAACGCCGGATTGGTGGCGATGAAGAAGGTGTCCACCCCGGCCAGTTTCTTGTTCATCTGTGCCATCTGCAGTTCATAGCCGAAATCCCCGGCATCGCGCAGGCCCTTGACGATGGCGGTGATGCCCTGTTCCCGCGCGAAATCGACCGTCAGGCCGTCCCAGGACGCGATCCGCACGTTCGGCAGATCGGCGGTGGCGTCGCGCAGCATTTCGATGCGCTCCTCGATACCGAACATGCCCTGCTTCTTCTTGTTCACATTGACCGTGACGACGACCTCGTCGAACTGGGCCGCGGCCCGGCGGAAGACGTCGAGGTGACCGTTGGTCACCGGATCGAACGAACCCGGGCACAATGCTCCTGCCATGGCTCAAACGCTAGCAGGTGAGGTGTGACTCACCACGGCGACGCCGGAGTACACGGCCGATTCGATCCGGGTCTCGCCGTAGCGTTTCGCCGCGCGCCCGGCGAACCCCGCGGGCCACTCGATCTCCGCCGACCGCGCGGACCGTTCGATCAGCAGCAGCGCGTCCTCGGCCAGCCAGTCGTGTGCCGCGAGCGCCCGGAGATCTCCCTCGACGGACGCGGTGGGCAGATCGTAGGGCGGGTCGGCGAAGACGAGGTCGAAAGCGCCCGCGCCGCCCTGTGCCAGCACCTGGGTCACCGCACCGACCCGGAGCTGCGCCGCACCGAATCCCAGATCCGCGATATTGCCGCGTAGCACCGCCGCCGCGCGCCGGTCCGATTCCACCAGCAATGCTGATTCGGCGCCGCGGGACAGCGCCTCGAGCCCCAGCGCGCCCGACCCGGCGTAGAGGTCGAGTACCCGGGCACCGTCGAGGTCCAGCCGGGCCTCGATCGAGGAGAACAGCGCCTCGCGGACCCGGTCCGAGGTGGGCCGGGTCCCGGCGGGCGGCACGCGCAGGCGCCGCCCGCCGGCGATCCCGGCGACGATCCGGGTCATTCGGACTCGCGCTCGCCCAGTTCGACCAGGAGGTCACCGCCTTCGACCTGTTGCACCTGGGTGATGGCCACCCGGCCCACGACACCCCCGCGGGGCGCGGTGATGGCGGCCTCCATCTTCATGGCCTCGATCGTGGCGATGGTGTCGCCGGACGCGACGGTGTCACCTTCGGCCACGGTGAGAGTGACCACACCGGCGAACGGTGCGGCGATCTGGTGCGGGTTGTTCTTATCGGCTTTCTCCGCGGCCGGGATCTCGCTGGCGATGGAGCGGTCGCGCACCGAGACCGGGCGCAGTTGCCCGTTGAGAATGCACATCACCGTGCGCATACCGCGCTCGTCGGGTTCGGAGATGGCTTCCAGCCCGATCAGCAGGATGACGCCCTTCTCCAACTGGACGCGATGTTCTTCGCCGTGGCGCAGGCCGTAGAAGAACTGATTCGCCGACAGCCCGGTCGTATCGCCGTACTTCTCGCGATGCGCGAGGAATTCGGCGGTGGGTCCGGGGAACAGCAGCCGGTTCAGGGTGCCGCGACGCTCCTGGGAGGTCCCGGCCAGCCCGGCCTCGTCCTCCGCCGAGAGCGGGGTCTCCGGCTTGGCGGCACCACGGCCGGCGAGCGCCTTCTCCCGGAACGGTTCGGGCCAGCCGCCCGCCGGGGTGCCGAGTTCGCCGCGCAGGAACCCGATCACCGAATCGGGGATGTCGTAGCGGCCGGGGTCGGCGGCGAAATCGGCGACCTCCACACCGGACCCGACCAGCGACAGCGCGAGATCACCGACGACCTTCGACGACGGGGTGACCTTGATCAACCGGCCCAGCAGCCGGTCGGCCGCGGCGTATTTCGCCTCGACCTCCTCGAACCGGTCGCCCAGGCCGAGCGCGATGGCCTGCTGCCGCAGGTTCGACAGCTGGCCGCCGGGGATCTCGTGGGTGTAGACGCGGCCGGTCGGGGCGGGCAGACCCGATTCGAACGGGGCGTAGACCTTGCGCAGCGCCTCCCAGTACGGCTCCAGATCACAGACATTGCCCAGGTTCAGGCCGGTGTCGTAATCGCTGTGTGCGGCAGCGGCGACGATCGCCGACAGCGCGGGCTGGCTGGTGGTCCCGGCCATGGCCGCGGCGGCACCGTCGACGGCGTCGGCGCCGGCCTGCCACGCCGCCAGATAGGTGGCCAGCTGACCGCCCGGGGTGTCGTGGGTGTGCACATGGACCGGCAGATCGAAATTACTGCGCAGCGCGGTCACCAGTTTCGCCGCCGCCGGGGCGCGCAGCAGACCCGCCATATCCTTGATCGCCAGCACATGCGCGCCCGCGTCGACGATCTGCTCGGCCAGTTTCAGGTAGTAGTCCAGGGTGTAGAGCTTTTCGTCCGGGCTGGTCAGATCCCCGGTGTAGCTCAGGGCGACCTCGGCTACCGCGGTGCCCGTCTCGCGGACCGCATCGATCGCCGGACGCATCTGGTCGACATTGTTGAGCGCGTCGAAGATCCGGAAGATATCGATCCCGGTCGCGGTGGCCTCGGCGACGAAGGCCCGCGTCACCCGTTCGGGATAGGGCGTATAGCCGACGGTGTTGCGGCCGCGGAGCAACATCTGCAGGCAGATATTCGGGATCGCCTCGCGCAACGCCGCCAGCCGCTCCCACGGATCCTCGTACAGGAACCGCAGGGCGACATCGTAGGTCGCCCCGCCCCAGCATTCGACCGAGAGCAATTCGGGAGTCAGCCGGGCGACGTGCCCCGCGACATCGAGCAGGCCGTTGGTCCGCACCCGGGTCGCCAGCAGTGATTGGTGGGCGTCGCGGAAGGTCGTATCGGTAACCCCGACGGCCTTCTGTTCGCGCAGCGCCCGCGCGAAACCCTCCGGCCCCAGCGTCAGCAGTTTCTGCCGGGACCCGTCGGGCGGCGGCACCGACAGGTCGATCGCCGGCAGTTTGTCGTGCGGGTACACCGCGGTCGGCCGCGCACCGTGCGGTTTGTTCACGGTGATATCGGCCAGGTAGTTCAGGATCTTGGTGCCGCGGTCGGCCGGTTCACGCAAGGAGAGCAGTTGGGGACGCTCGTCGATGAACGAGGTGGTAACCCGCCCGGCTTTGAAATCGGGGTCGTCGAGAACCGCCAGCAGGAACTGGATATTGGTGGTGACCCCGCGGATCCGGAACTCCATCAGCGCACGGCGCGCCCGGGCGACCGCTGCCGGGAAATCCCGGCCCCGGCAGCTGAGCTTGACCAGCATGGAATCGAAGTAGGCCCCGATCTCGGCACCCAGATTCGCGCCGCCGTCGAGCCGGATTCCCGCGCCACCGGGGGTGCGGTAGGCGGTGATCCGGCCGACGTCGGGCCGGAAGCCGTTGGACGGATCCTCGGTGGTGATCCGGCATTGCAGCGCGGCACCGCGAATGGTCACCGTGTCCTGGCTCAACCCCAGATCGGCCAGGCTCTCCCCGGCCGCGATCCGCAGCTGCGACTGCACGAGGTCCACATCGGTGATCTCCTCGGTCACCGTGTGCTCGACCTGGATCCGCGGATTCATCTCGATGAAGACATGGTTACCGCGTTCGTCGAGCAGGAATTCGACGGTGCCCGCGCAGCTGTAGCCGATCTGCCGCGCGAATGCCACCGCGTCGGCGCAGATCCGGTCCCGCAGTTCCGGGTCCAGGTTCGGGGCGGGCGCCAGCTCGATCACCTTCTGGTGCCGGCGCTGCAGCGAACAGTCACGCTCGAACAGGTGCATCACATTGCCCTGGGTATCGGCCAGGATCTGCACCTCGATATGTCGGGGGTTCACCACCGCTTGTTCCAGGAAGACCGTCGGATCGCCGAACGCGGATTCGGCCTCGCGGGACGCCGCCTCGATCGACTCGCGCAATTGCTCGCGGGTCTGTACCCGGCGCATCCCCCGGCCGCCGCCACCGGCGACCGCCTTCACGAATACCGGGAACTCCATGGATTCGGCCGCCGCGAGCAGTTCGCCGACATCCGCGGAGGGGGCGCTGGAATTCAGCACGGGCAGCCCGGCCGCCTTCGCCGCCGCGATCGCGCGGGCTTTGTTACCGGCCAGTTCGAGGACCTCGGCCGACGGGCCGATGAACGTGATGCCCTCGTTCGCACAGGCGGCGGCGAGGTCCGGGTTCTCCGAGAGGAACCCGTATCCGGGGTAGATGGCGTCGGCGCCGGCGGTCTTGGCCGCCTCGATGATCGCGTCGACCGATAGATAGGCCCGGACCGGATGCCCTTCCTCACCGATCTCGTATGCCTCGTCCGCCTTCAGGCGGTGGACCGAATTCCGGTCTTCGTGCGGGAACACGGCAACCGTTCCGATACCGAGCTCGTAGGCCGCACGGAAGGCCCGGATGGCGATTTCGCCACGATTGGCAACCAAGACTTTCGAGAACATTGACCCAACGTACCCGGCGCCACATCCAGGATCGACTCCGAAGTCCACTTCGCAGAATCTTCACAAGGGGGTATGGCAGCACTGCGAAGTATTGGTCATCGTCCGGTCATATCTCACCGCAGGCGGCGGCGGATGGTGCGCCCGGCCGGGTACGGACAACACCCGGCAACTTTCCGCACCCCCATCGGGCTCCGGCCCGGCCCCGCCGGATGCGGTGCGGACTATGGTGGATCACGCAGCTGGTTCGCCGGCCGGTCGACTCGGAGCCCCGAACGACCGGCACGGCGTCGAAGCCCGCACCGAGCGGGTGAGAGGGAATCCGGTGGGAATCCGGAACTGTCCCGCAGCGGTGAGCAGGAACGAACGCCATCATCAGCACTGGGCGCACAGCCTGGGAAGCGATGGTCAGTAGGTCGGCCGATCGGCCGGAGCCCGCGAGTCCGAAGACCTGCCGGTTGTACCGGGTACGCCGTACCCGGTGACCACCGCCTCGTGGATTGGGCGTCGCGGTCCACCAATGCTGACATGTTCCGGCCGTGCGGCCGGGAATCCGGGGTCTCATCGGTGTCCGTGCGCCCGCGTAAGGCGAGGGTCGGCCGACCATCAGCACTGGAGAACACCGTGACTGTTACTTCGCACAGCCCGTTCACCGCAACCGTTCTCGGACTTCCCCGGGTGGGGCCGCGCCGGGAGCTCAAACGCGCGACCGAATCCTATTGGGCCGGGCGCATCGACGCCGAACAGCTACACGAAACCGGGCGCACCCTGCGCCGCGATCAGTATGCCGAACTGCAGGCCGCGGGCCTGGATTCGATCCCGGTCGGCACCTTCTCCTACTACGACCAGATGCTCGACACGGCGGCACTGCTCGGCGCCCTGCCGCCGCGGGTCACCGATATCACCGATCCGCTGGACCGCTATTTCGCCGCGGCCCGCGGTACCGATGCGGTGGAACCACTGGAGATGACCAAATGGTTCGATACCAACTATCACTACCTGGTCCCCGAGATCGGGCCGGAGACGACGTTCGCGCTGTACCCCGGCGAGGTGCTCGCGCAGCTGAGTGAGGCGATCGAACTCGGTGTCCCTGCCCGCCCGGTGGTGATCGGCCCGATCACCTTCCTGAAGCTGTCGAAGTCGACCGGCGCGGCCGCCCTGGATCGCGTCGGCGAGCTGATCCCGCTCTACCGCGAACTGCTGGGCCTGCTCGCCGCGGCAGGCGCGGAGTGGGTGCAGATCGACGAGCCCGCGCTGGTCACCGACCTCACGGCCGAGGAACTGACGGTGGTCCGGCACGTCTACACCGAACTGACAGCACCGGCGAACCGGCCGGCCATGCTGGTCGCCACCTACTTCGGAGACCCCGGACCGGCCCTGGACGCCCTGGCCGGGACCGACGTGGAAGGGCTCACGGTCGACCTGGTCGCCGGCGGCACCGTCGACGCGCCGGCCGCCGTCCCCGCACTGGCGAACAAAACCCTGGTCGCCGGGGTCGTCGACGGACGCAATGTCTGGCGCACCGACCTGGACCAGGCCCTGTCCACCCTCGCCACACTGCTCGGCAGCGCGAAATACGTCGTGGCATCCACCTCCTGCTCCCTGCTGCACGTGCCCTACACGCTGGCCGCGGAAACACAGCTGGACGACGCCCTGCGCTCGTGGCTCGCGTTCGGCGCCGAGAAAGTGGCCGAGGTGCGGCTCCTCGCCACCGGATTGAACACCGGCATCGAGGCCATCGCAGCGGAGCTGGAGCAGGCCCGCGCGGCAGCGGCGACCCGCCGGTCCGATCCGCGGATCGGCAACGCGCAGGTGCGTGCACGCCTGGCCGCGCTGGGGCCGGACGCGATCGAGCGCGCCCCCGCGGCGCGGCGCCGGGCCCTGCAACAGGACCGGCTGCAGCTGCCGCCGTTGCCCACCACCACGATCGGCTCCTACCCGCAGACCTCGGCGATCCGGCTGGCCCGGGCGGCTCTGCGCAAGGGCGATATCGACCGGCCCGAATACGAGCGGCGGATGCGGGAGGAGATCACCGAGGTCATCGCCCTGCAAGAGCAGCTCGAACTCGACGTGCTGGTCCACGGCGAGCCGGAACGCAACGATATGGTGCAGTACTTCGCCGAACAGCTCGACGGTTTCGCGGCTACCGAACTCGGCTGGGTGCAGTCCTATGGCACCCGCTGCGTACGCCCGCCGATCCTGTTCGGGGACGTGTCCCGGCCCGCGCCCATGACGGTCGACTGGATCCGGTTCGCGCAATCGCTCACCGACAAACCGGTGAAAGGCATGCTCACCGGGCCGGTCACCATCCTGGCCTGGTCCTTCGTCCGCGACGATCAGCCGCTCGGGGATTCGGCACGCCAGGTCGCGCTGGCGATCCGCGATGAAACCGTCGACCTGCAGAACGCCGGAATCCGGATCATCCAGGTGGACGAACCGGCGCTGCGCGAACTGCTGCCGCTGCGGAGCGCCGACCATCAGGCCTACCTGGATTGGTCGGTGGGCGCGTTCCGGCTGGCGACCTCCGGGGTGTCGGATTCCGTCCAGATCCACACCCATCTGTGCTATTCCGAATTCGGTGAGGTGATCGACGCGATCGCCGGACTGGACGCGGATGTGACCTCGATCGAGGCGGCCCGCTCACATATGGAGGTCCTCGACGACCTGAATGCCGCCGGCTTCGACGCGGGCGTCGGTCCGGGTGTCTACGATATCCACTCACCCCGGGTGCCGAGCATCGAGGAGATCACCGCCGCCTTGCAGGCCGCACTGAAAGCCGTTCCCGCCGAACGACTCTGGGTCAACCCCGATTGCGGTCTGAAAACCCGGGGGACGGCCGAGGTGGAAACATCCCTGCGCAATATGGTCGCCGCGGCTCGTAACGTGCGCTGATCCGACGAACCGATCCGGCCCGGGTGACTGCCCCGACAGCGGGCACCCTGGGCCGGGTCACCCCTCCAACTCCCCCGCCCCGGACTCCCGGCCCCGCATTCGTTCGACCGCAGCACATTCCGGGCAACGCCGGGTCATCCGGAGAACCGGCCGGACCCGTGACTGCGGGACCGGCAACACCCGCCGGACCACACGGCACCCTCGTTCTGGTCTCATTCCGCCCACCTATCCCTCGCCGATACTCTGTGTCAGGTTTGACGTCATGAGCAGCGCTTCGGTTCCGCCCTGCCACAACAATTTCCGGAAACCACCGAGTCGACGTGAGATGAGCGGTGGATATCCGGTGGCCGCGGCGGCACTATGCGCAAGACTCCGGGCAGCGAAGCAAACCCGCCGCGCGGGCCCGCGAATGCCGGCCGTCCGGTAACTCACACCGCAGCGCTCAGGATTTCGCCAGATACTCCAGTCGTTCCGAGTCGACAGCGGCGTGCATCATCGCGGCCAGGCCCGGATGCCGCGTCAGGCCGGGATCGACGGCAACGACCGAACGTGCGAGTTCCTGTGCGGCGGTGATGACTTCGAGATCGTCGAGCAGCGACAGCAGCCGCAGCGACCGCGCGGTCCCCGACTGCGCCGAGCCCAGCACATCGCCTTCGCGCCGCTGCCGCAGATCGAGCACCGACAGTTCGAAACCGTCGGTGGTCGCAGCCACCGCCTCCAGCCTGGTCATCGCCGGACCGCCGGGAGCGGCGTCGGTGATCAGCAGGCACAGCCCGGGGTGCGCGCCACGGCCGATCCGGCCGCGAAGCTGGTGCAGCTGACTCACGCCGAAGCGGTCGGCGTCCACGATGACCATCACGGTCGCGTTCGGTACGTCGACGCCGACCTCGACGACGGTCGTACAGACCAGCACATCGATATCACCGGCGTTGAAGTCGCGCATCACCTGGTCTTTTTCGTCGGACGGCAGCCGCCCGTGCAGGAGCCCGATCCGCAGTTGCGCCAGCGGGCCGGTGCGCAGCCGATCGAAGACGTCGAGGACCGCCTGAGTGGCCGGCGGCTCCTTCCCGGAGTCCGCACCGCGGGATTTGCCGCCCTTGGAGCCGGCACCGTCCTCGTCCTCGCCGATCCGCGAACACACGACGTAGGCCTGCCGGCCCGCGCCCACCTCCTCGGTGATCCGCTCCCAGGCCCGGTCCACCCAGTTGGGATGGACGCGACGTGGCACCACCTTCGAGGCGAGCGGCGAGCGGCCGCGGGGCAACTGGGTGAGTGTGGAGGTCTCCAGATCGCCGAGCGTGGTCATCGCGATGGTGCGCGGGATCGGGGTCGCGGTCATCACCAGCAGGTGCGGGGAGATACCCGCCTTCGCTTTGGCCCGCAGCGCGTCCCGCTGCTCCACACCGAAGCGATGCTGTTCGTCGACCACCACCATCCCGAGATCGAAGAACTCGACCGCGTCCTGGATCAGCGCGTGGGTGCCGATCACGATCCCGGCGTCCCCGGTCACGGCGGCGAGCAGAGCTGCCCGTTTGGTGGCCGTGGACATCGAACCGGTCACGAGCGTGACCCGGGTCGCCGTCTCGGCCGCGCCGAGTTCACCGGCCTGCCCGAGATCACCCAGCATCGCGCACAGCGACCGATAGTGCTGAGCGGCGAGTACCTCGGTGGGCGCGAGCAGCGCGCATTGCTGTCCCGCGTCGACGACCTGCAGCATCGCGTGCAGCGCGACGATGGTCTTCCCCGACCCGACCTCACCCTGCAGCAGGCGATGCATCGGTTGTTCCCGGGACAGGTCGGCGGAGATCTCCGCGATCACCTGGCGCTGCCCCTCGGTGAGTTCGAACGGCAGTCGCTCGTCGAAGGCCGCGGCGATCCCGTCCGCCCGCGGTGGACAGGCGCGCGCCGTCCGGCCGGACACCTCGTGCCGGCGTTCGGCCAGCACCAGTTGCAGTGCCAGTGCCTCGTCGAAGCGCAGCCGCTCCCGCGCGCGCTCGATATCGGACTGGCTTTCGGGCAGGTGGATCAACCGCAGCGCGTCACCCACCGGCATCAACTCCCGTTCGCCACGGATATCGTCGGGCAGCGGATCGGCGAGTGGATCGAGCTGGTCGAGCACCTGCCGGACGCACGCCAGGATCTCCCAGCTCTGCACTTTCGCGGTCGCCGGATACACCGGAATGAACTCGCGGTCGAAGAACGACATATCCACCCCGCCCGCACCTTTCGCGCTCTGGGCGATTCCACGCAGGTCGCCGCCGCCGCGCACGGTGGTCAGCTGCGGTTCGTCGGTATCGGCCTCGGGCAGGATCAGGTACCCGGGGTGGCTGAGATTCCACTGGCCCGGGCGCCAGTAGTTCACCGTGCCGGACATCATGGCCCGGGCGCCTTCACGCACAACGTATTTCACCTTGTCACCGTTGAAGAAGGTGACATCCACCCCGCGGCCGGAGCCGGTATCGAGAACCACCTTCAGCAGCGAGCCGCGCCGCTGCCGCATCGGCCGCAGTTCGGCTTTGGTGATCCGGCCGATCACCGTGATATGCGCACCGTCCTCGGGCGCTTCCTCGGTGAGCGGTTGCCCCTGGGTGGCATAGCGCAGCGGATAGTGACGCAGCAAATCCTCCACGGTGCCCATATCGAACGCATCCGCCAGCGACCCGGCCGCTTTCGCCCCGAGCACATGATCGAGCCGATCGCTCAGTGTGGCCATCTCACCCCACTCTCACCGTGTCACCCCGCGATAGCGTCACCATCGCGATCCTCCCGTCTGCACCGGACCCTTGGTCGGACGGTTGTTCATTCCACACCGATCTGTATCAGGTCCGCACGCTGGCCCCCGGAATACACCGTGACCTCGACGCCGGGGAATTCGTCCCCGATATGCCGCGCGAGTTCGGCGGCCAGTTCATCCGGTGCCCCCGCACCGACCAGAAGCGTCACCAGTTCCCCGCCCAGCCCCAGCATTCGATCCAGCAGGGTGTGTCCCGCGGCCAGGACATCCCTGTCGATGACCACCACATCGTGTCCGACCAGCCCCAGACCGTCGCCGGATGCGCAGGTGCCGACCATCGTCAGCGCGCGTTCACCGGCCCGCCGCAGGGCCCCCCAGCGAGTGGCGGCGGCGGCTTCGGACATGGCGAACCCATCGTCCACCGCGATCCGCGCCCGGTCGTGCACCGCCATCGCCGCCAGCCCCTGCACCATGCTGGCGCTGGGCAGCAACAGGACGTCGCGGTGCGCATCGCGCGCCGCGACGCCGACCGCGACCAGTTCATGAGCCGGTAGGGCGCCGTTGGGCAATACCAGCACCTCGCGGTGCGGCATCTCCCGGATCGCCGCGAGCAGCACCGCCGATTCGAGCGCGGTCTCGGCGGTCAGCACCACCGCACCGGCCGCTTCGAACAGCGCGGCCGCCCCGGCCCCCGCGGCAACCGCCAGCACACCACGGCCGGCCCCGCCCACCACCGACACACTGCGATCAGCCGCCGCACCCATCGGTCCCCCGCGATGGACCGTCGCACCCACCGCCGCCCTACCGTCGGCACCGCCCACCATCGGCTCACCACGATCGGCAGCACCCGCCGCAAGGGAACCGAGCCCGGCAACATCCGCCGCGGGCGAACCGAGCTCAGCAGCACCTGCCGGTCCGAGCGCGGAACGTGCCGCCGGACCGAGCTCGCCGCTCGCCGTCCACGGATCCGCTACCGGGCATCCTCCGGCTCTGTCCGGACCGGCAGTTTCCGTGCCGCCGGCGGCACCGACTGCCGGCTGGGTCCCGGCGAGGTATTCGATCCGGATATCCCGCACACTTCCCGCAGCCAGTCCGGCTTCCACCGCCGCCCCCGCGTCCGCGCAGTGGACATGGGCTGCCCAGCCCCCGGCTCCATCGGCCGCCACCACCACGGAATCACCCAGCAGAGCCAACCGGGAACGCAACGCGGCGGCATGATCATCATCACCACCGGTGATCCGGAACATCACCTCGTACCGCTCCGGCACCGCCGCGGATTGCCGGTGGCCGGTACCCGGCGCACCGGCGGCGGCCGCGTACCCGGGGCGAACGGGGATTTCCCCGGTCACCACCGCCACCATCGTGTCCAGCAGCACCAGTAGCCCTCGCGCGCCCGCGTCCACGACCCCGGCCGCGCGCAGCGCAGCCAGCTGCTCGCGGGTATCGTCCAGCGCCCGCGCCGCCCCCTCCGCGGCTGCCCGCGCGACGCGGTCCAGTCCGGACTCGGGACAGCCGGCCGCCGCGGCGCTCGCCCGGTCGAGCACGGTGAGAATGGTTCCCTCGATCGGCTCGCTCAGACTGCCCCGGACCAATACCGCGGCCCGCGCCAGCGCGTCCTGGTAGGTCCGGCCGGTCATCGCGGTCTCCGCCGTAGCCTCGGCAAAACCCCGGAGCACCTGCGACAGGATGATCCCGGAATTCCCCCGGGCACCGACCGTCGCCCCCCGTGCCATCGCCGCGGCGATCCCGTGTACCAGCCCCTGCGCCCCGCCGCCGGCACCGTCCCTGTGTGTCTCAGCGACGCCACCCGCGGATATCCCACCGGCACCGACCCCGGATGCCTCGCCGACGCCGCCCGCAGATGTCCTCCCGTGGCCGTCCCCCGGGGTATCGCCGGGGCCGCCCACGAGGTTCCCCGAGACCGCTTCCGCTTCCGCCACCGCGGCACGCA
The DNA here is from genome assembly GCF_044453135.1 of Nocardia sp. NPDC051750. NCBI lineage: Bacteria > Bacillati > Actinomycetota > Actinomycetes > Mycobacteriales > Nocardiaceae > Nocardia > Nocardia sp. NPDC051750. Next base: position 546,909 of record NZ_JBITCK010000004.1, on the reverse strand, counting down.
TCGTCGCCAGCAGATTTCTGCCGGTATCCGAGTCCGGTACGGGGAAGACATTGAGCGCGTCGATCTCCCCGCGCGACTGCTCCAGCGCGCGGACGCACGCACGACCCCAGTACAGCAATTCCACGCCACCGAGCCCCGATTCGGGAGCGTCGCCGGCCGACGAAACCAGGCCGCCGGCGGTGAGTGCGTCATCGACCCCCGGGCGCCACCGGTCCGGAACACCGCTCGCCTGCCGGGTTTCGGGCACTGCCACCTCGTTCCTGCTCGTCGGATCGTCGCCCGCCAGGTTAGCGGCGAAGCCCGACACAGCCGACCGGGCGCACAACACCGGGCAGGCGCCGGCCGGTTCGAACCACGGCCCACGGACGCCGCCGGGCTCCGCGGGCTTCCTATACATGATTTGCCCAGGCCGTCGCGCGTCCAGAACCGGCCGAGGGATACGTCGATAACGTACCGCTGGCCGGCAGCGCCGAGCCGCACCGACGAGTGCGACCCCGGCGCTCGATCAGTTGTGCAATGGCGGGGTCGAGTTGTGACCGCGCGCCGTCTGCTGCGGTAGCGCCCGAGCACCAGGGACCTTCGGGTACCGCGAAGCTCACACACCGGGCCGACAGCGAGATCCTGAGTGCGACAGGTAACACGGAGCGGCAGCGGCGGCCTCACCGTCGTCCCGGCAAGGGCGCCCGGTGAGAATATGGCTCGGCTCGGGGCCTTCTCATCGCCCACGAGCAGGGACAGCGGCACAGAGCCGCGGAGCATGACAACGAACACTGCGCACAAGGCGCGCTTGCCCCCGGTCGGCCCTCCGGTGCCCGACACCGGGGCGGACCGCCAACGCCCACACCGGTGGTCTCGACCCGTTCGTCCGGTCAGGGCACGGTTCACCCCCGGTTTGGAGGATCACCGCGGGCCGGGCTAATCTTGCAGGGTTGCCTGGCGCGACCGGACCGGTCTGCGCTCGCCGTGGTTTCCTCGGCAGGCATGATGACAATGATCTCGGATCGGCCGCCGTACCGGTGGCCGGTCCCCCTGATGACATGAAGGAGTTCGCGACTATGGCTGCCGTCTGCGACGTCTGCGCCAAAGGCCCCGGCTTCGGGAAGTCGGTCTCGCATTCGCACCGGCGCACCAACCGTCGCTGGAACCCGAATATCCAGACCGTGCGCGCACAGGTCGCCCCGGGTAACACTCGCCGGATGAATGTGTGCACCTCCTGCCTCAAGGCGGGCAAGGTCGTCCGCGGCTGAGCTGCGACCACCGCGCCGCGGCCGAGCCGGGGTGACCCTCGCGCTGCTTTCCGGCGCATATCTTCATACAGTCGACTCCGCCCCGGTTGCCGCTCGGCAGCCGGGGCGAAGTCGTGCCGGTATTCGAGCGGAGGGACACCCATCGAACACGACTTCGGGGGCCGGATTGCGCCCGCCCCGTCATGGCGGATCGTTCCACTCACCCCTGCGCACGCACCGGCGCTGGCGGCATGCCATATCGCCTGCTGGCGCGAGGCCTACCAGGGACTCGTACCCGATCATGTGCTTGCGGCTTTCGATCAGGACCAGCGCGCCGCGGGCTGGGAGCGAATCGCACGCGACAATCCAGGGAAGACGACTCTGGTCGCGGAGCACGGTGCCGAGATCATCGGATTCGCCCAGTACGGACTGCCCCGCGACCTGCCCGCGGCCGCTGCGCGGGAGCTGAGCGCGATGTACGTCCGCGCCCACTGGTACGGCACCGGGCTCGCACAAGCCCTCATGGATGCCGTACTGGAACCGGATCTGTCCTGCTCTCTGTGGGTCTTCGAACGCAACCCGCGCGCCCGCGCCTTCTACGCCAAGTACGGTTTCGCCCCCGACGGCACCGCCCGGGCCGAACGGTTCGCCACCGCAACCGAGATCAGGATGGTGCGCCCGGCAGTAGAGTTCCGATCATGAGCACCGAAACCGAATACATCCGAATCGACGACGGGGTCCTGGAGATCACCCTGTCGACCGCGGCCCGCGGCACCTCCCTCGATTTCGCCGGGGTCGCCGCGGGAACCGCCGCTCTGGCCGCGGCCGGTCCGGATGTGGGTGCCATACTGCTGACCGGTTCGGGCCCCAACTTCTGCGCCGGCGGCGATGTCCGGGATTTCGCGGCCGCCGAGGATCGCGCCGCACATCTGTACCAGCTCGCCGATACCCTGCACGTTTTCGTCCGCGCCCTGGATGCCGCACCGGTCCCGGTGGTCGCGGCCGTACACGGCTGGGCGGCCGGGGCCGGAATGAGCCTGGTGTGCGCCGCCGATATCGCGGTCGGCGGCCCCGGCACCCGGATGCGTCCCGCCTATCCGGGGGTGGGCTTGAGCCCGGACGGCGGGATGTCCTGGACGCTGCCGCGTCTGGTGGGCGCGGCCAAGGCCCGCGATATCTTGCTCACCGATACGGTCCTCGACGCGGCGGAGGCCCACCGCCTCGGCATTCTTGCGCGGCTGACCGGTAGCGACGATGCGGTCCAGGAGGCCGCCCGCGATCTGGCCCGGACCCTGGCGCGCGGCCCCCGCGCCAGCTACACCTCCATCCGCACCCTGCTGAGCCGGTCCGCCACCGCGACCTTCAGCGATCAGCTGGACGCCGAACGCGATGCCATGGGCACAGCGGCGGGCAGCCCGACCGGCCGCGAAGGCGTGGACGCCTTCCTCGCCAAACGCACCCCCGACTATTCCGGACTGAACTGATCGAGGCCCTCAGCGGGTCCGCAGCACGAATTTCGCCACCGCTTCGGTGAATGCGTCGTTGTCGTCACCGGCGGCGGTATGCGCGGCATTGCCGATTTCGGCGATTTCCGCGTGCGGTACCAGGGTCTGGAATTCGGCCGCTCCCTCGGCGCTGACGACATCGGACTGCAGGCCACGCACCAGCAGTACCGGAATCGTCAGCGCCCGGGCGACGCTTTCCAGGTTGCGGGCCATCTCGTCGGGGTCGACTCCCTTGTCACCGAGAATGCCGGGATCCCAGTGCCAATACCAGCGACCGTCGCGTTCGCGCAGATTGCGCAGCAGTCCCGCGCTGGATTCGGGCCGGGGCCGGTGCGGCATGTACTCGGCCACCGCGTCGGCGGCTTCGTCCACGGTGGCGAAACCATCGGGGTTCTTGCTCAGGAAGGTGACGACCCGGTCGACTCCGGCGGGTTCGGGCCGGGTGACGATATCCACCAGGACCAGCGCGGAGATCATCTCCCCGCCCGGTGCGCCGGTGGCCAGCAGCCCGGTGATTCCGCCCATACTGGCGCCGACTACGACGGCCGGACCGCCACCCAGCTGTTCCAGCACCGCGAATACGTCGCCGACCATGGCGTCGTAGCGGTAGTCGCGATCCGGCGCCCACTGGCTGTCCCCGTGACCGCGCGCGTCCAGCGTGACCGCGCGGATCCCCGCGGCGCCGAGCCGGTCGCCGGTCTGTTTCCAGGAGTGCCGGGTCTGGCCGCCACCGTGCAGGAACAGCACTAATGGGCCGTCCGACGGGCCGTGCCGGTCCGCAACGAGCTCGATCCCGCCCGCGCCGCGTAGTCGCAGCCGGACGGGATCGAGCAGATAGTTCGCATTACTCACGATTTGCAGCATCGCAAATATGCGGACGTTACGCCGTACGAACGGACAAATCAGCAGTCCAGGTCCATGGCACTGAGGGTCCGCTGGAACAGGCATGCGCCCTTCGCGTTCACCGACGCCGAGATGGTCGACGAGCCGCTCGAGGTGAAATCCTCGGCGACCGGCTGCGCCGGCTCGGTGACCGGCTGTGCCGGTTCCAGGGTCAGCGGGGCCGCCCCGGCCGTCGCCCCGGCGGCGCCGGTCAGGGCGGCGCTCAGCGCGAGCGTGGCGGTGATGCCGCGCAGTTTCATGGTGTGCTCCTCACTTGTTTCTTCTTCGACGCCCGGGTCAGGGCAGGCGCCAGTCCACCGGTTCCGCGCCGAGTTCGTCCAGGAGTTCGTTGACCCGGGAGAACGGACGCGAACCGAAAAATCCTCGCGATGCCGACAGGGGTGACGGATGCGCGGATTCGATACAGGGCACCTCGGCCTGGGCCAGCGCCGGTTTCAGGGATGCCGCGTCCCGGCCCCACAGGACCGCCACCAGCGGTTCGTCCCGGCTCACCAGCGCGCTGATCGCCTGTTCGGTGACCTGCTCCCAGCCTTTACCGCGATGCGAGGCCGGTTTCCCCGGCGAGACCGTCAGCACTCGGTTCAGCATCAGGACCCCTCGGTCCGACCAGGGGCTCAGATCCCCGCTGGTGGGCGTGGGGTGGCCGAGATCCTTGCTGTACTCGGCGAAGATGTTGGCCAGGCTGCGCGGTACCGGCGAAACGTCCGGTGCCACCGAGAAGCTCAACCCCATCGGATGCCCGGGGGTGGGATAGGGATCCTGGCCGACGATCAGCACCCGGACATCCTCGAACCGATGCCGGAAGGCGCGCAGCACATTCTCCCCGGCGGGCAGGTATCCGCGGCCCGCGGCATTCTCGGCACGTAAGAACTCACCCATCGCCGAAATACGATCGGCCACCGGCGCCAATGCTTTCGCCCAGCCCGGATCGATGATTTCCTCGAGTGGTTTCGTGCCCATGACCGCACAACCTATCGTGAGTGATCCGATTTCGCCGAGTCCGTCCCCGAGAAAGCTTCCCAGCCCCCGGAACCCCGGTACGGCGCGCCGTCCACGGTGACGCCCTCACCAGGCTCGATACCTCCGATGGGGGTCCAGCCGGATGGCGGTGTCACCCCGGGTTCCCAGACACCGGCGAAGACATGATCTTCCCCACCGGTCAGAATCCATTGCCGCACATCCGCTTCCAGCTCCGCGGCGCACAGTTCCAGCTCCGGATCGCGCAGGCGCGTGGAGTCCACCGACACCGCGACCCCCGATGCCGCGGCCAGATGCCCGAGATCGGCGAGCAATCCGTCGGAGATATCGGTGAGCGCTTCCGGCGGGTTATCGGTGGCCATGGCCGCGCGAACCAGGTCGTAGGCCGGTTTCGGCGCCCGGTGCGCGGCGGCCGCCGCCACGACAGCCGTCGCCACCGAATCCTCGTACCGATGGAGAACCCCATGCGTGCGGACCAGCAGCTCGAATCCGGCCGCGGACCATCCCGGGCGGCCCGCGATCGCGACCGTGCCCCCCGCCCGGGCACCGGACCGGGTGACCGGCCGGTCGCCCAGCGGATCACCGAAAGCCGTTACCGAGATCATCAGATGCGCGCTGCGCACGATATCCCCACCGGCGACGGAGCCGCCCGCCCGCGCCGCCTCGGCCCAGAATCCGTCCGCGAGCCGGGTCACGAAATCCACGGGTGTATCGCCGGGGAGCCCCAGCCCGATCACGTAACCCACGGGCTCGGCGCCCATCGCATAGATATCGGCAGCGTTCTGCGCGATCGCCTTGCGCCCGATCTGCTCCGGATCCGACCAGTCCAGCCGGAAGTGCCGGTCCTCGATCAACATATCCGTGCTCACCACGTACTGTCCGCGAGCCGCGGACAGTACGGCGGCGTCGTCACCGGGGCCGAGCCGGACGGCGGGCGCCTGTGTCCGGCCCGCATTGATCCGGTCGATCAGGGCGAACTCGCCCAGATCGCGCACTGTCGGTTCGCTACTGATCGTGCGACCTTTCTCGCTCACCACCGCTGCCGCGCAGTCGTGGGTTCTTCCGTTGCCCGGCGGCCGGCCCGATCCGGGGCGTCCACACCGAACCGGCATGCCGCGCCGGCACAACCCGCGCCGCGAGCGCTGCGGCCGGTAACCCGGCACTTCCGGCCTTGACGGTACCCTGTGCCCGGTGAACCGAAGCGGCAGCCGGAACGACACCGCACCTGCGGCTGCCGGGCCGCGGCCGACCGGTCGAGACACCGCCGGCCGCTGATCGTCGCCGTACCCGCGACAGTCGGTTCATCGCCGCCCCGCGGGACACCGGCCGGCTCCACGGCAGCCGGCGATCCCCGCGTGGGCGACCGGCCATTGCCGTGCCGCCGTACCCGGTGGAGCAGCAGCAACGGACCACAGCGCCCACGCACCACAGAGAGGAACGCCGAGCATGCCGGGGACATCGCCGGACGAAGAAGCCGAGGCCCCGGCCGACGCCACCGAGACCTCTGACGACACCGAAACCGAACGCCGGCCTTATTCGCCCGCGCTCATCGCGACCGCGGTGGCGCTGCCGGTTGCGCTGCTGGTCGGCGTCGTGGTGGCGGCAGTGATCGTGCTGCGGGCTCCGGCCGAACGCGAACCGCTGGCGCTCGGCCCCGTTCCGGCACCCGCCGCCGAGGGACCCGCCTGCTCCGCGCTGCTACCCGCACTCCCCGCGGAACTCGGCGATTTCACCAGGTCGACCCTGGTCGAGCCGGCACCCCCAGCGACCGCGGCCTGGCAGCGGCCCGAGGGCGGCGACCCGGTTGTCCTACGGTGCGGGCTCGACCGGCCACTGGAATTCAACCGGGCTTCACCGTTGCAGGTGGTCAACGACGTGCAGTGGTTCGAGGTGCGCGACGAATCCGCGGCCACCGCCACCTGGTTCGCCGTGGACCGCGAAACCTATATCGCGCTCACGGTTCCCGACGACTCCGGACCGACCCCGCTGCAGGTGGTGTCGGACACCATCACCGCACAATTACCGGCACAACCGATCGACCCGGGCGAACTGCCCAACTGAGACCCCCGCCGGGTCCACCGTCGTACCGCAGGCAGTGTCACCGTTCGTGCCGCGGGCAGTTCAGCGCAGCCCGGTACCGCGGGTCAGAGCGGTGTCGATGAGGCCTGCCAGCAGTTCCGGGTAACCGACCCCGGTCTCCTGCCACATCCGCGGGAACATGGAAATCGGAGTGAATCCGGGCATGGTGTTGATCTCGTTGATCACCGGCCCGTCCTCCGTGACGAAGAAGTCGACCCGGGCGAGTCCCTGGCAGTCCAGGGCGCGGAAGGCGCGCACCGCCATGGCGCGGACCTCCTCGGCAAGGTCGTCGTCCAGTTTCGCCGGGACGTCGAATTCGCAGACATCGTCGAGGTATTTGGTGTCGAAATCGTAGAAGGCCGGGCCCGGTTGCTCACCCGCGTCGGCGTCGGCGAGGTCCTCGGGCATCCGGATCTCGGCGACCACACTGGCCTCCACCCGGCCGTCCGGGAATTCCAGTACCCCGCATTCGACCTCACGGCCGATGATCGCGGCCTCCACGATCACCTTCGGATCGTGTCCGCGCGCGGTCGCGATCGCGGTGTCCAGATCCGCCCAGTCGGTGACCTTGGTGATCCCGATGGAGGAGCCCCCGCGCGCGGGTTTGACGAAAACCGGCAGCCCCAGCCGCTGCCGGTCGGCCGGTGCCACGGTCGCGGTACCCGGCCGCAGAACCACCTGCACGCCCACCGGGAGGCCGTCGGCCGCGAGCAGTTTCTTGGTGAATTCCTTGTCCATACCGGCCGCACTGGCCAGGACACCGGGACCCACATACGGGATTCCCGCCAGTTCCAGCATGCCCTGCACGGTGCCGTCCTCACCGAACGGTCCGTGCAGCACCGGGAACACCACATCGACGGTTTCGAGCACGGTACGCGGATCGTCGAGCGCGACCAGGGTTCCGGCGCGGCTCGGATCGGCGGCCAGCACCAGTTCGATTCCACCGCCGGTGACCGACGGCAGGGTCCGGTCGTGCCGGGCCAGCGCCGCGATATCGATATCCGCCAGCATCCAGGTTCCCGCCGGCGTGATCCCGATGGGTACCGCCTCGTACCGTTCCGGATCGAGATTGCGCAGCACAGCGCCGGCCGAGACGCACGACACGGTGTGCTCGCTGCTGCGGCCGCCGAAAACGACGGCAACTCTGATCCGGTTCATGCCCGAACGGTACCCTGCCGGGGCACTCGATAATCGCGGCACACCATCACCGGCGGTTATTCGGGTTTGATCCGGCGGCCCAGCAACTTGTCCATCGCCGACCGCACCACCAGGCCCTCGTGGCACACCTGGTGCACGGCCTCGGTGAGCGGCATCTCCACCTGGTGCGCCGCGGCCAGCGCGAGCACCGAACTGCAGGATTTCACACCTTCGGCGATCTGCCCGTGCGTCGCTTCCTGTGCGGCCTGCATGGACCCGCCGGAACCGAGTACCTGGCCGAAGGACCGGTTGCGTGACAACGGCGAAGTGCAGGTGGCGATGAGATCTCCGACACCGGCCAGCCCGGCCAGGGTCGCCGGTTCGGCGCCGAGTGCCATACCGAGCCGGATGATCTCGGCCAGGCCGCGGGTCATCAGCGCGGCGATGGAGTTGTCGCCGAATCCCATGCCGGAGGCGATACCGCAGGCGAGGGCGATGACATTCTTACAGGCCCCGCCGATTTCGCAGCCGATCACATCGGTATTGGTGTAGGGCCGGAAATAGCTGGTGACGCAGGCGCGCTGTACCGCGGCCGCCCGCTGCGCGTCGGTACAGCCGACCACGGTGGCCGCCGGCTGCCCCGCGGCGAGTTCCCCGGCGAGGTTGGGTCCGGACAGCACCGCGATCCGGCCCGGGTCCGCGCCGGTGACCTCCGCGATCACCTCGCTCATCCGCAGCAGGGTGCCGCTTTCGATCCCCTTGGCCACACTGAGCAGGGTGGTATCCGGGCCGATGGCCGGCGCCCAGATCTTCAGATTCCCGCGCAGTGATTGCGACGGCACCGCGAGCACCACGATCTCGGCGCCGTCCATGGCCCGGGCGTAATCGTCGGTGGCGGTGACCGGCGGTAGCTGCACGCCCGGCATGTAATAGGGGTTGCGGTGGTCGGTGCTCAGCGCTTCGGCGACCTCCGGCCGGCGGGCCCAGATCGTGACCTCGGTGCCCGCGTCCGCCAATACCTTCGCCAGGGTCGTCCCCCACGATCCCGCACCCATTACCGCCGCCCTCGTCATCAGCCCAATATGCCATGACAGGATGGGGCCATGTGCCCGCACTCCGTGCACGCCGTGATCGCGGTGAAAACCCTGGACAGCGCCAAGAGCCGGCTCGCCGGTGTCCTGCCGCCGGCGCACCGGTCCCGGCTGGTGCTGGCCATGCTCACCGATACCGTGCGCGCGGCCGCGGCGGTCCCGGCGGTCGCCTCGGTCACGGTTGTCACTCCCGACCCGGTGGTCGCCGAGACGACCCGCGCCCTCGGGGCCGATGTCCATCCCGAACCGGCCGGCGCCGGCGCCGATCCGGACGGGCTCAATATCGCCCTGGCCGATGCGGCGACCGCGCTGCGAGCCCGGCACGGCGCCGTCGGCTTGCTGGCCTTGCAAGCCGATCTGCCCGCCTTGTGCCCGCAGGAGTTGTCCGCGGTGCTGGCCGCCGCACCCCGCGACACCCGCGCACTGGTGGCCGACCATGCCGGTACCGGGACCGCGGCGCTGCTCGCGCCCCCGGGCGTGCCGCTGCTGCCCCGGTTCGGTCGTGATTCGGCTCACCGCCACCGCGCCGAGGGCGCCCTCGAACTGCACGGCGAATGGCCCGGTCTGCGCCACGATGTGGATACCGCCGCGGATCTGGCGGCGGTGCAGGCGCTGGGCACGGGCCACGAGACCGCCGGACTGCTGCGTGAGCTGGGCCTACCCCATCGTGTTCGTGCAATGGTCACCCAGGTGTGCGGGCCGGTCGCCACCTCGTGAACTAGAGATAACAGTCACCGCCCGTATATGCACACCACCCGGTTCGTAAGGAATGATCGTAGGTGTGAGCGATACGGAAACCGTCAAGCAGCAACAGGTGCTACCCACCCCACCTCCGGCCGCCACCCAGATCCCGGCCGGCGGGAGCACAACCCGTTTGCCGGCCGATCGCTACCTCAACCGGGAGTTGAGCTGGCTCGACTTCAATGCCCGGGTACTGGCCCTGGCCGAGGACAGTTCGCTGCCGCTGCTGGAACGGGCGAAATTCCTGTCGATCTTCGCCTCGAATCTCGACGAGTTCTATATGGTCCGTGTCGCCGGTCTCAAACGCCGCGCCGAAACCGGGCTTTCGGTCCGGTCGGCCGACGGCCGGTCGCCGAGCGAACAACTCGAGTTGATCGCGGCCCGGACCCAGGATCTGGCCGTCCGCCACGCCGAGGTCTTTCTCACCGAAGTACTGCCCGCGCTCACCGCCGAGGGTATCGAGATCATCGACTGGGCCGATCTGCAGGAACCCGAACGGGAGCGGTTATCCGCGCATTTCCAGGACCAGGTGTTCCCCGTCCTGACGCCCCTGGCGGTGGACCCCGCCCATCCCTTTCCCTATATCAGCGGTCTGAGCCTGAATCTCGCGGTGACCGTCCAGGACCAGACCACCGGCGGTGAACACTTCGCCCGGGTGAAGGTTCCCGACAATGTGGACCGTTTCGTGCGGGTCCGGCGGCCGAGTTCCGGCAACGGCGCCTCGATCGCCGCGTTCCTGCCGATGGAAGCACTGATCGCCGCGCATCTGGAACATCTTTTCCCGGGGATGACGGTGGTCGAGCACCATTCGTTCCGGATCACCCGCAATGCCGATTTCGAGGTCGACGAGGACCGGGACGAGGATCTGCTGCAGGCGCTGGAACGCGAACTGGCCCGCCGCCGGTTCGGTTCGCCGGTACGACTCGAGGTTTCCGACGATATGACCGAGCATATGCTCGATCTGCTGTTGCGTGAGCTGGAAGTCGACCCGGCGGATGTCATCCAGGTCCCCGGACTCCTGGATCTGTCCTGCCTGTCGCAGGTGTACGGCGTGGACCGCCCGAATCTCAAGGACGCCCCCTACGTTCCCGCGACCCCGCCCGCGTTCGGCGAACGGGAGACGCCGCGCAATGTCTTCGCCGCCCTGCGCGAGGGCGATGTCCTGGTGCACCACCCGTACGATTCGTTCTCCACCAGCGTGCAGCGTTTCATCGAGCAGGCCGCCGCCGACCCACAGGTCCTGGCGATCAAGCAGACCCTGTACCGCACCTCCGGCGACTCCCCGATCGTGAACGCGCTCATCGACGCCGCCGAAGCCGGTAAACAGGTGGTGGCGCTGGTGGAGATCAAGGCGCGGTTCGACGAGCAGGCGAACATCAAATGGGCACGCACCCTCGAACAGGCCGGGGTCCATGTGGTCTACGGGCTGGTCGGGCTGAAAACGCATTGCAAGACCTGTCTGGTGGTGCGCCGGGAGGGTTCGACCATTCGCCGCTATTGCCATATCGGCACCGGTAATTACAATCCCAAAACCGCGCGCCTGTACGAAGATGTCGGCCTGCTCACCGCAGCGCCCGAGATCGGCGCCGATCTCACCGACCTGTTCAATTCGCTCACCGGCTACTCCCGCAAAGCCGACTACCGCAATATTCTGGTGGCCCCGCACGGGATCCGGGCCGGGATCATTTCCCGGATCGAAGGCGAGATCGAAGCGGCCCGCTCCGGGGCCACGGCCGGGATCAGGCTGAAGGCCAACGCGCTTGTCGACGAACAGGTCATCGACGCGCTCTACCGCGCGTCGCAGGCGGGTGTACCGGTGCAGATCGTGGTCCGCAGTATCTGCGGGCTGCGCCCGGGTGTGCCCGGGATGAGCGAGAACATCGAAGTGCGCTCCATCCTGGGCCGGGTGCTGGAACATTCACGGCTGCTCAACTTCGCGGCGCAGGACGAGTTCTGGATCGGCAGCGCCGATATGATGCATCGCAACCTGGACCGACGCGTGGAGGTGATGGCCCAGGTGAAAGACCCGAAACTGCGGGAACGGCTGGACGAGATCTTCGAATCCGCCCTGCACCCCATGACCCGCTGCTGGGTGCTGGATGCCGACGGTAATTGGAAATCCAGCCCGGACAGAGCCGGAACCGGACCGGAAGGGGACGGGATCGAGGTTCGCGACCATCAGGTGGCGCTGATGCGGCTACGCCGTCCCGATCAGCAGTGAACGGCACGCATACTCCGCCGTCCTATCCGGATCCCCGGACCACACCCAATATTCACGCGGCCGGCACCGTGTTGTGGCGGCATGCGCCCGGATCCCTCGGGGGTCTGGAGATCGCGGTGATCCACCGGCCCAAATACCAGGATTGGTCGCTGCCCAAGGGGAAACTCGATCCCGGCGAAACCCCGGTGCTGGCCGCGGTCCGGGAAACCGAGGAGGAGACCGGCCTGCGTCCCCGGCTGGGCCGCTACCTGGGCAAGGTCACCTATCCGATCCCGGGCCACCGCAGGATGAAACGGGTCGATTACTGGGCGGCCGAGGTGACCGGGGGTGAGTTCAGCGCCAACCACGAGGTCGACGAACTCACCTGGTGTCCGCTGGAAACAGTGATGTCGACGCTGTCGTATCCGATGGACCGCCAGATCGTGCGGGCGTTCACGCGGCTCCCGGCCGATACCCGGACCGCGCTGGTGGTCCGGCATGCGAAGGCCGGCCGCCGCGACCGTTTCCGCGGCCCGGACGAACAGCGCCCACTCGAAGTGGCCGGACACCAGCAGGCCCTCGCGCTGGTACCTAATCTGCTGGCGTTCGGCGCGGAAACGGTCTATTCCGCCGAACCGTTGCGCTGTGTGCAGACGGTGGCTCCGCTGGCCGAGGAATTGGGTGTCGAGGTAGCGATCGAACCGCTCCTCGGTGATATCGGATATGCCGCGGATACGCAGAAGGCGCGGGACCATATCCGTTCGCTGGTGCTTTCGTCGCGCTCCGTGCCCGTATTGTGCAGCCAGGGCGATACCGTGCCGGATCTCGTCGCCTGGTGGGCGGAACAGGACGGAATGCGTTTGTCACCCGCCCGGACCCGGAAGGGGTCGGTCTGGGTGTTGTCTTTCGCGGGCGGCCGGTTGGTGGCCGCCGATCACTTGGACCGATCGCTATCGGTCGATACAGCTCCGGCGACCGAGTAGACCCGGCCGCACCACCGGCCGTAGAGACGGTCACGCCCCCGGGGATCGCCCGGGGGCTGGTCCGTCCGGCGTTTCGGTTGTGGAAGTGGCGAGCAGCGGGCCGAGATACGACACGCGATGCTCACCGATCGACACCGTTCGCGGGTCGGAAAGCCGTCAGGGATTTCCGCAAGCCGTCAGGGATTTCCGCGGCATCCGCGGCTCCGTGGGTCAGCGAGCCTTTTTGGCGGTTTTCTTGGCCGTGGTCCGCTTCGCGGTGGTGGCCTTCTTCGTCGCCGGTGTCTTCTTGGCCGTGGCCTTGGCGGTGGTCTTCTTCGCCGCAGCCTTGGCCGGGGCCTTCTTGGCCGCCGTCTTGCGGGCCGTGGTCTTCGCCGCGGCCTTGGTGGCTGCCTTCTTGGCGGCGGTGCTCTTGGCCGGCGCCTTGGTGGCGGTCTTCCGTGCCGTTGTTTTGGCGGGCGCCTTGGTGGCCGACTTCTTGGCGGTGGTTTTCTTCGCCGTCGTCTTCTTGGCCGTGGATTTCTTGGCCGCCACAGGAGCATTGACACCGCGTTTCACCGCGGGGCCTGTTGCCGCGAGCTTCTGTTTACCCGCGATAACCGCCTTGAACTGGGCGCCGGGCCGGAACGCCGGCACCGAAGTGGGCTTCACCTTGACGGTTTCCCCGGTACGCGGATTCCGCGCGACCCGGGCTGCCCTCTTCCGCTGTTCGAACACACCGAATCCGGTGATGGTGACGCTCTGCCCTTTGTGTACCGCACGCACGATCGTATCGACCACATGCTCGACTGCCGCGGTGGCCGTGCGCCTGTCAGTACCCAACTTTTCGGTCAGAACGTCGATCAGTTCCGCCTTGTTCATTGAATCCTCCGCAGACTAATGGCCCGTCGTCGGACCGACTAGGTACCACGGTAAACCCACATTGGGCAAGAGTCTATGTGCCACGCCAAAATTCATGTGGTCTAGCACACGCACAGCTACCGCACCATCCGGGCCCCCATAAGAGGCCGACAACATTACGCCTGCGAAATAGGTTCCGGAAGGGTCTTTGGTTTCCAAGCCGGCCTTGCCTTTTCGAACTCGGCGATCACATCGCTACGCCGTAGTGTCAGGCCGATGTCGTCCAAACCTTCCAACAGGCGCCACCTGGTGTAGTCGTCAATTTCGAACGGCAACACGATGGTTCCGGCGGTCACCGTGCGCTCCTGGAGGTCGACAACCAATTCCAGTCCCGGCTGTTCGTCGAGCAGCTTCCAGAGCATTTCGACATCATTCTGTGACATTCGCGCGGCCAGTAGACCACCCTTGCCCGCATTACCGCGGAAGATGTCCGCGAAACGTGAAGAGATAACTACTCGAAAGCCATAGTCCATGAGCGCCCATACCGCATGCTCACGCGATGAACCGGTGCCGAAATCCGGACCGGCCACGAGTACGCTGCCGCGCTTGTACGGTTCGGTGTTGAGAATGAAGTCCGCTTCGCCGCGCCACGCGGCGAACAGGCCGTCTTCGAAACCTGTTCGAGTCACGCGCTTCAGATAGACGGCGGGGATGATCTGGTCGGTGTCCACATTGGACCGGCGCAGTGGGACCCCGATCCCCTTGTGCACAGTGAAGGCATCCATCGTATTTCTCCTGTTTCGGGCTGTCTGTTCGTTTCGGAATGCGGCGCGGGGGCTCAGTTCAGATCGGTCGGCGCCGACAGCCGGCCACGGACCGCGGTGGCGGCGGCGACCAGTGGCGACACCAGATGGGTGCGCCCGCCTTTGCCCTGCCGGCCCTCGAAGTTCCGGTTCGAGGTGGAGGCGCAGCGCTGACCGGGCTCCAGCTGATCCGGGTTCATCCCCAGGCACATCGAGCATCCGGCCTGCCGCCATTCGGCCCCGGCCGCGGTGAAGATCTCCCCCAGCCCCTCGGCTTCGGCCTGCTCGCGTACCCGCATAGACCCCGGCACCACCAGCATCCGCACGCCGTCGGCGACCTTGCGGCCCTGCAGAACCCCGGCCACGGCCCGCAGGTCCTCGATCCGGCCGTTGGTGCACGATCCGACGAACACCGTGTCCACCGTGACCTCGCGCAGCGGCATACCCGGGGTCAAATCCATGTACCGCAGCGCCTTCTCTGCCGAGTCACGCGCGGATTCGTCGGCGATCTCCGCCGGGTCCGGCACATTCGCACCGAGCGGCAATCCCTGCCCCGGGTTGGTGCCCCAGGTGACGAACGGCGTCAGCGCCCCGGCGTCGATATGCACTTCCCGGTCGAAAATCGCGCCCTCATCGGTCTTCAACGCCTCCCACGCCTGCACCGCGGCATCCCAGTCCGCGCCCTGCGGGGCATGCGGCCGCCCCTTCAGGAACTCGTAGGTCGTTTCGTCCGGCGCGATCATCCCGGCCCGCGCACCGGCTTCGATGGACATATTGCAGATCGTCATCCGCGCTTCCATCGACATATTGCGAATGGCAGAACCGCGATACTCGAGCACATATCCCTGCCCGCCACCGGTACCGATTTCGGCGATAACCGCCAGAATGAGGTCTTTGCTGGTGACCCCCGCCGGCAGTTCGCCGTCGACGGTGATCGCCATCGTCTTGAACGGCCGCAGCGACAGAGTCTGTGTGGCCAGGACGTGTTCGACCTCACTGGTCCCGATTCCCATGGCCAGTGCGCCGAAGGCGCCGTGGGTGGACGTGTGACTGTCGCCGCACACCACCGTTGTCCCCGGCTGGGTCAGCCCGAGCTGCGGACCGACCACGTGCACAATGCCTTGTTCGCGATCGCCCATCGGGTGCAGCCGGATGCCGAATTCCGCGCAGTTACGCCGCAGCGTCTCCACCTGAGTACGCGAAACCGGGTCGGCGATAGGTTTGTCGATATCGACGGTCGGGACATTGTGATCCTCGGTCGCGATGGTGAGATCGGGCCGGCGCACCGGTCGCCCCGCCGCACGCAGACCGTCGAAGGCCTGCGGGCTGGTCACTTCGTGCACCAGATGCAGATCGATGTAGATCAGATCGGGTTCGCGCGCCTCACCCTCTCCTTCACCGCGGGCGACGACATGCTGTTCCCATACCTTCTCGGCCAGCGTACGTGGCATTGTTGCGATCACCTTTCGGGCCCGGCATCCGATCGGGTCGCCCCGCGCGGATACGCACTAGCTGGAATGTCGCGACCTCATCCCATGACCCACCTGGGCTGTTCGTGATGGCATCTCAGAATGCAGGACGCTAATATCGTTGTATGAGACAGCATAGCGGTATCGGCGTTCTGGACAAAGCGGTGGCAGTGCTATATGCGGTCGCCGAGCAGCCCTGCGGCCTCAACGACCTGTGCGACCGCACCGGCCTGCCCCGCGCCACCGCCCACCGCCTCGCCGTCGGCCTGGAAACCCACCGGCTGCTGGCCCGCAACGGGGACGGCGCCTGGCGCCCCGGCCCCGCGCTCGGCGAACTCGCCGCCGGCGCCGCCGATCCGCTGCTCGAGGCCGCGAGTTCGATCCTGCCGCGACTACGCGAGATCACCGGCGAGAGCGTGCAGCTGTACTGCCGTGACGGCCGCGAACGGGTCTGCGTCGCCGCGCTGGAACCACCCGCCGGGTTACGCGATACCGTGCCGATCGGTTCCCGGCTCCCGCTCACCGCGGGCTCGGCCGCCAAGGTCCTGGTCGCATTCGCCGATTCCGACCTGCAGCGCAGCGTGCTCGCCGACGCCGCGTACACCGAGCGCACCCTCGCCGACGTGCGCAAACGCGGCTGGGCGCAGAGCGCCGGCGAACGCGCGTCCGGCGTTGCGAGCATCTCGGCGCCCGTCCGCGACCAGAACGGCGCCGTAGTGGCGGCGATATCCGTTTCGGGCCCGATCGACCGCATGGGCCGCCGTCCCGGTGCCCGCTGGGCCGCGGATCTGGTCGCGGCCGCGGATGCGCTGCACCGCCGACTCTGAGCGGCGGGCGGGCGCTGTCACTTATGGTTGCCCCATGGGAGTGAACCAACGGTCACAAATCGTCATGACCGACGCCGAGATCACCGATTTCCTCACCCGCAGCCGCGTGGCCACCCTGGCCACCCTCGGCGCGGACGGAAAACCGCACCTGACCGCCATGTGGTACGCGCTCATCGCCGATCCGGCCCGCCCCGACGCGATCCCCGAGCTGTGGTTCGAAACGAAGGGCAAATCCCAGAAAGCCGTCAACCTGCGCCGCAACCCCGCGGTCACCTGCATGGTCGAAGCCGGAAAAACCTACGACACGCTGCGCGGGGTCTCCATCGAAGGCCACGCGGAGGTCATCGACGACCCCGAAAAACTCTTCGCCGTCGGCGTCAGCGTCTGGGAACGCTACACCGGCCCGTACACCGACGATATGCGCGAATACGTCGAGGGAATGCTCAACAAACGAGTAGCGGTTCGCGTGGTCCCCGACCGCATCCGCAGCTGGGACCACCGCAAACTAGGCCTCCCCGAAATGCCTCTCGGCGGTTCCACCGCGGGCGCCCTGGACGATTGAATCTCCTTCCGGGTGCCCCCACCGGCACCCGGAAGGACCACGCCCGATCCGTCGCGCGAAACCGACCACCACCGGATCATCGCCCGGTACGCCGTCCCCTCGAGCCGAACCGTCCAGGGATCTGATACAACGACAGGCTCGAGCCGGGCCGGCTCTCGAACGTAACGGGTAAGCCCGCACGCAATACGACGACAGCAGAAGACGAGACGCGAGTTGCCCCACAAACATGAGGGCGTCAGCCTCCTCGCCAAGTTCCACCCACGACGGACTTCAAAGCTCCGCCCCTCGAGACCGAGAGCAACGTTCGACGCGAGAAGAGCACCCATCCTCTTGACCGTCCCCACAGGCGGAGCGACCTTCGCAGAAGAGAATGCGCGACATGGGCGCCGAATCCAATCCTCGCCGCTGAATTTCTCCGGTGCCCGTGAAGCACCAGCGCACGCACCGTGCGGTCGCGCGCCGCCGCGCGGAGCGCATCGAACAGCGCTCCCCAGAGGGCGCGCCGACAGGGTATAGACCCCTCGGCACTGCCCTACAGCCCTCGAGACCAGCGCCCGCAACGCACGCCGCCCGAAGGGCGAGGGGCAAGGCGGACCAAACCTTCAAGGACCTCGCAAATTCGCCACCGCCGCTGGAAAAGTGAGCAAACGAGTTGGCCTGTACCTCTCTCGAACAAGTCGCCTGTGCCCCGCTGAGGCCCGTTACTCATACGCCCCCGGCCGCCCAGCCGGGCGACTGCCAGGCCACTCGCCCAAACCCACATGACACGCCATTCCGTATGAGACCAGCCGCAAAGGGCTCCAGGGGCGCAGCCCCGGCAACACCTCCGTAGGAACCCGAGCCACGGCAAGCGTCCATAACCCCCAGCCGACCGAGTATCCACACGCGACCGCCGCAAGCGCCCATCCGCATGAAACCAACCGCAAAGGGCTCCAGGGGCGCAGCCCCGGCCCCACAACCGAATGAACATGATCCGCGGCAGGGATCAGGAGCCACCACCAGACCGAGCCCCCAGAGCAGACCGTCCGGCAACGTCTATCCGTGTGAGACCAACCACAAAGGGCTCCAGGGGCGCAGCCCCGGCACAACAACGGCAGGAATCCGATCCGCGGAAGGCGCCCAGGACCACCAGCCCGACCGAGCGTCCCACAAGCAACCGTCCGCCAACGTCTATCCGTATGAGACCAACCACAAAGGGATCCAGGGGCGCAGCCCCGGCAACACCTTCGTAGGAACCCAATCCGCTGAGGGGGGTCCAGGGGGCGCCGAGCCCGCCTGGGCGGGGTGCGGGGGTTGCACCCCCGCAAAACATCGCGAATCAGCAAAGGCTCATGCTCTCCATGAGCATGAGCCTGCCAGCTGAGTAGCCCCGACGGGATTTGAACCCGCGCTACCGCCTTGAGAGGGCGGCGTCCTAGGCCGCTAGACGACGGGGCCAGGACTTGTCGATCAACTCCTGGCTGGAGTGGATCTGGATCGTTCGATCCGAAGCTCGATCAGCGTAACCGACCGGGCGGTGGCGACCAAATCGCCTGGTTATCGTCGCGCACCGCATCTGGAGGATGAAGTAGGGAGCGATTTCCGCTGGGGTACCAGGACTCGAACCTAGAATGGCTGAACCAGAATCAGCTGTGTTGCCAATTACACCATACCCCAATGACCTGGGCTTTCGGGTTCGTCGCTGGCTGCGGCGGCACCGTCGTTCCGGCCGAGAAAGAGAGTACCAAACTGTTCGGGTGAAACTACAAATCGCCTGGTCAGATCCGGGTTGTCACGGGTTTGCCGGACCATTTCGGGTGTCGCGGCGACCGGGCGGGGCAGGCGGCCGGAGCGGACGCGCGTGGTACGCGTCCAGACGACAGCCCCTGGGATTGCGGATGCGCGGCGGTCGACACCGGAGAGCGGCCCCCGGTCGCCGGCTACCACGGGCGGCGGCCGGGACCGTCCGGTGCGGTACCGCCCGCGCGCCGCATGTGGTTATTCCGCGGGTGCGACCCATTCGCGCCCGGCCCGCAGCCGCCGCATGGTTTCGTCGCGGCCGAGCAGTTCCATGGATTCGTACAGCGGGGGGCTGATATGCGATCCGGTGACCGCGACCCGCACCGGTGCGAACGCTTTTCTCGGTTTCAGTTCGAGCCGTTCGATGAGCGCCGTTCTCAGCGCTTCTTCTATTTCGGCGGCGGTCCACGCGGTGACTGGTTCGAGTGCTTCGACTGCGGCGTCCAGGACCGGCCGCGCGTCGTCGCCGAGGTTTTTCTTTCCGGCCGCGGGGTCTATGGCGAATTCGTCGGCAGGTGCGAAGAGGAAGCGGAGCAGGTCCCAGGCATCGGCGAGGACGACTATTCGTGTCTGGACCAATTCCGCGGCTTCGGCGAAGACTTTATCGTCGATTCCCTCGCCGATATATTCGTGCCGGGTCAGGTATTCGCGCAACCGTCCAGCGAAATCGGCGGGGGCGAGCATCCGGATATGTTCGGCGTTGATCGCATCGGCCTTCTTCTGGTCGAATCGGGCCGGGTTCGAATTGACTTTCGATACGTCGAACGCGGCGACCATCTCGTCCATGGAGAAGACATCGTGGTCGTCGGCGATGCTCCACCCGAGCAGTGCCAGGTAATTGAGCAGACCTTCGGGGATGAAGCCGCGGTCGCGGTGCAGGAACAGGTTGGATTCCGGGTCGCGTTTGGACAGTTTTTTGTTTCCCTGTCCCATGACGAAGGGCAGGTGACCGAATTCCGGGGTGAAGTCGGTGATGCCGATTCGCCGGAGCGCCGCGTAGAGGGCGAGCTGGCGCGGGGTGGAGGAGAGCAGGTCTTCGCCGCGCAGGACGTGGGTGATCCGCATGGTGGCGTCGTCGACCGGGTTCACCAGCGTGTAGAGCGGGTCGCCGGTGCCGCGGGTGAGGGCGAAATCGGGGACGCTGCCGGCTTTGAAGGTGGTTTCGCCGCGAACGAGATCGTTCCAGGTGAGGTCGGTGTCGGGCATACGCAACCGGACCACGGCACCGCGCCCGGCGGCCTTGTATTCGGCGATCTGTTCGGCGGTGAGATCGCGGTCGAAATTGTCGTAGCCGAGTTTCGGATCGCGTCCGGCCGCGCGGTGGCGCGCTTCGACTTCCTCTGGCGTAGAGAAGGATTCGTAGGCTTCTCCGGCGTCGAGGAGTTTCTGTACCACGTCCCGGTGGATTTCGCGCCGCTGCGATTGCCGGTACGGCGCATAGGGCCCGCCGATTTCGGGGCCCTCGTCCCATTCGAGACCGAGCCAGCGCAGCGCGTCCAGGAGTGCCAGATAGGATTCTTCGGAATCCCTTGCGGCGTCGGTGTCTTCGATTCGGAAGACGAATTGTCCGCCGTGATGTTTGGCGTAGGCCCAGTTGAACAGAGCGGTGCGGATGAGCCCGACATGCGGTGTCCCGGTGGGCGACGGGCAGAAACGGACCCGTACGTTTGTCATGTCTCTCTTTCGTTCAGCGTTTGGCGGCAACAGGATTGGTGAGTGTCCCGATTCCGGATACGGTTACCGAGACACTCTGTCCGTCTTTCATCGGGCCGACGCCTTCGGGAGTGCCGGTGAGGATCACATCACCGGGCAGCAGCGTCATCACCCGGGTCACCCATTCGATGATTTCCGGAATATCGTGCAGCAGTAGTGATGTGGTGCTGCGCTGGCGTATTTCGCCGTCGAGTTCGGTGGTGATCTCGAGGTCCGCGGGGTCGAGTTCGGTTTCGATCCAGGGGCCCAGCGGGCAGAACGTGTCGTAGCCTTTGGCACGCGTCCACTGGCCGTCCTGGGCCTGCTGGTCGCGGGCGGTGACGTCGTTGGCGACGGTGTAGCCGAGGATCACATCCTTGGCACGGGCGGCGGTGACGTCTTTGCACGGCCGGCCGATCACGACCGCCAGCTCGCCTTCGAAGTCGACTCGGGAAGAGCTGGGCGGCAGCTGGATGGGCACGTTCGGCCCGATGATGGACGTATTGGGTTTGATGAAGATCACCGGTTCGTCCGGCGCCTGTCCGCCGAATTCGGCGGCGTGCGCGGCATAGTTCTTGCCGATGCAGATCACCTTGCTCGCCAGGATGGGGGCGAGCAAGCGGATATCGGCCAGCGGCCAGGTACGGCCGGTGAATGTCGGGGTGCCGAACGGGTGTTCGGCGATTTCCTTCGCGGTCTCGCCGTCGATGGCGACGAAAGCGACCCCGTCGGGGCTGGCAACTCGACCTAGACGCATGGTCGGAGTCTATCCAGCCCGGTTCCACCAGCCCGAATGCGCCCGACCGGTCGGCTCGGCGCGGCCGTGAGAAGCGCGATACCACCTGGAAAGTGCATGGGCCCCAGGTGTACCGTGACCGTGATAGTTCAAGATTTGAGAAGCAGATCTCACATATTGAGAAGCTGCTGCTGTATTCCGAGATGGGGAACTATGGCGCACAGCTCATCGGCGGCCACACGGCCCGCCGACCCGGGAAAGCAGGCACATCCGGTCACCTCGGCCCGCCGCTGGCTCATGCTCGCCCTGGGGGTTTTCGCCCAGACATCGAGCGCGATCTTCGTCCACGGCGTCCCGTTCCTCCTGCCCGCTCTCACCGCGGGCGGTATGCCGCTGCCGACCGCGGGCCTGCTGGTCGCCCTGCCGACCGTCGGATTGTGCTGCACGCTTATCGCCTGGGGATACCTGGTGGACCGCCTCGGCGAACGCCTGGCGCTCGTCGCCGGACCCGTGATCATGTGCGCGGCGGGCATCGCCGCGGCCTTCACCACCAGTTACCCGCTGCTCGGAGTCCTGCTGTTCGTCGGCGGCATGGGCGCCGCCAGCACCAACGGTGCCAGCGGCCGGGTGATCGTCGGCTGGTTCCCGCCGGAACGCCGCGGTCTGGCCATGGGTATCCGGCAAACCGGCCAGCCCATCGGCGTGGGTATCGGTGCCCTGTCCATTCCGCTGGTCGCGGACAGTTTCGGTATCGCGGCGGCGCTCGTCGTCCCCGCCGTGCTGGCCGGCCTGGCGGCCCTGGGCTGCCTGGTAGGCATTATCGACCCGCCCCGGCCGCCACGCGCGCAATCCGCCGGCGCCAACCCGTACCGCGCGGGCGGCACTCTCTGGCGTATCCACGGGGTATCCATCCTGCTGGTCATCCCGCAGGGCACGGTCTGGACCTTCGCGCTGCTCTGGCTGCATCGGGATATCGGCTGGTCGCTGGCCGCGGCCGGGGCACTGGTCACCGGCACGCAAATCCTCGGAGCCCTGGGCCGCATCGGCGCCGGCGCCTGGTCCGATCGGCTGGGCAGCCGGATGCGCCCACTGCGCCTGATCGCCGTCGCCGCGGTCACCACCATGGCCCTGCTCGCCCTGACGGCCTGGACCGAATGGTGGTGGGCGGCCGTCCCGCTGCTCGTCATCGCCTCGGTGGTCACCGTTTCCGATAACGGCCTCGCCTTCACCGCCATCGCCGAGCTGGCGGGCCCGTACTGGAGCGGCCGCGGGCTGGGCATCCAGAACACCGGCCAGAACCTGATGATCGCGGCAGTACCGCCGGTCCTGGGTGCCGTGATCACCGCGACCGGCTTCCCTGCCGCCTACCTCGCGGCGGCCGCCCTCGCCGCCGTAGCCATCCCACTGGTTCCGCAGGGTTCGGAGAAACCACTGAAGTAGCGAGACACGCTCGGGCGGCAACTCATAGTTCAGCTGTGCCGCTACATCACCGAGCGCTCGCCGGAACAGACTTTGCGCTGTTCCGGCGAGCGCTCGGGACCTTCTGACACAAACGAGGGCGCCGGCCCTGTGTAACACCGGCAAATATTCGCGATAGTGTCGCGAAACTTGCTCGCTGACAGCCGGAAGCGATCAGACGGCGGCGGCGATCCGGTCGCCGACATCGGTGGTCGAGGAGGTGCCGGTGCGGCTGGAGAGGTCCTTGGCTACCGCTTCCTGGATGCGGGCCGCGGCTTCGGTTTCGCCCTTGTGCTCGAGCAGCAGGGAGACCGAGAGGATGGCGGCGGTCGGGTCGGCCTTGGACTGGCCGGCGATATCGGGGGCGCTGCCGTGGACCGGTTCGAACATGCTCGGGTTGGTGCCGGTGGCGTCGATATTGCCGCTGGCGGCGAGGCCGATACCACCGCTGACCGCGGCGGCGAGGTCGGTGATGATATCGCCGAACAGGTTATCGGTGACGATGACGTCGAAGCGGGCCGGATCGTTCACCATATGGATGGTGGCGGCGTCGATGTGCTGGTAGGCGACCTCGACCTCGGGGAACTCCGCGCCGACCACGTCGACCGTGCGCTGCCACAGCGAACCGGCAAAGGTCAGCACGTTGGTCTTGTGCACCAGGGTGAGGTGTTTGCGGCGGGCCTGTGCCTTGGCGAAGGCGTAGCGGACCACGCGCTCGACCCCGAAGCGAGTGTTGGTGCTGACCTCGGTGGCGACTTCGTGCGGGGTATCGACCCGGATGGCGCCGCCGGTGCCGGTGTACGGGCCCTCGGTGCCCTCACGGACCACCACGAAGTCGATATCGGGGTTGCCGGCCAGCGGGCTGCTGACCCCCGGGTACAGCTTGGAGGGGCGCAGGTTCACGTGGTGGTCGAGCGCGAACCGGGTGCGCAGCAACAGTCCCCGCTCCAGGATTCCGCTGGGTACCGACGGGTCGCCGATCGCGCCCAGCAGGATCGCGTCGTGCTGCTTCAGTTCCGGCAGCACCGATTCCGGCAGGATCTCGCCGGTCGCGTGGTAGCGCTTGGCGCCCAGATCGTATTCGGTGCGTTCCACGCCGGGCAGCACCACATCGAGCACCTTGAGTGCCTCGGCGACAACTTCCGGGCCGATACCGTCACCGGGGATCACGGCGAGCTTCATGACAACCACGCTTTCTACGTACGACGATGCCGCGAGCAGAGCGGGCCGCGGCCGGCGGACCGGGTATGCCCGCCGAGGGGACAGTGTCGCGGCGCCGTCCGCGCGGGCGCCGAGGCCCGGGCGGACGGCATCGCGCACGGCTACATCAGAACAGGTCGACCAGTGCGACCTTGGCGGCACCCACCGCGGCCGCGATCTCGGAACGCACCGACTCCGGCACTTCCTTGTTGACCCGGAACATCACGGTGGCGCCTTCTTTGTTGACGTCCTGGGTGAGCTGGGCGGCGAGGATATCGACGTCGGCGGCGCCCAGCGCGGTGCCGACCTTGCCCAGCGCGCCCGGCCGGTCCTCGTAGTTGAGGACGGCCAGGTTGATGCCCTCGGCGCGCATATCGTAGTTCCGGCCGTTGATGTTGACGATCTTCTCGACCTGGGCCGGTTCGGTGAGCGCGCCGGCCACATTGATGGTGCGCCCGTCACCGAAGACCGCGCGCAGATCCACCAGGCTACGGTGGCTGGGGCTCTCGGTGACCGTGGTCACCTCGGCGGTGATCCCGCGCTCCTGGGCCAGTGCCGGCGCGTTCACGAAGGTCACCTGATCATCGATGTGGGCGGAGAACACGCCGCGCAGCGCGGCCAGTTGCAGCACCTCGACCGGGGAAGCCGCCAGTTCGCCGCGGACCTGCACCTCGACACTGACCGGCAGTTCGTCGGCCAGCGCACCCAGCAGCGCACCCTGTTTGCGGACCAGATCCAGCCAGGGCGCCACTTCGTCGCCGACCACGCCGCCGGTCACGTTCACCGCGCCGGGCACGAATTCACCGGCCAGGGCCAGCAGGACCGATTTCGCGACATCGGTACCGGCCCGGTCCTGCGCTTCGCTGGTGGACGCACCGAGATGCGGGGTCACCACGACCTGCGGCAATTCGAACAGCGGGCTGTCGGTGCACGGCTCGGTTTCGTAGACGTCGATACCGGCGGCCCGGACATGCCCGGACTTGATCGCCTCGGCCAGCGCCGCCTCGTCCACCAGCCCGCCGCGCGCAGCATTCACGATGATGACGCCCGGCTTGGTCTTGGCAATTGCTTCCTTGCCGAGCAGGCCCTTGGTCTCGGGGGTCTTCGGCAGATGGATGGAGATGAGGTCGGCCCGCTCCAGCACCTCGTCGAGGGTGAGCAGTTCGATTCCGAGCTGGGCGGCCCGCGCCGGGGAGACGTAGGGGTCGTAGGCGACGACGTCGGTTTCGAACGCGGCCAGCCGCGCGGCGAACAGCTGCCCGATCCGGCCGAGGCCGATCACGCCGACGGTTTTTCCGAAGATTTCCACACCGTTGAAGCTGCTGCGCTTCCAGGTGCGCTCGCGCAGCGTGGCGTCGGCGGCGGGGATCTGGCGGGCCGCGCTCAGCATGAGCGTCACGGCGTGTTCGGCGGCGGTGTGGATATTGGAGGTGGGCGCATTGACGACCATGACACCGCGGTCGGTGGCCGCCGGCACGTCGACATTGTCCAGGCCGACGCCGGCCCGGGCGACAATCTTCAGTTTTTTGCCGGCCTCGAGCACTTCGGCGTCGACGGTGGTGGCCGAGCGCACCAGCAGCGCGTCGGCCTCCGGCACCGCCGCCAGCAGGGCGGGCCGGTCCGGGCCGTCGACCCATCGGACCTCGACACCGTCACCGAGCGCATCGACGGTCGACTGGGCGAGCTTGTCGGCGATCAGAACTACAGGACGGCCTGCTTGGCTCACGGTGGGGTTCTCCTGGATGACGGGGACGGCCAGTTGACGCGGCCAAGCTTAGTTCCAGCGAATCCGGCGGCGACTCGCCCCCTCGTGGTCACCCGCAACCCGACCCGGCACAACCAGCGTGGACCCCGTCGCACGGGTGGGCGGAATCACGCTCGCGGGACCCGGGTGCGCGCGCAGACAGCCTGGACGGACGGGAACGCCCCGGTCTCCAGCGCAGTCGGAGACCGGGGCGTCAGCCGGTGGATCAGCCGAAGAGGAGGGTCCACAGGGTGTTGAAGACTCCGCCCAGAGCGGCCGAACCGGTATCGATGATAACGGGGATCATGGAAATATCCTTTCGTCCGGGAAACCAGCCGTGAATCGACTGCCATGCGATACATCGACGGCAGGATTCGCTCTATTACGAATTTCCCCGAATGAGTGTTGTGTATCACGGTATATAGCTTCGAGATAGGCGCAAACAAGACGCCATCATGGCTTCTACCTGCGTCATCCCTGCGAATTGGCCCACCGGAAGGGAACGAGGTCGGATAATTTGATCTTGCTCCGGTGGCATATATGTACCGCACGGTGACCATGCCCCTGATTCCTTGGACATATACCGGCGGACAATTCTTGTTGCGTAAATCACCGACACACAGCAGACATCGGAACACTGAAGGAAAATGACCTTGCCCCCGATTACCGGCCCTGTCCCGGCTGCCCCCGAAACGACGAGGGGCCCCGCACCTTGCGGTGCGGGGCCCTGTCATTTCGTCACATCACTCAGATGGCGCGAACATCCTGAGCCTGCGGACCCTTCTGGCCCTGGCCGATCTCGAACTCGACCCGCTGGCCTTCTTCGAGGGTCCGGAACCCGGAACCGGAGACTGCCGAGTAATGCACGAAGACGTCAGGTCCGCCCCCGTCTTGCGCGATGAAGCCGAAGCCCTTCTCGCTGTTGAACCACTTCACGCTGCCTTGAGCCATGATACTTACTTCATACTTTCTGTTGCGAGCCAGACGGATCTCGGTCGATCCGACTGATCTCTCTGACAACGATGCCACGTCCCGGAAAGTTCCTCCACAGAAAAAACTACTCACTGTGAGGCAGAACGCGGTGATGTCCACCCTGATATGACCCGCTCGGGACAGGGATCGCCGGTCCGGCGCCCCGGCCCGAGGGCCACCCCAGGGGAACCCCGTAATACCCAGGGATGATTTCCTCGTAAAGCGGTGACATGCCACCCCGGCTGCGCGAGAGTGAGGGCTCTATCGCCGATTCCGGCGCGGATTTCCTGCCGCGCCGCGGCGCAGTTCGAGAGGATACGACGTGTTCCGCACGAAACGAGCGCTCGCGACCCGCCGGGTCGCCGTCGCGAGTGCCATCGCTCTACTCCCCCTGGCCGCACTGGCCGCTCCGGCCGCGGCCGATCCCGCGGCACCGACACCCGGATACACCGAGGTCGACCGGGACCGCCACTGGGACCGGGACCGGGACCGCGGATGGGACCGCGACCACCACCGCGACCGCGACCATCATCGCGACCGGGACCGCCACTGGAACGAAGACCGGCACGGGCACCATGGGTGGGACGACCCCGCGCAGTGGTTCCGCCACATGCTGCGCGGATCGTTCGGCAGCAGCTGACGAATACGGGCCCGCATTCCCCGGGATGCGGGCCCGCTTTCTGCCCGCCCACGAGCGCGGGCCGGCGGGGACCGACCGCAGGTCCGCCGCGCCGAGCCCGCCACCCGGACCCCGTCAGCCCTGGCAGTGAGACGCCCTGGAACGGGAAAAGCCCTGCGCACCAGGGCATCAACCAGGACGCACCCCAGCCGGCCAGGCCCTGCCGCGCTTGCGGGTTTCGCCCGTAGCGTAAACGGTGTCGCCGGCAACGGACCGAAACCTAGGCTCGATCCATGAGCGAGCCGCGCAGACTCCACGCGATCCCCGGTGGACGGACCGAGCCGCCGCGCCGGCAGCCGGAACAGCCCGAACCCCTCTGGCGCGAAGTACTCGGCGGCCGATTGCGCACCCTGCGCCGCGAACAGCGCGAAACCCTCGCGGAAACCGCCGAGCGGGCCGGGATTTCCCCGCAGTACCTCTCCGAAGTCGAGCGCGGCCGCAAAGAGCCGTCGAGCGAAATGATCGCCGCACTGGCGGGCGCGCTCGGCACCTCCCTCGGCGCGCTCACCGAACAGGTCGCCCAGGATCTGCGCACCCTGCGCCGGCCCGCCCCGGCAGCTCGGCCGGGCGCCGCGCACGTGCCGATGCTGCGCGCGGCCTGATCGGCATCACCCCGGTACGAGTCGGCCGTCCGAGTCCGCGCGGTGACCGGACTCGGGTCGCCGCGGGACAGACTGCTCCACCACCCGCGAACCATGCGGCCGGAAGCATCCGCGGGTCGATCCCGAACGGGCCGACGGCGCGGTGCCCCAAGGCTCAACCCCGGGGTGCGAGCACCGTATCGGCCAGCCCGTATTCGACGGCGGCCGCCGCGGTGAAGACGCGGTCACGGTCGGTGTCGTGCCGGAGCCGTTCCGACGACTGGCCGGTGTGCCTGGTCAGGATGGATTCGATTTCGGCCCGCATCCGGACCAGTTCGTCGGCCTGCAGGATCAGGTCCGGGATGGCACCCTGGCCGCGGGCGGCCGGTTGGTGCAGCACCGCTCTGGCGTGCGGGAGCATTGCCCGATGCCCCGGCGCGCCACCCGCCAGCAGCACCGCGCCGACCGCGATGGCTTGCCCGACACAGGTCGTGTGGACCGGCGCGCCGATGTGCTGGATGGTGTCGTAGACCGCCAGCATGGACGACAGGTCGCCGCCTTCACAGTTGATATAGAAATCGATCTGCTGGCCGGGACTTTCCGATTCCAAATGCAGCAACTGCGCGATCAACGCGTTGGCCACACCGGAGTCGATCGGCGTCCCGAGATAGACGATCCGCTCCGCCAGCAGATGCGAATAAATATCGGTGATGCGCTCGCCACGCGGATGCTGGGCGATCACATTGGGAATGGTGTAAGTACTCATCGGGTCTCCCCTCGCTGAAGGTGTGCTGCGAAAGTGTCCGGACGCCCCGCTGCCGCCTCCGGGCCTGACCCGCTCATGCTGTGCCCATTGCGCATGAACGGGGGCCCTCCGTGGTTACGCAGGCTGCCGCCTCCGGGCCTGACCCGCTCATGCGGAGATCCCCACGCGCTGGCGTTGCGGGACGACCTGCCCGAACTCGCCCACGATGTGGTCGATGAAGCCGTACTCCTTGGCCTGGGTGGCGCTGAACCAGCGATCGTGCAGGGAATCCTCGTAGACCTGGTCGTAGGGTTGGCCGGTGTCCTCGGCGATCAGGCCGAGCACGGTTTCCACCGTGTAGCGCAGGTCGTCGGCCTGGACCTCGACATCGACCGCGGTACCGCCGATTCCCGCCGAGCCCTGGTGCATCAGGATCCGGGCGTGCGGGAGCGCGAAGCGCTTGCCGCGACTGCCGGAGGAGAGCAGGAATTGCCCGGCGCTGCAGGCCAGCCCGAGGGCCAGCGTCGATACCGGGCACGGCACCAGGCGCATGACATCGCGGATGGCGAGCATCGCCGGTACCGATCCGCCCGGTGAGTGGATCCACAGGGAGATCCCGGCGTCGGCGTCTTCGGCCGCGAGGGTGAGGAGCTGAGTGGCCAGCAGGGTGCCGTTGTCGTCGTCGAGTGGGCCGTCGAGTACGAGGATGCGCCGGGACAGCAGTTGTTCGCGGGCGCGCCAGCCGAACAGCGGGGATTTGTCGTCGTGAGCCATGGTTTCACGGTGCCCGACCAGGGCGGGGACGGGAAGCGCACGCTGCTGTGAGCGGATCTGCTCTCGGCAGCGGGGACGGGTGGGCGGGCGCACCGAACAGGCGGCGCCCGGAGGCGGCAGCCTCCGTAACCACGGAGGGCGGCCTGCTCGCGCCGAGAAACCTGTTCACGCTGAGAGGAAACGGATACCCGAGTTTCACGCTGCGATACGTGGTGGAAACACAGCGTCCTTAGCGTAATTCCTCGTATACGCCGCTGTATACAGCGAGCTACGAGCGAGTCAGCGGGCCTGACCTTTTCCGGAGTGGAGGCCGAACGGTCATGAATGCAGCCAGAACCGAAGAACCTGCGAGTGCTGCGGGTAACCACCACACCAGGGGAAGCCGGAGGCGCACACTGCTCGCGCTACCGGTCGCCGCCTGCGTCACCGCGCTGGCGCTCACCGCCTGCGGCAGCTCGGCCACCGACCAGGCCGGCGCGAGTGCCGAATCCTGTGTCGACACCGCGGGTCCCACGATCAAGGTGGGTTCGCTGAACTCCCTGTCGGGCACGATGGCGATCTCGGAGGTCACCGTCCGGGATTCCATCCGGCTCGCGGTCGATCAGATCAACGCCGCCGGCGGGGTGATGGGCAAGCAGATCGAACTGGTGGGTGAGGACGGCGCCTCGGAGCCCACGGTGTTCGCGGAGAAGGCCGAGAAACTGATCAGCAGCGACTGTGTCGCGGCGGTTTTCGGCGGCTGGACCTCGTCGAGCCGTAAGGCGATGCTGCCGGTCTTCGAGGACCGCAACGCACTGCTGTACTACCCGGTGCAGTACGAGGGCCTGGAATCCTCGAAGAACATCTTCTACACCGGGGCCACCACCAACCAGCAGATCGTGCCGGCCCTCGACTACCTGAAGGGCCGCGGCGTGAAATCGCTGTACCTGGTCGGTAGCGACTATGTGTTCCCGCAGACCGCGAATCGCATCATCAAGGCGTACGCCGAGGCCAACGGGATCGAGATCAAGGGCGAGGATTACACGCCGCTCGGGTCGACCGATTTCTCGACCATCGTCAACAAGGTGCGCGCCGCGGACGCCGACGCGGTGTTCAATACCCTCAACGGCGATTCCAATGTGGCGTTCTTCCGCGAGTACAAGAACGTCGGCCTGACGCCGCAGGCTATGCCGGTCGTCTCCGTGTCGATCGCGGAGGAAGAGGTCGGCGGTATCGGCATCCAGAACATCGCCGGACAGCTGACCGCCTGGAACTACTACCAGACCGTCGACAACACGGTGAACAGCTCCTTCGTCAAGGATTACAAGGCGAAATACGGCGCCGCCAAGCCGACCTCGGATCCGATGGAGGCTGCCTACACCTCGGTCTACCTGTGGAAGAACACCGTGGAGAAGGCGCAGTCCTTCGCGGTCGCGGATGTGCAGCAGGCCGCCGGCGGTGTGTCGTTCGACGCCCCCGAAGGCACGGTGACCATCAACGGCGAGAACAACCACATCACCAAAACCGCCCGCATCGGTGAGATCCGGCCCGACGGCCTGATCTACAGCGTGTGGGATTCGGGTCAGCCCATCGAACCGGACCCGTACCTGGCCGGTTACTCGTGGGCCGAGGGACTCGGAGGCTGACCCCGTGGAAGCACTAGTCGGGCAGCTGTTCACCGGCCTGAGCCTGGGTTCCATCCTGCTGCTGGCGGCCCTCGGGCTGTCGCTGACCTTCGGGCAGATGGGCGTGATCAACATGGCCCACGGCGCGTTCATCATGGCGGGTTCCTATACCGCCTACACCGTGCAGACGTACCTGGTCTCCAACGCGGACGTCTCGCTGATCGTGTCGCTGCTCGTCGGATTCCTGGTCGGCGGTCTGATGGGCGTCGCCCTCGAGGTGACGCTGATCAAGCGCATGTACGACCGGCCCCTGGACACCCTGCTGGTGACCTTCGGGCTGGGCTTGATCCTGCAGCAGGCGGCCCGGGATATCTTCGGCGCACCCGCGGTCCGCGTGGTGAGCCCGGACTGGCTCGGTGGCGGGGTGGAGATCCTGGGGGCCGTAGTGCCCAAGACCCGGATCTTCATCATGCTGCTCGCGGTGCTGTGCGTGACGGCCATCGCGGTGACCATGAAATACACCGCGATGGGCCGGCGCATCCGGGCCGTGGTCCAGCATCGTGATCTCGCCGAAACCAGCGGGATCTCCAGCCGCGGCACCGATATCACGACGTTCTTCATCGGCTCGGGCCTCGCCGGGGTGGCCGGTGTGGCGCTGACGCTGATCGGTTCCACCAGTTCCAACACCGGCACCACCTACCTGGTCGACGCCTTCCTGGTTGTGGTGATCGGCGGTCTCGGGCAGATCCGGGGCGCGGTGCTGGCCGCGATAGCGCTGGGGCTGCTGAACTCGTTCATCGAATACAACACGACCGCCTCGGTGGCGAAGGTGATCGTATTCGTCATCATCGTGATCTTCCTGCAGGTTCGCCCGCAGGGACTGTTCATGATCCGGTCGAGGAGTCTGGTATGAGGGAATTCCTGACCACCCGCTGGAAGGTCTATTCGGGGTTCGCGATCGCCGCCGTCCTGCTGTTCGCGGTGGCGCCCGCGGTGCTCTCCGATTTCCGGCTCAACCTGCTCGGTAAGTTCCTGTGCTTCGGTATCGTCGCCGTGGGTATCGGATTGGCGTGGGGCCGTGGCGGAATGCTCACCCTCGGGCAGGGCGTGTTCTTCGGGCTCGGCGCCTACATCATGGCGATGCACCTCAAGATCTCGGACGCGGAACTACGCGGCGACACCGTACCCGATTTCATGCAGATCGCGGGGATCCGCGAGCTGCCGGCGTACTGGGTGCCGTTCTCGTCGCCGGTGGTTACGATCCTGGGCATCCTGATCGTTCCACCGCTGGTCGCGGTGCTGCTGGGGCTCGGGGTGTTCAAGCGGAAGGTCAAGGGCGCCTATTTCGCGATTCTGTCGCAGGCCCTGGCCGCCGCCTTCGCGATCCTGCTGGTGGGGCAGCAGTCCACCGGCGGTAGCAACGGTCTCAACCGGTTCCGCAGTTTCTTCGGGCTGGCGCTCAACGATCCGATCAACCGGCGGCTGCTGTTCTTCATCGCGGCGGGCGCCCTGCTGGTGATCGTCGCGGCGACTCGGCAGCTGATGTACAGCCGGTACGGGGAACTGCTGGTCGCCGTGCGCGACCAGGAGGAACGGGTCCGCTTCCTCGGCTACGACCCGGCCAACGTCAAGGTGGTCGCCTACGCGGTGGCCGCGCTGTTCGCCGGTATCGCGGGCGCACTGTTCGTACCGATTGTCGGGATCGTCTCGCCCGCCGATATCGGGATCGTCCCCTCGATCGCCTTCCTGACCGGTGTGGCCATCGGTGGCCGCACCACCCTGCTCGGGCCCGTACTGGGCGCGATCGCGGTGGCCTGGGCGCAGACAAGTCTCTCGGAGAACTTCCCCTCCGGGTGGGTCTATGCGCAGGGCATTCTCTTCATCGTCGTGGTCGGGTTCTTCCCGGCGGGTCTGGCGGGTCTGGTCACGTTGCTGCGCAGGCGACAGCGCGACGACGAGGATCCGGCACCACCCGATCCGGTACCGGAACCCACCCCCGCCACCCCGGTAGGAGCGAGGCCATGACTCAGCAGGTATCGAGCGAGCCCACGGTGACCGGTGCGCCGGTTGCCGGCGGTAACGCCGGAATGCACAGCGATTACCTCGAGGTCCGCGGGCTGAGCGTCGAATTCGACGGTTTCACAGCAGTGCAGAATGTCGATCTGACCCTGTTCCAGGGTGATCTGCGGTTCCTCATCGGCCCCAACGGGGCCGGTAAGACCACCATGATCGACGCGATCACCGGTCTGGTGCCGGCCACCGGGTCGGTGCAGAAATCCGGGGTCGAACTGCTGGGTAAGAAGGTGCACCAGATCGCCCGCCTGGGCGTGGGCCGCACCTTCCAGACAGCGAGCGTTTTCGAAGAGCTGTCGGTGCTGCAGAACCTGGATATCGCCGCGGGCGCGGGCCGGTCGGTCTGGACCATGCTGCGCCGCCGCCCGGCCCAGGTGTCCGAATCGGTCGAGCAGGCGCTGGAAACGATCGGGCTCACCGAGTTGCGGGACAAGCCCGCCGGAACGCTGGCCCACGGCCAGAAACAGTGGCTCGAAATCGGCATGCTGCTCGTGCAGGACGCCTCGGTCCTGCTGCTGGACGAACCGGTCGCCGGGATGAGCCAGGAAGAGCGCGAGGAAACCGGAAACCTGTTGCGCCGCATCGGTGGTGAACGCACGGTCGTGGTGGTCGAACACGATATGGACTTCATGCGCAGCTTCGCGACCTCGGTGACGGTGCTCGCCCGCGGCGCGGTGCTGGCCGAGGGGTCGGTCGCCGAGGTCCAGGCCGATCCGCTGGTACAGGAGGCATATCTGGGCACGGCCGCGGCCGCCGAGGGCAAGTCGGTCCCGGAGGAGGCAGCGCAGCGTAACCACGCGGGGCCCTCGTCCGGGACCAATGGACAAGGAGAGTGACGGAAGGTGCTGGAACTCATCGACGTCCACGCCGGTTACGGCCGCACCGAAGTGGTGCACGGGGCCGGGATCGAGGTGCCCGCGGACGGTGTGGCCGCCATCATGGGTCACAACGGCGCAGGCAAGACCACGCTGCTGCGTGCGGCGGTCGGGCTGGTGCGGACCACTCGCGGGCGGATTCGCTTCGACGGTGCGGATATCACCTCGCTGCGACCGAGCGCGCGGGTCAAACGTGGTCTGGCCTATGTGCCACAGGGGCAGCAGTGCTTCGGTCATCTCACCACCGCCGAGAACCTGCGCGTGGTGGCCGACGGCCGGAAACGCGGCACTGCACTCATCGACGAGATGCTGGATCTCTTCCCTGCGCTGAAAGAACTGCTCACTCGCCGGGCGGGGCTGCTGTCCGGCGGGCAGCGCCAGCAGCTCGCGATCGCCCGGGCGCTGATCACCGAACCGCGCATGCTGATTCTCGACGAACCGACCGAGGGGATCCAGCCGTCGGTGGTCGCCGAGATCGAGAACACCATCACCGAACTGGTGCAACGCGGTGGTCTCGGGGTGCTGCTGGTGGAACAGCACATCGGTTTCGCGCTGCGGGCGGCCGGCCGGTACTACGTGCTGGAGAGCGGGCGGGTCACCTCGTCCGGGGAGGGCGGCGTGGGCGCGGTGGATACCGTTCGCGCTGCCATGACTCTTTAGGCTGCGCGTCGTGACCGAACCACGAAGCAAACGCGAATCCCGTAGCGACACTGTGTACAAGGCGTTGCGCGACGAACTCATGGCCGGTGCGCTGGCGCCGGGCGAGCGGCTCGGCGAGGAGCGGCTGGCCGAACGGTACGGCGTATCGCGGACCCCCGTCCGCGAGGCGCTGGCCCGGCTGCAGGCCGACGGTCTCGTCGAACGCAGCGATGCCGGGCTGTTCCCGTACCGCCCGCGCCTCGACACCCTGGGCGACTACTACGAACTGCGAATCACCCTGGAAGTGCAGGGCATCGCCCGTGTCCTCGACGATCCGGAACTGGGCCACGACCGGGCCGTACTCGGCCCGGAGATCGACCGGTGGCGCGCGTTCCGCACCGGGCCCCCGGACCCGGACGCCGGTTTCGTCGACGCCGACGAACAGTTCCACACCGTTCTGCTGGAGTCCTCGGGCAATCACGCCCTCACCGAGGCCCTGCGCACGGTGAACGCCCGGATCCGCCCGGTCCGGATGTTCGACTACCTGACGCCCGACCGCATGCTCGCGACCATCGAGGAACATATCGCCATCGGCGAGGCCGTCCTCGACCGCGATTTCACCGGTGCCCGTGCGCAGCTCCTCGCCCATATCGACCAATCCCGCCGCGTGGTGGCCGACCGAGCCGGTCAGGTACTCCAGCTGACCCGCCTGGCCCGCGCGACCAAGACCTGATATCCCCGGCTACCCCGGTAGCCGCACTGTCCACGCCGAGAGGATCGACCGTGACCGAGACCGCCCCGCAGTTGTATACGCCACTGCATACACCTCTGCCCGAATGCCTGTTGATCGCCAACCGCGGCGAGATCGCCTGCCGCATCCTGCGCACCGCGCGGCGGCTGGGTATCGAGACGGTCGCGGTGTTCTCCGACGCCGACGAGGGTTCCCGGCATGTGCGGATGGCCGATCGCGCGGTCCGGCTCGGCCCGGCCCCGGCCGCGGAGTCCTATCTGCGGGCGGACGCGGTGATCGACGCGGCCCTGTCCAGCGGTGCCACCGCTATCCATCCTGGTTACGGATTCCTTTCCGAGAACGCCGATTTCGCCGCCGAGGTGGAGGCCGCCGGTATCGCTTTCGTCGGACCCGCCGCCGAGCATCTGCGGCTCTTCGGTGATAAGCACAGCGCCCGCAAGGCCGCGGCATCGGCGGGTGTCCCGCTGGTGGCGGGCAGCGGTCTGCTCACCGGTCTCGACGAAGCGCTGGCGGAGGCCGACCGGATCGGTTACCCGGTGATGCTCAAGGCGGCCGGTGGCGGCGGCGGGATCGGCATGGCCGCCTGTGCGGGGCCCGATGAGCTCACCGTCGCCTACCAGCGGGTGATCCGGCTGGCGCAGAACAACTTCGGCTCCTCCGCGGTCTACTTGGAACGTTTCGTCGCGCGGGCGCGCCATGTGGAGGTGCAGATCTTCGGCGACGGCCGCGGCCGGGCCATCTCCCTGGGCACCCGCGACTGCAGTCTGCAGCGGCGCAACCAGAAGGTCATCGAGGAAGCGCCCGCCCCCGGACTCCCCTACACCGTGAGCGAGCGGCTACTCGAGTCGAGCCGGAAACTGCTGGGCGAGGTCGGGTACCGCTCGGCCGGAACCGTCGAGTTCATCTACGACGTCGACCGCGGCGAAGCCTCCTTCCTCGAGGTGAACACCCGCCTGCAGGTGGAACATCCGGTCACCGAGGCGGTCACGGGTGTGGACCTGGTCGAATGGATGCTGCGCCTGGCGGGCGGGGACTCCGCGTTTCTCGACGACATCCCCGACGCCGGCCCACCTATCACCGGCTTCGCCGTGGAGGCCCGCGTCTACGCCGAGGATCCCGGTAACGACTACCGCCCCGGCGCCGGCACTCTCACCGGTGTCGAGATCCCCGGCGCGTCCGCGCGGGTGGAGACCTGGGTCGAAACCGGTACCGAGATCAGCCCCTACTACGACCCGCTGATCGCCAAGATCATCACCTCCGGCGAGAGCCGTCCCGAGGCCCTGCACCGGCTCCGCGCGGCGCTCGACGAAACCCGCATGTTCGGAATCACCACCAATCTGCCCCAATTGCGTGCCGCCGCGACGAGCTCCCCGATGCTCGACGCCCGTCACACCACCGCGACCCTCGCGAGCCTGGCCACCATCCGGCCCCGGCTGGAGATTCTGCGCGCCGGCGTCTCCACCACCATTCAGGACTTCCCCGGCCGCCTGGGACTCTGGAATGTCGGTATCCCGCCGTCGGGCGCGTTCGATGATCTGTCCTTCCAGCTCGCCAACCACGCTGTCGGTAACTCCCTCGGCGAGAACGGTCTCGAGGCGACCCTGCTCGGGCCCCGGCTCCGCTGCACCGACACCACCGTCATCTGCGTGACCGGCGCCGAAGCCCCCGTCACCGTGGACGGCGAGCCGGTTCCGATGTGGGAGCCGGTCACCGTCCCCGCCGGTTCGGTGCTCGATATCGGCGCCCCGCACGACACCGGTCTGCGTACCTACCTCGCCGTCCGCGGGGGCATCCTCGCCCCGGATTACCACGGCAGCGCAGCCACTTTCACCCTCGGTGGTTTCGGCGGCATCACCGGCCGCGCCGTCGCCACCGGCGATATCCTCGGCATCAAACCGGACGCCGGCGGTCTCCTCGAGCCGGCACCCGTCCCGGCCGAGGACCGTCCCGAATTCGGCCACACCTGGTATGTCGGTGTCGGCGAAGGCCCCCAGCCCGCCCCCGACTACTTCACCCCGGCCGATATCGCCCAGTTCTACGACGCCACCTACCAGGTACAGGCCCACGCCAACCGCACCGGCCTGCGTCTGGCCGGCCCCAAACCGGCCTGGTCGCGCACCGACGGCGGCGACGCCGGCCTGCACCCCTCCAACCTGCACGACTGCGCTTACAGCGTCGGCGCGCTCAACCTCTCCGGCGACACCCCGATCCTGCTCGGCCCCGACGGTCCCAGCCTGGGCGGTTTCGCCTGCCCGCTGACCGTGGTCTCCGCGCACCGCTGGAAACTGGGCCAGATGCGCCCCGGTGACCAGGTGCGTTTCGTCCCGGTCGCCGACGAGCGCACCGCGGAATTCCGCACCTCGCCCGCCCTCCGCGGCCGCAACGTGTCCACCCCCGCACTGCTCGGCTCCCGCGAAGCGGACAACGGTGTGCTCGGCCGCCGCGACGCCGGCACCGGCACGCCGGAGGTCAAATACCTGCGCGGCGGCGACGATAACGTCCTCATCGAATACGGTCCGATGGAACTCGATCTGGGCCTGCGCATGCGCGTCCACGCGCTGAGCGAACGCCTCGAACATGCCTCGATCCCCGGCCTGATCGATATCACCCCCGGCGTGCGCTCACTGCACCTGCATTTCGACCCCGGCGTCATCGACCAGCGCACCGTGGTCCGCCTGCTCGGCGAACTCGAGGACGATATCCCCGATACTGCCGACCTCCGCGTCCCGAGCCGCCATATCGAACTGCCGCTCTCCTTCGACGACCCCACCATCGCGCAGGCCATCGAACGGTATGGTCACGGTGTCCGCGCCGACGCTCCCTGGCTCCCGTCGAATATCGAATTCATCCGCCGCATCAACGGCCTGGACAGTATCGACCAGGTGCGCGATATCGTCTTCGACGCCCAGTACATGGTGCTCGGCCTCGGCGATGTCTACCTGGGCGCACCCCTCGCTGTCCCGCTGGACCCCCGGCATCGCCTGGTGACCACCAAATACAACCCCGCCCGCACCTGGACCCCCTCCGACGCCGTCGGTATCGGCGGCAAGTACCTCTGCGTCTACGGGATGGAATCCCCCGGCGGCTACCAGCTCGTCGGCCGCACCGTCCCGATCTGGTCCGGCTACCGGCAGCGCGCGCCGTTCGAAACCGGCAAACCGTGGCTGTTCCGGTTCTTCGACCGCATCAGCTGGTATCCGGTCTCGGCCGAGGAGCTGCTCGATCTGCGCGCCGATATGTCCGCCGGCCGATTCGAGATGCGCACCAGCATCGGCGAATTCGCGATGGCGGACCATCTCGACTTCCTGAACGAGCATGCCGCCGATATCGCCACCACCGAGGAACACCGGCAGGCCGCGTTCACCGCCGAACGGCAGCGCTGGGAGGCCAGCGGCGAACTCAGCGCGCACGCCGAACCGGATCCCGTACCCGACACCGCCGATACGCTCGAACTGCCGGAAGGCTGCGATATCGTCGCCGCCCCCATGATGGCGAATGTCTGGCGGGTGGAGGTCGCCGAGGGCGATCACGTCGAGGCCGGGGCCACCCTGCTCGTCCTCGAGGCGATGAAAATGGAGCTGCCCGTGCTCGCGGAGACCGCCGGTATCGTCCGCGCGATCACCGCCACCGCAGGCGATCAAGTGACCACCGGCGCACCTCTGGTCGCCATCGAAACCGAAGGAGCGGCATGACCATGGAGCAACTACCGCTAGCCGAAGCAGGCACCGAGTCCGGCACGTCCGACAACACCACCGGTGATGCCGGCAGCGTCGCCGGTGACGCCGGCAGCGTCGCCGGTGACGCCGGAAACGCGACCGGCGCAGCTCTTGCCGCAGCAGATAAGGTCGCCGCCGCGTACCGGACCATCCGGGAGCACGACCGGCCCGAGATCTGGATCTCGCTACGCGCCGAAGCCGACGTGCTGGCCGAGGCAGCAGCGGTCGACACCCGCATCGCGCAGGGGGAAAAGCTGCCGTTGGCAGGGCTTCTCCTCGCCGTGAAGGACAACATCGATATCGCCGGCATCCCCACCACCTGCGCCTGCCCGGGGTTCGCCCGCACCCCCGACCTCACCGCACCCGCCGTTGCCCGGCTGGTCGAGCAGGGTGCGATCGTCCTCGGTAAAACCAACCTCGACCAGTTCGCCACCGGCCTCGTCGGCACCCGCAGCCCGTACGGCGCGGTCCGCAACAGCCGGTTCCCCGACCGCGTCTCCGGCGGTAGCAGCTCCGGTTCGGCCGTCGCCGTCGCGCTCGGCATGGTCGACGCCGCTCTCGGCACCGATACCGCCGGATCGGGCCGTGTCCCGGCCGCATTGAACGGTCTTGTCGGCATCAAACCGACCCTCGGCCTCGTACCCACCACCGGTGTGGTCCCCGCCTGCCCCGACTATGACGCCGTCACCGTGTTCGCCCGCGACCTCACCCTGGCCACCCGGGTCGCCAACGCCATGATCGGCCCGGACCCGGCCGACCCCCGCTCCCGCCCCTGGCCCGCCGACACTCCCCTCGGCGCCCCCGCCCAGGCCACCCTCGCCGTCCCCACCGACGACAACCTGAAAGCCCTCACCCCCGCCTACCGCACCGCGTTCGATGCCACCGTCGACCGTTGGCGCGCCGGCGGCGGTGCCGTCGTGACGGTGGATATCGCGGAACTCCTGGA
This sequence comes from Nocardia sp. NPDC051750, assembly GCF_044453135.1. Taxonomy (NCBI): domain Bacteria; kingdom Bacillati; phylum Actinomycetota; class Actinomycetes; order Mycobacteriales; family Nocardiaceae; genus Nocardia; species Nocardia sp. NPDC051750. The sequence continues at coordinate 506,604 of NZ_JBITCK010000004.1, read as the reverse complement.
CGCCGCCACCCTGCTCTACGACGGCGCCATCGTCGCCCAGCGCTACGCCGCTGTCGGGGAATTCCTCAGCGGCAAACCCGAAGGCGCCGATCCCGTGGTCTCCGCGATCATCGAAGGCGGCGCCCGCCCCGCCGCCCACTCCTACGTCTCCGACCTCGACCACCTCGCCCGCGCCGCGGCTACCGCCCGCCGCCTGTTCGCCGAATACCCGGCCCTGCTGCTGCCCGCCACGACCGAGCATCCGACGATCGAAGCGGTAGCGGCTGATCCGATCACGATCAACAGCCGCATGGGCACCTTCACCAATTTCTGCAACCTGCTCGACCTGTCCTCGGTCGCCGTCCCGGGTGAGGACACCGCCGAAGGCGATCCGTTCGGTGTCATGCTGGTAACCCCCGCATTCGCCGACCAGGTCGGCATCGATATCGCCGCCCGCCTCCTCGGCGAACCGTCCCCGCTGCTCACCGATACCGGCACCGACCTTCTCGTCGTCGGCGCTCATCTCCGTGGTCTCCCCCTGCACCACCAGCTCGAATCAGCACAGGCCCGCTTCGTGGGTGAGGTGACGACGGCCACCGCGTACCGCATGGTCGCGCTGCCTTCGACGCCGCCCAAACCCGGGATGCTCCGGGTGGGCCCCGGCGACGGCCGCTCGCTGCCCGGCGAACTGTACCGTCTCTCCCCCGCCGCACTCGGCACCTTCCTGAGCAACCTCCCGTCACCGATGACATTGGGCAAGGTCGAGCTGGATTCCGGCGAATGGGTCACGGGTTTCGCCTGCGACTACGAATCGTCACATGACGCAACGGATATCACCGAGTACGGAGGGTGGAAGAACTACCTGAACGCCGATCGATAATCGGCCGATCACCGGTTCGCAGCGACAGCGAAACCTCGGCCCACCGTACCGATGAGGGGCGCGGTGGGCTCGGCCGAGCCTGGTCCTGCGAACGCTCACGGCCGGCGGAGTGCGTATGTCCGTACGCACTCCGCCGGTTCACCCGGCACACTCACCACCCGCGGCAACCGAGTCGAGGAATGCATCGGCCGACCGGAAGAATTCGGCCGGCTGATCGTAGGTGACGATATGCCCGGCATCGGGAATCGTGACGAGCCGGCCGCCGGGTGCCGCCGCGGCGGCGGCAGCGAGCTCTGAATGACCCACGAGCGGATCGTTCTCGCCCCGCATCCAGAGGCTGGGCACCTCGAGCCGGTCGAGTTCGGTGAGATAGTCCAAGCGCATCCGCCAGGGGCCATAGGCGTCGGCCATCCAATCATCCAGGGCCGGTTCGCCGTACCGCGCCTTGGCCCCCGCTTCGGCCTGGACCAGATCCAGGATGGTGTCGAAGTCGCGGGGATCGGCGCCGGCGGTCAGGCTGGTGATCATCGATCGCCGGACCGCTTCGGGGCTGCGGGCCAGGTACTTGCTGGTGAGTTTCAGAACGCCTGGTGTTCGCATTGCCGCCCAGGTGATGAACTGGGCCCGCCGTTTCGCACCTATTCCGCCGGGTCCGATCGCGATCAGCGCCGAGACCCGGCCGGGATTGCGTAGCGCGTAACCGATTCCGATTCCGCCACCGAGGGACAACCCGATGACGGCTGTGGGTGGCAACTCGAGACAGTCGAAGAGATCGTCGAGGAAACGATCGAAGAACTCCCGGTCCAGGCGGCCCGGCCATGGCCTGCTGGCACCGTGCCGGGGTAGATCTATCGCGTGTACCTGGTATTTCGCCGCCATCCGGTGCGCGATATCGCGCCATACCCCTTCGGCGGTATCCATCATTCCGCCGTGTAGCAGCAGCACGGGCGGTCCCTGCTCCCCGGACCGGTAGTGCCGAATGGGTCCACCGCCGATCGTCAGGTCGGCGTAGCGTTCGAACGCGGAGGTCATGCGGGCTCCTCGAATTCGGCGAGTTGATCCGACAGCTGTTCCAGCAGGGCGAGCTGGGCGCGGCGGGCGGCAGCGACATCCACCGGTCCGGGGCCGCGCAGACCGGCGCCCACCAGGTTCGCGAAGAGCGCGACGGTATCCGTCAACCTCTCCGGAGTCCCGGCGCCGAGGGTGCCGGGCGCATTGACGAGGCCGATGGTGAAGACACCGAGCATGCGGGTGATGCTGCCACTCGATACGTCGCTCGCGATCACTCCCGCCTGCTGCAATTTTTCGATGTAGCCGGTGAGCCAATCCATCCGGACCGAATAGCGCCGCTCGCCGACCGCACGAACGTGGTCACCGAGGACCGAATCATCACCCAGGTACAACGCCCGCATCAGCGGCTCCGACAGCAAAGCCTCGACACCGAACCGGTATACGGCGGGCAGGTCCACCAGGACGTCGGCGTCGACCACTCGCCGGTGCACCTGCGCGGTCATCCGCCGCATACTGCGATCGAGTACCGCGCCCAGTATTTCTTTCTTGCCGTCGAACTCGCGGTAGACCGCCCCCTTGCCGATCCCCGCTCGTTCCGCGATCTGCGCGACCGTCGTGTCGGGCCAGCCGGATTCGACGATCAGCTCGGCGGCCGCGGTCAGTATCCTTCCCCGGCGATCAGGGACAAGAGGGCGTGGCATCCGGTTCCCGTTCTGTAGTGACCACTTTACTGCGACCGGTCACTACGGTACCGCAACTACCGCCGCTCCGGCGCTCAGGGGACCACAGTGAAGAGTTCGTAGCTGTGACCGTCCGGGTCGCGCACGTAAACGCCCCGACCCCCGGACAATCGGTTGATCCTCCGATCCCAGCCATTTTCCGGCCCCGACCCGTAATCGACGGCAGCCCACTGCGCTAGCCGGCCCAGCACCGCGTCGAACGTGTCGTCGTCGACCAAGAACGCATAGTGACCGGGCTCGACCCGGCCTCGGTCATCGAAGTCCAAGGTCAGCTCGCGGTTGACAACGACCGGCACAAACGGGCCGGCCGGACCCGCGACCGGCAAACCCATCAGCTCGGCAAAGAAATTCGCGGATGCGCGTTTGTCGGTCGCGGGGACGATTGTGTGGTTCAGCACGATGGACATACAAGACCCCTCACAAGTTCAGAACTGTATGCGTTACGCATATAAATATAAATGCGCAACGCATACAATGTCGAGCGTGCGTGACACACCCGACCCCACCCAGCCGGCCGACGGCGGACCGGCCCTGTTCCGCCTGGTCCGCTTCTGGTCCCGCCGCTGGAGCGGCCGCATCTTCGACCCGCACACGACCCAGCCCGCCGACGCCGGCCGCGTCCAGCACATCCAGGTTCTCGAAGCCGTCTCCGCCGCCCTCCGCAGCCGCGACCAGGCCACGGTCACCGACGTCGCCACCCAGCTCGGCATCGACCATTCCGGCGCCAGCCGCATGGTCCGCGACGCCACCACCGCCGGCTACCTCATCCGCACCACCTCCTCCCACGACCGCCGCCGAGCGGTCCTGCACCTCACCAAGTCCGGGGACCGACTACTGGCCACCTCGCACGCCTGGCAACGCGAATGCTTCGACCAGCTCACCGCCACCTGGCCACCCCACGACCGCCACCAGTTCGCCACCTACCTACAACGCCTCGCCGACGAAACCGCCACATAGCCGAACCCGCCGGCGGCTCGAACGAGCGGCAGCAGAAAGTGCAGGGCAAGCGATCACCCCGAGTATGACAAATAAGTTATAGTTGACCGGTGAGCTGGAAATCAGTCTTCATCCGGAGGTCGAAGCGTGGTATTTGGCACTATGCGTCAGCGATCCCCATTCCAGCGACCTCGTCGCGGATGCACTGAACCAACTCGAACACGAGGGACCAGCAGTCGGACGCCCCCTCGTGGACAGAATAAAGAGCAGCGAGTATCACAACATGAAGGAACTCCGGCCACCCTCAGCGGGGACAACCGAGATTCGAATGTTGTTCGCTTTCGACCCGCTGCGTGAGGCAATCGTCCTTGTTGCCGGAGACAAATCCGGCCAGTGGCAACAGTGGTATCGGGAAGCAATCCCACTGGCTGACAAGCGCTTCGCCGAGCACCTGGCAGCGTTGAAGGAGCGAAAATGACCGAGCCGAAGTACACGAAATGGAGTGAGGTCAAGAAGGCCGCACGCGCCGTCGACCCTCGGACCGACGAGGAGCGAACTGCCGGTGCCGAGCGCGCCAAAGACCGTCGTGAAGCGTACGTGCGGGGGTACCAACTCGCCGAGATGCGCCAAGCGGTCGGCCTTTCACAAACGGAACTCGGCGAGATTCTCGGCGTATCCCAGGCCCGGATCTCCAAGATCGAAAGTGGTGAGATTTCGGGAATCGATACCATCCGGGCCTATGTCGCGGCCCTGGGTGGCTCCGTCGACGTCGTCGCTACCCTCGGCGATCGCACCTGGCGTGTGGCCTGACATCAACTGATACCCCCACCCGGTGCCGCTATCCTCGCATCCTGGTTCTGGCCTACCGGGCCGACCATCCGAACCACTCCCGCTCGTCACGTCCTGCATGCCGCCCCGCAGGCGAAGAACGTCCTGCAGGGCGCGACCGACTGGCACACCATCGACCCGCTCGGCGCGATAGGCGATATCAACGCCGAGGCCGCCCTGTGGGTCGCGATCCAGGACGGACCGGCCACGGTCGCCGATCGCCTCGGCGAACTCACCGACCACCCCCTCCTCGACCGGCACCGGCTGCCGGCGTGGACCTATGTTCTGTCCGTCGCCGAATACCGCTCGTACCTACCGGCGTCGGCACTGCGGATCGAGCAGCTGTGGGAGGCGCTCGAGATGCGCGGCGAACCCGACGACAGCGAGCGCCGCGACGCTTTCCGCGAGAAGGCCCACCAGCTCATAGACGGAGGCACGGCCGCACACCTCCCCGCGGACACACGCGTCCGCGCCGCCCAGGACCTGCTGTTCACTCTCATGGGACTGATCACCTGGAACTTCGCGGTCCCCGGAATGTGCCGCATGGTCCTGGACGAGGAGACCGACCAGGCCGCCTGGGCCCGCCGCCGCGAAACAGTGATCGAAACCGCCCGCACACTCGCCACCAACGCCGGTAAGTAGCGCGCCTACGCCACCACGAAACAGCCCCTGTACAACCACCGTTCAGGGAACCGGGAGGGCCGCGTCCGGGACCGGCCGGGAGGGCACGAGTGTTCCGACCGGGGCAGGCGCACGCCGCGCGGCAAGCTTGGTTGCGCCCACGCTGGCCATGACCACCACTGCGATTCCCACCCACTGCACCGGTCGCAGGGTCTCGCCGAGCAGGGCGAGGCCGATCAGCGCGGCGACCGCCGGCTCCATACTCATCAGCACCCCGAAGGTCGAAACGTCCATACCACGCAGCGCTTTGAGCTCGATGGCGTGCGGCAGCAGCGAGGCGAATACGGCCACCGCTACCGACCCGGCGAGGAACCAGGGATCGAGCCGGAGGTCCGCGCTACCGCTCAGCAGCATCGGGACGCTCACCAGGGCACCCAAGCCGAAGGCAAGGGCCAGTGCATCGTTGCCCGAGGTGTGCCGGGCGACCACCTTGCCGAACACGATGTAGCTGCCCCAGCCGAGCCCGGAGAGCAGGGCGAAGCCGATCCCGGTCCAGGAGGTGGCGCCCGCGGAGTCGGTCAGCAGCAGTACTCCCACGCCGGCGGCGCCGACCAGCAGCAGGTTGCCCGGCCGCCACGCGGCGAGCAGGCCGACGCAGAGCGGGCCGAGGAATTCGATGGTGACCACCATGCCGAGTGGTATCCGCTCGATAGCCGCGTAGAAACAGAAATTCATCCCCGCCATTGCGGCGCCGAGCGCAATGATGCCGGGATACGCGCGCGGGTCGACACGCAGCGAGGGCCGCCAGATCAGGAGGGCGAGAATTCCGGCGAGGGCGAGACGCAGGCAGACGGTGGTGTGTGCGCCGGCGATTTCGATCAGATTCTTGGCGAGGGCCGAGCCGAGATGGATACTGACCATCGCGGCGACCAGGAGTACCGGTGCGGGCAGAACGGAACGTCGTTCGCCACGTCCCGGCCCACGTAATCGGGCGGTGCGAACCGCGGGCACAAGTGTCACGGCGTCACGCTAATCAGCCGAATAATCTCAGGCTGACGAATGAATGTACCGCGGGCGATGACCAGACGGCGTTTCTGTGTTTCCGGGCGGGACAGTTAACGAAACGTTCACTGCCCGGGCGGATGAGCCGCCGTGACTACCGTCGGCCGGCAAGCGCATCGCAAGCGTGAGCGCACCGGTTCGCGGTCCACTCGCACCGCCATTACCATGACACCGGCTCCTACGACCGGCCGGTTCGGACGCAGGCGGGCATGTTCCGTCCGATCCCGGCGACCAGCCGGTGGCAGGGTCGACCTGGCCGCCTGGGCCCGCCGCGCGAAACAGTGATCGACACCAACGCCGATAGATAACGTCTACGCAAGTTCCGTTGTGAGATCGGTAGCGGCACAATCCGGGCGCAAGTCGCAGCGCGGATCCGTGGATACCGTTGCCCGGATTCTCGGCCGGTACGGAGACCCTCTCGGTGCGTGCCGTCTGCGCGGGAATCCGCTGGCGCGGTGTTTCGATCGGCGACAGAATCGTGTCGTGACGGAGAATGAAGGCTCGCATCCGGGCATACCGGTGGACCGGGCCGCTGCACCCCCCGAGCTCGCCGCCGCGGACGAGCTGCTGGCATTGTGCGCCGAATCCCGTTCGGAGCCCTCGGCGCAACCGGCTGTCGCGGCACTCGCACTGGCCGTGGGTGCGAATCTGCCGGTGCTGCTGTGGGGTCAGCCGGGCATCGGTAAGACAGCGGTACTGAACCAGGTGGGGGCCGGGCTCGGGGTGACGGTCGAAACCGTTGTCGCGAGCGTCCACGAGCCGTCGGATTTCTCGGGTCTCCCGGTGCTCGGGCCGAATCCGGGCAGGGACGGCGTGCCGATGGCTCCGCCGGACTGGGCGGTGCGGCTCGCTCGCGCGGGACACGGGCTGCTGTTCTTCGACGAATTGTCGTCTGCACCGCCGGCCGTGCAGGCCGCGCTGCTGCGAGTGGTACTGGAACGCCGGGTGGGCAGTCTCGCACTGCCGGCGCCGATCCGGATCGTCGCGGCCGCGAATCCGGCGGCCAGTGCGGCGGACGGCTGGCATCTGAGCGCACCGCTGGCGAACCGTTTCGTACACCTGGATTGGGTGCACGACCCGCGGGTCGTCGCGCGCGGAATCGGCGGCACCTGGCCATCGGCCGTTGTCCCGCGGATCGACCCTGAGGCCACAGCATCGGCCGTGGCTCGGGCGCGGGGCTCGGTGGCCGGGTTCCTCTCCGCCCGGCCGGGTCTGGTGCATCTGCTGCCCGGCGATGCCGAGGAGCGCGGCCGGGCGTGGCCGTCACCGCGGACCTGGGAGATGGTCATGCGCCTGCTCGCCTTCGGCTTCGCCGGCCGTGCCGAACACGAGACCCTCGCCTTGGCCGTGGCCGGTGCGGTCGGCCCGGCAGCCGGCATCGAATTCCTCACATTCTTGGCCGAATCGGATCTGCCGGACCCGGATCTGGTTCTCGCCGATCCCGCCGCCTTCGCGTTACCCGATCGTGGCGACAGGCAACTGGCGTTCCTCACGGCTGTGGTCGCGGCCGTGCGCGCCGAACCGACCAGGTCACGCTGGGATGCGGCGTGGCGGGTACTGGAAAAAGCAGTGGATATCGGTGCCCCCGATATCGCCGCGCAGGCCGCCCTCGACTTGGCGGTCCTGCGGAACGGGACGGATTGGCCCGCCCCGCCGGCTCTGGACGCCTTCGTCGAGGTGTTGCGTCTGTCCGGCCGCCTGACACCGCGGTGACGAACGGTTCTCCCGCGATGGACCGCACCAAGCTCCTGGCCGCGCGCTTCCGGGCCGCCGGCACCTGCCCCTACCTGGCCACCGCGCTGTACGCGATGCAGATGGTGCCCACCGAGCGGGTCCCCACCCTCGCAGTCGACGCGCGCTGGCGCTGCTACGTGAACCCGGATTTCGTCGCGGACACCGATATTCCCGAGCTCGCCGGCTCGGTGATCCACGAGGTCTGGCATCTGCTGCGCGGGCATCACGACCGGGCGGCCCAGCTGCCCGAGCGGATGCCTGCCCGCACAATCAACATCGCGCAGGACTGCGAGATCAACGACGACCTGTGCGACGCAGATATCCCGCTCCCGGACGGGGCTGTGTACCCGTACACCTTCGGGCTTCCGGACGGTGACCTGTTCGAGAACTACCTTCCCGAATTGGACCACCTCGACGCCGGCGAATACCCCGACCACGATTGCGGGTCGGGCGCGGTACCGGGGCAACGTCCCTGGGAATCCGCCGCCGGGTCGCTACCCGGTGTGGACCGGATGGAGGCGGCGGCATTGTGCCAGGCGACGGCCGCGGCCATCGTGGCTCACAACACCGGGCGTGGCGAGATCCCCGGAGGTTGGCTGCGCTGGGCGAACCGGACCCGGCAGCCGCTGGTCGATTGGCGCAAACAGCTCGGCGGCAGCCTGCGTGCGGCGCTGGCCTGGGCAGGCGGCGCCACCGACTACACCCGGACCCGGCCGTCCCGGCGTGCCTCGGCCTTCCCGGGTGTGGCCCTCCCGCGCCTGGCTCGGCCGGTCCTCTCCGTTGCCGTCGTCATCGATACCTCCGCGTCTATGGAGGAGGAGATCCTCGGCCTCGCGCTCGGCGAGGTCACCGGGATATTGCGGGCCGTGGGTGTCGGGTCCGGCCGGGTCACGGCCCTCACCTGCGATGCGGAAGTCCATGTACTCGGCGATATCACCGGTGTCGCGGGTATCGAGTTGCGGGGCGGCGGCGGAACCGATCTCACGCTCGGTATCGACGCCGCGATTGCGCTGCCCGCACGCCCCCAGGTAGTGGTTGTGCTCACGGACGGTTTCACCGGCTGGCCCCTGACACCGTCCTCCGCCAAGGTGATCGCGGTACTCATCGGGGAACAGGCGCCCGCGCCGCCCGATTGGGTCGAAACGGTCGTTATCGACCCCCGCGGCCGGACATGACCCGCGGAACAACCGGACTTCGCCGGTCTGGTCGTCATACCTCGCCGAGCAGTTCGAGGAGCTCGGGGCGAGCCGCCGCAAGGTCGCGGGGGGTTCTGCCGAGCGGGTCCCGCGCCGACACGTCGGCACCCTCCTCGACGACCAGAAGCCGAACCATTCTTCCGTGGCCCCGGCGGATCGCCCGGTGCAGCGGCGACCCGTTGCTACTGGGCGCATCGACCCGGGCGCCCGCGCGCAGGAATTTCCGGGCGAACCACAGGGAGCCCTCCTCCGCGGCCAGGTGCAGGGCCGTCCCGCGCGAACAGCTCACATTCACGTCGGCGCCGGCATCTGCCAGCAGTGCCATGATCTCGAAACTGCCGGCCTCCAACGCGACGACGAAGGGAGTCCGCCCGGCGGTATCCGCGAGGTTCGGGTCCGCACCGCCCTCGAGCAGCACCCGGACCCCGGACACGTTGCGGGCACCGGCATTCCGGATCAGCGCGGTCGTTCCGCCGACAGGTTCGTCCGGATCGATGAAACCCGACCAGATACAGTCCCGGACCACCGTGGCGTCGAGCCGGTCGCGTTGCCAGGCGGTCTCGACGAGGATGCGCTGGATCTCGGTGTCGTGAACTGACCCCGGGTGGATCGACCAACGGCCGGGGTTGAGCCTGTCGAGCACCTCCGCACCGCTGTCGAGCAGTACCCGCACCATCACAGCATCGCCGCGCTCAACCGCATTGGCCAATGCGCCGAAGCGTCCGGGCAACCGGTTCGGGTCCGCGCCGGCGGCCAGCAGATCCCGGACGATCTCGATCACTCCGGTCCCGACGGCCTCGTCCAGGGCGTCCTCGGAGTAATACAGGGAGGCTCCCGCCGCCAGCAGAGCCCGCACGATATCCGGCCTGCCACCGCGTACCGCTTCTACGAGAGCGGTCCGACCGGATTTCACCCGGGCGTTCGGATCGGCGCCCCACCCCACCAGGGTGTCGATCGCGGCGACATCGCCGCGGCCGATCGCACTGCGCAGCAACTGATCCAGTTGCCTTTGATAGCCGTCGCCCAGCACCATCTCGAAACATCCGTCGAGTTCCGCGCCCAACGCCTGCAACGCCTGCTCGCGCCGGATCTCTTCAACGCTGTGTTCCGGCGCCACCACCACGCCGCCTGCCACACCGACCCAATGTTGCGCGCCGCGACACCGCACCCGGACCGGCCCGGCCAGATCTGGAGGCTCCGGTGAGGAAATCTGTTCCACCCCAGCAGTATGTCGTCCGACGCGGCGCTTCGGCCAACCCTCATACCGTGATAGACGCAAGCTGTCCCACCGGCCGTTGAGCGCTTGGCAGCGTGAGCGTACCGGTTCGCAGTACAGCTGCTCCACCACTAGCATGGCACCGGCTCTCCTACGACCGGCCGATTCGGGCGCAGGCGGCGTACTCCGTTCCCCCTTGCGACCCTGACCGGTCGCAGGGGCCGACCGTGAACGAATGTCGACTGGAGACGCATTTTATGAAGAAAGCCTGCATGATCGCGGCAATGTCCCTGGCAGTCATGGGTTTCTCGGGGGCCACGGCCGCCGCACTCCCGTCCGGTAGCGCCGATCTGCCCGGGCTCCCGGGAACGGAACAGCCCGGCCCGCCCCCGCCGCCGGACGGCCAGAAGGTCGGCGACCCGTGCACCGCGGGTGGCGGCGTGCCGGGTCATTACGAGTGGGTCCACCTCGACGAGGGCGCCGCCGAACACTACGGCACCGAATGGATGTGGGTCTGCGCGGAGAACTGACCTCGCGCACGCGGTAGTGGGGGGCGGGCGCGGGGCGCCCCCCCCCCCCCCCCCCCCCCCCCCCCCCCAGCCCCCCCCGCGGCCCCCCCCCCCCCCCCCCCCGCGGGCGGCCCCCCGCAGCGGGAGAGAACATAATCACCCCCCCCCCCGCAC